>CAZUSH010000012.1:0-62737 GCA_964622705.1 uncultured Geobacter sp. | reverse complement strand
CTAGGAGAGGGCATCGACGATGCTGTGCATACTGCTGCAATGGCGAGGGCGTTCCGAGCGAAGTTTGAAGGCGTTGATGCACAAATCAAGTTGATGATTGAATGTGGCGGCGATCCTCGCCAAATTATCATGGAGCTAGAAGCGAAACTACATAGTTTATGTGACGCGCAGGGTACATAAGTAATCGAGTGTCACAAGTCACTCCCTCCTGAGGAGAGCACGAAGAAAATAAAGGTTGTGAGGCCAAAAAAACTTCCACAACCTACGACGCGGACGGCTGTTCCCGCCTGACAAGATCGTCCTCGCTGAATAACATAACCCGCAAAGAACGCATCACAAGTACAAAATACGCAACGCCCGGAGCACCCATGAAAAACCCCTTAACCCTTGGCTTTTCTCCCTGTCCCAATGATACCTTCATGTTCTACCCGCTGGTGCACGGTCTGGTAGATACCGGCGGCCACAGCTTCAACGAGCGGCTGGAGGATGTGGAGACCCTGAACCGTTTGGCCGTCAAAGGGGTGCTGGATGTGACCAAGGTTTCCTACGCCGCCTTGGGGCATATCCGCGAGCAGTACGCCCTGCTGCGGGCAGGCAGCGCCTTGGGACGGGGCTGCGGGCCGCTGCTGATTGCCAAGCAGGCGTGCGACCCGGCCTCGCTTGTGGGTAAGACCATTGCCATTCCGGGCCGCTATACCACGGCCCACCTGCTGATCCGGCTCTACAACCCCGAGCTGACTACCTTCCTGGAGATGCCGTTCCATGAGATCATGGATGCGGTCATGACCGGCCGCGTGGATGCCGGGGTGATCATCCATGAATCCCGCTTTACCTACCGCGGCTTTGGCCTGACCCAACTGGTTGACCTGGGGGCGTGGTGGGAGGCCGAAACCGGCCTGCCGATCCCGCTGGGAGGGATTGTGGCCAAGCGTGAGCTGGGGGCAGAGGTGATCATGGCGATTGAACGGGCGCTGGCCGAGGGGGTTACCTATGCCCGCGCCAACCCGGAGGTGGCGGCTGCCTATATCTGCGAACATGCCCAGGAGATGAGCGCCGAGGTCTGCTCTGCCCATATCGGCCTGTACGTGAATGATTTTTCCCAGAGCCTGGGTGAGGAGGGGGAGCAGGCCATCCAGGAACTGCTGCGCCGGGCCGAGGCGCTTGGTATTGTTCCGGCATCACAGGAGCCGCTTTTTATCTAGCTGGTTGTTGAAAAACTACTGCGGAGCCTATCTACGGCGTTGCGCGGTGCTTGCTTCTTCGGCTAACTATTTGTTATGTCTCAGTCGCTGCGCTCCGTGCGCCTTGTAGCTATGCTTCCTCGCTACGTTTTCAACAACCTGTTAAGCGCTTCTCCTGCACCCGAAACGCATGGCCTGAGTACAGCGGTTTACAGACGAAGCGCTCAAAGGAGTGACAGGTGGCACTTTTTCAGCGTAATCGCAAAAAACGGCACGGGATCCTGCTCGATCATCCGCAAGACGGCAACGAACGCTGCGCCGGCTGTGATGCGGCCTGTTGCCGCGGCTTCCCCAGCGTTGAACTGACCGCCGATGAGTACAAAACACTGGAGCAACTCGGGGCAAAGCGGTTGGAACGGACCCTGAATGGCCACTATTATCTGATGATAGAATACGGGTGTGAATTCCTGGAGGAGAGCCGCTGCGGCATCCATCAACATCGTCCGATGATCTGCCGGCGCTTTACCTGTACCGACCCTTTTTGAAAGGATAACCTCATGCTGGATTGGCTGAGCGATCCCCAGGCCTGGCTGGCACTCTTGACCCTGACCGCCCTTGAGATCGTGCTGGGCATCGACAACATCATCTTTATCAGTATCTTAACCGGCAAATTACCGGAGCAGCAGCGTCCCAAGGCCCAAAAGCTGGGCTTGTCGCTGGCCATGCTGACCCGCCTGCTGCTGCTGCTTTCGTTAAGCTGGATCATGCGGCTGACCACCCCGTTCTTCTCGCTGCTGGGGCGGGATATCTCCGGCCGTGACCTGATCCTGATCGTGGGCGGTCTGTTCCTGCTGGCCAAGAGCACCATGGAGATCCACGACAAGCTGGAGGGGGAGGAGCATCAGGCCGACAGCAGCAAGGGGGCGGCTTCCTTTAACGGCGTGCTGGTCCAGATCATGTTTCTGGATATCATCTTCTCCCTGGATTCGGTCATTACGGCGGTAGGAATGGCGCGCCAACTGGGGGTAATGGTGGCGGCGGTGGTTGTCTCGGTGGGGATCATGATGTTTTTTGCCGGTGTGGTGGGGCGTTTTGTGGATCGCCATCCCACCATCAAGGTGCTGGCGCTTTCCTTTCTGCTGATGATCGGTATCGCGCTGGTGGCCGACGGCCTGTCCTTCCATATCCCCAAGGGCTACATCTATTTTGCCATGGCCTTCTCGGTCTTTGTGGAGATGATCAACATCAAGGTACGCAGGAATGCAGAGAAGCCGGTCAAGCTGCGGCAGCAGCTGGTGGGAGACATAGACGAACTCGATTGATTGGAGAAAGCACTGTTATGTCGCACAAGGAGACCAAGGAAGAAAAGGAACGCTGGCAAAATTGGTTGGCCCTGTCCACCGCCATCATGGCGGTGCTGGCAGCCCTGACCACCCTCTATATGGGCAAGTTCTCCTCCCGTGCCATTATGTCGCAGGGGGTGGAAAGCGACCAGTGGGCCCATTATCAGGCCAAGAGCATCAAGGGCCACACCTTTGAGATCAGCCGTCAGGCCCTGGAACTGCAGTACCACTCCCAAAAGGGGCTGACGCCTGCCGTGGCAGCCGACTATCAGAAGGTTTTGCAACGGTATGCGGATGAAGCCAAACGCTATGAGGCGGAGAAAAAGGAGATCAAGGCCAAGGCCGAGGCCATTGCCAAGACCAAGCTGAAGGCGCAGGACATGGGGGGGAACTTCGGTTATGCCCTGATCTTCCTGCAGATTGCGATCATGCTCTCGTCGCTTGCCAGTCTGACCAAGAAGAAATACCTCTGGTACATCGCGCTGCTGGCCAACCTGGGCTGGATCTTCTTCTTCCTGGATGGCTGGTTGCTGTTCTACTGAAAACGGGTTTCACGCGGAGGTGCGCCCCGCGTGAAACGGTGCTAAGGCTTGCGATACTCGGCCGTGGGCCAGAACGGGATCCCGCCCCGCGGGGTGAACTCCCCCTTGACCCGCAGCCAGACCGGATCCAGCAGCTTGACCAGGTCATTGCAGATCCGGTTCACGCCTGCCTCATGAAACTCACCGTGCATCCGGAACGAGCCCAGGTAGAGCTTGAGGCTCTTGCTCTCCACACAGCGCTGGTCCGGCTGATAATCGATGATGATGGTACCGAAATCGGGCTGGCCGGTCATGGGGCAGAGGCAGGTGAACTCCGGGCAGGTGATATGCAGGGTGCCGGTGCAGCCGCAGGGGTTCAGCTCCGGCTTGGCATAGGGGGAGGGAAACCATTCCAGCAGACCCGCGTCCGGCGCATCGTAGCGATAGGTGGTGGCCTTGCCCTCACCCAGCGATTGCAATCCTTCATGCAGCTTCATACCACACCTCGTTACTTGCAAAGTCATACGCAGCACGTACAATCATACCTATACAACGCTTTTGCGCAATATGAAAGGAGAAGCCATGTCTGCTGCCGAGGAGCTGCTGGCGCGTTATTGCCACTGCCGGGGCGAGGAGGTCGCCGTGGGGGAGTGGCTGCTGATCGATCAGGCCAGGATCGACGCCTTTGCCCAGGCCACCGGCGACCTGCAGTGGATCCATATCGATCCGCAGCGGGCTGCGCTGGAGTCGCCCTACAAGAGTACCATTGCCCATGGCTTCCTGACCCTGTCGTTGTTGCCGCTCTTGACCCAGGCCAATGCGCCGGGGCAGTTTGAACGGAACTATCCCGGCATGCGGCTGCGGGTCAATTACGGCCTGAACAAGGTTCGCTTCCCGGCGCCGGTCAAGCCGGGGGACCGGCTCAGGGCGCGTACCACCGTGTTGGAGGCCCAGCCGGCCGGTAGCGGCGTGGAGATCATCTACCTGCTGACCATTGAGATCGAGCAGGGCGACAAACCGGCCTGTGTGGCTGAACAGGTGGTGCGGGTCTATCCCTGAGGTGCGCCATGTATCTGGAGATCTGTCCCAAATGTGCCCATATCCTGTCTGAACCGGCGTCCCAGTGTCCCCACTGCGGGGTGATCTTTGCCAAGGTTGCTGCCTTGGAACAACGCAAGCAGAAAACAGCCCAGCCGCCTGAAACGGGGGCTTTCCGGCGGCTGTTCCTGCAAGCCAAGGCAGGCGAATCCGGTATGGCCGTTGCTGCCAGGACCGTCTTGCTGGTGCTTCTGATCCTGTACGGCCTCAGGCTGATTATGACGCCGCTTGCGGCCTTACCTGCCGCAGCCTGGCTGCTGCACAGTATCAACCTGGTCTTTCACGAGGCCGGCCATATCCTGTTCAGCCCCTTGGGCCGCTTCCTGCAGGTGCTGGGGGGGAGCCTGGGACAGCTGCTGGTCCCGGCGGTGGTGATGATCGCCTTTGTGTGGCAGCGTGACCGCTTTGGTGCTGCGGTCGGGCTATGGTGGCTGGGGGAGAGCCTGCTTGACCTGGCCCCGTACATCAATGATGCCCGGGCAGGCCAGTTGCCGCTGTTGGGAGGTGTGACCGGCAGCGAGGTGGCGGATTACCACGACTGGGAGGTGCTGCTGACCCAATTGGGGCTGTTGGAGCACGATCAACTGTTGGCCCGGCTCGCCTTTGCCGCCGGCAGTGCGCTGATGCTGCTGGCGATGCTGTGGGGCAGCTGGCTGCTTTGGCAGGGCTGGAGCTTACGCCGCAGACGGTAACCTTTGCGGCCGCCTGTGAAGAGATTACGGCTTGGCAGGATGAGATAGCCGTACCAGCAGCTCGGTATCGTTGCCCTGCAGAAGCGGCTGCTGCTCATTGCCGTTCAGGCGGCGGGCCATATAGGGCACCTGTTCGTTCAGGTACGCCTTCATCTCCCCCACCGTGATGCTGCCGTCCTTGTTGCGGTCAGCAGCCCCCTGAATACCCTTGAAAAAGAAATAGCTGAAGAGCGAGTGCCCCTTTTGGGGGTACCAGCTGGCCACCTGGTTCATGCCGGCACTGGTGAACAGGATATCGCTGGCACGGCTGGCCTTCGGTTCAGCCTTCAGGCGGGCGGTCAGGCCGCTTACCCCTTGCAGTAACTGTCCGTTGGCTGAGCTGCCCGAGAAGCAGGCGTCGATCAGCACGGTCTTTTTAAGCGCGGGAATGCGGGTAAGGTTGTCGTAAAAGGTCGAGAGCTTGTAGCCGCTGGTGCGGATATACTGCGGGTTGGCGTCGACAGGCACAAAATAGCCTTCACCGCTCTCCTGATCAGGGGCGCCATGGCCGACATAGTAAATGAAGATCCTGCTCTTGCCTGGCTTAACCCACTTGAACAGCTTGCCGCGGTAGTCGTCGCTGGTGCCGAAGACCTCGTTCATGGCAGCCAATGAGGCGTCTTCAAGATAGATGATGTTGGCCGCGTCATAGCCGAAGGCGCTGATCAGGTACTGGCGCATGGTCTGCGCATCCTGCAGGGCAAAATCAACCGGCGGTGTGTTGTTGGTGCGGTAATGGGCATTGCCGATCACCACGGCGATATCGTCGCTGCCGGCAGCGTGGCCTCTGGGGATCTGCTGATCCACATCTGAACGCGTGGCAGGCGGACGGTTCTGGCGGGCCGTTGTCTGCGGCGTGCCGGCGGTTTCACGGTACGAGGCGATCCGCAGGGTGGCGGGCAGGCTGTTGCTTTCAAGGGCCAGGACGATATCCCGGGCAGCGGTCTGGTCGAAGCGGCCGGTAATCTGGAGCTGGCCCCAGCTGATGGCGGTCTGGATGCGGGCCACGCTGATGATCTTGCCGTCAACCACCACGGCGAGCTGTTGGCCGATATGGGCTGCGGTGGCCTGCGCCAGCAGCGTCTTCCCTGTGTCGTTGAAGCTCAGGTGTATCGCCGGGCTGCCGGTCACCTCATCCACTGCTGCGCGGGCCTCGTTCAGCAGGTCGCCGGCCAGGAGCGGTTTTTTCCTGACCAGGTAGGCATGGCTTTCAAGCTGGCCGGTCGCTGTATTCAGGCTGAACTCCTGCAGGGTCTCGGTATCCTTGGCAGTCTGTTTGACAGGGGCATTCTCCAGCACCAGCCGTAGTTCCAGGCGGGAGGGACGGATGACCTGGGTAACGATCCCGGTGGCCTCGTCGCCTGAGCGGCCAAGGGAGAGCGAGATGCGGGTGTTACCGTGTTGCTCGACCACGGCCTCGTCCTCGCCCAGGGATTGCAGGCGGTGCTGCAGTACGGTCACGGAACGCCGGGTCAGCTCGCGGTCAACCGAGGCCTTGCCGGTGGAGGACAGCTCCAGCAGGTAGGTGCTGTCTCCTGCATGCGCGGAGAAGACGTTGCACAGCAGGAGGCTGCACAGCAGGATGGTCCGGACAACTGCTTTCATGGTTGGTGCTCCTGGCGGATCGCGTATGAGATAATGTCGAGCGGCCTGCTTCGCATGTCAAAGCGCGGCAATGCGTGCCGGTCCGATGGTGACCAGCCGACAGCCTGGTGTGGCAGGCTCATCGGGCGGCGGATTGAGCCGCACGGCCCCATCCGGGCAACTGATCCCCAGGGCGATATGGCCCAGCTGGCTGCAGCGTTCCCGCAGTGCGTCGAAACGTCCGCCCGTGGTAAGCGGGACCAGGTAAACCTGCTGACCCTGGCTCAGGGTCAGCAGGTCCCCCAACACCTCCTGGATACCGGGGTTGAGCAGTTCCTGACTCAGAAATTGTGCGTCAAAGCGACTTGAACAGACCACCCGGTCGCAGCCGGCCTTGCGCAGCAGTTCCTCCGAGGCGGGATCAATACATTCAACCACAGTGTTGACCTGCCTGCAGCGACCTTCAATGGCCAGGGCAATGGCCACATTCAGGTGGTCCGAGTCACTGTCGTTCGGGTTGCGGATCATAACCACGGCATGGCGGGCCTGATCAATGCCGGCCCGCTGCAGGGTTTCATCCCTGGTGGGGATGCCCCGCACAAAATGAACCCCCCGTTTCTGCAGCGCAATCGGCAGTTCCTCCAGGGCTTCATCCACCAGCACCACCGGCATGCTGCTGCCGATGGCAGGATCAAGGGCCAGTTCATCCAGTACCCGCTCGATCTTGGCCAGACCGGGGAAATTAAAGAGCACCAGGTGGTTCTTCAGGCTGAAGGTCGCCATGCCTCTGATCTCCTTTGTCTTTGATGTTACCAGGGCCGCCGCCACCACCGACAGGGCGTATCCCAGCAGGCCGATGCCGATCAGCATCACCGGCCAGCCCACCAGAAAACGCCCTCCCATGCTTTTAGGAAAGAAGTCGCCGTAGCCGACCGTGGTGATGGTGACCACGGTGTACCAGAGCCCGTCCAGCCAGGTCAGGTCAGGGTTGCCGGGCAGTTCGAAGTACAGAAAGCCGGTGGTTCCGTAGAGCAGCACCGCCAGCATCAGGGCCACCAGACGCAGCGGCACCGGCGGGTTACGCATTACGGTTTTCATCAGCTGATACAGGATGGTCGGCATACTCCGCTCCTATTCGGTTTTACTGCGCCATTCCCGCATCAGCGCCAGGGCCCGCTCGGTGGCCTCGGCATTGGACCAGAGTCCCCGCCGTCCTGCCCGGGCCAGCTCCTGGGCCTGCAGGTACAGCTGCATGTTGGGGAAGGGGTAGACCGTATAGACCAGCACCAGCCCCTGACTGACCAGGCGCAGGGCAACGTCCTGGTCATCGGCGTAGAGGGTGGCAAGGTAGCGTCCGCGACGGTCCTTGGGGGTGGCATTCAGCAGGACCCTGGCCGGTCGGTCCTGCAGATTGCGTTGCAGGGTCTCCACCGCTGCCCGGGCAAAGGGGGAAACCACATCCTTCTCCACCTTGGCATCAAAGGCGCGGATACCGACCAGCCGGATGATGACCGGTTCCTGGCCGTTGCGGGCTGCCTGCAGGCTGTCACCGTCGATCACCCGGACCAGTCTGACCAAGTCGCCGTTGTCGATGCTGCCGCCGCCTCGCTGGACGCTGCGTCGCTGCTGCTCGGCATGGATGCCGAAGAAGAGCGAGGCCCCTACCAGCAACACAATCAATGACCAAAACAGGGTGGTGGCACGATCCATGGTCAGTTGGCGTCCTTGTCAAGCTGTGGTATAGAGATGCTGCATCGTTATACCATTGCCGCATAAAATGTAAACTCTACCGGGTGGCTGCCATGCGTTTTTCAATCAATGAACATGTTCGCGCGGTTCATCCGCCGCCGATCGGCGAGGTCAAGGCCTGGGCTGCGCAGCGTCCTGTTGGTGCCGCTCCCCTGATCGACCTCTGTCAGGCGGTGCCGGACTATGCCCCGCCACCGGAGATGCTGCAGCATCTCCAGCAGGCGGTCCTGGAGCCGCAGAGCTCCCGCTATACCCCTGACGAGGGTTTGGCCGAGGTGCGTGAGGCGGTCTGCCGGCGCTACCGGCGGCGCTACAACGCCAAGATACAGCCCGAGCAGGTCTGCCTGACCGTGGGGGCCAGCGCCGCCTTCTGGCTGGCCATGCTGACCCTCTGCCATGCCGGCGACGAGGTGATCGTGCAACTGCCCTGCTACTTTGATCATCCCATGGCCCTGCAGGCCCTGGGGATCAGGCCGGTCTACGCACCCTACAGGGAGAAGGAGCTGGGGCTGCCCAACCCGGCCACCATCGCCCATCTGATCACCCCCCGTACCCGGGCGATCCTGCTGGTCTCGCCCAGCAATCCCACCGGCAGCGTGATCCCGCCGCACCTGCTGCGGGAGCTGTATTTTCTGGCTCAGCACCACCGTATTGCCCTGATCCTCGATGAGACCTACAGTGACTTCATCAGCGCCATGCCCCACGACCTGTTCACCATGGAGGAGTGGGGCAGCACCCTGGTGCAGGTGATGTCCTTCGGCAAGAGCTATGCCCTGACCGGCTACCGCTGCGGCATGCTGGCCGCGGCGCCGGAGCTGATCCGCCAGGCCCTCAAGCTGCAGGACACCATGACGGTCTGCCAGCCCCACCTGACGCAGCTGGCCCTTAAATACGGCCTGGAAAACCTGGACCACTGGGTGGAGGCCAACCGCCGCATGATGACCCTGCGGCACAACCTGTTTGTTGAAGAGTTCAATCTGCCGGGCAACCGCTTCAGACTGGCTGCCAGCGGCAGCTTCTTTGCCTGGGTCAAGCACCCCTTCAGCGGCAAGAACGGGCGGGAGGTGGCCAAGCGCCTGGCCATTGAGGCCGGTATCTTGACCCTGCCGGGGGAGGTGTTCGGTCCCGGCCTGGAGGACTACCTGCGGCTGGCCTTCGGTAACATCAAGGAGAAGGCCATCCCCGAGGCGATTCGCCGCTTCCGTTCCTGCGCCTGATTTGGCGCTTGCCCGTCAGCGAGACTGACCCTATACTGACCAGCATGCATATTCATCAGACCACCTTCATCAAAAGCGCCGTCAAACCGGCCGATTATCCACCGCTAGAACTGCCGGAGATCGCCTTTGCCGGCCGTTCCAACGTGGGCAAGTCTTCGCTCATCAACACCCTGGTGGAGCGCAAGGGCTTGGTGCGCACCAGCTCCACACCGGGACGGACCCAACTGATCAACTTCTTTCAGGTGACGGCCAGCCCCTGTTCCTTGACCCTGGTCGACCTGCCGGGCTACGGCTATGCCAAGGTGCCGCTGGAGGTCAAGCGCCAGTGGGGCCCGATGATGGAGCGCTATCTGGCCAGCCGTGAGTCGCTGAAAGGGGTGGTGCTGATCTTGGACATCCGCCGTATCCCTTCCGACGAAGACCTGCAGATGCTGGCCTGGTTGCAGGCCTACCAGCGCCGTCCAATCATCGTGCTGACCAAGTGCGACAAGGTCGGCAAAAACGAGCGGGCCAAGCAGACCGCCGCCATTGCCGCCAGGCTGCAGATGGACCGCTCACTGCTCTTGCACTTTTCGGCCCTCTCCAGGGAAGGGAAGGACGGGGTCTGGCAGGCCATCCTGGCTGCTCTGGGGGAGGAAACCGCATGACCAGCACAAAGACGGCAAGCATGCCCGATCTGCAGCAGAGCCGTGACCATCGTAAGATCCCGATTCGCAAGGTGGGGGTCAAGAACATCTCCTACCCGATCGTGGTGCAGGACAAGCATGCCTCGGTGCAGCATACCGTGGCCACGATCGACATGTACGTGGACCTGCCGCACCAGTTCAAGGGCACTCACATGAGCCGCTTCGTGGAGATTCTCAACCGCTACCGCGAGCAGATCGCGCTGGAGCGGCTGGAGGATATCCTGTGGGAGATGCGCCGCAAACTGGGCTCGGAGACGGCCCACCTGCGGGTGGAGTTCCCCTATTTCATCGACAAGGCCGCCCCGGTCTCCAGAGCCCGCTCCCTGATGGAGTACACCTGCGCCTTTGATGCCTGCCTGGCCGGCGATGCGCTTGATTTCGTGCTGGAGGTCAAGGTGCCGGTCACCTCGCTCTGCCCCTGCAGCAAGGAACTTTCGCGTTTTGGCGCCCACAACCAGCGCAGCATCATGACCGTCAAGGTGCGCTACACGGAGTTTCTCTGGATTGAGGATCTGGTGGAGCTGATCGAGCAGTGCGGCAGCAGCCCGCTCTATGCCCTGTTGAAACGGGCCGATGAGAAGCATGTCACCGAGCAGGCCTATGAGAACCCCCGCTTTGTGGAGGACATGGTGCGGGAGGCCTACCTGCGGCTGGCAGCGCTGGATACGATCACCTGGTTTTCGGTTGAGGCCGAGAACTTCGAGTCGATCCACAACCATTCCGCCTATGCGGCGGTGGAACTGGACCGGCGGGACACCAGCCAGCCATGAGGCCGACCCTGCTCATGGCGGCGGTACCGCGGGAGCTGGAGCTGCTGGTCGCGACGCTGGAGGATGCCACGTCAGCAGAGACCACTCCTTTTCGCGTGGCAGAGGGATTCATCGGCGCCAGCCGGTTGGTCTGTTGTGCAGGCGGGGTGGGCAAGGCCAATGCCGCTGCCGCGGCAACCTGGCTGCTGGAGCGCTACCAGCCGGAACGGCTCATTATCACCGGCTGCGGCGGGGCCTATCCCGGCAGCGGCCTGTCCGTGGGCGATCTGGCTGTGGCCAGCGATGAGATCTTTGGCGATGAAGGGGTGCTGGCACCGCAGGGGTGGCTGGATATGCGGGCAATCGGCCTGCCGCTTTTGACCGAGGGGGAACGTTCCTGGTACAACAGCATCCCGCTGGCCCGCCATGAGGCCCAGAAAACCATGCAATTGGCCGAGAGCCACGGGGTGCGGCTGGTGCGGGGCAAGTTTGTGACGGTTTCCTGCTGCAGCGGCACCAAGGAGCGTGGCCAGGAGCTGGCCCGCCGCTACCAGGCGGTCTGCGAGAATATGGAAGGGGCCGCCATTGCCTTGGCAGCGCTACGGTACGGCACGCCCTGTCTGGAGATCCGCGGCATCAGCAACCTGGTGGAGGACCGCGATATGTCTCGTTGGGATATTGCCAGGGCGGTTGAGGCGGCCCAGCGTTTTGTGATCAAGGTGCTCGACAGCTTTGTCAGAGGCTAGCCTTACTGGGCGAATTCCGGCGGCAGACCGGCCTTGTTGGCCTGTTCCACCAGCTGGTTATAGCGTTGCCGTATCTCCTCATAGGCGTCGTTCACCTGCTTGGTGCGCTGGTTCAGTTCGTTAGCCTGCTGGACGGAGATGGCCGTCTTCGCGGCCGTGTCCACCTGCCTGCGCTGCTCCTCGCGTTCCTTTTCCACCTTGTCAAGCTCTGCCTTCAACGCCCTGAACTGCTGCTGCCACTCAGCCCCGCTCTTGCCGCCATAGCTGCCTTTTGCTACTGGTGTCGCTCCGTTTTGCGGGGCTGCCGGAACAGGAACAGGAACAGGAGCGGGTTGGTTCGGTTTTGCCTCCGGGGTTGCATCGGTCGCATTGCTGTCCACGCTGCCGCCCTCTTCGGCCGCCTGCTGGCGCAGGGCCCTGGCGCGGTACTTTCTGGGCACGGCGCCGATGTCATCGGTAAAGTGCATGGTACCGTTATGGTCGGTCCAGGAATAGGTGGCCGCCTGCCCCGGTAGCGGCAAAAGCAGCAGTAGTGCCAGTAGAATTGCATATCGCATGGTGGTTCTCCTGTCGTGCTTACCCGCGCTCACCAAAGATGGCGGTGCCCACCCGCACCAGGGTTGCCCCTTCGGCAATGGCCGCCTCAAAGTCGCCCGACATCCCCATTGAGAGTTCCCGCATGGTCACACCGCTGATATCGCAGGCGGCAATCTGTTCCGCCAGCCGGCGCAGCTCGCGGAAATAGGGGCGGGCAGCGTGCGGGTCGTCAAAGAACGGCGGCATGGTCATGAGCCCCTGGACCCGCACAAAGGGCAGTGCCGCGATCCGGCGTACCAGGTCCAGAACGGCTGCGCTGGTAGTGCCGGACTTGCTGGCTTCGCCCGCGACATTGACCTGTACCAGGATGTCGCAGGGACTGCCCTGCTTCTGTTGCCACTGGCGGTTGATCTCCTCTGCCAGGGAGAGGCGGTCAACGGTGTGGATCATGCTGACGATGCCGGGCAGGTATTTGACCTTGTTGCTCTGCAGGTGGCCGATCATATGCCAAGTGACCGGCTGGGCAAGCTGAGCGGCCTTTTCGCACAGCTCCTGCACGTAGTTTTCGCCGAAAAGCTGCTGTCCGGCTGCCGCCGCCTCGGCCACCATCCCGGCCGGGTGCAGTTTTGAGACCGCAACCAGCCGGACCGAGGCCGGGTCCCTGTTGCATGCGGCACAGGCCCGCGCAATACGGGCCTGGATGGCATGGAGGTTGTCGGCAATGGCCATGGCTAGACCCTGAACCTGCCGACCAGGTTGGTCAGACTGTCCGACATGCGGGCCAGTTCGGTGGCCTCCTGGCCGGTGGTGTGGGATTGGGCGGCACTGGCCTCCACCGCGCTGACGATCCGCTGCATGTTGGTGCTGATGTCGTTGGTAGTGGCGGTCTGCTCTTCGGCTGCGGTGGCGATCTGGTTGATCTGGGTGGTGACCTCTGAGATCTGCTCCAGGATCTCTTCCAGTGCCTGCCCTGACTTGGCAGCCTCGGCAGTACCCTGTTCAACCGCCTGTACCCCGGCCCCCATGCTGTTGACCGCCGTTGCGGTCTCCTGCTGGATGACCTTGATCATCTCACCGATTTCCTTGGTGGCCCTGGTGGTCCGCTCTGCCAGGGCGCGCACCTCGTCCGCCACCACGGCAAAGCCGCGTCCCATCTCGCCGGCCCGGGCTGCCTCGATGGCGGCGTTCAAGGCCAGCAGGTTGGTCTGGTCGGCAATATCCTCGATGGTGCCGATGATCTGGCCGATCTGATCGGAGCGGGCGCCCAGCGATTCCACGGTGTGCGAACTTTCGCGGACCCGCTCGGCAATGGCCCGGATACTGGAGACGGCCTGACCCACCACGGCCGAGCCGTCCTGGGCGGTCCGGCAGGCGCGGTTGGCGTTCTCATAGGCCTGGCCGCAGCTCTGGGCAATGGTCTGGGAGGTGGCGGCCATCTCTTCAACCGCTGTGGCAACCGAGACCGATTGCGAGGACATCTCGGACGAGCTGTCGGCAATATGTTCTGCGGCCCCGTGCAGGCGGTCGGCTGCGGCGTGCAGCTCGCGGGTGCCGCTGGAGACGTCCCGGATGATGGTGTGCAGGTTTTCCAGAAAGCGGTTGAAGGTGCGGGCCAGGGCGCCGGTTTCGTCTTCCCGCTGGATCGGCAGGCGGCGGGTCAGGTCCCCTTCGCCGCTGGCCATCTGCTCCAGCGCATCCTGCATGCTGTTTAATGGACGCACCACGCCACGCCCCACCCCGATGGCAATGCCGAGGCCGCAGATTGCCAGCAGCAGGGTGCCGCCCAGCAGGGTCCACATGACCTTGGTTACCTGGCGGTCGACATCATCCACATAGATACCGCTACCCAGTACCCAACCCCACGGCTCGAACTTCTTGACATAGGACAGCTTGGGGTACAGCTCCTCGGTGGTGCCGCCGCCCTGCTTGGGCTTGGGCCACTGGTACATCACAAAACCGTGTCCGGCCCGGTCGGCCACCTCCACCATGGCGCTGAACAAGTTCATGTTGCTCAGCTTTTTGGTGGGTCCATCCACGGCATCCTGCAGCTGGGTGGCCTTGTTGAATTTGTCGGCATCCAGCAGCTTGCCGTCCAGGGCCGGCACCGTGGGGTGCATGATCATCTTGGGCACCGGCTTGCCTAGGTCGTTGATCCAGAGATACTCCTTGCCCTCGTAGCGCAGGCGGGCGATTTGGGCTGCCGCCTCCTGTTGGGCCTGTTCAAGCGGGAGTTTGCCGGAACCGGCAGCGGCGGCCTGCTGCTCCAGCACCCCCATGGCCAGCTCGACCACATGTCGGGTGGCCAGCTGCTTCTCGTCCATCAGCTGGCGTTTGAACAGCGGCAGGATATAGCCGAAGACGGTGGCCAGCAGCAACAGCATGGTCAGCACGGTAATGCTGATAATCTTACATTGGATACACCAGTCGCGGTAACGTTTCATCAGCGTTCCTCCTTGGGTAGTGCGCCGAACGTGGTCAGCACCTCAACCAGTTCACAGGTTGGCAGGCCTACCACATTGGTGTAGGAACCGTGGATCTCCTTGACGAAGTGCGCTGCTCCACCCTGAATAGCATAGGCCCCCGCCTTGTCAAGCGGGCAGCCTGTTTTGATATAGGATTGAATTTCTTCGGTTTGTAGCGGCTTAAAGGTGACGTCGGTACGGACCGCCTCTGCCGTGCAAACGCCGCTCTGGCGGTCCAGCACGGCAAAGGCGGTCACCACCTGGTGGCTGCGACCCGACAGTGCCGACAGCATCCGCAAGGCATCCGCCTCATCCACCGGCTTGCCCATGATGGCGTCATCCAGCACCACGATGGTGTCGGCGCCGATAAACCAGCGCCCCGTCTGCTCACGTTCCGCTGCGGCGCGGGCCTTTTCCTGCGCCAGGCGCAGCGCATGGGGAATCGCCGCCTCACCGGGCAGCGGTGTCTCCGGGATATCCGCCGGGGCGACCCTAAAGCTGATACCGGCCAGCTCCAGCAGCTCCGAGCGGCGTGGCGAGGCCGAGGCCAGGACGATCTGCGCTTCAGTCCTCATGTCGTTTGCGTTCCTCTTCACGTTGTTGTGTCCGGCGTTGCTGCTCTTCCAGCTCGGCCCAGTGGGCCTTCCAGTCCTTTTTCTTGACCTTGTGCAACAGGAAAACGCCGGGGATGATCACGATACCCCAGAAGATGTTCATGGCCGTGCCGTTGATCAGGCCGTACGCCAGGGAGGCAACCCCCATGACCAGCAGGATGGCCTCAAGGGACAGGAGACGGCCCACCAGCGATGATTCCTGCAGTTCCTTTTGATCGTCATGATGCATAGGGGGTATCCTTCCAGGGGAATATTTTGCCGGGGTTGAGAATATTATGCGGGTCCAGCGCCAGCTTGATCGCCTGCATGGTCCTGATCTGCACCGGGTTCAGCTCCATCTCTATGAAGGGTTGCTTGGCCAGCCCCACGCCGTGCTCGCCCGACATGGTGCCGTTTAAATCCAGGGCCGCCTGGAAGATCTCCTTGAGCGCCGCTTCCGCCTTTTCCTCCTGGCCCGGGATCTCCTTGTTGATCATGACGTTGACATGGATATTGCCGTCACCGGCATGGCCGAAGTTGACGATCGGGATGTCGTACTTCTGCTGGATCTTCTCGATCTCGCGGATCACCACCGGTACCTTGCTGCGGGGCACCACGATGTCCTCGTTGAATTTGTGCGGGTTGACATCCCGCAGTGACGGCGAGACCAGCCGCCGGACCTTCCAGAGCGCCTCGGACTCGGCGTTGTCCTTGGCAGCGCGGAACTGGACCAGCCCCAGCGGTTTGATCAGCTCATGGATGCGGGCCGCCTGCTTTTCGATCAGTTCCCGCTCGCCATCCACCTCGATCAGCAGCACGGCCCGGCCTTCGGGCGGGATACCCAGGCTGAAGCGCTTTTCCACGCACTGCAGGGTGGCGTAATCCATGAACTCAAGGGTGGTGGGGATGATCTTGTTGCCGATGATGGTGGAGACCGCCTTGGCGGCACCATCGATGGAGTCGAAGATGGTCAGCATGGTCTTCTTGGCCTCGGGCAGCGGCAGGAGCTTGAAGATGATCTTGGTGATCACCCCCAGGGTCCCTTCACTGCCGCACAACAGACGGGTCAGGTCGTAGCCGACCACGGCCTTGTAGGTCTCGGTGCCGGTGCGGATGATCTCGCCGGTGGGCAAGACCACCTCCAGCCCCATCACAAAGTCCTTGGTGACGCCGTACTTGACGCAGCGCGGTCCCCCGGCGTTCTCGGCCACGTTGCCCCCCAGGGTGGAAAACTTGAGCGAGGCCGGGTCGGGCGGGTAGAACAGCCCCAGCTTCTCCACCGCCTTCTGGAACTCTTCCGTCACCAGTCCCGGCTCCACCTCGGCGATCAGGTTTTCGGTGTCGATCCGCAGGATCCTGTTCATGCGGGTGGTGACCAGCACCACCCCGCCGGCCTTGGGCAGGGCGCCGCCGGTAAAGCCGCTGCCGGCGCCGCGGGGAAAGACCGGAAAACGGCGGGCATTGGCCAGCCGCAGTATGGCTGCGGTCTCCTCGGCATTGGCCGGGTGCACCACCGCCTCGGGCAGGAACTCCATCTGGGTGGCGTCGTAGCCGTAGCAGATCAGATCCTGCTTTTCCGTGGCGATGTTATCGGGGCCGACAATGGCCGTGAGCTCTGCAATAATCGACGTAGGCAACATATCCTCACCCCACTGGTTGTGCATGATGAACTCGTAAGCATACCCGATCAGGTGATTTAATGGCAAGGGAAACCGCCTGTTGCGCGGTTTCAGGCGGCCTGTCTGTGGCTGGCGGGTGCCATGCGGCTGAAGGGGAGAGCGCTACTTTCAGACCTCAATGCGAAATTCGGCGCCGTGGTCGATGGTTCGGGCACTCAGACGTCCCTGCATATGGTTTTCGATCAGGGTTTTGGCCATAAACAGGCCCAGTCCGGTGCCCTGACTTTTGAACTTGGTCGTGAAATAGGGATCAAAGATGCGGGGCAGGATATCGGCGGCAATGCCGCCGCCGTTGTCCCGGATCGTTACCACGCTATGGCCGTTTAGCGCGCAGATCCTGACACAGATCCGTGGATCCGGGGGGGCGTGGCCGAGCAGCGCCTCCCTGGCGTTGTTGAGGATGTTGATCAAGACTTGGTGATATTCGCCGACATACCCGTCGGCATACACCTCCGCCTGCTCATCGCACGACACCGCCACGCCCTGGCTGGCCATGCCGGCGGCCAGGAATTCGAGTACCTTTGCCACGGCGGTATTGACGCAGAAATGCTGTCGTTCGTAATCGTTGCGGAAGATGTTGCGGAAGTTGTTGATGGTGGAGGACATGTACTGGATGGTTTCCATGGCCTTGGCAACATCCTGCTCGCACTGCTGCGGCGTCAACTCGCCGGCGCAGTACAAAAGCTGCAGCTTCTGGATCAAAAGCGAGATGTTGTTGAGCGGCTGGCGCCATTGGTGGGCGATGTTGTTGATCATCTCCCCCATGGCAGCCAGCCTGCCCTGCTGGATCAGGAGGCGGTCCTTCTGGCGGATATCGGCCAGGGCCGTCTTGATCCGCTGTTCCAGGGTGCGGTTCAGCTCCTCCGCAGTCTGGCGGGCCTCATCCAGGTCCAGGTTGATCCGGCGCAACTCGTTTTCCGCTTCTTTGCGCTCGGTAATATCCTGGGCCACCCCCAGATACCCGGTGATCTCGTTCCGTTCCCCCCGGATCACGGTTACCACCAGTTCAACCGTGACGGCGCTGCCATCCTTGCGGATATAGGTCCACTCCCGCTTTTCGGTATTGCCGTGCAGCGCGCTCTCGATAAAGGTCTGAAACCCGCTGACCTCGTGGCCGTACTGGTCGCTGAGCATGTAGCCGCGTTCCTCAACCTCCTCGGGCAGGTGAAACTGCATGATGTTGGTGCCGCCCAGCAGTTCATCGCTCTGGTAGCCCAGCAGGTTTTCCGCGCCGCGGTTGAACAGGGTGATGGTGCCGTCCGGCGTGGTGGCAATGATGGCAACCTCGGTGGCTGCGTCCATGACGGCCTGGAGCGAGGCATTGGCGCTTGTCAGGGCGCGTCTCGATTCCTCAAGCTCACGCAGGCGCACCTTGAGTTCCGAGTAGTAGTTTTTACGGGATGACTGCTCACCCAGGCCGATGATCTGGTTGCGCAGCTGGTCCCAGTCGCGGGTATCGTCTTCAGAGCGCCGACGCATAGATAGCTTCGATCTCCCGGCAGGTCGGGCGGCGCGGATTGGTAACCATGCAGGCGTCCTGCATCGCCTTTTCCGCCAGCGGGGCCAGCTGATCCCGCCGAATCCCCTGCGTTGCCAGCGTGCCGGTAATCCCCACGGAGAGCCGCAGCCTGCGGATGCCCTCGATCAGGGCGTTACAGGACACGGCATCTGCCGGACAGGCGATGCCCATGGCAGCGGCAACCTCCCGGTAACGTGGCGCGGCAGCGGCATAGTTGTAGCCAATCACATGTTCCAGCAACTGGGCATTGCATTCGCCGTGGGGCGAGTCGAGCAGGCCGCCCAGGCTGTGGGCCATGGCATGCACGGCGCCCAGGCTGGCGTTGGAAAAGGCCATGCCTGCCAGGGTACTTGCCAGCATCATCCCGTTGCGGCCTTCCTGCGACCGGGGATCGGCGATGGCCTGGGGCAGGTGCCGGGTGATGAGGCGCACGGCCTGCAGCGCGTGCAGGTCGGTAAAGGGTGAGCTGGCATTGGAGACATAGGCCTCAATGGCATGTACCAGGGCATCCATGCCGGTGCAGGCGGTCAGCTCGGTCGTCATGGTGGTGGTGAGCAGCGGATCGATCAACGCCAGGTCCGGCACCACCGATTTGCTGACAATGGCGATCTTTTTCAAGCCGGCGGTGTCGGTGATGATGGCAAACTGCGAGATGTCGGCTGCGGAGCCGGCCGTGGTCGGGATGCAGATCAGGGGCGGCATCGCCATCGGCACCTGATCGACCCCCTCGTAATCCAGGATATGGCCCCGGTTGGAACAGACGATCCCGATCCCCTTGGCGCAGTCCATCGGGCTGCCGCCCCCCACCGCGACGATCCCGTCGCAGCCGCTTTCACGGTAGCGCGTCACCCCGGCCATGACTTCGTGATCCTTGGGGTTGGGGGTGACCCCGGTAAAGGGGATCGCCGTGACGTCCGCAGCGGCAAGCTGTTCGGCGACCTTGCCGGTCCAGCCGGCCTGCTCCACGCCCGGGTCGCTGACCAGCAGGACCGTGGTAAGGCCGAAACGGCGGGCGTACTGACCTGCCAGCTGATGGGCGTCAGGGCCGTAGATCATTTCCGGGATCAGAAATTTGCGGAGCATCATCGCTGTCATACCGCACTCCCTCTGTGCTGCGCTGGTGGACCGTGCTTATGCTGAAGGGTATTTTAAAGCATGCCAGAGAAGCGCTAAAAGTCAATCAGTAGGTTATCGTGTGGTTGTAAGCTGCGGGTTTGGAACTGTGGTCAACTGATTCCCTGTTGCCTGCCGCAGTCGCATAACGTACTATACGGCATCCTGTGCAGGAGCAGACCATGGGCATCCTTGTCATTACCGACATACCCCGCATGACGGGCCTGTTTGAGCAGCTCTCCCGCAAGTATCCGGAGCTGACGGTCGTCAGCGAGATCCACCGCGGCATCGAGGTGCTGGAGCGGAGCAAGCCCGAGGTGGTGATCTTCCAGAACCGGTTGTCGGGGCTCTCGGCGGACATACTGCATAAACACCTGCAGACCCGTCTGGGAGACCAGGCGGCCCGTTTTGCCCTGATCAGCACGGCGCGGGACACCGAACCCGGAATGGCGGCCCGTTTTGCCGCTGTCTTTGATCCTGCCTTGTCAGACGCAGTGCTGGAGGCGACGCTACAGCTGCTGGTGCAGGGCACGAGCGACAGCGCGGCGGAGCCCGCTCCGTCGGCAGAGGAACCGGCGGCCATCCCGCAGGAGTTGACCGCCGTGGAGCAAACCGGGCAGTATCCGCTTGTCCCGCCGGCACCGGCATCGTTACAAGAGCTGCAGGCCGAGGGCGCCTCGGAACCGGGCGTTCCGATCACCTATGCCGCAGCGCGGCGTCCCACAACCGGGCCGATCGATTCCGACTTCAGCCGTCAGCTGGACACCTCCAGCGACAAGCTGCCGCCGGAGCCGGAGCCCTTTCCCCAGCGAGAAGAGTCCCTTGCCCTGCGTGACCTGTATCGCGAACCCCATTTGGTTGCGGAGCTGGAGGAGGCGCCTGCCTGGTACCGCAGGCCCGGCACGCTGCTGTCGCTGGCCACGCTGGCGGTGGTGCTGGTGGTCAGTCTGTTTCAGTACCGCGCCCAGCGGGATAAAACCGCCCCCAAGGCGCCAACTACCGGCAAACCTGCCGTTGTTGCAGCGTTTCCCCGGAATAGTTCCGTCAAACAACCGGCGCCTGCTGCTGAAGCGACCCGCTCCCTGGTCTCCCATGGCGCCGGACGGCTCCGGCAGTTACCCACCTTTGTGCCTAAGGAGGGACGCGATAGCGGCTACAGTAAGGAACATGCCGGCTGGGAGCTGTATCAGAGCCAGACCAGTGAGTTTCGTATCTTCCGGGAAAAAGACGGGGGCATCAAGGCGCTTCAGGTCATTGACCGGAGCGGCGCCGGTCTGCAGGAGAGTTTTTATGTCAGTGTGCTGAAGGAACTGGCCGGTGTCACGGCCATGCGGCCCAGCTCTTCCGAGGTTAAAGAGGGGTATGAGGTGCGGCGCGGCACGGCAGCCGGGCTGCAGATCGTGCAGTACCGTGATGCCCAGGGGGGCAGGTTACGGGGGTTTGTGATCACCTGGCCTTGATTTGGCTGCGTCCCCCGCGTCCCACTCCGGCTTGTGGCCATGTTTGAACCGGCCGGTACAGAAGGCCGCAGTCGTATGCGTGCAGAAGATAAAAAAAGCGGCTACCGTCTGGTAGCCGCTTTTTTTGTTGGCTTGCAGGTGAGGCTATTTAGCGGAAAGTTTCAGATAGCACTCCGCCCGGTTGAGGGTTGCTTCCGGCAAGAGGCTGGAGTGGGGATAGCGGTTGATGAACTCGTCGAACTGCTTGATGGCACGGGTGCAGTCGCCCTGCTTGAAGGTGGCAAGCGCAGCCGTATAGGCGTTGCCTTCAGCCTGCCCGGTGACGGGGGCGGCTGCCGTTGACGGCTCCGGCCGCTTGGGGGCCGGGTGCGATGCGCCGGCAGTGCGACCTGTAGCGGCACCGGTCGGTTGTGTGGTCGGTTGTGGAGCCTTGGCTTCGGCCGGTTGCTTGCCGAGCGGCACCCGGATAACCTGGCCGGGATAGATCCGGTGCGGGTTCTTGATCTGGTTGAACAGCAGGATCTGGGGGTAGTAGTAGCCGTGACCGGAATACTTTTTTGACAGTCCCGAGAGGGTGTTTCCCTTCTTGACCGTGACCTCCCGCACCAGCACGCCCTCTTCTTGCTGGCTGGTCTGCACCTGATGCGGCGTGTAGAGATAATCGGCCCCCCAGCTTGCGGATGCCCCCAGCAGGAGGACCGCCCATGAGTACTTCAAAAGATTCAGACGCATATCAGTACCTGTTCCCCGCTTGATCCTGGTAGGTCAACATACTCTTCAGCTGGACGCCGGTGCCGACGCCGGTGCCGGATTTGATCCGGAACGAGGCCTTGATAACCCGTTTCTCCCCGGCGCCAAGTTCGTTGAAGCGCCAGACCGAGCTGCCGGCAGCCGCTTTGCCTGCGGTCTGGTCGGCTGCCACCAGTTCCACCTGAGCGGGCCAGGCCAGTTCAAGTTCCACCTGCTTGGCCAGGTTGGAACCCTGGTTCAGGATGTCCAGCTCCACGGTCAGCAGTTCGCCCGGCACCATCCTGCCTTCGCGGCCTTTCATGGCCAGGTGCAGTACGGGGCGGGAATAGGCAACCTGCGTCTCGGCCACCACCATCTTGCCCTGGGCCGCTTCGGGCGCGGCACTCAGGGAGACCTTTTCAACCGCGCCGTCCCGGGCGTTTTTGGGGGTGGTCACCTCCAGCAGCAGGGCCGCCTCTTCCTTCGGGCCCAGCGGCCCGACCGTGGTTATCTCCGGTTCACCCGGCTGGCGTAGTCCGTCACGGTTTAAGTCGTGATAGATGGTAACCTTCTGGAACGGACCGGCCGTGGCGACCAGGCTGATCTGCTCGCGCTGATTGCCTTTGTTGATGACCCGGGCCGGAATGGAAACGATCTGTCCCGGTACGGCGGTGACGCGGTCCTGGGCCATCCGCAGGGTCAGGTCGCTGACCGGCAGGACAAAGGCAGCGTTGGAGAGGAAGGCGCTACGGGTTTGCAGGCTGTTGTTGATCAGGTCGGCCCGTACCAGCAGCTCTTCCTTGGCCAGCGCTTCTTCCTTCAACTGGAACGTGGCGCTCAGGTTCTTGCTCTCGCCCGGCTTGAGGTGGATGCCGTCCAGTACCAGCGCCGCCTGCATCTCTTGCCGGAAGCCGACGGTAGTCCCTTCCACCGGCTGGTATTGGGCCGGGTAGTTCAGGCGCAGTGTGACATCCTCGGCGGGGTTTGAACCGACGTTCAGCACCGTGATGGTGTACTCGGCCTTTTCACCCGGCACAAGCTGGGCTTTGTCGGTTTTGACCACGGCCCGCAACAGCGGCGCAGCGGCAACCAACGGAACAATCCTGCTCTGGGAGGCCTCGCCCATAAACTGGGAGGCCGCCTTGACCGGATACGAGATTCTGAGGCCGTCGATGGTGGCGGCAGGTACACTCAGCAGCAGCAGGCCGCGGAAGGTCTCACCCGGCGCCAGCAGCGGGGTCTGGTTGATGATCTGCTCCGGCGCCGCTGCTGCGGCAAAGCGGGCACCGAATTCGGCCGGGAAACCGGTGGCAAGGTAGAAGCTGTCCTGGCCGTTGCCGCGGTTCTGCAGTTCAAAGGGGACGGCCGTTTTTTGCGCAACGGCAACCGGCTGTGCCGGTGGTTGCAGGTCGAAATCAAAGGCAGCGTACTGGGCCACCTCAAGCGTCAGGGTCTGCATGGTGCCGCTGCTTGCATCGGAGGTTGCAGTGGTTGCCGGCTGCGACGCGGCTGTCTGGGGCAGGGCAACGGCAACGCCCAGGTCCTTCAGGCGGTTTGCGGCGGTCTTGGCCGCGGCGGTACCGGGGAAACGCTCAATGATGTTTTTGTATTCGCTGATGGCCTTTTCCCGCATGGCCATGCGCTCACGGCGCGTGGCCTCGCTGGCCGGGCGCTGCTCTGTCGCCGCGGAGACGGTACCTGCAGCGGCTGCAGCCTTTTCGGCTGCTTGACGTTGCTCAGCCGCCTGTACGGCGGCTATCCGCGCAGCCTCAGCCTGAGCCTTGGCCTTACGCTCGGCCTCGGCCTTGGCGAGTGCCTGACGCTCCGCTTCTGCCTTGGCGGCGACCCGCTCGGCCTCAGCCTTTTCCGCAGCGCGCCGCTCCGCCTCCGCCTTTTCCCGGGCCAGCCGTGCCGCCTCCGCCTTGGCCTTCAGGGCCTTGGCCTTTTCGGCCGCTTCCTGGTGCGCCTTTGCCTGAGCCACACGGGCAGCTTCGGCTTTGGCCTGCTCGTCAGCCTCCTGCTGGGCCTTTGCCTGCGCCAGCCGATCTGCCTCTACCTTGGCGGCTGCCAGACGTTCCTGCTCACGTTTGACCTGCTGCGCCTTTTCCTGGGCCTGACGTTCAGCCGCGAGCTTGGCAGCGGCGTCCTGCTCTGCAGCGATCTTCTCCCTGGCCTGACGCTCGGCTTCCGCCTTGGCGACGGCCAGTTGTTCTGCCTTGGCCTTTTCCCTGACCAGTCGCGCTGCTTCCGCCTTGGCCTTTTCGGCCGCCTCCTGCTGGGCCTTTGCCTGCGCCAGCCGATCTGCCTCTACCTTGGCGGCTGCCAGACGTTCCTGCTCACGTTTGGCCTGCTGCGCCTTTTCCAGGGTCAGACGATCAGCTTCGGCCCTCGCGTGTGCCAGGCGTTCGGACTCCGCCTTGGCAGCCTGCTGAGCCGCCAGGGCTGCCGTGCGCCGCTCCGCCTCGGCCTTGGCAAAGGCGCGTTGATCGAAGGTGCCGTGTTCTTTCTCGTACTTGGTGGCGAGGGTAAGCAGGTCGTCTTCAACCGTGTTTTTGAGGGGGTTGTCCGGGTACTCCCGGTTGAACTGGGCCATGTAGCGGGCGGCATCCTGGCGGTTGCCGCTGTTGTAGTGGGCCCGGGCCAGCCAGAAGAGCGTCATGTCGCGGAGCGGGCTTTCGGGGAACTTCAGCAGAACGTCATCAAAACTGGTAATGGCAGCCGGATAATCTTTTTGCTGGAAGGCGTTGAAGCCGGTTAGAAATATGCGGGAATCCTCGGTGTCCTGAGCTGACAGGGGCGCTGCACACAAGAGGGTGACAAGGAGCAGGCAAGCAAGAAGCGCCGAGATAAAACGGCATGCGCGATACATCTTCACGGGGGCACCCTTTCCCCGGCTGACCGGGACGACGGTGATAACTGCCAAGAAATACTTGGATAAAATGCGTATCTCATAGCACCTTCGCCGTCCCTTGTCAACCGGAGAGAGCGGTTTTCAGGCTGTTTCAGCGGATATGATCTTCGGGATAGGCCCCGATCTTATGGATGGCGAGGTCGGGTCCGTTGTACTCGGCTTCGTCATCCAGACGGATGCCGATCGTCTTTGCCAGCGCGCCGTAGACCACAAAGCCGCTTATGAGCGCAAACAGGATAGCCGTGACGCTGCCGGCCAACTGCGAGATGAAGCTGATATTGCCCATGCCGCCAAATAGCTTCTGACCGAAGATGCCGGCGGCAATGCCGCCCCAGGAGCCGATCACCCCATGCAGCGGCCAGACGCCCAGCACGTCGTCGATCTGCAGTTTCTCCTGCTCAAAGCTGAAGCCGTACACGAAGATGACCGCAGCAATGGCGCCGGTCACCAGGGCGCCCAGTGGATGCATCAGGTCGCTGCCGGCGCAGACGGCAATCAGGCCTGCCAGGGCGCCGTTGTGCACGAAACCGGGGTCGTTCCTGCTGGCAATCAGCGCTGCCAGGACCCCGCCCACCATGGCCATCAGCGAGTTGACCGCCACCAGGCCGGAAATCTTTTCAAGGTTGCCGGCGCTCATGACATTGAAGCCGAACCAGCCCACTGCCAGGATCCAGGAGCCCAGCGCCAGAAACGGAATATTGCTGATCGGCAGCGGGTGTGATTTGCCGTGCTGGTAGCGCCCCTTGCGGGCCCCCAGGACCAGCACCGCCGGCAAGGCGATCCAGCCGCCAATCGAGTGTACCACCACCGAACCGGCGTAGTCGTGGAACTCCAGGCCGCCGATCGACTTGAAGACACCCTGCAGCAGGGCGGCGTTCTTGCCCCAGATCAGGGATTCGAACAGGGGGTAGCACAGACCGGCAAAGACGGCGCCGGCGATCACCTGGGGCCAGAACTTGGCCCGTTCGGCGATCCCGCCGGAGATGATGGCCGGGATGCAGGCCGCGAAGCAGAGCAGGAAGAAATAGTGCACCAGGTCGTAGCCCATGGCGTTGTTCATGAGCTGGTCGGCCGGTTTGAGGAAGGAGATGCCGTAGGCCAACGGGAAGCCCACCAGAAAATAGACCACCGTCGAGATCGACCAGTCGGTCAGGATCTTGACGAAGGCGTTGACCTGGCTCTTCTTGCGGACAGTGCCCACTTCGAGAAATGCGAAGCCGGCGTGCATGGCAAAGACCATCACGGCGCCGAGCATCAGAAACAGAACATCACCACTTTGTTTTAACGGTGTAAGGGGTGCCAACTCCATTGTTGCTGCCTCCTGTGCAAAATATGTGCGGTAGTGCGCTCTTTTCGAGCAGCATTGCTGGCAAGCAAAAACGAGGCCATTCAAGACGTTGCGTCATAACTGCCTGAAAAATAACAGGCACGTCTAAAATAGTGGCAGCAATTGCTGCACAAAACAGAGGCATGCGCGTCTATAAAATAGGCATACGCGGTGCTTTTCTTTTTGGGGGAGAATGACTACACTGAGGCGATGGAACTTCGTGAATCAGTCCGCAGCTTTCCCGCCATGCCCGGGGTCTATCGCATGTACGCCGCCGACGGCGCCATCCTGTACGTCGGCAAGGCCCGTAACCTGCGTCAGCGCGTTGCCAACTATTTCGGCACGACCGATAGCCGGCCGCAGGTACGCTTCCTGATGGCGCGGGTTGCGCGGATCGAGTTTACCGTCACCGATACCGAAAAAGAGGCGCTGCTGCTGGAGAACACCCTGATCAAGCAGCACCGTCCCCGTTACAACTTCGATCTGAAGGACGACAAGACCTACTTCTCACTACGGATCGACCCGCAGGAGCCGTTCCCCCGTTTTACGATCGTACGGAAACTGCAACGTGACGGCGCCCGTTATTTCGGCCCCTACGCCTCTGCCGGCGCTGCCCGTGAGGTGGTGCGACAGATCCAGCGCATCTTTCCGCTCAGGCATTATCCCTGGCAGAGCTGCAGCCGCCGTTCCCGCCCCTGTCTCTATTACCAGATGGGACAGTGCAGCGCCCCCTGCCACGGCAAGATTCAGCCCGAGCAGTACCGCCTGCTGGTGGAGGACGCGATGCTGTTCATGGAAGGCAAGCGCAAGGATCTGCTGACAGGCTTCAGGCAGCGGATGCAGCAGGCCGCGGAGCAACAGGCGTATGAGGAGGCGGCCCGCTGGCGCGATCTGCTGCGGGCCGTGGAAACCACCCTGGAACGTCAGAAGGCGGTGCGGCTGGGCAATGACGCGGATCTGGTGGGGCTGGCCCGTAGCGGAGAGCAGCTGGCGCTGGCCCTCTTGTTTGTGCGGGGCGGCAGCCTGACCGGCAGCACGGTGCTGTTCGGCTCCGGCGAACTGGACGACCGCGGGGCGCTGGCGGCCTTTCTGCAGCGCTACTATGATGATGAGCGCTTTATTCCGGATGAGCTGCTGCTGCCGGAGCTACCGGACGATGCGGCCCTGTTGGAAGAGCTCTTGAGCGAGCGCAAGGGCAGGCGGGTCAGGCTGGTGCGGCCACAGCGCGGTGAAAAACTGGAGCTGGTGCAGCTGGCGCTGCGCAATGCCCGGGCCGCCCTGGCAGAGCGGCAGGCCCGCGAACAGAGCGGGCAGGAACTGCTGGAGGAGTTGCGGCAGAAGCTTGGCATGCCGGTGCTGCCGCAGCGGATCGAGTGCTACGACATCTCGACCCTGCAGGGGCGTCATTCGGTTGGCAGCGGGGTGGCCTTTCTGGACGGCAGGCCGGACAAGCCGCGTTACCGGCGCTACCGGATCCGGCAGATCGCGGGCCAGGATGACTTTGCCATGCTGCAGGAGGTCTTTTCACGGCGCTTTGCCCCGGAACGGGTGGCCCAGTGGGGCTTGCCGGACCTGGTGGTGGTGGATGGCGGCATCGGCCAGTTAAACAGCGCCTGTGCCGCATTGGAACAGCTGGGGATGGGCGGCAGGTTTGCCGTGATCTCCCTGGCCAAGAGCCGGGTCAAGGGGGACGGTAAGGATGTGCGGGTGGAACGCAGTGAAGAGCGGGTCTTTCTGCCGGGCCGCCGCAACCCCCTCAAGCTGCGGCAGGATTCGGGCCCGTTGAAGCTGCTGGCCGCCATTAGGGATGAGGCGCACCGCTTTGCCATCACCTACCACCGCAGTCTGCGCGAGCGGGCCGCCATCCGCTCCGCCCTGCGGCAGGTGCCGGGGGTGGGGCCGGCGCTGGAACGTTTACTGTTGCGGCATTTCGGTTCGCTGGAGGGGATCGGTCAGGCCGGCGTCGAAGAGCTGGCACAGGTGGGGCGGATCGGGGCTGAGCTGGCTGAACGGATCAGGGCCGCGACAGCACCCGTTTCATCTCGCGATGCAGGACCGTCAGATCAATAGGTTTTGACACGTAGCCGTCAAAACCGGATTGCAGCAGCTGGACCCGCTGCTCCTCCATGGCGTGGGCGGTCAGGGCGATGATCGGGATATGGGTGCCGCTGCCCTGCTCCTGTTCCCGGATGATCCGGGTCGCCTCAACGCCGTCCATCAAGGGCATCTGGATATCCATCAGGATGATGTCGAACGTTCCGTTTTCCCACTGCACCAGGATTTCCGTGCCATCACCCAGCGAGGTGACCTGATGGCCGAAATGGCCCAGCAGGCGTGTCATCATGGTGCGGTTGGCCTGGCTGTCGTCAGCCAGCAGGATCCGTAGCGGCGTGCCCTCCCAGACCGGCGTAGTTTGCGGCGCCGCCGCAGCGGGCTGCAGATTGGCCGGACATTGGTTGATCGGGAAGCTCAAGTCCACATGGAACGAACTGCCCTGACCCTCCCTGCTTTCAACCGTGATGGCGCCGCCCATCTGCGTGATCAGCCGGCTGCAGATCGACAGGCCCAGGCCGGTGCCGCCGAAGCGCCGGGTCACCGAACTGTCGGCCTGGCTGAATGGCTCGAAGATCTTCTCAAGCACCTCCGGCTTGATGCCGATGCCGGTATCGCTGACCGTAAAGCGCAGGCGAACGGTATGGTCTGCTTCCTCCAGGCGTTGTACCGCCACCCGGATCTCACCCTTGTCGGTAAACTTGATGGCATTGCCCACCAGGTTGTACAGCACCTGCTTCAGCCGCAACGGATCACCGCACAGGCTGTCCGGGATATCCGCCTCAATGCTGCTGGTCAGCGAGAGTTCCTTGGCATGCAGCCGCGCCTCCTGGGACTTGATGGTCTCCGCAATGCAGGTGCGCAGGCTGAAGGGCGTCTGTTCAAGCTCCAGCTTGCCGGCCTCGATCTTTGAGATGTCCAGCACATCGTTGATCAGCGACATCAAGGTCTTGGCATCGGTCTCGATGTTGTCCAGCAACCGTCCCTGTTCATCGGTCAGGTTGGTAAACCGCAGCAGCTGGCTGTTGCCGATCACCCCGCTCATGGGGGTGCGGATCTCGTGGCTCATGTTGGCCAGGAACTCGGTCTTGGCAATGCTGGCCGCCTCGGCCGCGGTCTTGGCCTTGTGCAGCTCCTCCTGGTCGCGTTGTTTCTCCTCAAAGCGCTGCTGCAGGGCTGCGGCCAGCCCGTTGACCGCCCGTGCGGCCTGACCCGGTTCGTCATCGGAGCTGACGTTGATCCTGGCATGGTAATCACCCCGTTGCAGGGTGTTGATGCCGCGCATCAGGGCGTTGAACGAACTGGTCACCCTGCGCAACACCAGGTAGCTCAGCGAGGAAACCGCCAGCCAGAAAACAACCGCGGTCACGGCCGACCAGAAGATCAGGTTGCGAACCGCGCGGGTCTGGTCGGCGGTGCCCCGCTCAATCCGCAGCCGGCCCAGCAGTGACAGACTGTCGTGTTCGGTATTCATGGATGAACTGATGGAGGCGACCTGCGGGTTGCTGCGGACCTCGATGGTCTGGCTGATGGGGGCGCTGGTATCGGCAGGGCGGGGACTGCTGAGCTGCACCAGCACCCGGCCGTCCGGGGCGCTGATCGTGACAGAGCGCATCTCCGGCAGCTGCACGACCTGCTCGGCCAGCTCGAGCAACATCGCGGTGTTTTCGGCAAAAAGCGGCAGCCTGATCGACTGGGCCAGGGACTGGGCCTGCAGTTGCAGGTGGGCAAGGGTCTCCTTCCTGGTCCGGCCCACCTCACGTACAATAAACAGGCCGATCAGCAGGGTAACGGTTAAAAAGGTCAGCAGGGTGAAAATCAGGAAGAGTTTGCGCTGGAAGCAGCTTCGGATGGCTGCAGGCGGTGTGCTGGACAACATGGCAAACTCCTCAGGACTGCAACGGTTAGTTGAGTTGAACGAGGTCGATCTTCAGGCGCTTCAAGAGAGTCTGATTGGTCTTCAGGATCACACCGCTGGGGTAGCTGAGCGGCTGGTTGGTGGCGCTGCGCTCCCCCTCAAGCAGTTCCGTCACCAGTTCACGGGCCTGACGCCCCAAGGCAACCCGGTCAAGATCCAGTACCGCCGTGGCCCCCAGCCCCAGGTAGCTGGCAGCAAACGAGACCACCGGTACCCGGTGCTGCTGGCTGAAATAGAAATAGGCCTCGGTGGTTTCCCGGGTGACCGCCATACTGTCCGGCAGCATCCAGAGCGCATCCACCTTGCCTGCCAGTGAGGCCAGTTCGGCCATGGTCTCGCGGGCAGTGGAGATCTCCCGCAGTACCAGGCTGATGCCGTGCTCCTCGGCGGCCTGCATCGCCTGGCGCAGATACCAGGCGCTTCTGGCTGGATTGTACACCACCCCGACCCGCCGTACCTTCATAGCATGGAACAGGTGCAGGTACCGTTCCGGCGCCACAAACATGCCGATGCCGGTCTGGTTGGGCACATGTGGTTTCAGGCGGTGCAGGTTGAGCGACATCACAGCCACCACCGGTACGGTCCGTACCGGCCGGGTTGCGGCAACGGCGTTGTCGCCAATGGCCAGGATCAGCCTGGGGTGCTCCTCCCGCACGATCCTGACCACATCCACTTCGTCGAAATCCGACAACACCACCACCCGGCGCGAGATATCCTGCCCGGCGCCAAAGCCTTTCATAACCTCATCGTAGGCCGGGTTGCGCTTGCTCTGCAGCACCAGCACATCGTAGGACAGCGCCAGCGAGGGAAGCAGCAGCACCAGGGCGGCTATGCACAGGATCAGGCGCTGCATCAGAAACTCACCCGCATGCCGCCTTCAAACCAGCGCTTGGCATTGCTGTACAATTCGGTGTCCGTGGTCTGTACACCGTTGAACAGGTTGTGGGCTGAGAAGAATAACTCGGGCGTCAGACCGTAAAGAGACTTTAACCGCCAGTTCAGGTGCAGGTCCCAGATCATGCCGGTATCACAGGCAGCGGAGCTTGCATCCTTGCTCCACCAGACATAGTTGCCGGTCAGAGTGCCGCGCAGCCCCAGGTCGCGCTGGTCATAATTCAGGGCCAGCTTGACGGTGTGGGGCGGAACTGCCTGATTGCTGTTGGTGTGTAGCCGCTGCCCGCTATCGCTGTCCCAGGCATCCAGGTAGGTGTAGCCGCCCGTCAGGGACAAGCCGAATAACGCGGCGGTACGGGCCTCCAGCTCAAACCCCTGGCGATTCTGGTTGGTGGTGGTTACGGTGCCAATAGACTGACTATCGCGCAGGGCATTGAAGAAATAGGTTCCCTTGAGCCAGAGATAGGGCAGGGCTTCAGTCTCAATCCCGGCCTGGATGGTCTTGACCCGCTGCAGACGGTTCTCAGCTTTTGGCGTGGGCAGGGTATAGCCCTGGGCAGCATAGGCCCGCAGGATCGTGTGAGCAGTCAGTTGATAGGTGGTTCCCAAGGTCAGGCTGGTGGCATCGCCGGTGGTGCCGGTGAGGTCGTAGCGGATGCCGGGCAGGATGGTGAGTGCGCCAATGGTGTAGGCGCCATTGGCATAGATGCCCCAGCGGTCCCAGCGCCGGTCATAGACCGGTGGATCACTGCTCAGCAGATCCTTGTTGGTGGCCCAGGCATGGGCGTAATCAAGCCCCACTACCAGATTGGTCTGGTAATCGCCCCAGGTCAGCCGGGCATTGATCCCCTGGGTGGTGTCTCTCACCATCCCATCACTAGAAAAAGCAAAACCACCCAGACCATCCGGGGCACCCCATTTAGTATGGTCATCACGGTTGGTCAGGTAACTGTCCAGCTCCAGGGTTAACCGATCAGTCAGAGGCTGGTTGAGTTTCAGGTAGGCATTGGTGCGGCGGTACTGATTGTTGTCATGCACATAGCCCCAGGCAACCGTATTGCCTTCATCCAGGCCTGGCCTGGCAGTCAGATAGGACAGGCCAAAGGTGAGGCTGCCTTTGCTTGGCAACTGGTAGGAAAGCTTGCCGAACAGCTGGTTCAGGTTGGTTCCGGTATTGGGGCTCAGGCCGTCTGAGCGCAGGTTGCCGAGCGTCAGGTAGTAGCCGAGCTGTTTGATGGTTCCGCTCAGTTCAGCGCGGGAATCGGCTGTGAACTGGGAACCGGTGGAGCCTGATACTATCCCGCCAACCATACGTTCGGGATTGGGGGACTTGGTGATGATGTTGATCACCCCGCCCAGGGCCGGGCCCCAGGCAGCCGAGGCAGCCCCCTTGATGATCTCGATCCGCTCGATCTGCTGCACCGGAATCAGGCCCGGAATGGCTATGTTCTGGTCAAAATCATTCTGGCGGATGCCGTCCACCAGTACCAGCACGGTGGTGTTCAAGGCCCCCTGGACGTTAAAGAAGCTGAAGGTGCTGGGGGTGCGCAGGTAGTCGAGCTGGATGCCCGGCACGGTCTGGAGCACCTCTGCCAGGGTATGGGCATTCAAGCGCTCGATATCAGCAGCAGTAATGACGGTGATATTTTCAGCAACAAGGGAGGCTGGGCGGGGGGCGCGGGCCGTTGAGACAAGCGATTCACCGGAGCTCTCAATGATGCCCAGCTCTTCCAGCGCATCATCGGCAGCAAGGAGCGGCATGACTGTGAGACACAGCAGTATCGGCAGAATCAGCAATATGGTATTTCTGCAGACACGGTTCAAGCGTGTGCTCCCTGATTTGTTGGCCAGTCAGCTGCGATTTTGTAAAGTTTTTACTAGCAAATTTTTTGCAGCCCGTCTAGGGTAAACACCCTGTTTATCCATCTGCAAGCAGATGGAATTATATGCATGGGAGGTGTGCCATGGAGATTGAAGTGCTGCATCAGGGCGTGGAAGAATGTCAGATGGTAGCAGGCTGCTGCACCGGCGGGACTTCTGCCCGCAAGTAACACAAGACAAAAGCCGTGTGTGAATGGGGGGCAGTGCTCCCCATTCCTGTTTGCAGGAGATTATTGGTGCCGCTTTCCCGTTATGCCATTTCGTTTGCCGACCCGCAACGACCGGGCTTTGTGATCCTGTACTCCACCCGCAAGGGGGCCGTGGTCAGGGTGCCCGAGCGTTTGTTCGCTGCCATTATGAACGGCACGCTCTCACCTGAAGAACGCGCCACCCTGCAGCAGCTCCAGCTCTGGAGCGATGACCGTGAGGCCGAGCAAGCCGAGATGGCCGGTATTGTTGATTACACCAACGCCCATGCACCGCTCTTTTCCGCCACGGTGGTGTTGACCATGGCCTGCAACCTGGCCTGCCCCTACTGTTTTGAAGAACTGTTTCGGGACGGCCAGGAGATGAGCAGGGAGACCGGCCAATTGCTGGTTGACTATCTTGTCAGAGAACATCTTGACCAGGGCCGCAACCTGGAGCTGCGATTTTACGGTGGAGAGCCGCTGATGGCAACCGGCCGGCTGAAGGAGATTGCGGCACCGTTGTTGGCAGCGGCCGAAAACCTCGGCAGAACCTTTTCATTCTCTCTGGTGACCAATGCCACCCTGTTGACGCGGGTTGTGGTGGAGGAACTGCTGCCCCTGGGCCTGAAGAGCGCACTCATTACCCTGGATGGCCCGCCGGAGATTCACGACTGCCAGCGTCCTTACGTATCGGGCAAGGGCAGTTTCACAACCATCATCGACAACCTTGCATCTGTGTACGATCTGCTTACCATCAAACCTGGCGGTAACTATACCCGCGAAAACTATCGCCGTTTCCCTGAAATGCTGGATCTGCTGTTGGAGGCCGGTCTTGATCCGGCGCAGCTGGGGCCGGTGCAATTCTCGCCGATCCATCCCAAATCCGGCCTGTTTGACCCCCACGCAGCAGCCTGCGTCGTTTGCAACGAGCCCTGGCTGATTGAGGCCAACCTGTTCCTACGGGGTGAGATCCTGCAACGCGGCTTTTCTGTGGACAAGTTGCAGATGGGCATCTGCATGATCGATCTGGAACACACGTTGGTGGTCAACTATGACGGCAGCTTGTACAAATGCCCCAGCCTGATGGGCTGGCCGGAATACTGCGTCGGCACCCTGGCCGACGGGGTGAGCGATTACCGGAAGTCACATCGGTTGGATATCTGGCAGAACGATGAATGCCTGGACTGTGCCTACCTGCCGCTCTGTTTCGGTGGCTGCCGCCTGCTGACGTTGCAGAATAACGGCACGATCGACATGGTTGAATGTCATCGCCCCATGTTGGATGCCTCTTTGCAGCAGTTGGTGCTGCAGGATCTGGGGCGGCTCTAGCCATTCTGGCTGGGCAGTGCCGGGCCGCTGCGCTGCGGCCCGGTACCCGCCGTCTAGTGGTCAGGCCTGCTGGGCAACATTGAAGGCCTCATGCAGGACCCGCACGGCCAGTTCGGTGTATTTTTCCTCAATGGCCACCGAGACCTTGATTTCTGAGGTGGAGATCATCTGGATATTGATGTTGTTGTAGGCCAGGGCCGAGAACATGCGCGCCGCAACGCCGGCATGGTTCCGCATGCCCAGGCCCACGATGGAGACCTTGCTGATGTTCTTGTCGGCAATCACCTCGCGGGCATTGACCTCTGTTGCAATCTGGGCCGTGATGCGGTGCGCGTTTTCCAGGTCGGTCTTGGAAACCGAGAAGGTGATGTCGGCCTGGCCGTCCTGGCCAACGTTCTGCACGATCATGTCGACCGAGATATCCTTGTCTGCCAGCCCGTTTAAGATCCGTGCCGCTGTGCCCGGCTTGTCGGGCACCCCCAGCACCGCAATCTTTGCCTCGTTTTTGTCGTAGACGATTCCTGTTACCAGTACACCTTCCATGGCTAGCTGTTCTCCTGTCACCAGCGTTCCGGGTTCGGTGGTGAAACCGGAACGGATATGAATGGTTACGTTGTGTTGCTTGGCGTATTCAAGGGCGCGGATCTGGACTCCGCGCGCCCCCTGGCTGGCCAGCTCCAGCATTTCGTCGTAGGAGATGGCGGCAATCTTGCGGGCCTCGCTGCAGATTGACGGCTCGGCGGTGAAGACCCCGTCAACATCCGAATACAGCTCGCATTCTTCGGCCCCAAGGGCATGGGCCAGCGCCACGGCAGAGGTGTCGCCGCCGCCCCGTCCCAGGGTGGTGATGGTTCCTTTGCGATCGATCCCCTGGAAGCCGGCCACCACCACGATTGATCCCAGGGCCAGCTCGGTGGTGATCTTGCGGGGATCGATGGTGTCAATGGCGGCATGGGTGTGGTGCGAGTCGGTGATGATCGGGACCTGCCAGCCCAGGAAGGTCTTGACCTTGTAGCCGTTCTTGGCAATGCAGAGGGCCAGCAGCCCCATGGAGACCTGTTCGCCGGCTGAAATCAACAGATCGTACTCGCAACCGGCCTGCGGCGTGCCCATTTCCTGGGCCATCTCGATCAGGCGGTTGGTCTCGCCGGCCCGGGCGGAAATGACCACCACCACGTCCTTGTCGGCATTATACGAATCAATAATGCGCTGGGCTGTTTTCTCGATCTGCTCCGGCGTTGCCATGAATACGCCGCCGTATTTTTGAACAATACACGCCATGCTGAAACCTTTCTCCGGCAGATAGGTTGTACCTTGGTGCCACAGGCCGCCTGCGGCGCCAGACCTCGCTCGCCCCGGCCTGTCTAATAATGATGTTACGGTCCTGATAACAGCGCCTCTACTGCGCCTTAACGCCAAGGGTACCACGAGCTGGGCTCGGGTACAACACCGCCCCGGCGCCAGGGGGCGCGTCGGGGCGGTGAGAGCTGCTGCAGACGGTTGCTTAGACCAGACCGTGTGCGACCATGGCGTCGGCCACCTTGACGAAACCGGCGATGTTGGCGCCGAGCACGTAGTTGCCCTTGTCGCCGTACTCCTCGGCGGTTTCGTGGCAGAGCCTGTGGATGTTGATCATGATGTTTTCGAGCTTTTTCTCGGTCTCTTCAAAGCTCCAGGAATCCCGCTGGGCGTTTTGCTGCATCTCAAGGGCCGAGGTGGCAACGCCTCCGGCGTTGGCAGCCTTGCCCGGTCCGTAGGCAATTTTTGCGTCCAGAAAGACTTTGACCCCTTCCGGCGTGGTGGGCATGTTGGCGCCTTCGCCGACGGCAATGCAGCCGTTCTTTACTAAGGTGGCGGCATCCTTGCCGTTTATTTCGTTCTGGGTGGCAGACGGCATGGCCACCTGGCAGGGGATCTCCCAGATGTTGCCGTTTGGAATATACTTTGCATCCTTGTGGGTTGTGGCATAGTCGGCAATGCGGCGGCGCTCGACCTCTTTGAGCTGCTTGATCAGCTCAACATCGAGCCCCTTGGCGTGGTAGATCACGCCGTTTGAGTCGGAACAGGCCACGCAGGTGCCGCCCAGCTGATGGATCTTTTCAATGGTATAGATGGCGACATTGCCCGAGCCCGAAACCGTGCAGACCTTGCCGTCAAAGGAGTCCTTTCTGGCCTTCAGGGCTTCGTTGATGAAATAGGTGGCGCCGTAGCCGGTTGCCTCGGGGCGTACCAGCGAGCCGCCCCACTTGAGTCCCTTGCCGGTCAGCACGCCGGCCTCCCAGCGATTGGTGATCCGCTTGTACTGGCCGAACATGTAGCCGATTTCCCGGCCTCCCACGCCGATGTCGCCGGCCGGCACGTCGGTGTGCTCACCCAGGTGGCGGTAGAGTTCGGTCATGAAACTTTGGCAAAAGCGCATGATTTCATCGTCGGACTTGCCCTTGGGGTCGAAGTCTGAACCACCCTTGCCGCCGCCGATCGGCATGCCGGTCAGGGAGTTTTTGAAGATCTGTTCGAAGCCGAGGAATTTGATGATCCCGAGATATACGGAGGGGTGGAAGCGCAGCCCGCCCTTGTAGGGGCCTAGGGCGCTGTTGAACTCGACCCTGAAGCCGCGGTTGATGTGGACATGGCCCTTGTCGTCCTGCCAGGGTACCCGGAAGATGATCTGGCGCTCGGGTTCGCAGATGCGCTCGATAATCTTGCGTTCAAGGTATTCCGGGTGTTTGGTGACGACCGGCCCGAGTGATTCCAGGACCTCCAGAACGGCCTGATGGAATTCGATTTCGCCGGGGTTGCGTTTCAGGACATCGGTGTAGATGGATGCAATCTTTTCGTCCAGCTTGGCCATGTACCTCTCCTTTGTGCGGTTGGTGTGACAACACAGAAATCGCCTATATTTTAAACAGTAGTTGACGGGCGCGGCACGTGCTAATGAAAAAAGTGCACATATTTTGTGCTTGCGCATTCAAAATTGCAAGTTTTTTGTGCTGACAAAGACCTTGAAAATGATTTATGCTTAATATTTGTGCAAGTGTGTGCTGTGCGGCTGGGCAGTGAAAAGATAATGAGCCATTATGACTTGCGTCAAAGACATGCATACAGTATGAACGCACTGTTGTGTACGCATGACCCGGCGTGATGAACAAACCCAAGCTGAAAATGCGTGAATCCCGGCTGAGCGAGGTACCCATGCTGATTGTTGCCTGTATCAAACAAGTTCCCGACACCACCCAGGTCAAGATCGACCCGGTTACCAATACCTTGGTGCGGGAAGGTATTCCGTTTATCATGAACCCCTACGATACCCACGCCCTGGAGGCGGCCCTGCAGTTGAAGGACCAGTTCGGCGGCCGGGTTGCGGTGCTGTCGATGGGACCGCCCAACGCCGAGGCCACCCTGCGCAAGGCCCTGTCGGTCGGGGTTGACCGGGCGATCCTCTTGTCCGACCGGGTCTTCGGCGGGGCCGATACCCTGGCCACCAGCAAGGTGCTGGCGGCGGCCATCAAGAAGTTGAACGACGAGGTCGAGCCGGTGGCGCTGGTGATCTGCGGCAAGCAGACCATTGACGGCGACACGGCCCAGGTTGGTCCGGGGATTGCCGTGCGGCTGGGGTATCAGCAGCTGACCCTGGTGGACAAGGTTGAGGAGCTGGACCTGGAGGCCAAACAACTGGTGGTGAGCCGCAAGCTGGAGGGACGTCACGAGCGGGTGCAGTCGCCCCTGCCGGCCCTACTGACGGTGGTGCGGGAGCTGAACCGTCCCCGCTACCCCACCGTACCGATGCGCCTGGCTGCCGCCGAGGCCTCCGTGGAGGTCTGGAACAACGAGGTGCTGCAGCTGGATGTGCAGACCATCGGCCTGAAGGGCTCGCCCACCTGGGTTTCCAAGATTTTTTCACCGCAACGGGATAAGGGGGAGATCGTCGGCGACGGGTATGCCGATGCAGAGGGAACCGTTGCGCTGTTGCTGGGCAAACTGATGGAAAAGGATCTGTTGCCGCTATGAGTGAGACGACGCAGAAAATCAAGAAGCCGCGCGGCCGCGCCCGTTTGCTGGAGGGCAAGTGCATTGCCTGCGGCGCCCGTTGCGAGAGTTCCTGTCCGGTCAACTGTATCAGCATGAACGAGGCCGGCGAGCCGGTGATTGTTGCTGAAAAATGTATCGGCTGCCTCAAGTGCGTCAAGGTCTGTCCGGCCCAGGCGCTTGAGATGGCCTTTACCCCGGAGGAGCTGAAGATCCTTGAGCAGCTGGCTGCCGCCGGCGCGGCTCCGGCCGAGGAGGAAGACCCGGAGGCCGCGGCCGTGGCCAAGCTGCAGGCCCAGTACCGCGGGGTGTGGGTCTTTGTGGAGCAGACCGACGGCGAGGCGGCCAAGGTCTCGTGGGAGCTGTTGGGCAAGGGCAAGGAGCTGGCCGCCAAGCTGGGGGTGGAGCTGTGCGCGGTGGTGATCGGCCACAAGGTTGAGAAGCTGTGCAACGAGGCCTTCAGCTACGGGGCCGAAAAGGCCTATCTGCTGGATGCGCCGCTCTACGCCGACTACCGTACCCAGTCCTACCTTGAGGCGATGTGTCACCTGATCGGGCAGTACAAGCCGGAGGTGATCCTGATGGGGGCCACCGGCATGGGGCGCGACCTGGCCGGGGCGGTGGCCACCCGGGTCGGCACCGGCCTGACGGCCGACTGTACCGGGCTGGATATCGACGACAAGCGCAACCTGATGCAGACCCGTCCGGCCTTTGGCGGTAACATCATGGCCACGATCATGTGCGACAAGTACCGGCCCCAGATGGCCACGGTGCGGCCCCACGTGATGCAGATGCCGGAACAGCAGCCCGGCGCCACCGGCCAGGTGGTGCTCAGCAACTTTACCGTGCCTGAGGAGCAGGTGCTGGTGAAGGTGCTGGAGATCATCCGGGACGGTGACAGCAAGCACAAGGTGGATATCGGCGGGGCCGAGTTCATCATCTCCGGCGGCCGCGGCATGATGGGGCCGGAAAACTTCGCCCTGCTGGAGGAGCTGGCCAAGGAGTTAAACGGCGTGGTGGGCGCCTCCCGCTCGGCCGTGGATGCGGGCTGGATGCCCCACGAGCGTCAGGTGGGCCAGACCGGCAAGACCGTGCGCCCCAAGATCTACATCGCCTGCGGCATCTCCGGCGCCATCCAGCACCTGGTGGGGATGCAGGATTCCGACCTGATCATTGCCATCAACCGCGACAAGGATGCGCCGATCTTTGAAGTGGCCCATTACGGTATTGTCGGCGACCTGTTCCAGGTGGTGCCGGCCATGACCCGTCAAATCAGAGCATTGAAAGCGAGGGGCAAGAAGCCATGACACCAACCCCAACCCTCTTCGCCCCGATCGTTATCGCCGGTGTGGTTGTCTTTCTGTACAGCTGCTGGAAACGGCTGTCGCTGACCGCCCTGGGACGGCCCGATGAGCGCCTGAACGACCTGGGACAGCGGATCGGCGACACCATCACCTATGCCTTTGCCCAGAAACGGGTGCTGGCCAAGCCGGTCGGCCTGATCCATGCCGTGATCTTCTGGTGTTTCCTGGTATTGATGATCGCCAACACCGAGTTTCTGTTACACGGCCTGTTCCCGGCCATCAACTTCACCCGGCTGCCGGACGGCATCTTCATGCCACTGATGCAGATGATCGACGTGGTCTCGCTGATCACCCTGGTGGTGGTCTGCATCGCCGCCATCCGCCGGGTGGTGGCGCCGCCCTACCCGGAGGCCCGCACCTTTGAGGCGTTCTTCATCCTGTTCCTGATCGCCACCCTGATGCTGGGCAACTTTGGGGTCAATGCCGCCAAGATCACCCGCTTCGAGGGCTCGACCCTGGCGATGGTGCAGCAGATCCTGCCGGTCTCCAGCAGGTTTGCGCCACTGATCCCGGTTGCATCGGCCAAGCTGGTGCATGACCTGTCCTGGTGGACCCATGCCCTGGTGCTGCTGCTGTTCATGAACCTGCTGCCGCTCAGCAAGCATTTCCATATTATCACCGCCATCCCCAATGTGCTGCTGCGCCGCCGGGAACAGCCGGTACTGCCGGAGCCGGAGGAGTTCAGACCCGGCAACCGCTTCGGTATCGACCGGGTTGACGGCTACACCTGGAAGGAGCTGCTGGATTCGTTTTCCTGTACCGAATGCGGCCGTTGCCAGATGGCCTGCCCGGCCAGCCAGACCGGCAAGCCGCTCAACCCGCGGGGGGTGATCGCCACTCTCAAGCATAACCTGATGCAGAACGGCCCGCTGCTGAAGCAGGGCCAGGCGCCTGCGGTGCCGCTGATCGGCAGCGGCGAGGACTCCATCTCGGAAGAGGCGATCTGGTCCTGCACCACCTGCGGGGCCTGCCTGCAGGCCTGCCCTGTCTTTATCGAACAGATGCCCAAGCTGATCCCGCTGCGGCGTCACCTGGTTGAGATGGAGGCCCGCTTCCCGGCAGAACTGTTGAACCTGTTCGAGAACATGGAAGGCCGCAGCAACCCCTGGGGCATCGCCCCGACCGAGCGGGGCAAGTGGGCCACCCTGCTGGGTGAGCGCCCCTTTGAACCAGGCACGACCGAGTACCTCTTCTACGTGGGCTGCGCTGGTTCCTTTGATGCACGGGCCAAGCAGATCACCGTGTCGCTGGCGCTCTTGCTGGACAAGGCCGGGGTTTCCTGGGGCATCCTGGGCAAGGATGAGAAGTGCTGCGGCGACTCCTTGCGGCGGCTGGGCAATGAGTACGTCTTTGACAAGATGGCCCGTGAAAATGTGGCGCTCTTCAAGGAGCGCGGCATCAAGAAGGTGATCGTGCAGTGTCCCCACTGTCTGACCACCCTCAAGAACGACTACAAACAGTACGGCATAGAGCTGGAGGTGATCCACCACAGCCAGCTACTCTTGTATCTGGTGCAGGACGGCCGCCTGAAGCTGCCCAAGCAGGCCGAGGGACTGGGCAAGCTGGTCTACCACGACTCCTGCTACCTGGGGCGGCATAACGGCATCTACGAAGAACCCCGCGAGGCGTTGGAGCTGGCCACCGGGAGTGCGCCGCTGGAGATGCCGCGCAGCCGTGAAGACGGGTTCTGCTGTGGCGCCGGTGGCGGCCGGATGTGGATGGAGGAGTTCACCGGCGAGCGGATCAACCTGGAGCGGGCCAAGGAGGCCTTGGAGCAGCAGCCGGATACCATCTGTACCGCCTGCCCCTATTGCCTGACCATGCTGGACGACGGGGTCAAGGATCTGAAGGCGGCTGACCGGGTGCAGGTCAAGGATATTGCCGAGGTGATGGCGGAGGCGGCCCTGCGCTGAAGTGCTAACCTGAAAACGGCAGTTGGCGTCACCCCCAGCTCGCTCCGACGCCCGACATCTGTAGCTCTAAGCTCATTGCGCTGCAGCCGATAAACTCGCCCAGAGGGCTCGGACAGCATCGGCTGCTTAACGCTCCATTTCGCCAAGAGCTACAACGATGTACGGACGAGTCGCTCGCTCGGGGTGACGCCTGCACCGTTTTCAGGGATAATGATGTTACGCCAGTAACTGTTCGGGGCTTTTCAAGCGATAGCCGACCCCCGGTTCCGTCATGATATGGCAGGGCCGCGCAGGGTCGGCTTCCAGTTTGCGGCGCAGGTTACTGATATTGACCCGCAGCACGTGCGGTTGCTCCAGATAGGCGATCCCCCAGACCTGCTTCAGGATCTGGCTGTGGGTCAGCACCCGACCCGCCTGCAGCACCAACAGGCGCAGGATGTCGTATTCCGTCGGCGTCAACGCCACCTCTTCCCCGCGGCAGATCACCCGCCGCTCATGCAGGTCCACGGTCAGGTCGCCGCACACAAAGACCGGTTCCGGGACCTGCTGCAAGGTCCGTCTGAGGGCCGCCCGGATGCGAGCCTTCAGCTCGCTGACCCCGAACGGCTTGCTCAGGTAGTCGTCGGCCCCGGCATCCAGCGCCGCCACCTTGTCATCCTCCCGCTCCCTGACCGACAGTATGATGACCGGTACCGCTGACCATTCGCGAATCCGTTTCAGCACCTCAAGGCCGTCAAGGTCGGGGAGCCCCAGGTCGAGCAGGATCAGGTCCGGTTTGGCCGCGGCCGCGGCTGCCAGCCCCTGGTGACCGTTTTCCGCCAGATGCAGGTTGAACTCGTCCTCCAGGATGGTCTGCAGAAAACGCCGGATGGAGAGTTCGTCATCAACGATCAGGATGCGGAACAGCTGGGCCTCAGGCATGTTTTTCTCCCTCTGCCGCGGCGGCAGGCAGCAGCAGTTCTACCAGCAGTCCTCCGTCGGGGCGGTTGGCAGCCCGCAACGTCCCCCGGTGCGCCTCCACAATCCCTCTGGCGATCGAAAGTCCCAGGCCGGTGCCGCTGGTCTTTTCCGGCACCTCGATCCGGTAAAATTTCTCAAAGATACGCTGTTCCTCGCCCGGCGGCACACCGGGACCGCAATCGCTCACGCTGAAGACCACCTGTGGGCCACTGCAACAGGCCGACAGCTTGATCTCGCTGCCGAGCGGGGCATGTTTCAGGGCATTGTCCAGCAGATTCACCAGGGCCTGCGTCAGCAGGGCCAGGTCGATGCAGACCGGCGGCAGATCTGGTTCAAGCGCGGTCACAACCCGGTGTTGGCTGCTGCGGGGGCTGATCGCCTCCAGGGCGCAGCCGATCAGTTCCTCGGGTTCGCAGGGGGCCGGGTGCAGGGTAAGCACGCCGGCCTCTAGCCTGGTCATATCCAGCAGCTTGCCGACAAAGCGGTTGAGCCGCCGGGTTTCCTCGGCAGCGGTGACGATCAGCTCGCTGCGTTTGGGCGGGGCCAGGGTCTGATCGTCCGTTACCAGGGTGTCGAGCACCCCGGCGATGGTCACCAGCGGGGTGCGCAGATCGTGGGAGATGGAGTTGAGCAGGGCTTGCTCCAGTTGATTCTTTTCCCGCAGAATGCGGGCCTCTTCGGCCTGTTGCGCCAGCTGGATCCGTTCAAAGGCCATGGCAGCCTGGGCCACAAAGGCCTCAAGTAGCTGCCGGTTCTCGCGTAGGGCCGCCTCCTCTGCGGCGATGGCCATTACTCCCACCACCACGCCGCTTGATTTGATGGGGAAGCAGGTCAGCCGGGAGGTGGGAAAAACGGCACTGGATCTGCCCGCATAACGGCCGCTCTGCAGGACCCAGCCGATCAGGCTGTGATCCGCCTCGCTCAATTCCAGGGGCGCACCGTCCGAGGGAAGTTGCGTCACAACGCCGTCGCGCTGCAACAGTATGGCCGGCTCGGCCTGCACACTGCCGGACACCGCCCGCCGTAGTGCCTCCACCACGCTGGCCTCGTCCGCGGCAACCGCCAGATCGCGGGTCAGGTAGTAGAGGCTACCGGTGCGGACCTCCTGTTTTTTTACCTGGGACACCTGTTCACCCAGCCGGGCAACCAGGGTGCTGATCACCACCCCCACCACGAACAGGGCGAAGAAGGTGATCAGGTATTCCGTATCCGCCACCCGCAGGGAGAAACGGGGCGGCACAAAAAAGACGTCAAAGGCGGCCACCGACAACAGGGCGGTCAGGATGGCCGGCCTGAGACCCAGCCGGACGGCTGCCAGCACCACAGCCAGCAGAAAGAACATCACCATGTTGGCAGGGGCCAGGTAGGGGCGCACCGCCATGCAGACCAGCGAGGCCAGCACCACCAGCAGCAGGGCGCCCAGGTAGCCGGTGTATGTCCTGATGGAACTCATGGTGGTAATTCTACCTGTGAATTACCGGTTTGTCAGCCGTAGAAACGCTGCTGGCATGCAGCAATGCTTGCCTGTTGTGCCCACTGGAGATGCCGTTGCTGAGCATGCCGCTGCAACGGTCAAGGACGTTTGCAGGTCCTGCCGGCGAAGGCTCGTTGTCAGTACAGGGGGGGGCTGAATCCCTGAAGCGGTACCCGACACCCGCTTCCGTGAGGATATGCCGGGGGCGGGATGGTTCCTGCTCGATCTTATGGCGGAGATTGCTGATATTGACCCTGAGCAGGTGCGGTTGGTCCAGGCAGGTGGCGCCCCAGACCTGCTTCATGATCTGGGTGTGGGTCAAGACCTTGCCGGCGTTAAGCGCAAGCAGGCGCAGCAGGTCGTATTCGGTGGGGGTCAACTGAACAGCCTGACCGGCAGCCGTGACACGGCGGCAGGCCAGATCGACGATCAGGTCGTCGAAGCTCAGAACCGGCTCGGTTTCAAGGGGCACGACCCGGCGCAAGGCGGCACGGATGCGGGCAATCAGCTCAGAGGCGCCGAACGGCTTGGTCAGGTAATCGTCGGCGCCTGCATTTAAGGCCGCAACCTTGTCGGCCTCCTGGCTGCGGACCGAGAGCACGATAATCGGTACCGATGACCATTCACGCACCCGTCTGATGATCTCGCAGCCATCCAGATCAGGTAGGCCCAGGTCCAGCAGGACAATATCCGGCCGCCATTTGGTGATGCGGGCAATGGCTTCACCGCCGTTCTCCGCCTGCTGTACGGCATACCCCTCGGTCTCCAGGATTGTGGTGAGCAGCTTGCGTATGGGGGCCTCGTCATCAACGGCCAGAATTTTGAGCGGTTCGTTGTTAGTGGACATTGTTGCTGCTCTCAAGGGGCAATTCAATCACGATCTTCAGACCGCCACCCTCACGATTGAGCGCCTTGATTCTGCCGTGATGCGCCTCCACAATCCCTTTGCAGATCGAAAGTCCCAGACCGGTGCCTCCGGCCCCCTCAGGCACCGGGATGCGGTAAAACTTGTCAAATACCCGTTTCAGATCCTGCTCCGGAATACCGGGACCATGGTCGTTTACCTCCAGGATAAGCCACGGCGGGGCAGTGTGGGCGGTAATGGCGATGGGCTTTTCAGCCGGGGTGTACTTCAGGGCATTATCCAGCAGGTTGACCAGTACCTGGGTCATCAGCACCAGGTCGATGGTGACCGGCGGGGTACCGGCAGGGACCGATAGCTCCAGGGTGCGTTTGCCCAGGCGTTGCTCAAGCGCATTCAGGGCGCAGCCGATCAAATCCTGGATTTCTACCGGTTCGCGGTGGGGGCGCAACGCTCCGGCCTCGATGCGGGTCATATCCAGGAGGTTGCCGACAAAGCGGTTCAGCCGTTCAGCCTCGGCACAGGCCGTTTCCATCAGTTCTGCACGATGGGAGGCAGAGAGCTGAGCGCTCTTGTCTTTAAGGGTGCTCAGGGCGCCTTTGACCGATACCAGCGGTGTTCGCAGGTCGTGTGAAATGGAGTTTAAGAGCGCCCGCTCCAGGTTCTCACGGGCCTGCAGGATCTGGGCCTGCTCGGCTTGGCGGGAGAATTGGACCCGTTCGATTGCCATGGCCGCCTGGATGGCAAAGGCATCCAGCAAACGACGGCTCTCCGTTGAACGGTATTCCAGCTCATCCTCCATTTGGACCGCCAGCACGCCCAACTGGCTGGTGGTGGTGTGCAGCGGCAGGTAGATCAGGTTGGCTGATACCAGGGTGTCGGTGCCGCGTCCGGCCATGTGGCGGTTACGGAAGGCCCAATCGGCAACCGCCTGTTCCTTGGGGTCGAACGCCAGTTCCGTGCTGTGCTCCAGCAGGTCAAGGTGCTCGCCTTCAGCCAGAAAGATGGCGGCCTTGGCATGCAGCGCCTCCTCCACGTTGCTGATGACCGCCTGCATGACGCTGGTGATATCGGCGCTGGCAGCCAGATCGCGGGTCAGATAATACAGCGCGGCGGTCTGCAACTCCCTGACCCGGATCACATCAGCCCGTTCCCGCGACCGGGCCACCAGATTGCTGATCACGATCCCCACCGTAAAAAGCCCCACAAAGGTGATCAGGTACTGGGTGTCTGCCACAGCAAAGGTCAGATGCGGCGGCACAAAGAAAAAGTCAAAGGCCAGCACCCCCAGAAAGGCGGTCAGCATGGCTGGCCGGCGTCCCAGGCGAACAGCAGCCACCACCACTGCCAGCAGGTAGATCATCACCAGGTTGGTTGGTTCCAGAAAACGGCTGACCAGCCAGCAGCAGATAGTTGCAACGGCCACCAGACCGCCGGCCAGTGAATAACCCCAGGGATGCAGGTGATGGCCGCGAACACCATCCTTCTGTGGCTGCGGCGTTGCCCCCCCGGTATTGATACGCACCACAAAGACATCACTGCTGCTACTGCGGCGGATGATCTGATCAACAATCGAGGGGTGCAGCATCTCATACCAGCGGCTATGGGTTGGTTTGCCCACCACGATGCGGGTCACATTATGGCGGGCCGCATACTCGGCAACCGCTTCCGGCACCGAGGTGGCGGTGATGGTGGCCACCTGGGCCCCCAAACCTTCGGCAAAACGCAGATCCTGCCAGACCCGCTCACGGTTTTCCCTGGTATGGCGGTCACTGCCCGGTGTCTCAATATAGACCGTATGCCAAGGAGCCTTCAACTCATCAGCCAGCCTGCGGGTGGCCCGGATCAACTGTTCACTGAACGGACTGCCGCTGACGCAGACCAACAGCCGCTCTGCCGTAGGCCAGGGACCGGTAATGGATTGGGTCTCCATATAGGCCCGCATCTGGTCATCCACCCGGGCAGCGGTACGGCGCAGGGAAAGTTCCCGTAGCGCCATCAGGTTGCCGGGACGGAAGAACTTCTCAATCGCCTTGGTAGCCTGATCCGGGATGTAGACCTTGCCTTCATGCAGCCGCTGCAGCAGGTCTTCCGGCGGAAGATCGATCAGCTTGATCTCAAAGGCGATATCCAGCAGCCGGTCCGGCACGGTCTCCCGCACGGTGATGCCGGTGATCTGGGCCACTACATCGTTCAGACTCTCAAAATGCTGGATGTTGACCGTGGTATAGACATCCGTACCGGCTGCCAGCAGTTCCTCAACATCCTGCCAGCGTTTTTCATGGCGTGAACCAGGCACGTTGCTGTGGGCCAGCTCATCCACCAATACAATCTGCGGCTTGCGGGCCAGAATGGCATCCAGATCCATCTCTGGCAGTGTGACACCGGCATAGGAAAGCTGCATACGGGGGACCAGCTCAAGTCCCTCCAGCAGGGCGTCGGTCTCACTACGGCCATGGGACTCCACATACCCCACCACCAGGTCACGGCCATCAGCCTTCCGTTTACGAGCCGCCTCCAGCATGGCATAGGTCTTACCCACCCCGGCGGCATAGCCCAGAAACACCTTCAGCTTCCCTTGCTGCTCCGCCTGGTTTTCCTCAGCCTGTGCCAGCTTCAGCATCGCCTCCGGTGTGGGGCGTATGTCGTTGTCGGGATTGGTCATTAACTTTCCTTAAAACGCTAATTTTGTAGGTAATTTATACACATTCTTATGAATAACAAACTTATTTTGCGCCGTAAACCCTTGCAACAGATAGATGGAACCATCCGTGTCCTGGAACCACAAATTGCTGGCATTTGATTTTTCACCAGTAGATACGCTGATCAGTTTCCACGTTTTAGGGATGGATGGTGCGGGGCTTGTACCGTGAATATCACAGAGCTTGATATCATCTATAGGGATGAATTCTTCAAACACTGCCGGAGGAACATGTTGCGGGTAGGATACCGCCCAAGCGGCAGAGGCGATAAACAGGGACGTTATAATAATGAAAGCGAGTCGCATAGAGATTTCTCCTGTCTGCTTGATACTGACTCTTACTCGTCTTTGTTACTTCTTCTCATATCACAATCAGTTCTACCTACACGTATATCTTCAATGTGGGGGCGGCGAACCGCCCCCACATTGAATTGAAAAGCGCAATCGGCATTCTAAAAATTGATATACAGTTGCGTCGTGTAGGCTGGCTTACCGCCCGGAATGGCCTCACCCTGAGATGGTTTGTAGAACGGGTTGTAGGTGATCACTCCCATCAGCAGGGAAATATTTTTGGTAAAAGCCCAAGAGCCGCCCACCGACAGGGCACCGTTGGCGTTGTTACCACTCATGTAGTCAACCCCCAGCCACAATTTATCCGAAACCTCGCTGATAGTCCGATCCCAAGAGGCCATCACACCGCTGTTCATATTTTTCAGATTGGTACCGTTAGCAAGTGCCCGCTCCGAACCGTAGTAGCCGCCAGCCGACAGGCGACCGATTACCGGAAAGGTTTTGCCCGCCAGGCCGTAGATGATATTTTGGCGGGTAGAGCGGGCGAGCTCCGGCTTGTCGTAGGTGCCAAGATTGAACGCACCTACGGCAAAAGCAGGCATCCCCTTGATGCCGAAGGCATCTTCAGGGGTAGCCAACTTGGCGTTAAAATAGATTGGGTGACTATCACCGAAGTTGTCATTCTGTAGGTTGGAAGTCAGATAATCTACGCCAATCTCAAGCTTCAGGTTCTCAAACGGGAGTACGCCGACAACCACTCCTGCATCGAAATAGCTGGCGTTTGCATCGGCCTTCTGCGAGAAGCGTCCATTATAGGTCAAGTTGACCGTAACATCCTTGAATCCCTTGGCATCGGGTGACGGAATCCATATCTGGCCAGTGGGGGTTGCCATTGCCGCACCGCATGCAACTGCCACTATTGCCGCTGCTGCTGCCACTATTTTTACTCGTTTCATATCATCTCCTTAATTTTCGTTTTACGATCTTTGCGTGCTTACAACCATTACTCAGGCAGGACAAATCTGCTGAGGAGTAATAACAAATTTGCAGTTACCGAAGCTATGCAGAGTATCCATCAACGTGCCGACCAATTCATCGCTGACGACGGTGCGTATCTTAACTCTGTTGAGCAAACGGTACATGTATGCAACACCTTCAAATACCCTGTACTGCACAACCCTGTGACCTTCATAAGCGGTTTCATGGACGATCAACCCCATTGCCTCAAGGGCATCGCCGAGTTTGAGCATATCTCTCGTATAGATGATTCCCACGACGAGTTTCATATGATAATTCCCTCCAGACGCTGATCATTTCAATGCATCCAGTTTCACGTTCAATTCAAGCACATTAACCCTTGGGGCACCCAAAAAGCCCAACTGGCGACCTTGGGTAGCCTCTGCAACGGCTTTTATTATCGTCTTTTCAGATACGCCACGCGCCTTGGCAACGCGTGGCACCTGCAGCAGGGCCGACTCGGGGGTGACGTGAGGATCAAGTCCACTTGCCGAGGCCTGCACCAGGTCGGCCGGAACCTTCCCGGTCACGCCGGTATCGCGGAGTGCCTTGACCCGATCACCTACCGTCTGCAGATAAGCAGGATTGGTCGGCCCGGCATTGGAGCCGCCCGAAGCCATGGCATTGAAGCCAAAGTCTGACGTAGCGGATGGGCGTGGCCAAAAATATTTCGCGTCGGCAAAGGGCTGGCCGATCAGCTTGGAACCGATCTCCTTGCCGCCCTTGTCCGTAATGAAACTTCCTGCAGCCTGTTTGGGGAAAAGGGCATAGGCCACTCCGGTTACCAGAGCCGGATAGATGCCGCCGCAAATAATGGTGAACACGATAAACAGCATGATGGCTGGTTTTATATCTTTCATGGTTGATCTCCTAAAACTTAAATGGCACGCTGATGACACGGATTGAGCGGATTAGCACGGATTTAAAACTTTAAAAGCCTTGTTTTTGTTTTAACACTAGAATCGGTTGCCTTTATCTGCGGATATCCGCCCAATCAGCGTTATCCGCGTGCTATCGCCTTTACTTCTAAACAAAGACCGCTATCACCATATCAATCGCCTTGATCCCGACAAACGGCGCAATAATGCCCCCCAGACCGTAGATCAGCAGGTTGTGGATCAGTAACTTCTCGGCAGGCATGGCTCGGAACTTGGTCCCCTTCAGAGCCAGCGGCACCAGCAACGGGATAATGATGGCATTAAAGATCACGGCCGAAAGAATGGCGCTGTACGGGCTGGCCAGGTGCATCAGATTCAGCACCCCAAGCTGGGGATAGATCGAGAGCAGGGCAGCCGGAATGATGGCAAAATATTTGGCAATATCATTGGAGATACTGAAGGTGGTCAGATTGCCACGGGTCATCAGGATCTGCTTGCCCACCTCCACAATATCAAGCAGCTTGGTGGGGTTGGAGTCCAGATCAATGATATTGGCGGCCTCCCGGGCTGGCTGGGTACCGGTGTTCATGGCCACCGCCACATCTGCCTGGGCCAGGGCCGGGGCATCATTGGTACCATCGCCCGTCATGGCCACCATGAAACCGGCCTCCTGGTTGTCCTTAATCAGGCGCAGCTTGTCCTCCGGCTTGGCCTGGGCCAGAAAGTCATCCACCTGGGCCTCGGCGGCAATGGCTGCTGCGGTCAGCGGGTTATCGCCGGTGATCATCACGGTCTTGATCCCCATGGAGCGCAGTTGCAGGAAACGCTCCTGGATACCGGCCTTGACGATATCCTTCAGGTTGATCACCCCCAGGATCTGATCGTCCTTGCAGACCACCAGCGGCGTGGAGCCCCCGCGGGCGATCTTGTCCACCACCTCATCCAGATCGCTGGCGATAGACGTGCAGCCCAGTTTTTTGACAAACGCGATGGTCGAGTCCGAAGCACCCTTGCGGAATTGCACACCATCCAGATTGATTCCCGAGAGACGCGTATCGGCGCTAAAATCCACAACCTCGGCGTTCTTCGGTGTCTCCCTGGTTAGGCCATGCTTCTCTTTCGCCAATATCACCACACTGCGCCCTTCCGGGGTCTCATCAGCCAGTGACGCCATCAGGGCAGCTTCGGCCAGCTCTTGTTCGGTATGGCCACCCACTGGGACAAAGGCCACCGCCTGACGATTACCGTGGGTAATGGTGCCGGTCTTGTCCAGCAGCAGCACGTTGACATCACCAGCAGCCTCAATGGCCCGACCGGACAGGGCGATCACATTCTTCTGAAAGAGGCGATCCATGCCGGCAATACCGATAGCAGGCAACAGCGCGGCAATGGTAGTCGGCGCAAGGCAGACGAACAGCGCCACCAGGATGGTCAGCGACACTGGTGTACCATGACCGGCCGCCGTAACACTGTAGATCGAGAGCGGACTGATGTTGGCGCAAACCAGCAGGAAGACTACCGTCAAGGCGATCAACAGCACCTCCAGTGCCACCTCGTTGGGGGTCTTGCGGCGCTTGGCCCCCTCGATCAGGCCGATCATTTTGTCCAGAAAGGTTTCACCGGGATTGGCGGTAATCCTGACGATGATGCTACTGGAAATAACCGTGGTGCCGCCGGTTACGGCGCTGCGGTCTCCGCCTGATTCGCGGATTACCGGTGCTGACTCGCCGGTTACGGCCGACTCATTGACCAGGGCCGCTCCGGTCACCACATCGCCGTCACCTGCGATCATCTCACCAGCCTCTACCAGAATGCAGTCCCCTTTGCGCAGCTGACTGGCACCGACAGTTGTGAAGGCACTTTTGAACTCGGGTTTGGAGAGCAGCTTGGCGGTTACATCGGTCCGGCTCTGGCGCAGCGAAGCGGCGCGGGCCTTGCCGCGTCCCTCGGCCAGCGCCTCGGCAAAGGTGGAGAAGATCACGGTTAGCCAGAGCCAGGCGGAGACTGTACCGGTGAACCAGGCCGGTTCAGTATTGGCACCGGTCAGAGACATGGCAAAAGTGACCAGAGTGATGACGCTGGCGATCTCGACGCATAACATGACCGGGTTGCGCCAGAGGGTGCGTGGATCAAGTTTCTTGAGTGAGTCGAGCAGGGCGCCCTTTATGAGTTCTGCATCAAAAGCAGATTTTGGCTGTTGAATATGTTTCGACATGACGTTAGATACCTCCCAGCATCGTCAAATGTTCAACAATTGGCCCCATAGAGAGAGCCGGGAAAAAGGTCAGCGCTCCAACGATCAGGATGACCAGTGTCAGCCAGAGGGCAAAGGGGACTTTATCGGTAGGCAGGGTGCCGAGGCTTGGCGGGACGTACTTCTTCTCCGCCAGAGAGCCGGCCATGGCCAGTACCGCCACAGCCGGGACATAGCGGCCAATGGTCATGGCCAGGGAACCGAACAGATTGTAAAAATTGACATTGGCGTTCAGACCGGCAAAGGCACTGCCGTTATTGTTGGCCATGGAGGCAAAGGCATAGAGCACCTCAGACAGGCCGTGGGCGCCCGGATTGGACATTGATGCAACGGCATCCTTCGAGATCATGGCAATACCGGTCAGGATAAGTACCGTAACCCCGGCGGTCAGGATGACGAGAATCGACATCCACATATCTCGCACTTCGATCTTCTTACCCAGGTATTCCGGGGTACGCCCGATCATCAAGCCGGAGACAAAGACCGCGATGATGGCAAAGGCCAGCATGGTGTAGAGCCCGGAGCCGACCCCGCCGAAGATGATCTCACCCAGCAGCATCAGGCTCAAGGGCATCATGCCGCCGATTGGGGTCAGGGAGTCGTGCATGGTATTGACCGCACCGCAGGAGGCGCCGGTGGTGGCCACGGCAAAGAGATTGCTCCCGGCCAGGCCGTTACGGACTTCTTTCCCTTCCATGTTGCTACTCTGAACGCCCAGCTTGGCTACCAGTGGATTACCGGATACCTCCGCCCATTGCATTACCCCGAAGGCGCCGATCAGGATGAAGAGCATCACTCCCAGCAGCATCCAGCCCTGTCGGGTGTTACCCACCATAACCCCGAAGGTATAAGTCAATGCGCCGGGAATAAGCAGGATCAGCAGGATCTCCAGCATGTTTGAGAGCGGTGTCGGGTTTTCAAAAGGGTGGGCCGAGTTGGCGTTGAAGAAGCCACCGCCGTTGGTGCCCAGTTCCTTGATCGCCTCCTGGGAGGCCACCGGACCCATAGGAACCTGGACTTCCTTAACAAGGATGTTCTCGGTGACCAGGTTCCCCTTGGCATCCTTGAGTGCAACACCTTTATCATCCAGCTTCGGCTTGTCATAGTTGGTGGACTGAACCAACGGCACGGTCTTGTAGGCACTGAAGTTCTGGATCACCCCCTGGGAAACCAGCAGCAGTGCGGCAATGATGGAAATCGGTAGCAGTATGTAGAGGGTGCAGCGGGTTGTATCGACCCAAAAGTTGCCCAGTAGCGAGGTCTTGCGACGCACGAAGCCCCGGATTACGGCAATCGCTATCGCAATGCCGGTGGCGGCAGAGACAAAGTTATGCACTGCCAGACCCATCATCTGGGTGAAGTAGCTGGCCGCCTGCTCACCCACATAGGCCTGCCAGTTGGTGTTGGTCACAAAGCTGACCGCCGTGTTCAGCGCCAGCTGCCAACTGAAGGGGGGCAGCTTCTGCGGATTGAGCGGCAGCAGGTGCTGGGTCATCAGCATGATGAAGAGCGACACGAACAGTGCCAAGTTAAAGAGCAGCACGGAGCCAGCGTAGCGCTTCCACCCCATCTCTTCTTCCGGATTCACCCCGCTGATGCGGTAGATCAATTTTTCGCAGGGGGCCAGGACGGGGGACAGAAAGGTGCGCTCCCCCTGAAAGACCTTGGCCATAAAGCTGCCCAGCGGCTTGACCAGAGCCAGCAGGACAACGAAAAACAACAAAATCTGTACCAGCTCAAAAATTGATGAACTCATTGGTTCCTCCCCAGCAAAAGCTGACGTGCGACCGTAAGCGACACCAGTTCCCAGCGCTGGGCGGTGGCGTCAAACACCGCTACGACCCCGGATTCATACTCCGGCGGGGCGATGGTGGTGATACCAGCAATATACGGAAGTGTATCACGCTCCGCGTAGATTGCACCCTCGAACAGGCCGGTGATCTCGTTGTACTGATAAGCCTTCATGGACATGCCTCCTTTGCTTCATTCCTTCATGGTCAGGCTAGCAGGAAACAGGTCAATGCAGTGTCAAATCACAGGCGGGAAGGGTCAATTTTGCATCAAGACGCGTGACGCGCAGAAAACCGTTGACACCGATCATGCACAAGGAGTATGGGAAAAAAGTTCCTCGTTAGCATGAGGCGTTTGCACAAACAAAGGCTACTGCCCGGAAACGTCGAAAGACGCCAATGGGTAGACCAGGTCTTGCCGGCTTAAGGCTTGACTTAAGGTAGCTGGTCCTTGCGACCTACGTTGTGCACTGCTGAAAACCTACGAGTGGGGAATCACTGTTCAGCTTATGCCTGGCCACGGTTCCCCGTGGCCTTTTTTGTTGTCTTAATCTTGTGGCCGGAAAGGTGGTGGTTGTTTCCTTGGACAGTCATTGTCGCAAAACCGTTACGTATCTCCTGCTCATTTCATGCTAGTCCTTCAAGCTTAAGTCGCCCTGACTTGGAGCGAGCCTGCCATGAAGAGGCAGGAATGTCCCGTGTCAGGGGGAATTCCGTTGTTTTTCCCCGACAATCCCGTTGTGTCCATGCACCCCTCAATGGTCCAGTGTGCTGCCCTGCGTGCCTACTGACCTGTTGTGGTACGTTTATGGATGCATGCAGTCATGAATCTGTTGGGTGTCGCCTATGAAAAACGTTCTGCATCAACATCTGAAGACCCGCATCAATATCTGGGATCTGGCGGCTTTTCTGCTGGTCATGGGGCTGATTGCCCTGTTGGCCTGGGGCAGCCGTCAGATGATCGTGCCCTACACCCCCGGTCAACAGCTGGAACTCTCCCTTGCTCCGGCCCACCTGCCGGTCTATGCCCTGCGGAGTGTGCTGCGTCTGCTGTTGCCCGGTATCTTTCCGGCCTTGTTGACCGGCCTGGTAACAGCGTCCGGTGGCACCTGGAACGCCAGTATCGTTGCTGAAGTGGTCAGTTGGGGGGATACCAGGCTTATGGCAACCGGGCTCGGCTCGTATATCGCCCAATGGAGTGAGAAGGCTGATTATCCTCATATCGTACTGGGTATTGCGGTTATGAGCTTGTATGTCGTTGCCCTGAATCGCTTTGTCTGGCGACGGCTCTACAGCATCAGTCAGACCAGATTCCGCTTGGATTAGAGGAGAACCGTAATGGAAACAAATCAAACTGCTGCTGCCTTGCTGCAGCTGGTCAATATCAAGAAATCCTACAAGAAAAGTGAAGGTGACGAGCATCTGGTGCTGGACGGGGTCAACCTGACCATCCGCGAAGGAGAGATTGTGGCCCTGCTGGGAAGGTCGGGATCAGGCAAATCAACCACACTGCGGATCATGACCGGCCTTACATCGGTCGGTTCCGGTGAGGTGCTCTATTGCAACAAGCCGGTACAGGGGCCGGTTAACGGCATGGCGATGGTCTTCCAGACCTTTGCCCTGTTCCCTTGGCTGACCGTGCTGGAGAACGTTGAGCTTGGCCTTGAAGCCAAAGGCGTCCCCCGGGACGAACGCCGTCGTCGTGCCCTGGCTGCCATTGACCTGATCGGCCTGGATGGTTTTGAGTCTGCCTATCCCAAGGAACTGTCCGGCGGGATGCGTCAGCGGGTCGGCTTTGCCCGTGCCCTGGTGGTGGAACCGACCTTACTGCTGCTGGATGAGGCATTTTCCGCTCTGGACGTGCTCACTGCCGAGACCCTGCGTACCGACCTGATCGAACTCTGGCTGGAACGCCGCATACCGACCAGAGGAATACTGCTGGTATCGCACAATATCGAAGAAGCAGTGCTGCTGGCCGACCGGATTGTGGTGCTGGGGAGTAATCCGGGCCGAGTAATCGACGAGATCCGTGTGCCGTTACAACATCCCCGTGATCGTGAAGCTCCTGCCTTTCGCCAGATTGTGGATGAAGTCTATGCCATAATGACCAAACGTCCTCGTGGGGCCAAGGCAGAGGCGGCGCCGTTGTCGTATCGGCTGCCGGATGCCCATGTGAACCGTTTGGCCGGTCTGCTGGAGGCCCTGGCGGCTGAACCGTATAGCGGCAAGGCCGATCTGCCTGAGCTTGCCGAACAGATGGGCTTTGGTGTTGACCAGCTGTTCCCATTGTTGGAAGCGCTGGACATGCTCGCCTTTGCCCGTGTTGAGGGAGGGGATGCAGAACTGACTCCGTCAGGCAGAAGCTATGTAGATGCCGATATCCTGCGGCGTAAGGAGATCTTTGCCGAGCATCTGGTACGCCATGTCGGACTGGCGGCGCATATTCGGCGGGTACTGGACGAACGGCCGGGCAATCGTGCCAGGGAAGACCGGTTTCTGCGGGAACTGGAAGATTTCTTTAGTGAGGATGAGGCGGAACGGGTGCTGCAGACCGCCATTGAATGGGGACGCTACGCGGAACTGTTTGCCTATGAGGAAGCAGCCGGTATGCTGAGCCTTGAAAATCCGGTTGGTCAGCTGGACGAGGAGTAGCAATATGGTCTCTGCGGAACATGACAAACTGAAGCGTGGTGCGGCACAGCTGTCTGTGGCCTCAAATATGTTGCTGGTTGTAGCCAAGCTGGCAATTGGGTTTCTTTCTGGATCGGTCTCAATCCTGTCCGAAGCGGTACATTCGGGAATCGACCTTGTTGCTGCGGGCATTGCTTGGTACTCGGTCAGGGAATCAGGCAAACCGGCTGATGATGATCATCATTTTGGACATGGCAAGATCGAGAACGTGGCCGGGACAATCGAGGCGGTTCTGATATTCGGGGCTGCCATCTTTATCATCTGGGAGGCAATGCAAAAACTGAAGAGCGGCCATGTTGAAGTTGAAAACCTGGGACTGGGCGCAGTGGTCATGTCGATCTCTGTCGGTGCAAACTATCTGGTATCCAGACACCTGCTCAGTGTTGCCGTACAAACGGATTCAGTAGCCCTGGAGGCAGATGCCCTGCACCTTCGGACCGACGTCTATACCTCGATTGGTGTGCTTGGCGGCTTGCTAGCCATCAAGCTGACCGGCATTACCTTGCTCGACCCGCTTGTGGCGATTGTAGTGGCGGTTATGATCTTCAAGGCTGCCTGGGATCTGACCCAAAATGCATTTTTTCATATTCTTGACGTCAAACTGCCTGATGAAGAAGAAGCGGTCATCCATCAGGTGTTGGAAGAATATGCGGGACGGTTCATAGAATACCATAAGCTCAGAACGCGTAAATCAGGCCATATCCGTCATATCGACATGCACCTGGTGGTGCCGAAACAGATGACCGTTGAGGCAGGCCATGACTTGAGCCATCAGATTTCAGCCGCAATTGAGCAGCGGCTTCCCTATAGTCATATTCTCGTTCATATCGAACCCTGCCCCGGTGGATGTGAGGAGTGTAAGCTCTCCTGCCCCAAGATTGCGATGGTGTGCGCCGAACACTAACGGACGCACACCATCCTCAATTTCTCAGGTTCGCACCCGGATCGGCATGATCACCGTGGTCAGGCCGTCCCATTGCAGGCGGCGCTGGATGGCAAAAGCGGTCTCGTTGTGCAGCAGGCGATGGTAGAACTTCTCAAGCCGGAAGGTGATCTGGCCGGTGTAGACCGTCGAACGCGGGAACTCCTCGGCGGTCTGTTTGCAGAGCTGCACCGCGGTTTCAACTACGTCGGTGGCCAGGGCGGTGCGGTAGTCGGCCGCAAAGCCGAGCCTGCGCGCCAGGGTGCAGTACTTCTCCAGTCCTGCCCTGACCGATTCCTCCAGCGCCTCGATCTCCTCGGCTCCCTTGAACGATCCGGAATCGATCATGGCCACCGAGACGAAGATGATGTTGCGGTAGGTCTTGGGGAAGGTGCTCATGATGGAGAAGAGCGTATGTACCCCGAAGCCGCTGTAGCCTGAAACCAGCTGGATGGCGGTGGGGGCGCCCTTGTCGATGGCCGGTGGTTCGCCATGGGAGGCCACCGGCACATCCAGCAGGGTCTCGTCCAGATCGCGCATCCCTTCCCGAACCCTCAGGTAATGCCCCTTGATCAGGTAGCAGAGCCCAATCACCACCGAGGTAATCACCAGGGTCAGCCAGCCCCCTTCGGCAAATTTTTCAATAGTGGTAATGACTAGGATGGTAACGCAGAGTGCAAGCCCGACCACGTGGACCAATAGATGCCGAAACCACTGGGGATCGCTTGTCCGGCGTGTAATGAAAAACTTGGACATGCCCAGTTGCGACAGCGAAAAGGTGACAAAGACGTTGATGGAGTACATCACCACTAAAGCTGATACCGAACCGTGAGTGTAGAGTAACAAGAGAATAGAAGATAATCCCATCAACATGATGCCGTTGCGCATGGTCAGGCGCACGGACAGGGCGGCAAAACGGTGCGGCAGCCAGGAATCCACCGCCATGTTGGCCATGACCCGCGGGCCGTCCACGAAGCCGGTCTGTGCCGCCACCAGCAGCAGGGCTCCTTCGGAAAAGATGGTGACAAAGGCCAGCCAGTTGCCCATGGGCCAGTGAGCAAACAGTCCGTCAGCCAGCACCGCATTGAGGGTCTTGCCCTCCACCGGCTTGATATCCACCAGGGCATAGCAGAGAAACAGCACCCCGGCGGTAAAGGCCAGTGAGGTGGCCATGTAGACCATGGTGCGCTTACCGGTCTGGACCCGTGGCTCGCGCATGATCTGCAGGCCGTTGCTGACCCCTCGATGCCGGTGTAGGTACCGCCACCCAGGGAGTAGGCCCGAAGAAACAGCAGCAGTATGCCCATAAAACCAATTGTGCCAAGGTCATGGCCAAACTGGGTGTGAACGGTGCCAGCCAATGGCACAATCCGGTCGGTATGGGCAAGGACACCGTACAGAAGCAAAATCAAATGGGTGAGCACAAAGACTATGAAAATCGGCGCCATGACGGCTATTGATTCCTTGACACCCCTGATATTCAAGACAATCAGCATAATGGTTAACAGACAAGCCACTGGTACCTTGTAATGATGCAGCGACTGCGGCACATAGCTGAATAGCGCATCAACACAGGACGCTATGGAAACGGTGATGGTCAGAACATAATCCACCAGCAGGGCAGCCCCTGATATAACTCCAGCTTTTTCGCCCAACATATGGGTGGCCACAATGTAGCCGCCGCCACCGTGGGGAAAATGCTCGATGATGCGGGAATAGGCATAGGAGATGATGAAGACGGTTAGGGCCGTTGTCAGACCGAGAAAAATTGCCAGATAGGTGTGCTCACCCAATGCCTTGAAGGCTTCTTCAGGACCGTAGGCCGAGGAGGAAAGGCCGTCCGCCCCCAGGCCGATCCAGGCCAGGACCGGAATCAGAGCCATTTTATGAAACAGATGGGGATCTTTCAGGTGCTTTGGAGCGCCGAAGACCGCCCGCAGGAGCCTACTGAAAAACGAGTGCGGCGCTTGCTGGTGCTCTTCAGTCATGGCAGTCCCCGTTTTTTCTCAGGATCGTGGCGGCCACCAGCTTCCAGGCGGCTGTTGCCTGATCATAGACCGGGATCTTGCCGGGCTCTGGTGGCGGCGGAGCCTGATTGGTTGCGCCTTCAGCCTCGTCAAATTCTGTGGGATCGAGAAAATCCTCGCCCTGGTAGACACCGCTTGCAGTATCGAACAGATAGACCTTCATGGGACACCTCCTTGATACTGAGCGTAGCGCCTTACGCATCAAAAAGGTGTCAAGATGGGAAGAGAGGATATCAAGAAAACATCAAGAAGGTGAGCTGCTGTTTTGGACGAGACACAAAAACAGGGAACGGCGCGATGCCATTCCCTGCGGGGGAAAAAGGTTGCAGCTCAGCGGCTAGCGGTCTTTGCGCGGCACCACCACGATACCGGATTCTGTGACGGTGTAGCCGCGCCGCAGGTCTTCGTCGCGGTCATAGCCGATCACGGTATGATCCGGGATACTGACTGCCTTATCGATGATGGCACGCTTGATCTTGGCATACCGTCCGACCGTGACCCCTTCGAACAGGATCGAATCCTCCACCAGGCTGTAGCTGTTGATCTTGCACATCGGCCCCAGGATGCAGCGGCGTACCGTGCTGCCGCTGGTGATGCAACCGGCCGTGACGTAGGAGTCGATATTGACGCCGCGCCGGCCATCTTCATCAAAGACGGTCTTGGCCGGTGGCAGGTTGCCCTGGTTGGTCAGGATCGGCCATTTGTAGTTGTAGAGGTTCAGCTGCGGTGAGACATGGATCAGGTCCATGTTGGCCTCGTAATAGGAGTCCAGCGTGCCGACATCCTTCCAGTAGCCCCGCTCCTCGGATTTCATGCCGGGGACGTGGTTGTCGTTGAAGTTGTAGGCAAAGATCCGGTCCCCCTTTTCCAGCATCATCGGGATGACATGCTTGCCGAAGTCGAGGTCTTCGTGGATCTTCTTGCCCTCCAAGAGCACCTCGATCAGCTTTTTGGTGGGAAAGATGTAGTTGCCCATGGAGGCAAAGCAGGTCTCGCGGCCGGGAATGGTCTCAGGGTCTTTCGGTTTTTCCGTAAAGGCGGTGACCCGTGAATCCTCATCAACGGAGAAGACCCCGAAGCGGCTGGCCTCTTCCCTGGGAACCTCTAGGGCGGCGATGGTGATGTCGGCCCGGTTCATACGGTGGAACTGGATCATCTGGGTGATGTCCATCTTGTAGATATGGTCGCCGCCGAAGACCGCCACGTAGTCGGCGTCGGCCGTCTCGACAAAGCGCAGGTACTGCAGGATGGCGTCGGCGGTGCCCTTGAACCACTCCTCGCTGTCGCTGCTGGTCTCCGGCGAGATTGCCACGAAGAATTCGCCCAGTCCGGTCCACTTGCCCCAGGATTCCCTGATATGCTTGTTGAGAGAGTAGGCCCGGTACTGGGTCAGGATGTAGCATCGCCTGATGCCGGAGTTGAAGAGGTTGGAAAGGACAAAGTCGATGATCTTGTATTTGCCGCCAAAGGTGACGCTGGGCTTGGCCCGGCGTATGGTCAGCGGCGCCAGGCGTTCGCCCTTGCCGCCGGCAAGGACCATGGCAATGGTATTGCCACCGATACTGTTTGCGCTGTTATACATCCATCCCTCCTGGTGGGGTCGGTCCTGCCGGGCTGGTTATTCGCTTTCCTGTGCGGGCAGGCAGTCTTGCACCGCCTGCAGCAGTTCCATGAAGTTGATAGGTTTCAGGATGGTGCGGTCGGCCTCCGGACAGTAGTGGGCCTCGTCGTCGTAGGCGGTGGTGATGATGATCGGGATGGTTTCGTCCTGTTCCCGGATCTTGCGGATCATCTCCATTCCGTTCATGACCGGCATCTCCAGATCGGTTATCACCACTGCCGGACGATGTTCATGGTATAGATCAAGCCCCTCGCTGCCGTTGGCTGCCAGCAGCAGGGTACCCACCTGGCGGCGCAAAAAGGTGCCGATCGACATGCGGGCAATATCTTCATCCTCCACGTACAGCAAGGATTTATGTTTTAACAGCTCGCTTTGGCTCATGCCGTTCTCCCGATTTCTAAAGGCAGCTCCAGTGTAATTACGGCGCCGTCGCCACGGTTGCCTGCGCTGACACTGCCTTGAAAGCGTTGTTCAATAATTTGCCTGACCACAAATAGCCCCAGCCCAACCCCCTGTGCCCGGAACTTACTGGTGACATAGGGATCAAAGACCGAGTGTACGAGTGTTGGCGGAATACCGCCGCCATTATCGCTTACGGTTATCTGTAGCGCATTTTCGTGCGGTAAATCAATAGCTACCATGATGCGGCCGCCTGGCTCATGGTGGGCGACAATGGCATCACGGGCATTGCTGAACAGGTTGAGCAGACATTGCACCAGATCCTGCAATGAGCCGTTGACTGTTTGTTCACTTCGGACCTGCAGTTCAAAGCTGATACCGGCCTGGCGGTAGCCTTCCTGCACCATCAGGATGGCCCGTTGAACGGCATCGGACGGCAGCAACTGTTCGCTCGGTTCTGCAGGTTTGCAAAGCAGTTGGAAACCCTCGATGGAGCGGGAGAGCTGTTTTAGCTGGAGTACCGCCTGTTCAGCCGCCTGCATGGCGCAGGCGGGCGGCAGTTCGCCATTGGCGATCAGCCAGGCATTTTCCTGCACCACCACGCCGATGTTGTTGAGCGGCTGGCGCCAGTGGTGGGCGATGTTGACCAGCAGTTCTCCCAAGGTCTGGTAGCGGGCCTGCTGGAGCAGCAGGGCGTCCTTTTCCCGGCTTTTGGTCAGCTCTTCCTCAACCCGCGCCTCCAGGGTGCGGTTCAGCTCCAACAGCTCGTGCTCAATCCGGACCAGCTCCGTGGAGGCGTAGTTGAGGGATTCCCCCAGGTCCTGCACCTCGCTCACGCACCGCTCGACCGCCACCGTGGCCCCTTTGTGCTGCGGCAACTCACGGGCAAAGCTGGAAAGGCTGCTGATGGAACTGATCGGCCTGCGCAGCAGCAGACCGGTCAGGCCGATGCCCAGCAGCACACCGCCAAAGGCTGCCACAATGCCGTTACGCCAGATCTGTTGCTGCAACTGGGTGATGTCATCCTGGCTGAAGGTAAGTTGCAGCCAGCCCAATAGCCCGCCCGCCTGGACCGGTTGCCAGATCACCAGCGTTGTCCCGTGTATCTGCTCGACCTGCTGGGGAGTGACGGGGGCCTTTAATGGCTCAGGCTCGTCGATTAATTCGGCAAGGTCGGTATCGGCGTTACGCTTGAAGGCGGTGAGGACCGTGCCCGAGGCGTCGAGTGCCACCATCTTGCGCAGGCCGGGTACGCCGGTGGAGTTCCGCAGAAACTGGTCCAGCGCGGCGTAATCTTCAATTGCCAGGGCATGTGCACAGCCTTCGGCCAGGTTGTGCGACAGGAGCTTG
>CAZUSH010000011.1:0-65907 GCA_964622705.1 uncultured Geobacter sp. | reverse complement strand
AATTGCTTGGCCCGCAATTCACTTGCTTCTGCTATCCGGTTTTCAAAGACCAAACTGTGCCGCTTTCGTTTTCTTCCGTCGCAGCGGAATTGGCAAGTTACTAAATTTTCCTTCGCTTGTCAATCTCTTTTTTAACTTTTTTTCGCGACGCGTTGGCGGCGCAAAGGTTTCGTTTCAAAAGAGACGCACTTTATAACTAACCCCGACTCTTCTGTCAATGGCTTTTTTAAAAAATTTCAAAAAATCTTCCAGCCCCTAGTTTGTGTACCTTCATAAGGTTCGTCGAGCCACGGGCCTCAATAGGCGTCCCCATGATGATAATGATGATATCGCCCTTACGTAAACCAGCGCCAAGCAGACACTGCTCTGCGAGTGCTACCTGTTGTTCCATACTTTCCAGGATCTGAATCGACTTGGTTCTAACGCCCCAGTAAAGTGACAGCTTTCTCTGAATGGCCTCTGAATTGGTGAAGGCCATGATGGGGATTGGCGGCCGAAAGCGTGATATAAGCGCAGCCGTGCTGCCTGATTGCGTAAATACTGCAATGGCCTTTGCCTTGAGGCTTGATCCGGCCCGACAAGCCGCCTCACCCACCGCCTGGGCAATACTGGGTGTTGGCACAACGGGCGCATTAAGGTTGCTGCCAAATCCTGCCATTTCAACATCAAGTGCTATCCTGGCCATAGTTTCGACGGCAGCGACGGGATGTGCGCCAGAGGCCGTCTCACCCGACAGCATAACCGCGTCTGTGCCATCAATGATGGCATTGGCAACATCGGAAGTCTCAGCACGAGTCGGCCGCGGATTGGCAATCATGGACTCAAGCATCTGGGTTGCCGTAATGACCGGCTTGCCGGCCTGATTACAGGCCTGGATAATCTTCTTCTGAAACAGCGGCACCTTTTCGGGTTGAATTTCCACACCTAAGTCGCCGCGAGCCACCATGACTGCGTCAGCAACCTTAAGAATCTTATTGAAATTACGTAATGCCTCAGGTTTTTCAATCTTGGCGACTACCGGTATGTCCTTGCCGGCACCGTAGATAAGACGCTTAATCTGTTCGACATCCTCATGGCTACGTACGAAAGAAAGCGCGACATAATCGATATCGGACTTCAAAATGAAGTCAAGGTCACACAAATCCTTTTCCGTCAACGATGGTGCCGAAACCCGTACCCCTGGCAGGTTAATACCTTTGTTGTTTTTCAACAGGCCGCCGTTAATAACCTGGCAGCGCACCCTTTCTCCCTCAATGGCCGTAACCTTAAGTTCAAGCAGACCATCATCCAGCAGGATACGGGCACCCGGCGTGACATCATGGGGCAGTTCCCGATAGATAGTCGGTATCATGCCATCCTTACCCAGGATCTCGGCGGTGGTAATGACAACATCCTGCCCCTTTTTTATCAGCATCCCATCCCCAGCCATTTTGCCGGTACGAATCTTGGGCCCTTGCAGATCCGCCAGGATACCGACCTCTCTGCACAATCTCGACGAGATCGAGCGGATCGTCGTGATGAGCAACGCCTTATCATCCTGTGTTCCATGGGAAAAGTTAAGTCGAAACAGATCAACACCAGCCAGCATCAGTCGTTCTATCATCTCAGGAGCACTACTGGCAGGCCCCAGGGTAGCAACAATCTTCGTTCTTCTCCGTTGTTTATGCATGATTATCTATGCCTCGCCTTCCTTCACGGCATTCAGGGTGCCCCCTGCCAGCAACTCATGACGCTGGCGTTCTGAGACATCAAGCAAGACCGGTACCTGACGTGATCCGATCTGAACGCTAAACTCGGTGACACCGGCTTGGAGCACTTGCCTTAAACCACTGCAGACGACCAGATCACCCTGTTGAATAGCGTCATAATCGGCAGGATTCTTAAAAACGAGTGGCAAAATTCCAAAGTTGACCAGGTTGGCCTTATGAATACGAGCAAAGCTCTTGGCTAATTTCACACGGACGCCGAGATAACGTGGCGCCAAGGCGGCATGCTCACGGGATGAGCCTTGACCATAGTTTTCACCGCCAACCACCGCGACATCGCCCAACGCCTCAGCCCGCTCGGCAAAGGTTGGATCGAGCTGTTCAAAAACATACCTGCTAATAGCCGGAATATTGCTACGCAGTGGCAAAATTTTATTCCCGGCCGGCATGATATGATCAGTGGTGACATTATCACCGACCTTGAATACCACCGTTGCACGCAGCGTATCCGGCAACGCCGGGAAGGTTGGAAACGGCACGATATTGGGGCCGGTAACCAAGGCCACCTGTGCGGCCTCCTCCAGGGGGAGCGGGTGAATAATGCTTGAGTCATCCACCAAGTAGCGCGAGGGGTTTTGGACTGCTGGCCACGTCATCAGCTTACCCAAGTCACGCGGGTCCGTTATGGCCCCATGCAACCCAGAGGCAGCGGCAGTCTCCGGTGAACAGAGATAGATCCTGTCATCCTTGGTGCCGCTTCTGCCGGGGAAATTGCGAGGGAAGGTGCGTAACGACACCTGACCACTACCGGGTGCCTGTCCCATACCGATACATCCCAGACAACCGGACTGGTGAATATTAACACCAGCCATCAACAGCATCAGCACACCACCTTGCTGGGCAACGTTTTCCAGTACCTGGCGGCTGCCGGGGTTCGCATGAAAGGAAACACCTTGCGCCACACGTCGACCTTCCAGAATTTTGCAAACCGTCATCAGATCTCTGTAGGAGGAGTTGACCGAACTACCCACGATGACTTGATCCACCTTTGTGCCAGCCACCTCTCGTACCGGCACGACATTGCCCGGGGAGGAAGGGCAGGCAATCAGCGGTTCCAGCGCAGAGAGATCGATTTCGTCATATTCATCATAGCTGGCTCCCTCATCAGCGCACAAGGGTTGCCACACCTCTCCTCTCCCCTGTGACACCAGAAATTCGCGGGTACGCTCATCAGAGGGGAAAAGCGAGGTTGTTGCCCCTAATTCAGCCCCCATGTTTCCGATGGTTGCTCGGTCAGTGGCAGACAGGGTTGCCACCCCAGGGCCATAATATTCGATCACCTTGCCGACTCCACCTTTTACGGTATGCCGCCGCAACATCTCGAGAATCACATCCTTACCGGAAACCCATGGTGGCAGTTGTCCCACCAACCTCACCCCCATCACTCTGGGGCAGGGAAAACTAAAGGGGTGCCCTGCCATTGCCAAGGCCACGTCCAGACCGCCCGCTCCGATAGCCAGCATGGACAAGCCTGCCGCTGTAGTGGAATGCGAATCCGCTCCCAACAAGGTCACTCCCGGCACTCCGAAGCGCTCAAGATGGACTTGGTGCGAAACACCGTTTCCCGGCTTTGAAAGGTACACACCGAATCGTTGGGCAGCACTGGTCAAGAAGGCATGATCATCCGCATTCTTGTAATCGGTCTGCAGCAGATTATGGTCGATATATTGGGCGGCCAGCCCAACCTTGACGCGCGGAAGCTCCATGGCGATAAACTCAAGCATGGCCATGGTGCCGGTGGCATCCTGCAGCAAGGTATGGTCGATCCTGATACTGATTTCCTTACCGGGGATCAACTCGCCACTAACCAGATGCGCCTCAAGAATTTTGGTAGTGAGATTCTTAGCCATGGATCGCCTCCTTATGAAGATCGAGTGCCGCCTCCTTCAGGGCCTCAGACAGGGTGGGATGGGCGTGGAACAGCAGACCGATGTCCCGGGCTGTCCCCATGAAGCTCAGGGCTGTCACTGCCTCAGCAATCATATCCGAGGCACGCGGTCCGACAATATGGACACCCAAAAGCCGGTCGGTTTCCGCATGAGCAAGCACCTTCACAAAGCCATCGCTCTCATCCATCGCCTTGGCACGTCCATTTCCCAGGAAATTAAATTTGCCGGATTTGTATGGAATCGCCGCGTCCTTCAACTGTTCCTCGGTCTTTCCGACCGAGGCCCCTTCCGGCCAGGTATAGACGACACCGGGCAGATACTCATACTCCACTACAGCTGATTTACCAGCCATCCGCTCGACACATACCACCCCTTCCTCAGAAGCCTTGTGCGCCAACATCGGTCCGGGAACCAAGTCGCCAATGGCGTAAATACCTGTAAGTGAAGTTTGATAGTTTTCATCAACAATCACGCGACCGCTTGTATCGAGACTAACCCCCAATTCAATGGCACCTAGCCCCTGCAGGAGTGGTCGGCGGCCGACCGCCACCAGCAACCGGTCACAATCAACCTCACCGCTATCCTGGCCGGAGCCGAACTGGATCATGGCCTTGTTGCCCAGACGACGCAAACTGGTCACCTTGGTGTTCAAACGGAACTCTATCCCCTGTTTCTTGAGAGATCGCTGTAAGTAGTCGGCCACCTGTCGATCGCTGGAGGGGACAATACCCGGCAGCGCCTCCATCACGGTCACCCTCGCCCCCAACCGCCGCCAGACTGACCCCAGCTCCAGGCCGATATACCCACCACCGGCAACCACCAGATGTTCTGGCACCTCCTGAAAGCCAAGCGCTTCTCGGGCGGAAACCACCAACTCACCATCAAACGGAATGGTTGGCAGCGGGATCGGCTCACTACCGGTGGCCAGCAGAACTTTAGCCCCTTTAAGCAGTTGCGGTGCCTCCACCGCCTGCTGGTCACCATTGGCAAAGCTGAGTTGAAACGCCTGTTCCACTGCGACCTGCTGCAAACCCGACTCATCGGCCCCTTTCAGGCTGGCGCTACCGGTAAACAGACTGATCTTGTTCTTTTTGAACAGATAAGCCACACCTTCGGTCAATTTTTTCACCACCTCATCCTTGCGGGCCAGCATGGCAGCCAGATTCAGACGCGGTGGTTCGATCTCAATCCCATGGCGCGAAAATTTATCGCGGGCCATGGCAAACAGCTCGCTGGAATCCAGCAGGGCCTTGCTGGGGATGCACCCTTCATTCAGGCAAACGCCACCCAATGCGGTGCGTTTTTCCACCACAGCCACCTTCATACCAAGCTGACTTGCCCGGATGGCAGCCACATAGCCGCCGGGGCCGGCACCGATGACGATCAGATCATACTGTTCAGACATAGCAACTCCCCCTTCTCTGTTTCACTTCAGACCGGCAAGCCAGGAGCTATCTTCAAGCCGTTCCTTGATCGCCTTGACAAACCCCACCGCTTCACGCCCGTCAATGAGCCTATGATCATAGGACAGGGCCAGATACATAACCGGCCGGATCACAATCTGTCCATCCCGCACCACGGGGCGTTCCTGGATGGCATGCATCCCCAACACACCACTTTGGGGTGGATTGATAATCGGCGTCGAAAGCATGGAACCGTAGGTACCGCCATTGCTGATGGTAAAGGTTCCCCCTTCAAGGTCTGCAATAGCCAACTGGTTGGCCTTGATCTTTGCCACAAAACCGGCAATGGCAGCATCGATCTCCTGCAGACCAAGTCGTTCGGCATTACGCAGAACCGGCACAACCAGGCCTTTGTCGGTAGAAACCGCCACCCCCAGATGATAAAAACGATGATAAACAATATCATCGCCATCGATCCGCGCATTGACAGCCGGGAAAAGGCGCAAGGCCTCCACGGCGGCCTGCACAAAAAACGGCAGCAAGCCGACACCACTACCTGTCTGTTTACGTTGTTGCCTGTACGCCTGTAACGCCGCGAGATCCACTTCATTGAAGGTGGTCAACATGGCGGTCTGCTGGCGGGCCCGCAAGAGGCGCTCGGCAATCCGTTTGCGCAGCGGCGTCATACGGATCCGTTCTTCACCAGGCGCCGACTCCGCTGGTTGTGACGGCACAGAGGCCTGATAGGTTGGCGGTTCTTCCGACCTGACTACGCCAGGAGCCGCGGCAGAAGGCGGCTTGACTGCCAAATGCCCGGCAGGAGGCGTGTCAGGCACATCTGCCAGCAGTATCCGACCAGCCGGGCCGCTTCCCTGCACCTGTCCGGACCTCACGCCGATTTCGCGCATGGCTTGTCGTACCGCTGGCGAGGTGGCGGCCTCTGGCCGGTCAACCGCATTGGCTGACGATGTTGGTGCTGGTGGTTGCTCTGCTGCAGAGTTCAACTGCCCGATCACGCTTCCCACCGCCAGGATTGTGCCGGCGGGGGCCAGGACAGACAATTGCCCAGATGTCTCGGCAAAGATATCCATGGTAATCTTGTCGGTCTCAATTTCACAAACCGCTTCATCCTTTTGCACAAACGCCCCATCAGGCTTATGCCATTTGGCCAGCAGAGCCTCAACAACCGATTCACCTACTGTGGGAATACGAATATCCATTAATTTGCTCCTACCTGGGCCGGGTCTGAATAAACAGGCTGTCTTCAAACAGAGGTATTCCCTGCCGGGCTGCTGCTCCCTTGAAATAATCCACCAGATCGAAACCGTTGATGGTCTGTTGTTCTGCCAGTTGCTGTTGCACCAGCTCTCGCCTCACTAGACTGCGGGTACCATCGCTGAAGCTTTTTGCTTTAGTTGCGGAAGAAATACGCGGTACCGGCAGGGGCCGTTCTGCTGCAAACAGTTTTACCACATCCGTACCAAAGGGAGGTTCAACCGTAATCTCCCAATTATCACCTTCGGAAGGAACGGTGTGCAGGTAGCCGGCCGGTAAGGGCATTTGCTGCTGACCAGGGCCGGGATACAGCTGACTCACCTCATTCTTGCTATTGATCCCAAACAAATAGACGTAGAGCGGCTTGGCCACCTGGATCAGAAACTGCACCTTTTCGCCGGCACGGTAGACCTGAAAACGGTCCCCCTTGGTGCTGTTCAATTTTACCACCTGTTGCTGGGTTTGTCCGGCAATGTCGGCCAACACGGCCAAATTTCCCGCAGCAGCATTGGCGGTACTGTAGGGAATCATGCTTCGCTCAATGTTCTCCTCAGCGCTGCCCAAGACCACCCCCTTCAGGTTTTTCAGGGTCATCGCCACCGTAACCCGTCCGGTCCCTTCCAGATAATACCCCTCACAGACCGCATCGGCGCCGCTGAACACAGCGGCACTGGTATCAAGGTTCTGGATGGACTTGGCCTTGGCAGCCAACCCGCGTGTATTGGAAAGTGAGCGAGTTACCGGTTGTTCCTCCAATACCTCGAACTGCTGGCTATTGACCAAAATACTGCGGGTTTTGGCGGTGACGTATTCGGAAAACTCGCTGGCATAGCGGCCCCGCTTTTCTATAACCGGGCTGACGAATATCTTGAGGCCACTCCGATTGGCGCTGACCTGTTGCACCAACCGCTTGATCTTGGCGTCCAGTGAGGCGCTGAAACTTTCCTTGGGCAAACGGCTTGCCAACAGCGATGCCGACAGAGACTTGCAGCCAGCCGCATCCCTGGCAGGACAGTACTTGATAAAGATCCGTAGTCGCTCACCATCGCGCTGATAATTGGCCCCCAGCGACAGGTCAGCCTGTTCCATGAAATCACTGAAGCTGAAGCCGGCAGCCGACAGCGCGCTCTCCAGCTCATTCACGAGAAAGGCCGAGAGATTGGAGGCCTCACCACTCACGGCATCCCGCACATTGGCCTTGTCCAGGTAGAGCCGCTTCCCTGCGCCGGATTTTTCCTGCAGCTCCGTTGCCACGCCCTGGGCCAACTCTTTTAACGATGCCGGTTCGGACGCCCAGAAGGCACTGCTGGACCGCGGGATGGACAACAGTAAAGCTGCAAACAGCATAATCAGCCTCAGCATACAGTTTCACCTCTTCTCTCTAGTGGGTGTAACTACGTTCAATTAGCGCCAATCTGAAAATCCAAACCAATCAGTGCCTTGTGCGGTATCTGTTCATACCCCCACTTCTTCATGGTCAACTCCGGCAGGGTTTCCTCCACAAACAACGCTAAATTGGTGATGGTTATCAGCCCTTTCCGGTTGGCTGCAGCTCCTCCCAATCCCTGCAGCAACGTGTAACTGAAAACCCCATGTCCCTGGTAACCTTCCAGGGCAACCTGATCACGAGAGCTAGCAGCCAGGGTAGCCCTACCCACACTACGGGCCAACTTGCCCAAGGCAACCTGCTCCGTAGCAGGCTGGCCTGCCATCCCCTCACTAAACGCCCCACTGCTGCAGGTATCGACCAGAAACAGACTTTTAAGCGCCTTAACTGAACTAACATACTGCTTGAAGTCCTGCATCGATATTCCCTGTTGAACAGCGGCAGCCTGCCCGCTGTTACGAAAGTCAGCAGGCAGGAAATAGTACATGCCGTCAAGCTCGTCGGTCAGGCCATGTCCTGCCAAAAAAAGCACAAATACATCGCCTCTCTCCGCCTTGGCACTGATTCGGGCAAAGGTATGTTCCAGGCCGTTGCGCGTGACCTGCTCGTTGTACAGCCGATAGGTATCAATCCCAGCAAAAAGCTTCTGGGCCTTTTCAGTAACCAGCTTTATTAAGGCTTCAGCATCGTTTACCGAGTATTTAAGGCCCAAGGCCCTTTCTTGATAACGATCAATCGCTACGGTCAGCAGATGGAGACGTGGTTTGGTTGGTTCAGCTGTTTCATAACGCAGGGTAATCAGGCTACGTTCTGATTCGATGCTGTTGGTCCGATTAAATGCCATCAAACCAATCCGGTTTTCACCGGCTGCAAGGGTGACAACCCGCTCAAACCGGATGCAGTCTCCGGTTTGTCCTTTCGGGTGAGCAACCAGTCCCCGGCTGGATTGATCAAAGGCAATCGGCGTATTGTTGAGATAGAGCGTCACATTACCAATACCCCCGCCAACATCACATAGATCTGCCTGTAAGCGCACATCAGGCTGGGTAGTTGAACCGGAAGCCGTAATGAAACGTACTTTGGGAGGCAAGGTTGCTGAAGTGACTAGATCAGCTAAGGCTGTTTTTGACTCCGGCTGAGGTAACGCAGCTTCTGCGTCTTCCTGCTCTGCCTCATCAGTTGACTCTGTCTGCTGACGGCTAGCCTGTTCCTGTTTCAACCGACGTGCCTGCTCTGCCTGTCTCTGTGCCAAATACGCAGCTTCTGCCTCGGTCTGTCTGCGCTTCAACGCTTCAGCGGCCTGCTTTTCCTTGCTCAGACGTTCTTGTTCCAGACGCCTTTGCAGGGCCTGCTGACGTGTCCGCTCTGCCTGTCCCTCCGGTTCTGCCAGGGCCGCCTTGCCGGAGGCTCTAATCTGGAGCCGTTGTAGATAAGGCCCTAACTCTTTACCGTCAATAATCTTGTTCAACAGATCAGGCCGGTACAGTAAATCAAACATCCGTTCTGCGCCGACCATAACAGACGATTGTTCTGCACCACGGTTTACCTGGAAGCCGATCAGGTTTGCGGATCCAGCTCCATGGTCAAAATACCCGTCCGGCGACCAGAGGAGCCAGCGCTTTTTATCTGGATGCAGATACAGGGCATACAGCTCACGGCCATCTATCATGCGATACCAACGAATCGTACCGTCATCAAGAGCTGCCACCAAGACTTTATCATCACATGAAAGTGCAACATCCCAGGCCACCTGAGGTATCCTCTGTTTCCAGAGCAAGTCACCATTGCGCGAAAAATGCCTTAAATAATGATTACTTCCCAGCACAAAACCTTTTTCATCGTGCCGAACGGCCAAACTTCTACTCAGGTCTCGACTACCGAATCCCTTTAGTTTGCGCTTATTCAGGCGCGGCTGATCAGAATCAACCCAGTTCTGTATATCGACACCATCCGCTGTAAAACGATGGGGAAGCAGATCGCTATCAGACGGATTATCAACAACCAACTTACGATTTTTCAGATCAAAGCGTGCTGGAGACTGGCCATACCGTTCATAACTAAACAGCACAGAAAGCCCATCAGGAGAGACTTTGAACAGATCGTGATTCTTTTGAAAGTCTGCTGCGGATAGTTCGTGATAAAATAGTAAATCAGCTTCAGCCGCCGCCTTTGGCCCCTGTTGATGACGTCTGCCATTTCCCTTGCTTGCAACACCAAAACCTGAGGTGCTTTCGTGGTTAAGCACCCCAAAACCGGTCAAGCGTGCAACAAAGGCCAGTTTATCTTCTTTTAAGGTAAGTAGACGAGAAATGCCGCTTTTGGAAGGAAGCACCAACAGATCATTGAGCGTTCTGGTTCTAACAGACCATTTTATCAGCAACTTTCGGCTGTCCTGCGCCTTGTTACCACCAGCAGCCAGCAGATAACGGCCATCCGCAGACCAAGCAACGCTGAAAAACCTCCCTTTCGGTTGTTGCAATACAAAGTCAAGTGCACCATCTTGGGCAGTACGCACCTCAACACCATAATAATCATCATAGACAATCGCAATCTGCTTGCCATCAGGAGAAAAACAGGTATCCAAAATCTGTTTACCGTTTTCAGTTTTCACCGTATAGACGGTTGATCCATCAACGCGATACAGCCTAATGACTCCCGCATCGCTTGAGGCGACCAAATTACCCTGTTGATCAAACTGAAGCCCAAAACAGTTACCTTCAAAGCTACGGTCCTCAAGAACACGCCGATTATCATCAAGATTAATAACACGCACACCACCTGAATTATTCAACCCAACAGCCAGGCGTTTACCATTAGGAGAGAATGCGAGACGCTGTATTGCTTGGTTGAACCCGGTTAGCCGTTTTATGATCTCGCCCCTATTGACATCAAACAGGTAGACACAAAAAGCTTTGTTCCAACTGAAACCTGTCCAACCTGCAGCGGCAACCATTGAACCATCCGGCGAAATGGCAACGGCAAACAGGGTTCCCTCCAGGCCAACCCCAATCGGCGGTCTAAAGGTTTTAAGCAGTTTGCCTGAATCGGCATCCCACATCTTTGCCGTCTTATCAAAGGAGGCTGTTACCAGACGGCTCAGGTGCGCGTCTGTAGCAATATCCATAATTTTCGCTGAATGGAGTGCAGTATTAAGCCTGATAAAAGGCATTTCTGGGGGAGAGGCTGCCTCAGCGGTACAAACAACAAACAACATCAAAAATATTATTAGATAAATACGCTGCATTTTAACTCCCAAAGCAGTCGTTTCAAATTCAGAAATCCAGAAACAGCCCCTAACTCATTTCTAAAAAATTACTGCGAAATGATACAAGAAGAGCGAGGCATAACACCTCGCTCTTCTTGCTTAGATACCCACTCAAACATGTAAAAAGCCGCTACTTCAGAAACTCACGACCGAACGGTGACATCTGACGCAGGCGGGTGATGATGGGAGGCATCTCCTTAATCACCGTCCCGACCTCGGCATCACTGGTATAGCGCGACAAGGAAAAGCGGATGGAGCCATGGGCACAGGTGAACGGCACGCCCATGGCCCGCAAGACATGAGATGGTTCAAGTGAGCCGGAGGTACAGGCGCTGCCAGAGGACGCGCAGATACCCAGCTCGGACAACAGCAACAGAATCGCCTCTCCTTCGACAAACTCAAAGGCGATGGAGGTGGTATTGGGAAGACGTTCCGCACCGCCGCCGTTGATACGTGCATGGGGGATGGCTGCCATCAGTTCTTTTTCCAGGTGGTCCCGCTTAGCCTTAACCGTCGTGTTTTCTGCTTCCATGAACTCGGCGGCCAGTTGACAGGCCTTGCCCAGCGCGATAATGGCAGCGGCATTCTCGGTCCCGGCCCGCCGGCTATGCTCTTGATGGCCGCCGACCAGAAGCGGGCGGAACGGAGTGCCTTTGCGGACATACAAAGCACCAATCCCCTTGGGGGCATGCAGCTTGTGACCAGAGAGGGACAGCATGTCGATCTTGGAAGCGGCCATATTGATCGGAATCTTGCCCACGGCCTGCACGGCATCGGTATGGAACTGGGCACCGTTTGCCTTGGCAATGGCAGCAGCCTCTTCCACCGGAAAGATCACGCCGGTCTCGTTGTTGGCCCACATAAAGGAAACAATGGCGGTATCATCGTCAATCGCCTTCTTGTATTCCTCCATATCCAGCTGTCCTGCGCCATCAACACCGATCTCGGTCACCCGATACCCTTTGGCAGTCAGGTTCCGGCACTGGGTCAGTACGGCAGGATGCTCCACCCGGCTCGTGATGATATGGCGCCGCTCCGGCAACACCTCTAGGGCAGAACGGATGGCGGTATTGTCGCTCTCGGTACCGCAGGCGGTAAAGATGATCTCATCCGGTGAAGCCCCCAACAGATCGGCCACCCGCTTACGAGCCTCTGTCACCTTGTTCTGCACCTGGCCACCAAAGTAGTGCATGGAGCTGGGATTGCCGTACAGCTCGCAAAAGTACGGCCGCATCTCTTCAAAGACCGCTTCGTCGACCTTGGTGGTGGCATTGTTGTCCAGATAGATCTCTTTCATGCCGAGACCTCCTGGACATGCAACCCTTCATAGACCAGCTCCCGCAGCTTCATCTCCACGAAGCGGGCGGTATTACCGGACGATGCACAGCCGGCACAGGCCTTGCGGAAGGCGATCTGCACGTGGTCGCCATCAATATCGATCAGCTCCAGGTCACCGCCGTCGGCACGCAGCATCGGCCTGATATCACGTTCCAGCACTTCCTGCACCAGCTGCATCTTCTTCAGGTTCGAAAGCTTGGGCTTGGCGGCAGCCTCTTTGGCCTGCCCCAAAACCTCGGCAATTAACTCCTTGATCTTGGGGATACAACTGCCGCAGGCGCCACCGGCCTTGGTGAAGTGGGTCACCTGTTCAGCCGTGGTGAGGTGGTTTTCCGTGATCACCCGCTTCAGGAAGGTATCGGTGATGCCAAAGCATTTGCACACCAGGGTACCTTCATAGTCCGGGTAGGCATGCCCATGGTCGTGCTCGGCATCATGTTCCGGCACCTCCAGGCCACGATATTTGAAGATTGCCACTTCCAGGGCCTCCTGGCCCATGACGGAACAGTGCATTTTTTCTTCCGGCAGACCACCGAGGAACTCGGCGATATCCTGGTTGCTGACCGCCAGGGCCTCATCCAGAGTCTTGCCCTTGACCATCTCGGTCAGGGCGGAAGAGGAGGCGATTGCACTGGCACACCCAAAGGTCTGAAATTTGGCATCAACGATCTTTTCTTTCTTGTCATCAAGCTTCAGGTAGAGTTTGAGGGCGTCCCCACAGGCCAGACTCCCCACCTCACCGACCGCATCGGCATCAGGTATATCACCTACGTTTCTTGGATTGAGAAAGTGATCTTTCACTTTTGACGTATAATCCCACATAATCTGCTTACTCCTTCATCTTTGGTAGTAACGGGTTATCCCACAATAAACTGCTTGCCTGCCTCCATCACCTCGTTCAAGCGGGCCTCGCTGGATGCCTCGCCATAGAGCCGCACCACCGGTTCTGTGCCGGACTTACGGAACAAAATCCAAGAGCCATCAGCCAGCAAGAGCTTGACGCCATCCACAGTAATCACATCGGTGACCGCTGTACCGGCGATTTCCTTCGGCACTGAGGCGACCTTGCCCGCATACGCCCCCTCCAATGCAGCCGACAGCTTTAAATTGGCTCGTCGGGTTACAAAACGCCCGACCTGACCGTACAGACCATCAAGCAATTCCCGTACCGTCTTGCCTTCGTGGGCCACCATCTCGGCCACCAGGAAACAGGCCAAGATACCGTCTTTTTCCGGCACATGCCCTTTAATCGTGAGCCCGGCGCTCTCCTCGCCACCGATCACAATCTTGTCCTGCGTGATCAGGTCACCGATATATTTAAAGCCTACCGGTGTCTCATAAACAGGCACGCCGTGCTTTTTTGCCACAGCGTCAACAAAATGAGATGTGGCCACACTGCGGGCCACCCCACCGGTCATTTTCCGGACCCGTATCAGGTAGTCAAGCAACAGTGCAATGATGTAGTTTGGTTCAATATAGGAACCGTCGGCATCCAGAATACCGAAACGATCCGCATCGCCGTCCGTTGCCAGCCCCAATCTGATCGCCGGATCGTTTTTCACCAGGGAGATGAAATCGGGGATATGGGCCTCCGACGGCTCCGGCGGTTGGCCACCGAAATAGGGATCCAGATGATCATTAATCTGGAGGTAGGGAATGGCCCGTTTCTTAAGCGGCGCATCAAGATAGCCGCGGGCGGTTCCGTAGAGCGGGTTCAAGGCCAGTTTGCCGATCTGCGAGAGGGCATCAAAATCGATCTTCTGCTCCAAGGCGGCAAGGTACTGTTCGCGGGGATCAATCTCTTCCAGCAGGCCCTGCTTGGCAGCTTCCGCAAGGGAAAGCTCACGATAGCAAACCTCCCCCAGCATCTCATTGGCGCGCCGCTCGATATCCCTGGTGGTTTCCGGCAGTGCCGGCCCCCCCCAGGATGGGGAAAACTTGATACCGTTATATTCGGGTGGGTTGTGGCTGGCGGTAAAATTTATGCCACCGGCGGCACCCCGTCTGAGGATCTCAAAGGAAATGACCGGAGTTGGCACATCCCGAGAGCACAGGAACGCCTTGACACCGGAGCCGGCTAGAACCTCAGCAGCCTCCTCGGTGAACCTGCGCCCCATGAAGCGGGTGTCGCTGCCCACGATGACGCCCTTTCCGGCCTCACCGGCGGCCAGCAGGTGATCGACAATGGCCTGGGTGACCACTTTCACGTTTTCAAAGGTGAAATCCTCACACAGGATGCCCCGCCAGCCTGAGGTACCAAACGAGATGTGAGCCATACTCCCCCCACGACAGTTCAAAATAAGACAGCTTTTATCCTTTAAGCTACTACAGAGCTCTGCGAGCGTCAAGTAAACCGGACAAAAAAGCCGATGGATATAAAAATCCATGGACAGTTGCAACAGTTTTTGGTATTGACTTTTTCTTTTTAGAATTGTTACAGTTTAATTCTCGTTAAGCTGAATCACTTTGAGGAGGATGAAGTATGCAGTGTCAGACTGTGCTTCCCGGTACCGAATGTACCTTCATGGCAAAGAGCGGTTGTATTTTTCCCGAGGGTTCCTGCCAGCAAGTCGTAGAAAATTGTGAAGGGTGCGAGCGGATTGTCGCCGGCAGCATCGGTCAGGTCTGCAGCGCCTATCCGGCACCTGCCAAAAAATGGGCCAACGGCATCTGCAACTTTGCTACCCACGTCAAGGTTGAGATCAAGGTTGAAGACGTCAGGGTCAACCCCCTCAAGGCCTCCAAAAAGGCTTCCGGCGGCAAGAAGAAGTAGTTATCATCGCAGGCACCGACGTATGCACCAAGGGGGGGAGCTCACAGCTCCCCCTTTTTCTTTGAAAGGGAATCTCAGATGGCCTTCGACACCTTGATCTGCCCGAACTGCGCTGCCCCCATCAAACAGTACCGCAATCCGTTTCCCACTGTCGATATCATCATCGAGCTTGCAGACAAAATCGTCTTGATAAAGCGCAAAAACCCGCCCCATGGCTGGGCACTTCCCGGCGGCTTTGTGGACTATGGGGAGTCACTGGAGCAAGCGGCACGACGTGAGGCGAAGGAAGAGACCTCACTTGAGGTCACGGGGTTACGGCTGTTAGGCTGCTATTCCGACCCAGCCCGGGACAGCCGGATGCATACCATCTCCACGGTCTATATCGCCACGGCAAGCGGACAGCCGCAGGCGGCAGACGATGCTGCCGAGCTGGCCCTGTTTTCGCCCGACCAGCTCCCGGAGCTACTCTGTTTCGACCATGCCCGGATATTGGCCGATTACTGCGCCACCAGATCGGCGGACTGATCCATGGACGGCACGCATTTTCCGCGCAGCACCCGCAGCGCCTGTTCCGGCGGCAGCGGCCGGCTGATCAGGAAACCTTGCACCTGATCACAGTTATTCTGACGCAGGAAGGCAAGCTGCTGTTCAGTCTCAACGCCTTCGGCAATTACCTTCAGCTGCAGGCTGCTCCCCATGGCAATAATGGCAGATGCGATCGCCGCATCGGTGGAGCTGTTTTCCACATCCCGCACAAACGACTTATCAATCTTGAGGGTGTTGACGCTGAAGCGCTTCAGGTGGGCCAGTGAGGAGTAGCCGGTGCCGAAATCGTCAATCGAGATATGCACCCCCAGCTCGCTTAATTCATTCAACACCTCAACCGCATAATCCGGGTTCTGCATGATTACGCTCTCGGTGATCTCCAGCTCAAGCAGCGTTGCCGACATGCCGCTCTCCTGCAAGACGCTGCGAACCGTTTCCACCAGTTTGCTGTGTTGCAATTGATAACCGGAAAGGTTCACGGCAATACGCAGACCGGCCAGTCCTTCCTGCTGCCAGAGGTTGTTCTGACGGCAGGCCTCACGCAGAACCCATTCCCCCAACTCGACGATCAGGCCGCTTTCCTCGGCCAGCTGAATAAATTCCGTTGGTGACAACAAACCGAGTTCGGGATGTTGCCAACGGATGAGCGCCTCGGTGGCAACGATCCGATCGGTAGCCACATCCAGCTTGGGCTGATAATAGAGCTTGAATTCACCTCGGTCCAGGCCACGACGCAAGGAGTTGGTAATCGTAAAACGCCGCGAGGCGTTCTGATCCATGCTGCCGGTATAGAAGCGGATGGTGTTACGCCCCTGGGATTTGGCGTGATACATGGCAATATCCGCCTTCTGCATCATGACCTCGATATCATTCTCATCATCGGGATAGAGGCAGATGCCGCCGCTGCAGGTCACAAAAAGTTCGTGACTGCGCACGAGGAAAGGCTCGGAGAACTCGGCCAGCAGAGCATCGCATAATGCGGAGATATCGTCCTGTGCGTCCACGTTCAGCAGCAATACCACAAACTCATCACCACCAATGCGTGCCACCGTATCGGTCTCCCGGAAACAGTGCTTCAGGCGATGGGCAATCATCCGCAGCAGATCATCGCCAACAGCATGCCCAAGGGTATCATTGATGATCTTAAAGCGGTCCATATCGAGAAACAACAGCGCAAAGCGGGAGTGCATCCGGTGCGCCAGGGCTTTGGCCTGTTGGAGGCGGTCATGCAGCAGTATCCGGTTGGGTAGTCCAGTCAGGACATCATGGTGGGCAAGCTTGATCAACTCCCGCTGGGCAAGATTGCGCTCGGTTATATCGTGGCAGACCCCCCAGATGACCTGTTCGTCCCCCGTCTGAGCAGAGTTGGTCAGGCTGACCTCCAGGTCAACCGCCCGCCCCTCGGTCGGTGAGAGCAGGCGCATCTCAAAGTAGCCCGCATCAAGCTGGCTGACTACCTTGGCAATCTTGCGCAGCAACATGCCTCTTCCCTCATCATCGGTCAGGTCATAGAGGCTCGTGCCGTTTGGCAGCGTTTCCGTCAAGCCGGCCAGATCCTGGCCAACCTGATTGAGGTACAGCAGCAGGCCGTCCGGACGGCAACAAAAGATCAGGTCGTGGGCTGTGGCGATAAAACCGGTCAGGGCCTCTTCGCTTTGACGCACCTTCTGATGGTCCGACCTGATCTTGCCCATCAGAAACCCTCCGAAAAAGGCAACACCGGCATTCAACCCGGCAACCCAGATCCACATTAAAAGCTCAAACAAAAGTCCCGGAGACTCTTCCTCCATGAACGGCATCCGCACCGTTGGCAGGATGTCCAGATGCTCGGCCACCAGCAGCAGGCCATAGACAAGTGCTCCGATGACACCGCTGCCCAACACCTCCCGTTTTTTTTCAAACAGAAAGGCGGCTTCAAGGGTAACCAGCAGATAGGCGGGCCAGAACCAGCTGATGACACCGCCACTCCAATGAATCACGGCGGTCACAAACAGCAGGTCAACCAGTATTTGCAGATACAGCCCCAGGCGGGAGTTGCGCCATACCGCGCAAGGCAGCGAGATCAGGGGGAAAGCGACGGCAAAAAACAGGGCCGCCGCCTTGAGCGGCAGGCTCCATTGTTCCAGGTGGAAGATCGGCAGGTCGACTTCCGGCGCCAGCAAGGCCTCTGCCAGCAAAACATAGGCTAAAAGTGCCGCTAACAGGGCCCATCGCAAGCGAACCACCAGTACCACCCGGACGCACTGTTCTGCCAGGCGTTCACGGACCGACTGTCGGCGCGCCTCGGGGTGTATGACCTGCAGCAGCGCGTCGAACCAGGCTGCTGCAGGCTGCGTGGCTGTTTCTTGCGGGAAGTCGTCCTTCATTGTCCGAAGAACTCCAGGTGGGGGACCGACTCGATCAATCCCAATTCGGCAGCATACTGGTAATACAGGCGCAGGCCGGTCACATGGGAGAGGTCAAGGCGGTAGGTAATGGCATGGCGCCAGTAATCGGCCAACTGACGGGCATCAATCCAGGAACGTTCCCGGGCACGGCACGCCAAGGCCTCAGCATCCTCAGGAATCCGATCGCGAGCGACATCGAGCAGCGTGCAGAACCTCCGGACAAGCCCCTCCTTCCCCAACGCAGACTGTTTGTTGAGCAACCACAGTGCATAGACGAACGGCAGGCCGGTTAGTCGTTTCCACTCTTCACCGAGGTCATAACAATACGGCGCGCGGCCATCGGCAGCCGCCTGTAGCGCCTTGTCACCGATCAGCAGTAGCCCCGGGCTCTGTTGCAGCGCCTCCTGCCACGGCAGGGTACTGCGCGTGATGGAACAGCCGGAGACCCGCCAGCGTTTTGCCAGCAGAATCTGCAGCAGCACCACCGAGGTGGCTGACTCGCTGGTAACCAGCAATGGCGCGCCACTCAGCTGTTCCACCGGCTGGTTGCAGAACAGCACCACGCTCTGGACCGGCCCATCTGAACCGATGCAGTTGCCGGGCAGGATGACATACTGCTGGGCATAGCGTGAAAACTCAATTGATGACGAGATGCAGAGATCGATCTCGCCCGTGGCCAGCTTGGCGTTCAGTTCAGCCGGCACACCTGGCACAATCTCAGCTTCCGTGTCTGCCAGGCCGGCCTCAAGCTGCATGAACAGCGGCGTGCAGTTGGCATATTCAATTCGTCCGATACGTAACATTATGGCAACCTCTTATACAGCAGATCAGGGTCGGGCACCTTCAGACTGATCTGCTCCTTTTCAAGAATCTGCCCCGTTGCTTTCCAGAGCTGTGTTATGGCGCCTGCGTAGGCAACCAGCGCCTTGATCTGATTATCCTTGGCAGTGGCAAGATCATTTTCCACATCAAGCACATCCTTGGTCGTGGCCAGGCCTACCTCAGCCTTGCGTACCCAGGCGCGCAAACGTTCCTCCGCAAACGCACGCCCCCGGTCCGTTACCTCAAGCTGTTTGTAATTGGCCTCAACGGCCCGGACCGCCGCCCGGACCTCGGTGTTAATCTGCTCTTCCTGATTGCGCAGTTGTAAGGCCGCCTGTTCAACCTTCAGGCGGTTCTTGCGGTATTCGTTTTCCGCAGCACGGTTTCCCAGGGGATAGCTCAGGGCCAGGCCGACCCCCCAGGCCGGATAATTGCCGGAAGAAAGTCGATCCATATCCTTGGGATAGGTATTACCGAGGCCAGTGGTTGCAGCCGAGGCAGAGAGCAACAGGTCCGGGAGGGTTTTGTTCTCCGCCACCCTGGTCTGCAATTCAAGCAGGCTCAGATTGCTCTTCAGGGAGCGCAGTTCCGGCCGGTTCGCCAAGGCCCGCTTGATCTCCTGAGCCTCTGTGACGACATAGCGTGCTTTCCCCGGCATATCCACGATCTCCGGCTCACTGCCCGGGTCAAGCTGTAACAGGCGCACCAGCACATCGACCTGATCACGCACTGCTCGCTCCGCGTCGATCAGATCCTTCTCACGGCCGGCAACGCCAAATTCCGCGTTCAGGACCTCCATTGCAGGCAGGACACCGGCCTTGACCCTGGCCTGAGTCTCGCTCAGAATCCGGCGCGCTAGTTCCAGAGAGATGCGACGGACCTCAAGGGCCTCCCGAAGGCTGTACAGCTTGTAATACTCATCGCGGACCTGGGCGACCGTACTAATCAGCTTGGCTTGCAGCTGTTCCAGGGAAACCTCTTTGGCAAGCCGGGCCGTGTCAATGGTCAACTCGGTCGGCTCCCGGCCAAAATTTTTGAGTAACGGCTGGTTCAGGGTGATACCGAGGTTTGACTGCCAGTAGTTTGCCAAACCGCTCATGCTGGAGGCTTGGCCTGCGGTATTGTAGGCATTCTCAAATCCCACACTGGCGGTTGCTCCGGACGGCAGCAGCTGGCTCACGGCGGCATTCAGCTGGGTAGTGCGATCCCAGTAACGGCTTGAGGCCAGGTAGGCGGCATAGCTGGTGGTATCGTTATACTCCAACTGAAACGTGAGTGTCGGGTCGTAGATACCCCTGCTCTTTTGATATTCTGCCTCCTGCTGGGCCGGATTGTAGCGCTCAATCCCCAGGTCGAGATTTTTTTCAACGGCCCTGCCGATGGCATCGGCTATGGTCAGGCGCAGCGGCGCCGCCTGCGCAACGGCACCACTCAGGCACACAACCAGAATAATCAACAAAACTCTCACCAAAACACCTCATCACGAGCGAATAGCCCGGCAGAGAAAACACAAAAGGGCGGGATTGGCATCCCGCCCTTATACCACAGCCACAACCTCTGTTTCAAACATCCTCGTCTTCAACGTACTCGGCATAGTCATCGGCCGACATCAAGGATTTCAGCTCGTCCGGGTCGGCAATCTCCAGTTCAAGCAGCCAGCCGCCGTCATAGGGATCATCGTTCAGCAAACCGGGATTATCAAGCAGTTCATCATTAACCGCAATGACCGTTGCCGTTACTGGCGCGTAGAGCTCGGCCACGGTCTTGCGGGCCTCGATGGACCCCATCGAGTCTTCCTGCTCAACCTGATCGCCCTCGCCGGGCAGTTCAATCGCCGCGATATCACCCAACGCTTCCTGGGCAAAATCGGAAATGCCCACAACAGCACGACCGCCCTCAATCCTCAGCCAGATATGTTCCTTCGAGTACTTGAGTTCTTCAGGAAAGTCCATAACCTACTCCAGCACAATCCTTTCAAGGAACGAGGTATCCACGTTCCCCTCGATGAAATCCTTATTGGTCATAATCCGCTTATGGAAGAAGATCGTGGTCTTGATCCCCTCGATAATGTACTCATCCAAGGCACGCGCCATACGGCGGATCGCCTCTTCACGGGTCTCGGCATGCACAATCAGCTTACCGATCATGGAATCATAGTGCGGCACAACACTGTACTGGTCATAGACAAAGGCGTCAACCCGCACCCCCAGACCGCCCGGCTGGTGGTAGGCCGTGATCTTACCGGGACAGGGGGTAAACTTGAAGGGATCCTCGGCATTGATGCGGCACTCGATGGCATGCCCGTTGATCTTGATATCCTTCTGCTTGTAGCGCAGCGGTATCCCTGCGGCGGAACGGATCTGCTCCTTGATCAGGTCAACACCGGTAATCATCTCGGTCACCGGATGTTCCACCTGAATGCGGGTATTCATTTCCATGAAGTAGAAGGCGCCGCTCTTGTCCAGCAGGAACTCGACCGTCCCAACACTGCTGTAATTAACCGCCTTTGCCGCAGCAACGGCAGCGTCTCCCATGGCCTTGCGGGTCTCGGGAGACAGGACCGGACAAGGCGCCTCTTCGATAATCTTCTGATGGCGGCGCTGGATCGAGCAATCCCGCTCCCCCAGATGGATGCAGTTGCCGTGTTTGTCGGCCAACACCTGGATCTCTACATGGCGAGGCTCCACACAGTATTTTTCGATGTAGACATCAGGGTTGCCGAAACCGGCCTGAGCCTCCGCCCGGGCAGTAGCATAGGCGTTGGCCAGGGTGGCCTGGGAATGCACGATCTTCATCCCGCGTCCACCACCACCGGCGGTGGCCTTGATGATAACGGGGAAGCCGATCTCCTTGGCGATCTTGACCGCCTCGTCAACGCTCTTGACGCTCTCCTTGGTGCCGGGCAGGATCGGCACACCATGGCCGATCACGGCTTGACGGGCCGAGATCTTGTCCCCCATGACCCGCATGCTCTCAGCGGAAGGGCCGATAAAGGTAATGCCGCACTGCTCGCACACCTCGGCAAACTTTGCATTCTCGGACAAAAAGCCGTAACCGGGGTGGATCGCCTCGGCATCGGTCAATTCGGCCGCACTGATGATCGCATTGATATTCAGGTAGCTTTGGCTGCTGGGGGGCGGACCGATACAGACCGATTCATCGGCAAGCTTGACATGCAGAGAGTTCGCATCAGCCGTTGAATAAATCGCCACGGTCTTGATGCCCATTTCCTTGCAGGCCCGGATCACCCGGATAGCGATCTCTCCGCGGTTGGCAATCAGAATTTTATGGAACATTGCCGACTCCTAGAGCTTCTCAACCACAAAGAGCGGTTGACCGAACTCAACCGGCTGGGCATTTTCAATACAGACCTTGACAATCTTGCACTTGAACTCCGCCTCGATCTCGTTGAACAGCTTCATGGCCTCCACCAGACAGAGTACCTGCCCCTTCTCCACCACCTGACCGACCTCGACGAACGGGGCTGCCTCAGGAGAAGCGGCGCGGTAGAAGGTGCCCACGATGGGAGAGTTGATGGTCTCACCAGCTTCAGCGGCTGCTGCTGCCGCAGGGACAGCAGCGGGCGCGGCAACAGGTGCAGCGGCCGGCGTCGCCATGGCGGCAGGGGCTTGCATGTAGGCCGGCGCAGCAGCCATCTGAATCACCTCGGTCCGCTGGCCACGCTTGATGACGATCTTCTCTTCGGCGTTGTCCATCTCAAACTCGGTAATATCGGTTTCCGTAATCATCTTTATCAACTGCTTCAAATCTTTTACATCCATGTCTGGTCTCCTTCACGCAATATCTGCAGAAATCTCTTCATCACATGCTGCAACAGCCAGTCAGACTATCCGTAACCGCTTCGGCACCCTGGTGAGCAGGCGACAGCCGTCTGCGGTTACCGCCACGGTGTCTTCAATCCTGACACCACCAAAACCGGGGATATAGATACCCGGCTCAACGGTACAGACCATCCCCTCTGCCAAGACCGTCTCGCTGCGGGGAGAAAGCACCGGTTTTTCGTGAATATCAAGCCCGACGCCATGGCCGAGCCCATGCCCGAAGTAGTCGCCAAAGCCCTGTTCGCGGATATGGTTGCGGGCAACGGCGTCGACAGCCCGGCAGGAAGCGCCCGGCTTGATCGCCTCAATCGCCATATCGTGTGCGGCCAGAACCACTTCGTACAGCCGCTGCTGACGCTCATTGATGGAAGCAACCGCCACGGTCACGGTCTCATCGGAATGATACCCGTGCAGGACCGCACCAAAGTCGATGGTCACCAGTTCGCCGGCCTGGATCGCTTTATCGGATGCCCGGCCATGGGGCATGGCCCCCCGCACACCCGAGGCCACGATCGTATCGAAGCCGCACCGCTCTGCTCCACGACGGCGCATCTCGAACTCCAGCTGCAACGCAAGTTCTGACTCGATCATGCCGGGCCTGAGTAACGGCAGGACCGCCTCCAGCGCCTCTGAGGCCAACTCGGCTACCGCCGCCAGCCGTTCAAGTTCATCCGCATCCTTGCAGTCCCGGACCGTGTCGAGTTCCGGCCCCACTGCTACCAACGCCATCTCCGGCAGCCTGGTGGCAAGCCCCTGATGGCTGCTGACCGTGGTATGGGCAGACTCAAAACCAAGTCGCTGACCACCGGCCTGGCGGGCCAGGTCGGCAATTGCCTCCTGGCGCTGCGAGCGTTCCACCACGGTTAAGCCGCTCACCTCTTTACCTGCCTGCAACGTGTAGCGGGAGTCGCAAACAAACCAGCCCCCCTCGGGGGTCAGCAGCAAAGAACCTTCAGAACCGCTGAAACCGGCCAGATAGCGCAGGTTGAGCGGATGTTCGATCAACAGCAGGTCAAGTTCCCATTCATCAAAAAACCGCAGCAGTTTCTGGCGTCTGCTTTTTAGCATAACTGAAAGCGACCCCTCAACCGAATTCTCATTCACTCTGAAAGTTCCTGTAACAGCCCTAGACTAATTTTTAATATGATTGAAAAGCGCGCGCAAGCCAAGCAGATAGCTGTCCAGGCCAAAACCGCAGATTTGCCCCAATGCAAGCGGGGCAAGGTAGCTATGGTGACGAAACGGCTCACGGCGGTGGATGTTTGAGAGATGCACCTCCACAAAGGGCAGACCGACTGCGGCCAGGGCGTCCCGCAGGGCAACGCTGGTGTGGGTATAGGCGGCCGGATTGATCAGGATGCCGTCATAGCTGTCCGGCGCCTGTTGAATGGCATCCACGAGACGACCCTCGCTATTGGACTGCAAGAAGCCGAGGGTGCACTCAAACTCGGCACCCAGGGCTTCCAACGCAGCGTTGATGTCATCCAGAGAGAGCGTCCCGTAAATCTCGGGTTCACGCCGTCCCAACAGGTTCAGGTTCGGGCCGTGCAGGACCAGGATACGCATCTCAGGCCACCGACTCAACCAGCTCAAGAGCCTTGGCACGCAAAAGGAAGCGGGCCTTGCCCAGGTTGGCATCCTTGGGCAGCACAAAGGCGGCAAAGAACTCGTCGTTCAGCACCCTGATGATCATCCGTGAACAGGCGGTGGTAATGGTAATCTCCTCCATCTCACCCGCGCCCACCACCTCGACAGTACGCCTGATCTCCTTAATGACCGTGCCGTACTCCACGGCCATGGTCTGGACATCAAAACCGGCAGTGCCTTGATGGACCTCATCTATGGCAATGCAATCATAGCCCATCAGCATCACCGCGTAGGCATCTTCAACCTGGCCGAGCATCGAGGTCAACAGTTCTCTTAGCGACATGTCCGCAACCTCCGGATGTTTTCCAGCCACCCTTCAAGCACGGCAACCGCCTCCGGCTTATCGGCTGTCCCTTCGTTTGGCAGCTCGACCGGAGCCGAAACCTGCTCCATCGCAGCGACAGCGGCCTGACCAGCCTCAAGGGAGCTGGCTTGGCGTTCCAGCTCGGCCAAACGAGCGGCAACATCCAGGTTCTGGGGATTGGCGGCCACGATGGCGCGGTAGAGTTCAATTGCCCTGTCAGGAAAGCCCTGGGTGACGTAGAGCTCTGCCATGGTCGGGGTCACAAGCGGGTCCTGCGCCGGCGCGGTTGCAACCGTATCGACAAGCTGCTGCTCCGGCAGCCCCCAGACCGTTTCCAGGGCGGCGCTTTCAGCCACCGGCTCCTGCGGCGCCACCTCACCGGCAGCAGCAATACCGGCCCAGGGATCTGCAATGGCGGGCGCGACCGGACGGACCCGCTCGACCAGGTAATCCTCCTGCGGTGCAGGTTCCGATTGCTCGGCCTCCGGCTCTTCAATAATATCGTCCTCGGCAAGTTCGATCAGTTCCAACTCCTCGTCCATTGCCGAACCGGTCTGACGCCGCTCCAACGACTCCAACTCGACCCGGGCCGTCATATCGCCAGGACAGAAATCAAGCAGCACCCGCAAGATCCGCACCGCCTCACGCTCACGCCCGGCATCCGCATACAGGCGCGCCAGTAGGCGGCTTGCCTCGGCATGCTCCGGTATCGCGGCGGTCACCACCTCAAGCGCACGCTGGCATTCGTCGAACAGACCTTTCTGGTGACAGGCGCGGGCCAATGCCATCTGACCTGCCACAAACCCCGGATAGCGTTTGGTACCGGTCCGGGCAGCTGCCAGGGCGTCATCCAAGAGCCCGGCCCTGAGATATACTTCGGACAGCGGTGCAAAACAGTATGAGGCCGGGTCTTGTTGCAGACGCTCCTCATAGGTCTTGATCTCACTCCAGAAGGATTCCGTTGACGACGGCATAGACGTCACCTCCCTGAACAACAGGCCTCGGCCAACTGGGCCGGCGTAAACTGATGCATGGCATGCAAGCCGATACCACGGTTACAGATGTACTGCAGTGTTCCGGAACGGTTTTTCTTGTCTTTACTTAAGGCATTGACCAGATCGGCACGGACCACCTCGGGCGCAACGGTCGGCAGGCCGAGCCGCTGCAGCAAGGCGACAATCCTTGCCACCTCATGCTCGGAGCAGTACCCTTCCCGCTGCGAGAGCTGAGCAGCCTGCACCATGCCGATGGCAACCGCCTCGCCATGCACCAGGTCGCGGTAACCGGAGAGCGTCTCATAGGCATGACCCAAGGTATGACCGTAATTGAGTACCGCCCGCAGCCCCGCTTCCTTCTCGTCCTGTTCCACGACCCAGGCCTTGATCTCACAACAGCGGGCAATCACGCGGGCCAACAGCGCCGGATCCTGCGTAAGCAGCGCTTCCGTCTCTGTTTCAAGCAGCGCAAACAGCTCGGCATCGAGTACGACCCCGTATTTGACCACCTCTGCCAGCCCGGCCCGATAATGGCGTTCGGCCAGGGTGCGCAAGGTGCCGACATCGGAGAGCACCAGGTGGGGTTGATAAAAAGCGCCGATCAGATTCTTTCCCAGTGGATGGTCAATGCCGGTCTTGCCCCCCACGCTGCTGTCAACCTGCGCCAGGAGCGTGGTCGGCACCTGTACAAAGGGGACTCCCCGCAGGAAGGTGGCAGCGGCAAACCCGGTCAGGTCCCCCACCACACCGCCCCCCAGGGCAACCAGAAAGGAATGCCGGTCCAGACCGGCCTCAATCAGGCGATCATAGATGCTGTTCAGGGTAGTCGAGGTCTTGAACTCCTCGCCATCCGGTATCTCGACCAGCACGGCGGAAAAGCCGGCAGCCCGCAGGGAGTCGAGCACGGTTGTCGCATACAGGGGAGCCACGGTCGGATTGGTCACCACTGCGGCACTCCCCTTCAGACCGACCTTGGCACAGGCAGCCCCGATACCGGCCAGCAACCCTTCGCCGATGACAATCTGGTAGGTATGTGCGTCAAGCGCGATGGTAACGGTTTTCACGGTATCCTGCGGCACCTTTCGGCGTGGAATACAAGGATTTGAGCGGCAACATCTTCCAATGTTTTACCGGTGGTGTCAATTCTAATGTCGGCATCGGCATAAAAGGGCTCACGCTCCTGCGTGATCCGCTCAATCCGCTGCGCCAGCGGCTCATCCCCCTGCAGCAGAGGCCGGTCTGACGCCCGTGCCAGCCGGCTGGCAAGCTCAGCTGTGCTGGCACGCAGATTGACCACCAGCCCGGCAGCATGCAGCAAGGCCCGATTCTCCTCACGCAACACCGCACCGCCGCCGGTCGACAGGATCAGTTCGTCTTCTCCCTTGAGCGAGGCCAAGGCCGCGGTTTCGCGATCTCTAAAGGCGGCTTCCCCTTCATCGGCAAAGATTTGGTTGATGCTTTTGCCGGCCTGTTTGACAATCAGGGCGTCAAGGTCCAGAAAACGATAGCCGAGTTTGGCGGACAGCAGCCGCCCAACACTGGTCTTGCCGCTCCCCATCGGACCGGTCAGGATAATCGCCTGCTGCATCAGAACCCCGGCAGACCGGCCAAGTAGGCATCCCGGTTACAGCGCAGTTCAGCCATGGAGTCGCCGCCGAACTTTTCCAGCATGGCCTGTGCCAGCTCGATCGCCACCACCGCCTCGGCCACCACCAACGCCGCTGGGACCGCGCAGGCATCGGAACGCTCCACCGAGGCCTCGTACGGCTCATGACTGGCAAGATCAACCGAGCGTAGCGGGGTATACAGAGTTGGGATCGGCTTCATGGCAGCCCGCAGGATCAACGGCTCACCATTGGTCATGCCGCCTTCAAGACCACCGGCGTTGTTAGTTGGCCGGACATAGGGGGTAAAGGCACCGCGCTGCAGTGCAGCCGGGTCGTACATAATCTCATCATGGACCTGCGAACCAGGGCGCCGGGCTACCTCGAACCCCAGACCGATCTCCACCCCCTTGATGGCCTGAATACTCATCAAGGCCATGGCAAGCCGGGCATCCAGCTTGCGGTCCCACTGCACATGGCTGCCCAGCCCCGGCGGCAGCCCCAGCACCTGTACCTCCACCACGCCGCCCAGGGTGTCACCGGCAGCCTTGGCATGGTCGATCAGGCGCTTCATTTCCTGTTCAGCCGCTGGATCACAGCAAAACATCTCCGAGGCGGCGGCCAGCTGCCATTGTTCCGGATAGGGGGCCGACGATGCATCGGCCTTGACCCCGCCCACCTCGACCACGCAACCACCGATACGGACACCCAGCATGGTCAACAGGCTGCGAGCCACTGCCCCCACCGCCACCCTGGCGGCAGTCTCGCGGGCGCTGGAGCGTTCCAGAATGTTGCGGACATCACGATGAGCATACTTCATGGCGCCGCACAGATCGGCATGGCCGGGACGGGGACGGGTGACCGGTTCAGCCTGGCCTTCGTGTTCGGCCAACGGCGACATCTTTTCAAGCCAGTTCTCCCAGTCGCGGTTTCTGACCATCAGGGTCACCGGAGAACCGAGGGTCTTGCCCCAGCGCACGCCCGAGAGAATCTCTGCCGTATCGCGCTCGATCTTCATCCGGTCGCCTCTGCCGTAGCCCTGCTGACGCCGGGCCAGCTGCTGGTTCAACAGTTCCGGGGAAAGTTCCAGTCCGGCCGGCAGGCCTTCAATGATCGCGGTCAACTGGGGTCCATGGGACTCACCGGCAGTCAAATAACGCATAAACACAAACTCCTGCGATGGAATAGCGTTGAAGAGTAGCATTCCAGCGGGCCAAGAGCAAGAAAATCGGTTTTTTAGCAGCGCCAGCCACGAAAAGCAGACCTGGGAGCGTCAACTTGACACGGCAGCAAGCTCGTGTATAGTCCAGCACATGTCGACCATTTCCCTGCCATACGGAACAATCCAGACCCCTGCCACGCCTTTTAAGCGCGACACCCTGCTCAGTTGTCTCAAGTCGGTGGCAAACAGCAGTTTCACCGGTTATCTGGCCATTTCCAGTGCGGAACGGCTCTTTCTGCTGTTTCTCTTTCAGGGGCGTCCCTATGCTGCCGGTCTTGCGGTAGGTGAAAAGCCCACCTCACTCACCATAACCAACTTCTGCGCCCAGGTAGCCGCCGTACGAGAAGGCAGCGGCAGTATCGCCCTGTACGCAACCGATCCGGTCCTGTTGAAATGCCTGCTGATCTTTATCCAGGACGAACCGGCTGCCAAGGGTCCGGTCAGCCTGATCAACCTGGAAGGGATGGTGCGCCAGATCCGCGCGCAGGCCAGCGATGCCCTGATCATGCTGGAGCGCGAGGGTTTGTGTCACTTTTTCTTCTTCCTGGATGGCAGCAAGACTGCCGCCTATTGGGCGGCACCGCCCGACGGGGACCAGACCGGGCTCTCGGTTGATGAGCAGATGCTGCTCTACGCCTTCCAGACCAGCGCCACCCCGGTTAATGCCACGGTGTATCAGACGCTCAACACCATGGAGTCACGCGATTCCGCCAGCATGTCACTGGATGGGCTGATACGGTTATTCAGCGCGGTTGAGGATACGGAGCAGACCATTGCCCCGGGAAAACTGACCGTACAGCAACATGAACAATTGCAGTTGAAGGTGCTAGAGGGCACCCAGGCCGGCAGCATCCTGGGAGGTTCGCTCCCCTGTGTGCTGGGCAGAAAGGATGCGGATATCATCATCAACGACCCGATGGTTTCCAAGCGCCACGCCGCCATCCAGATCATCAACGGCAAGCTGCTGCTGGTGGATCTGCACAGCACCAACGGCACCCTGCTCAACAGCGAACCGGTCTCACAACGTGAACTCAAACCGGGAGACCGGATCAGCATCGGTCAGACCGTCCTGCTGGTGGAAGCGGTCAACCTCGCGTAAACAGCCGTCGCATCCCGGCCAACAGCCCCTTTTCAGCCCCCAGCGTCACCAGCACCACCGAGATGTTGTCCCGTCCGCCCCGTCCGTTGGCGCAGGCCACCAGTTCCCGGCAGGCCGCCTCCGGATTCCCGGCCACCCCCACCAGGGCGGCAATCTCTTCATCAGCCACCATGCCGAACAGACCATCGGAACAGAGCAGCAACTGATCCCCCGGCTGCAGTTCCTGTTCATCCAGGTCCACCTGAACCGCTTCTTCCAGCCCGATGGCGCGGGTCAGCACGTTGCGTCCCTTGGCAAACAACGCCTCATCCCGGCTCATCAGGCCGGCCCGTACCTGTTCCTCAATCCAGGAGTGATCCTCGGTCAGCTGTTCAAACTGTCCGTTGCGCAGCAGATAAGCCCGACTGTCGCCCACATGGGCAATCACCGCCCGGTTGTCCTTCACCAGCATGGCCACAATGGTGGTGCCCATACCGCGCCACTCGGGCTTGGCAAAGGCGGCCTCAAAGACCGCCCGATTGGCAAAACGGACTGCGGAGCCGAGTAGATTGGCGGCCCCGGAATGGGCAATATCGGCCTGGCCCACCAGCGGGGCCTGCCCGCTGACAGCCTTGAACAGATAATCCCTCAGGGTATCCAGACAGATCCGGCTGGCCACCTCTCCCCCCTTGTGACCGCCCATACCGTCTGCCACGGCGTACAGGGCCAGGGACGGCTCCAGCAGGATCGCATCTTCATTGTGGGGGCGCACCTGTCCCACGTCAGTCAGGCCAAAGGCGGTCAGTTCCATGGGTCACCCCAGCTTTGCCAGACACATTTTGACATGCTCCACCACCTCCCGCGCGTTCTGGTAGCGCTTGTTCAGGTCCTTGGTCATCAGGCGATGGGCAATATAGGCGCAACACTGCGGGATAGCGGGATCGATCTGGGTGATCAGCACCGGCGGTTTGTTGGCAATCGCATACATCAGCGCCGCAATACTCTCGCCGCCAAACGGCTTCTGGCCGCAGAGCAGCTCGTACATCGCCACCCCCAGCGAAAACAGGTCGGAACGGCCGTCCACCTTCTGGCCGGCCACCTGCTCCGGCGACATGTAGCTGGGGGTTCCCAGCACCGTGCCGGTCTGGGTGGCCGAAGAGGTGGCAATCCGGGCGATACCGAAGTCGGCGATCTTGACCGAGCCATCTTTCAGCAGCATGATGTTGGCCGGCTTGATATCGCGATGCACAATGCCCCGTTCATGGGCAAAGGCCAGCCCCTCCGCCACGTTGCCGATGATCTTCAAAAGGTCTCTGACCGGCAGCAGCTTTTCCTTCTTGATGAAGGGGGTCAGGTCGGACCCTTCCAACAGTTCCATGGCCACGTAGGCCAGATCCTCTTCCTCACCCACATCGTAGATCGTGACGATATTGGGGTGATTCAGGGTCCCGGCCGCTTCGGCCTCGCGGAAAAAGCGCCGTTTGGTCTCCTCCAGCAGATCGGGGTCCACCTCCTCGAAACGGACCGTCTTGATCGCCACCAGGCGGTTGATCTTGGGGTCCTTGCCCAGGTAGACCACCCCCATGGCGCCGCGTCCCAGCTCCTTCTGAATCTGGTAGCGGCCGATGGTGGGGGCGGAAACCGAGCCGGCAGCGGCACCGGCGATAATGGTCCCCTCGCGCCGGCCACTGGCGCCGAAGATCATGGTCTCACCCGCCGCCTTCATGGTGGCGATCCGCTGTTTGATATCCTTGTAGTCTCCGGCAGACAGGATATGCTCGTACACCGCCGCAGCCTTGTTGAACATCCGCTTGCGCTCAAAATCAAGCGCCAAGTTATAGAGCAGGTCCCGCACCGTGGCATCTTCCACCGGGCATTTGCGGAACTTCTCAAAGGCCAGATCCAGCAGTCCCTGCCCCTGGAAGGAGAGCCCCAGCATCTTGTTGGTCTCAATACTGTCACTCTCCACCAGCGCGTTGCGTTGCTCGGTCGTCCTGAAACGCAGGGAGACCTGGGTGGTATAGCCCATTGCCAGGAGCAGGCTCGGCCCTACCATACCCAACCAGAGCCCCTGGTTGCTGAACAGCCAGACGGCCGCGCCATTCCAGAGCAAAAGCAGCGCCAGGGTAATCGCTGCCGCCATACCGGCCTTGAGGCGCGGCATGCCGAAGGCCAGGAACAGGGCAAACAGAAGCAGCGCCCCCAACTCGGCCCAGCGGACCCCGACAGGCTGGCTGATCAGGTTGTTGTTGAGCAGGTTCTCGATTGCGGTGGCGATCAACTCAATCCCGGGATAGGTGGCCTGAAACGGTGTCACCACAAAACCGGCGATCCCGGTGGCCACCGGTCCGATCAGCACGATCTTGCCCTTGAACTGCTCCGGCTTGACCGCACCGGAGGCTACCTCAACAAAGGAATAGGTGGGAAAGCGGCCAAAACCACCGCAATAGCTGAGCAGCATCCGCCCCTGTTCGTCCAGCGGCAGCGAGAGACGGCCGGCGGTCAGACGACCCGGCACTAGGTTCAGCTCCTGCGGTTTGATCCGCAGGTAGGCCAGGGCGGCCTGCAGGGCAAAGGAGGGAAAGATCCGGCCATGGTAATAGATCACCGGCGCCTCGCGCCGCACCGTGCCGTCACGATCAGGCAGGATATTGATATGTCCCAGGGCCAGGGCCTGGCTGGCAAAGCCGGGGATCGGCGCCGCCAGCTCGCTTGCCTGTGGCGCGACGCCCGGCGTTCCGGCTTCGCGGGAGCTCTGCTTGAGATACTCCGGCAGGGTGGGATCAGCACTGCCGCCCTGCCCGCCCAGCGTAAAAAAAAGCGGCAGCACCACCTTATGGGTACTGGTCAGGGCCGCGGTCAGCTGGGTATCGTTATCCAGGCGCTGGGCAGCCAGAGTGATCGCCTCGAGCACCGCCGGGCTCCCCCCCAGCTTGGCCACGGTCTCCTGCAGACTCTTCAGCTCATCCAGGCCGGAGTTGCGGTCAGCCTCGGTATAGAGGATGTTCGTCCCGATCAGGGCCGGTTCATAGCCGGCCAGCTGCGTCACAAGCTCCGCCATATAGGAGCGAGGCCAGGGCCAGCGCCCCAGACGCTCGATACTGGCGTCGTCGATGGCAACCAGGACAATCGGGGCCTGGGGCTGTTTGGCCCGCAGCCTGGCCCGCAGATCAAAGGTCTTGTACTCAAGCAGTTGCAGCGGATACCACTGCAGCAGGGTCGCCAGCAGCAGCACAATGGTGATGAGACCGATCACCAACAGATTGGCATGCTTGCTTCCGGGAATCTTCATAGTCGCTCCGACATGGGGTAGTACGAGATGGACGGCCTAGCCCCAGATATCTTCCGGCAGGCTGCCGCCTGCAAGCAACACTCCTACCAGGGCGGGGTTTGCCAGGAAGGCGGACACACCACCGCAAAGTTCAATACTACGGCTTGACATCGACCGTTGCTGCAAGGCCCGCCCCAGGGCACAGAAAGCCGCATCCATCATCATCCTGCGGGTAGTATCCATCGGCACGGCATAACTGTTGTCAAACACGGTTGGGTCAAGGGCTGTCAGGCAGGCCTGCTTATCCAGCGAGGTTACCCCGCGGCAGGCCAACGGGCGGACCGGGTAGATACTGCAGCTGCCGTGGGCATCGAGAAACGGACAGAAGGTCTGACGGTGAATCCGCTCACTGTCCTCCATCCAGCGCACCCGCAGGGCATGGGCTTGCAGGCGGCTGAGCAGCGCCGCGCGTCCGGCCCCTTCGTTATGCAGCATCAACCAGGCCGCAATGGCAACCGCCTCGGGCAGCAGCACCGACACGTTCAGTACACAGCAGTACGGGCAACCGGCGGCACAGGCCACCGGGCGATGACCTGCCAGGTTTTCGGCCAGATCCGTAAAGGCAGACATGACTGCGACAAAACCGGTCATATCGCGGACCGTTGCCAACAGGTCATCACCAAGTTGGTACAACCGGTGTTCAGCCTGGTGCAGCATCACCGCGCTCTCAGCCATATCCTCCCCCCACCTTCCGAACCAGGCAGCCGCTGCTCCGTCACACGTTCAATCCAATAGCATTGTTTGTGCTGACAACGGGTCAAGAGCGCCTGGTGCTGTTCTGCCTCTGCCAGGTGTGGCCAACTGCCCACCAGAAAACGGTGACCGTTGTCATCCTGGCGCCAGAGTTGATACTGCCCGGTGTCAGACACTGACGCCTCCCTTCACTCTAGCGCAAATCCGGCAATCCGCAAGAAGGCGTCCCGGTTACGAGGCCTGCCCCCGTAGATCCGGTCAGCCTCACCCCAGGTGCAGTTCATCCAGCGACAGGCTATAGCCGGGCAGGAAATGCTCAAGGAAATAGCCCACCTCGTGCAGCGGACTTTTACGCAGGTTCTCCAGGTGCTCGGCCCCAGCCCGCTTAAACTCCAGATTGCCGGATTTCTCTTCCTCCAGGCACTTGATCAGGGCCGCAATCTTGTCGGCTGCCTTGATAAGCGGCTGATACTGCTCGTCCTGTTCCTCAAAAAAGAAGAGCGGTTCGTAGACCTGCGACAACTCCGGCGGCAGCATGGCCAGCAGCTTCTTGCGGGCGCGGTCCTCAAGCTGATGAAAGGATTGCTTGAAACGGGGGTTGAAATGCTTGACCGGGGTCGGCATATCGCCGGTGAAGATCTCACTGACGTCGTGAAAGATACCGTACAGGGCGGCCTGATTGGGGTCCAGCGCACCACCGAAATAGGTGTTGCGGATCAGCGCCAGGGCATGGGCCAGCATGGCCACATCCAGGGAATGCTCCTTGATGTTCTCTGCCTGGGTATTGCGCATCAGGCCCCAGCGGTTGATGTACTGCATGCGGGCCAGAAAGGCGAAAAAGTCGTAGCGGGGCGGCTGCTTGGTCTGTTTCATCTATTCATACTCTCTCGAAGGTTTCAAATAGTGCCTTGTAATCATCCAACGCATACCTGTCCGTCATCCCTGCCAGGTAGTCGGCCACGGTCCGCTCCACGCCGTTATGTTCGATCCGGCGGTGGTACTTGGGCGGCAGCAGGTTGGGCCGCTTCAGGTAGGTCTCGAACAGGCGCGACAGGACATGCTCGGCCTTGACCCGCATCTTGTCCACCTTGTGGTGGCGGTACAGTTTTTCCTTGAGGAACTTCTTGAGGGCCAGATTTTCTGCCTCAACCAGAGGGCTGAAGTGCACCACCACCCGGTTGACCCGCCGCAGGTCCTCCAGGCTGTTGATGCCGTACTGCCGGATATTGGCCCAGGTTGTCTCGCAGATGTCGGTGATCTGCATACCGATCAGGGCGCTGACGGTACGGGCCGTCAGGCGTTTGTCATCTATGGCCGGATAGCGCTCCCGCACCCTGGCGCTCATCCGTTGCCACAAATCAACCTCCTTGAACTGATCAAGGGTCAGATAGCCGGATTTGAGGCCGTCGTCTATGTCATGGTTGTTGTAGGCGATCTCGTCGGCATAGTTGATCAATTGGGCCTCGATGGAGGGGACAATGCCGGGTAGAAACTCATCCAGGGTCCTGGTGGGCACATCGTGGGGCGAGGAGTGTTTCAGGATACCTTCCCGTACCTCCCAGGAGAGGTTCAGGCCATCGAACTCGGCATAGCGCTCCTCCAGTTCGTTCACCACCCGGAAGGACTGGTAGTTGTGTTCAAACCCGCCACTGCCCTGCATCAAGTCATTGAGCACCTCTTCGCCGGTATGGCCGAAGGGGGTATGCCCCAGGTCATGGGCCAGGGCCAAGGCCTCGGTCAGATCCTCGTTCAGACGCAGGCGGCGGGCAATGGCCTTGCCGATCTGGGCCACCTCCAGCGAGTGGGTCAGGCGGGTACGGTAGTAGTCCCCCTCATGGTTCAAAAAGACCTGGGTCTTGTACTCCAGCCGCCGAAAGGCAGCACAGTGGATCACCCGATCACGGTCACGCTCGAACATGGGGCGGGGGTCGCGGGAGATTTCATCGTGCTTGCGCCCCTTTGAAGCAGCGCTGGTGCAGGCATAGGAAGCCAGGTCGGGGCGTTCGCTGTAATCAAACATGGCAGCTCCTGTCACAGTTAAGGTGCTGCAAAGATTACCCGCTGAAATGATTGCGGGCAAGTTTTTTCCCGTTTTTATGCTAGGATAGCCCCATGACCAACCATGAACTGCAGACCCTGCTGGACCTTGACCGTTCCGGCCTGCCGGAAGACGGCGGGCCGGAGTTCAACCGTCTGATCTTTTCCCGCTCACCCTACCTGCTGCAGCACGCCCGCAATCCGGTGAATTGGCGGGAATGGGGACCGGAGGCCCTGGCCGAGGCGCAACAACGCAACCTGCCGCTGTTCGTCTCGATCGGCTATGCCACCTGTCACTGGTGCCATGTCATGGCCCATGAATCGTTTGAGGACGAAGAGGTGGCCGATATCCTCAACCACGCCTTTGTGCCGGTCAAGGTGGACCGGGAAGAGCGACCCGACCTGGACGAGTTCTGCATGGCCGCCTGCCAGGCCCTGACCAACAGCGGCGGCTGGCCACTGAACTGCCTTCTCAAACCTGACGGCACCCCATTTTACGCCCTGACCTACCTACCCAGGGAACCGCGTCACGGCAGCCCCGGTTTTCTTGAGCTGCTGGAGAATCTTGCCAAGGTCTGGCAGCATCGCCAGGATGCGGTGGAACGGAACGCCGACTCACTGATGGAGGCGCTTAGGCGCCAGTTACAGCCCCAGGCTGACGAAAGTGCGCCTCATCCAGCCTCGCTGGCAGAACGGGCCGCAGCCACCCTGCAGCAGATCCATGACCCGCAGTTCCATGGTTTCGGCTCAGCCCCCAAGTTTCCGATGCCGCCCTACCTGCTGTTTCTGCTGCACCGCCCTGCGGCGGCCGAGCAGAAGCTGGCGCTTGACACGCTCACGGCACTGCGACGGGGAGGGATCTGGGATCAACTGGGGGGCGGCATCCACCGCTACAGCACCGACCAGCGCTGGCTGGTGCCGCACTTTGAGAAAATGCTCTACGATCAGGCCCTGGTGGCCTATGCGGCCCTGGAGGCTCACTCCCTGAGCAAGGATGGCGGTTACCTGGAGATGGCGGACAACCTGCTTGGGTTTGTGCTGCGGGAGCTGGCTGCACCGCAAGGCGGCTTTTACTGCGGCCTGGATGCCGATGCCGGAGGGCGCGAAGGTGCCAGCTATGTCTGGCACAAGGCGGAGATCGAGCAGGTCTTGGGGGATGAAGCCGCGCTGTTCTGCCACCACTTTGGGGTGACGGCACAGGGCAACTTTGAAGAGCCGGGCGAGAACATCCTGTTTCTTGCCAAGCCGGAGATTGGCGAGCCGGAGCAGATCCAACAAGCCTGTGCGCGCCTGCTGGCAGTCCGTAACCGGCGGGAGCAGCCGCTGCGGGATACAAAGATCCTGGCCGGCTGGAACGGCCTGATGCTGGCGGCATTAGCGCGAAGCGCAGCCGTAACCGGCAACCAGCACCACCTGAAAGCGGCCCGCAGAGCTGCTGATTTCATCGACAACAACCTGACCCGCCCGGATGGGCGGCTGCTGCGCAGCTGGTGCAACGGGAGCGGATCGTCCATCCCGGCTTTTCTGGAGGATTACGCCTTTCTGGCCTGGGGGCAGCTTGAGCTGTATCGGGCGGGAGGCGCTGCTGCAGACCTGCAGCAGACAGAGCAGCTGTGCAGTGCGGCCCTGCGGCTCTTTCAGCATGAAGATGGCAGTCTCTCGATCATCGGCGTGGATGCCGACCAGCTCCCGCTTGCCGTCGGCGACAGCCACGACGGCGTAATCCCCTGCGGCTCCTCGGTCCTGATCGCCACTCTGCTGCAACTGGCCGCGTTGACCGGCGCCACTGTCTGGCGCAAGGCTGCAGACCGGGCACTGGGCGGTCTGTCAGCAGCGCTTGTGCGCCAGCCGCTCAGTCTGCTCTGGCTGTTGCGGGCGCTGCTTTCCCCTCAATAACCCGTGCAACCAGGGGGCCAAGCTCCTCCAGCAGCAGCGGTTTGGTAATAAAATCGTCAAACTGGGCGCTTAGAAACGACTCGCGGTAGTTCCAGCGGGCGTTGGCGGTCTGGGCAATGACCGGTGTACGCCGGCGGCGCTCCTGCCGCTCTTGCTCACGGATTCGCTGCACCGCTTCAAAGCCGTTCAGACGGGTCATTTGGAGATCCATCAAGACCAGATCGAAGCGATGGCAACGCCACTGGGCCACCGCATCCTCGCCATTCGTGGCAACTGCCACCGTATGCCCCAGTCCGCGCAACAACTTTGCAGAGGCCAAGGCGCTCAGGCTGTCGTCTTCTGCCAGCAGGATGGACAGGGCAGCCCCAGCCTGACGCTGCCCCGGCGGGCAGACCATGCTCACCGGCACCTCCAGATAAAAAGAGCTGCCGACCCCCGGATCGCTTTCAACCCACAGCCTCCCCCCCACGGCCCGTGCCAAACGGTGGCAGAGTGGCAGCCCCAGCCCGAGACCGCCGTACTTACGGGTAGTGGAGGTGTCTGACTGGTTGAAGAGTCCAAAGATGTGCTCAAGCTTTTCAGGCGCGATCCCCACCCCGGTGTCGCTGACCCTGAAACGGGCCACATGCCTTCCACCCCCACTGAATTGCACCTGCGCCCCAACCGTAATCTCCCCCTGCTCGGTAAACTTGATGGCGTTGCCGATCAGACTGTTAAGCATCTGACGGATGCGCACGCCATCACCCACCACACGGTCGGGAATCGCTGCGGCAACCTCCAGCGAACAACGCACCCCTTTGGCACGGGCAGCCCCCGCATGAGTCAGCAAGGCCTTCTCAACCACCTGGCGGGGCGAAAACGGCTGATGCTCAACCTGAATCCCTTCAGATTCCAGTTTGACCAGTTCAAGCAGATTATTGATCAGGGTCAGCTCATTGGCAGCAGAAACATCAATAAGCTCAAGGTATTTCTGCTGTTCCCGGGTCAGTTCGGTAAAACCCAGCAATTGCGCGCCGCCAATTATGCCGTTTAATGGTGTGCGTAGTTCATGGCTCAGGTTGGCCAAAAGCTCCGTCTTGACCCGGTTGGCCTCCTCGGCCCGCTCCCGCGCAACACGCAGTTCCTCCACCGCCTTGTAACGTTCCAGCACATTCCAGGCTCCCTCCATAAGAAGCTGCAGCTGCCGGATATCGTTCTCGCTGTAGTCGTGATCCTTGCTAGCAACCCCCAGCACTGCCACGATCCGGTTGTTGCGGCAGATCGGCAGATTCAGATGACGCGTCACGGCAACGCGCCCCATCGGATAGACAATCGTAAAAACCGGTGATGCATCGGGGGTATTACAGACCAGTGCCCGGCGCTGCCGCACCGCCTCACCCCAGGGGCCGGCTTCATCCAGCTCAAGTATCAGTGGATGTTGTTCTTGGCGGAGTTCGGGCATGCCCCCCTTTGACCAGGCATGCAGGGTAAACAGCCGGGCATCCTCATCGTAAAGAAAGAGCGACCCGATGCTGCTGTCGCTTAAGGCCAGCGACTCTGCCAGGGCGGTGTCGAGCAGCTCGTCGCAGGAGGCGTACGTCATGGCATACAGGCGCAGTTGGGCCTTCTGGCGCCGGATGTCCATGATTGAGCGCTCGGCATGCTGTTGCTGTTCGGTGATATCAAAGGTGCATGAGACCTGGGAAACCGCCCGGCCAAGCCCATCCCTGATGGTGGTCAGCTCAACCCTGACCGGAAACCGCCGGCCATCACGGCAAATCTGGATTGTTTCAAAAATACTATGATCGTTGTTCTCCTTAGCCCGGATCAGCTCACAGATCACCCCGTGAACCTCCGGGGCGTAGACCGTCAGGACCGATCTGCCAATCAACTCCTGCGGGGTAAACCCCCGTTGCCGCGCATAGGCCGGATTGACGGCAACAAAGGTGTTCGTAGCCACATCGGACAGGGCCAGACCAAAGTCGGCCTTCTCAAAGACCTGCTGACAATGCAGTAAGGCCTGCTCTAGCTGGTTGCATTCCATCATATCTTGCATCGTGCCCGGGCATGCGCCGGTTTCGGCAGTGATCCGGACAAGGCCGCGGGATGCAACCCGACGCCGTCTGCCCGAAATGGCCGGACAGTCCCACAACGTCGACCGGCGCCACGGCGAGTCGGGCCACGGGGACAGGTCGTCCGGCAGCCCTCCCCGGTTTCTTCAGCCCGGACGCCAACCAGCTGCTGCAGGCCATTCGGCAGGGCCCCAATTTTTCCGGTTTTGTACCGCTTTTTCAGCAGGCTGGTCATCGGTGTCAACGCGGTCATACCGCGAGGTAAGGCTGCAGTTCTTCACGCAGCTGCCCCGGAGTGAACGGTTTCCTGATACTGGCACAGGCCCCACGATTGATGGCCTCGGCAATCATATCCTCGCCCCCCTCGGTGGTCAGCATCACAATCGGCATCCGGTAGCCCCGTTTACGAGCGGCGGAAACAAAGTCAAGACCATCCATGTTGGGCATATTGATATCGGACAGTACCAGATCAACCTGCTGACCGGACTCAAGCTGCAGCATCCCCTCAAAGCCGTCGGCCGCCTCCAGGATGGCATCCACCGGAAGTGCCGCTTGCCGCAATGTGCGGGCAATGATCTTACGCATGGTGGAAGAATCCTCAACAATCAAGACCGCACGCATAACGTCCCTCCTTTGGCCCCGCCCCTTTGGATGCAACGAGGCGGCAAGCACTGCCGGGTATTGTCACATCAGCTGTACGTGATTTTCCTCCGGACAACGAGAGAAGGCAATTCAGATAAAGTCCGACAGCGCACCACAGTACAGGACGACGCACCCCGTAGGAGTATTCCTACACACATCCCGCCTTACACCGCAGGCAGAGGCAGGCCTCTCCAGGTTACCGGCGGCGCATGAGGAATGTCACAGCGGGACTGCCACCGCAACGGCCCACCCGAAGGGCGGTCGTTGTAGCAAGGAGGGATACGGTTCAGGTAAGGTTATGGGAGTTGGCGTAACCGATCAGGTCGGCGTCGCTATGAAAGCCCATCTTGGCAAACAGGCGGGTCTTGTAGGTACTGACCGTCTTGATGCTCAGATCAAGCTCAAGGGCAATTGCCTTCAGGCTTTTGCCCACCGCCAGGTTGCGCAGGATCTGAAACTCGCGGTTGGAGAGCGCGGCGTGGGAGGGGCGGCTGCCCGCATCGTTGGCCAGGGCCTGGTTGATCAGGCTTTCGGAGAGGCTCTGGCTCAGGTAGCGCTTGCCGGAAAAGATCTGTTGCACCGCCAGGAGCAGTTCATCGGCAGCCTCCTTCTTGGTGAGGTAGCCTGATGCCCCCAGCTTGAGTGCCCGCAGGGCAAACTGTTCTTCAGGGAACATCGACAGCATCAACACCGCCAGACCCGGCCATGACTCATGGATACGCATCAAGAGTTCCAGGCCTCCCAGGCCCGGCATGGAGATGTCAAGGATAACCAGATCGTAGGCATGCCCCTCAAGCAGATGCAGGGCCTCCTCGCCACCGCCGGCCTCATCGCAGACCAGCTGTTCACTGTTGATCGGCTGCGTTGACAGGATGCCGACCAGCCCCTTGCGTACCATGGCGTGATCATCAACCACCAGCACCCGCTTCATGTCGCCACCTCCCCGGCATACTCCGGCAGCTCGGCCTCCACAATCGTGCCACCCCCCACACGCGGGCTGATGCTGAAACTGCCGCCGCACTGGGCCACCCGTTCGCGCATCCCCATCAGACCATAGGAGTCGGCCGCGGCAATCTGATCCTCTCCGACCCCCCGGCCGTTGTCCCGCACCTGCAGCTGGCACCAACCGCTACGTCGGCGCAACGTGACCAGCACCTTGCTGGCCCCGGCATGCCGCAGCACGTTGGTCAAGGCCTCTTGCGTTACCCGGTAGAGGCTGGTTGCCACGCTAGACGACAACGGTTCATCACCCAGGGTACAGGAGAGGACGCAGGCGAAATCGCCCCGTGCCTGCATCCGCCGCACCAGTTCGGTCAATGCTGCTTCAAGCCCCAGTTCATCAAGCACCGGCGGGCGCATATCACTGATGATTCGCTGCACCGTACCGATGGCCAGGTCCACCTGTTCCTTGAGCCCCTGCAGTCGCGGCCGCAGGTCCGTGCCCGGCTCAACCCGCAGCATGGCCGCCAGCTCGAGGTTCATGGCGGTCAGGGTCTGTCCCAGGTCGTCGTGTACATCCCGGGCAACGGCACGGCGCTCATCCTCCCGCACCTGTTCCACATGGGCGGCCAGGAGCCGCAGGCGATGATTGGCCTCCTGCAGCTGACGGCCCTGAGCCTCCAGCGAGGTTGTCGACGGTGCAGACGCCGGCTTTGTCTGTACAAGCAGCCCATCGACAGGAGTTTTGGCCGGTCCCACCAGTCTGCGGTACTCATCGAGCAGTTGCCTGATGGTCACCAGCAGTTCACGGGAGTCCCACGGTTTGATCAGATAGCGATGTACCGTGCCGGCATTGACGGCAGCCAGCAGGTGATCGCTGTCGGCATAGTCCGCCAGGATCATACGGCGGGTCTCGGGGGTACGCTCCGCCACCAGCTCAAGGAACTGGCTGCCGCTCATACCGGGCATGCGGTAGTCGGCGATCACCAGCTGGAAGGGGCCGTTTTGCTCAAGTTCCCGCAGCCCTTCCGGGCCGCCGGCAGCGGTTTTGACCTCAAAACGATAGCGTCGCAGAAAACGGCTGACCGCAGCCAAACGCCCATGATCGTCATCAACGACCAGCAGACGCGGACGGGCAGGTTTTGCATCTGGACGGAAAAGGGAAGACATGGTGGGAGTATACAGGCTATTCAACACAAAAAACAGTTACAGAATCACCTGCTCGCAAGGTTGTTACAAGAGCTACGCCAGCCCAATTTTAACGGCATAGCGTACCAGCTCGGCGGTTGAATGCATCCGTAGCTTGCTCATCAGGTTGGTACGATGGTTATCCACCGTTTTCGCGCTGATGCCCAGCGATTCGCCAATCAAACGGTTGCTCATGCCGCAAGCGATCAGACGCAACACTTCCCGCTCCCGCTCCGTCAGGTTCTGTTCGGATGCCAAGGTAGCCGCCTCGCTCAATGCCGTCAAAAGTGAGCTGCCGTCCTGCACCAGACGCAACGTCTGCAGCAGCTCTTCAAAGGCATACTCCTTGTTGACGTAGGCATTGGCTCCCGCGCAGCGGGCCCGTTCCAGCATCAGGGGATCATCATGGGTGGTCAGGATCACCACCGGGGTCTGATCATGCTCCTGCCGCAGGGCTGCCGTTACCGAGAGGCCATCCAGAAACGGCATGGAGATATCCAGCACGGCAATGGCAGGACGATGCTGCCTGATCAACTCAAGGGCCTCATCCCCCCGGCCGCACTCCGCGACAATCGCAAACTCGGGCGCCATACGCACCAACGAGCGCAAGCCCTGCCTGAAAATGGCATGGTCATCGGCTATCACTAATGTTATCGGTGACATGGCAATTCCACAAACAAGCGTGTCCCCTCCCCGGCCGGTGAATCCAACAGAAAACGGCCGCCAAGCTGTTCAACCCTGGCACGCATCAGGGCAAGTCCGCTGCTGCTGTCGTTTTCCAGCACCGCAGCTCCACCGGCTCCATCATCCTGCAGCGTCATGCTGAGCAGGCCCCGGCAGGAGTGCAGCGTCAGTTGCACCCGGGTGGCAGCGGCATGTTTAAGGATATTGGTCAACCCTTCCTGGCAAACCCTGAACAGCACGAGACTGCAGCTGTCGCTGCTCTCCTCGAAGTTTCCGGTCATCTGTAACAATACGGAAACGCCGGCATGCCGTTCAAGATTGCGGCATAGCCACTGCACCGCCTCATCCACCCGCATACCGGCAAGCGGCAGAGGCCGCAACGACAGTACCAGGTTTCGCAGCTCGGCCGAGGCCTGCTGGATATCCTCAATCAACTGTCCCAAGGCCCGGCGATCTTCGTTTTTTTCCTGCGGCATCTCTTCCCACAGCAGCTTCAGGCGCAGATTGACCCCCAACAGGGCCTGGCCTATCCGGTCATGCAGTTCATGGGAGATACGGGTGCGTTCTTCATGCTCCAGCCGTTCCTGCTGCGCCTGCAGCGCTTCCTGATACTGCCGGCGGGCCTCCTGTTCGGTCAATTGCAGGGCACTGCCGCGCCAGCGCAGCAGCAACCAGGCGGTTAGTGCCAGCAACAGGGCAAAGACTGCCAGTTCCAGCAGGGAGGAGCGCCATTGGGCAACAATCAGCGGCTCGGGTTTGTAAGCGACAATGTAGCCTCCCAGCCTGCCGGTGACCTCCCGGACCGGCAGAAATGAGATCACATAGCCGATCTTCCGTTGGATCAGTCCCACCGAAAACGGCAGGCCGCGCTGGAGCTGGTCGAGGATGGCGCGGTCGCCGGCTAAGCGCTCTTCCAGTTTCCGGGCGACCTCAGACAGCGGCCCGGCGCTGTCCGGCTGGCGCTTGAGGGGATTTTCGACCAACAATGCCGGAAAACGGGAGGGCACATAGTTATCGCGGTACTCGGCAACCAGTCGTTCCCGGATCAGGTCGGCGCTGATCAGAAACTGGTACTCCTCCCCGGGGGAAAGCCGTACCATCAGATCCTGCAACGCCCTGAAGGGAAGGCTGGTTTCAACGCTGCCGATATGCACTCCCCGGTAGGTCAGCGGAGAGACGAAGCGAAAACCGGTACCGACCCTGCCAGCCTCAAACGAGACCACCGCACGCCGTTCGGTATTGGCAAGCTGCACCGACGGCCGCACGCTGAACAAATAGTCACCAAAGCGGTTTGGCTGGTAAAAGCGCAGAAAGCTTTCACCGTTTGGCAGGTGCAAGTGCAGCTGTCGCAGGCACTGCTGCCAAAGCAGCTGGTTGGAGCGGTTCAAACGCCGGTACAACTCGTGACGCAAGCGGGCCTTTTCCTGTTCATCGGCAGCCCAGGCCCGGGAAAAAAGCTGCAGCGGCTCAGGCTGGCGAATCGTATCCTGCAGGCAGATGTCCGTAACGCGCCGGCAACTTTCCAGCGCGGCCTGATAGGCCATCTGCAGCATTTCGGTATGTTTCCGATAATACTGTTGCTGCTGGTCGACACGATGGAGGTTCAGCAGCCAACCGCCTGCCGCCCCGAAGGCTGCCAGCAGGAGCGCAAGCGGCACAAGGCCACGTCTGCAGACGGTCATCGGATTAACGGCTACCTGAGGCTACCGACGTTAAAGATGCCGCTTAATTGCAGCTCGTCCAGAAGTTCACGCAGACGGTGGTCACCGGCCAGCAGGGTCAACCTGACCTTATCCCGGTTCACCAGCTTCATCAGGTAGCCGATGACCGCAGAGGGCAGGGCAAACGAGTCTTCAATCCGCAGGACCAGTGATGACGCCCCCTCTTCAACCAGTTTCTGCACCTCGGCCCGCACGGCCATGCTGTCGTCAATGGTCTTGATCGGGCCGCTCAACACCAATTCATTGCTGCTTCGTGACGTTATCTCCATCTTCCCCCTCCTTTAAGCCTGTAGGGCACCTGTAAACATCTGCATCAAAACCAGACGGTTGCCGGAAGCGTTGCGGCGAACCAGGTCAACGGAACGCCGCATCATCAAAAAACCGCGGCCCGATGGTATTTCAGCAGACTGCGCCTCCACATGCCGCGCAGTAGCTTCTCCGGCGGTTCCCGGATCTACCACCTCAATCCAGACCTGCGCCCTGGCGCCGCGGGGCAGCAGTGTCAGAAAAAGCTCGATTAGCTTGTCCTGTTGCGTCTCTGCCGCCATGAGCAGTTCATCATACTCATCCGCCAGGATCAAGTCCTGTTTGCGCTGCCCCAAACCAAGACAACCATGTTCAAAGGCATTCATCAGGGCCTCACCCAAGGCCAGCTCCAGCTGGTCAAACCGCTCTCCCGCAAGACCGGCCGACAGCAGCACCTCTCCCACCTGTTGCTGTAGATCCCGGATGCCGGACAGCGTGCCGGCAGCACTGAAATGGAACTGCCTGCGCCCCCGCCCTTCAGCCACCGCCGTCAGACGGATTGCGGTAATATCGTCATCGTTCGCCGTATCGTCGCAGGCCCGTTCGTAGCGGGTAAACAGCTCATGCGCCGTGGCGGTGGTCTCCAGATCCGTCACCAGATGTTCACGATAGCTGCCGCCGTCACGGGTGCCTGCATCCCCCAGGCCGTCGGTGGCCAACAGGATGTCGCTGACCCCTTCCAGGCTGAGCTGCTGCAGCTCCACCTGCGGGGAAAAGGCCGAGACCGGCGGATTGTTGCCACGCACCCGCTCAACCTCGCCGTTGCGGATCAGCAGCACTGCCGGCATGCCGCAACTGGCAAACCTGAGCGTCGTGCCACGGGGGTCCAGCTCCATGATCAGGCCGCTGAACACCTCATCCTCCAGCACGTTTTCAGCGGCAAACGTCATGGTTGTGGTTACCAGATGCGCAAAGCCCATCCGTCTACAGGCACAGCCCCGCACCATGTGGTTGAAGAAAGCGGTTGTCAACATCGAGGTTACTGAGGCCGACAGGCCGTGTCCCATGGCATCGGCCAGAAAAATCAACAAACGCTCGTCATCGGTCCTGATCACGGCATAGCTGTCACCCGACATGATATCCCGCGGCAGGTGCAGCAGATCGACCAGCCAGCCGCCAGAGCCCGCGGCTCGCGGCAGAAAGCGGTCCGCCAGCTCGTTACGCAGGATATGCCGTTCCTTGTCACGGGCAAGCTCCTGCTGACGGGAGTGATAGCGGTTACGGTAACGCAGCAGCTCGACCTCCTGCTGACGAGCCTGTTCTGCCACCCGCTCCAGATGCAGCTCCCGCACCACCCCCAGCAGGGCCCGTCGTACCGCCTCCAGCCTGAGCGGCTTGGCCAGGAACTTGGAGACCCCCAGGTTGATCGCCTCGACCAGATGAACATGCTCCAGGGAGGCGGTCATCAGCATGACCGGCACCTTCTGGTTGCTTTTGCGCAGCTCCTGCAACATGCCGATCCCATCCAACTTCGGCATCATCAGATCGGTAATCACCAGATCCGGCTGCAGCTCAGCAAACAGCCGGAGTCCTTCCTCGCCATCCTTTGCGCCGGACACTGAGCTGAAATACTTTTCGAGCAGCTTCTGGATGATGGCGGCGCCAACCGTGTCATCCTCGACATACAGCACGGAAAGCCCGGCCGCATAATGCTGCAACTGTTGTTCAATCATTCGTGTGATCACCCATGCCTGGGGCCGGCGGAGAGCAGCGCCAGCAAGCGGCATTTTTGACAACAAGGATTACGTGTCGCAACGACCAGTCATTTCTCAAAGGGCAGCGGTACAACTAAATAGAGGTGCGCCGCACAGCGGCTGTCGCGGTGTGAAGCGGCAGCGCCTTGCCATCTGCTTCGGTCCTGTTCAGGCGTTGGCAGGTGCCGCTTCCAGCCTGAATTTCTGCACCATACTGGTCAGCTTGTTCACCTGCTGCTCCAGCCCCAGGGCCGCCTCGGACGACTGGGCCGCACTATCGGCGTTCTCCTGGGTGACCTGATTGATCTGGGCCACGGCCTGGTTGATCTGCTCAATCCCCCTGGCCTGCTCCAGGGTAGTCTGGGAAATCTCGTCCGTCAGGAGGCTGATGGCGCGGGCGCCCTCCACGGCGCCTTTGAGCTGGCGGTTAATGTCGCGGGACAATGATTCGCCGTTGTGGGAGAGCTGCACCGACGTCTTGGTCATCTGCTCGGTCCGTTTGGCAGCATCGGCAGACCGGCTGGCCAGGCTATGGATCTCATCGGTCAGGAGCCTGAAATCATTGCCGGCCCCTTCGACGTGGGCCGCTTCAATGGCGGCATTGACCCCCAAAAGATTTGAAAACATGGCCACATCTTCAAGATCCTCGATCAAGAGCTGGAAGTCGTCCCGCAGCTGTTCCGCCGCAGGACCTTCCCCCAGCGAGACCTTCTTGCTGAACTCCTTCATCCCTTTGGCGGTCTCGGTGCAGCGTTGCCCCAGTTTCCTGATCTCCTGGGCCACCACCCCGAAGCCGCCGGCCGAGGTCCTGATCCTGACGGCCTTGTCCATGGCGCTGGTGGAAAGTGCCCCGGTTTCCTTGGCGATCCCGTCGATCTCACCGACAATCGCGGTGGTGTTGTCGGCGGCCTCGCGGATGCTGCCCATGGCGCTTAACATCTGCTCCATGGCCTTCTGGGCCTCTTCCATGACCTGGGTAGCCTCATAGACCTTCTGTTTGGTCTCACCGGTCTTGCTGGAATTGAGGTTGGCGCCAGTGGCGATCCGCTCAAGGTTGCCCGAGGTATCCGCCAGCTGGTCACTCTGCCGGGCAGCCCCATCGGAGACGATGGCGCTGCCTTCCGTTATCTGCCGCCCCACCTCTGACACCAGCTCCACGGTTTCCGCCACCTGTGAGATGGCGCTGTGCAGCGCCTCGGCCGTGGTATTCATGGCCTTGCGGATGACGGCATGATCGCCATGGTAGCGCCCCCGCATCCTGGCGCTCAGGTCGTAACGGGCCAGACGTCCCAACACGCTGCTGGCCTCGTTGACCGGATCGAGCACCGCATCAAGGGTGCTGTTCATGCCGCGGATCAACTCCTGCCAGATGCCGTCATAATCCCAGTCGTTACCGCGGGTCTTCAGGTTACCGCTGCGCACCGAATCGGTCAGGTTGGTGGTCTCCCGGTGCATGCCGTACAGGATGGCAAGCAGGGTATTGATGTTCTGCTTGATGGTATTGTACTCGCCCTGGTACTCATCAATCACAAAGGCAGGGATCCTGCCGTGGGCAATCTCATCCAGGGCATGGCCGGCCAGACGCATCGGCGCAATCAGGGCATCCAGCATGCCGTTGACCAACTGCAACAACGCTGCGTCCTGCGCGGTATGCCCGTTGATATCACAGCGTTCGTCAAGCCTGCCGGCCACCATTGCCTCGGCAACGCGCTGAATGGTCTGGTATACGGACGTGGTCTGATCAGGCATGGCAGGTCTCCCCTGGGTAGCAGTAACGAGTTTTTTCAATTCTTTGCAGACGATGGTAGCGGCAACGGGCACGGCAGCGGCAACCTCGGGGGTCATTGCCGCGCCCAACTGGTCGAAACAGCGCCCTTCCACCCCCACCAGCAGGGTCCGTTGCGGCATCCGTTCCGGGTAGAGTGCATAGCCGATGGCAATGGTATCCTTCAGGCCGATGCCGTGGGCAGAAACAGCACTGCCATCACCCAGTGCCGGCAGTTCATCCCAGGACCAGAGATGAACCGTGCCGGGGGGCGCGCCGAACTGCACGGCATCCACCACCACCAGCAGCTCATCCTGACCGGTTAAGAGCTCCAGCAGGGCAACCCCGCCCACCCCGCAATACTCCAGCCGGAACGCTTCCGGCAGACCTGCCTCGGCCAGGGAGCTGTAGACCGCATGCCCGACCGCATCATCGGCAACCAGTTCGTTGCCGATGCAGATCACCACTGCCCGCGACGGTGTCACTGGCTGCAGGTCCTGATCCGGCAGAGTGGACCGGCCACCTGGATTTCCGACTTGACCGGACGGTGCAGCAGCTCATTGACAATACCGTCAAAGTAGGCATGAAACAGCCGGCAGACAGCAGTACCCGGCTCCATCGAGCGCAGACTGCAGACCTCCCGCAAGGCGCAGCGCTGGAAGGTCAGTTCGGCGGCAGTCTCGCCATCCGGCGCAACGGCAATCTGAAAGCCCGCCTGCATCCGCTCAGCCAGCATGGCCAAAACCGATTCAAGCGAGGGCTGTTCCAGGTTCAGCGGCAACTTGCGGGCCATGGCCCTGCCGGCAATCCTGCCCACCGGGGCCGTGGCGCCTCCCATGATGTTGTCGATGGTATTGGCAAAGCTCTCAATCAAAAAGGCCACCTCCGTAAAGGCCTGCCGGTGGTCCTGCGGGGTCATCTGCAGCGCGTTGTCATTGGTCATAGGAATTTCCCCATCCGCTTGCTGAACTCCACGTCACGGTAAAAGTTCTTGACCTGGTGGTAGTTGCCGTGGGTGATGGCGCCCGAAGGGCAGATATAGGCGCAGGAGAGGCAGGCGATGCAGTCCTCGGCATGCTCAACCGTGCAGAGCCGCTTGTCCTCATCAAAGCCGAAGACCTTGGTGGGGCAGATCTCAACGCACATCTCGCAGCCCCTGCAGGCCTGGTCATGCACCATGATCTCAACCGTGTTCGCTGTGGACATGCCTTACCTCCGCAGGGTTCTGACGGCCCGGCCGTCGCGCTTGATGGTCACCTCAAGGGGCATGGCACCCACCGCATGGGTCGCGCAGGAGAGGCAGGGATCGTAGCAGCGGATACTGAATTCGATGGCATTCAGCAGGGCCTGATCATCGGGACGCTGGATCACGTGCGAGATGGCCGCCTGTTCCACCGAACGGTTGATGATGGCGTAGTTCTGCTGGGTGGCCACGATCAGGTTGGCTGCCCGCACAATCCCATCCTCATCGATCTCGTAATCATGGATCAGGGTACCGCGGGGCGCCTCGGAGTGGCCGACCCCACGCCCCCCCTGAAACTTGACCGGGACCCGGGTCTCGCCATTCACCCGGGGATCACGCAGGATATCGCCGGCCCGTTCCACGGCCCAGATCAGCTCCACCAGCTTGGCATAGGCCTGAAACAGGGTGATATGGCAGGGCGCCCCGCCTAGCTTGACCATCTCTTCCCGCTCACGCTCGGCCCATTCGGTGGTGAACTGCTGCATGGCGTTGATGCGGGCCAACGGCCCCACCCGGTAATCATGCTGCATCCCCTCAAACGTAAAGCTGACCCGCTTCATGTAGGAGAAGTCAACCACCGACTCAACCATATACCGGTCGTACTCCTGCACCGGGAACTCGGCGCGAATGCCGCCAAACTGATCCACTGCCCGGATGTTGCCCTGTATCAGCGATACCCGGTTGTCCAGCACCGTACCGACGGACCATGAGGGAGTCACCCAGTCGGTCTGCATGGCCGGGTGCTTTTCCAGCATGGTCAGCACCAACTGCTTGACCACCGGCGCCAGCTCTTTGGCCAACTGTTTGCCTTCATCAACCAGGGCCTGCAGTTGTGCGCGTTTCTCGCCATCAAGCACAAAGGTGATCCCGCCCGCCACCGCAGTAACCGGGTGGGTTCCCCGGCCGCCGACAATCTCGTTCAGACGCTGCCCGATGGTGCGGATACGCAGGGCCTTCTTGGCCACCTCGGGATTGGCCTGGACGATCCCCACCACGTTGCGGATGGCCGGGTCGGCATCCAGCCCCAGCACCAGATCGGGCCCTTGCAGCACAAATAGCGACAGGGCATGGGAGTGGATGATGTGCCCCATATACATCAGCTCGCGCAGCAACATGGCCGCAGGCGGGGCAACCACGCCGCAGGCATGGTCCAGGGCATTGGCGGCGGCAATATGGTGGGCCGTGGGGCAGACCCCGCAGATACGGGCCGTGATGTGCGGCATCCGGTTGGCCTCCATCCCCACCAGGATCTTTTCAAAGCCGCGCAGTTCATTGACCACCAGACCGGCAGTATCCAGAGAGCCGTCATCCTTGAGATGCACAAAGACCTTGGCATGCCCTTCAATGCGGGTAACCGGATCAATCCGGATGGTCTTGGCGTTTGCTGGTTCAGCATGTGCAGACATTGCAGTTCCTCCTAGCCGTGCAGCGCTTCATAGTCTTCATTGGCCTCGTGAATCCACTTCTTGATCAGGAAGGTCGGTTTCTCGCCGATCATGGAGCTGGCCATGGTGTAGGAATAGTGGGATTTGGAGCTTTTCTCGATCTCTTTGACGATCTCATCCCGCGGGATTTTGGTCATGCGCGCCATACGATCGGCAATCTCGGTCCTGATATCCCGGTTCGGCTCGGTCAGGATCTGCATGGTGGCGCCGGCGCAGCCGGTACAGGGCACCCCGTTGGTGGGACAGGGGGAAAGACACCGGTCAATGGTGGCGGAGCCCATGCAGATATAGCCCTGCGAAAGGAAGCAGAGTTCCGGGTCGGGGATACCGTCGGTATGCTGCCTGATCTGGGCCACCTCGCTCTTTTTCATCTGGCGCTTGCATTTGGCGCAGACCGACTCCTTGGTTGCCCGCGGCTGGCGCCCTTCCAGCAGCGACAGGAGTGCATCAAAGATGTAGGTGGGATGAGGCGGACAGCCTGCCAGATACAGATCAACGTCAATCACTCTGTCGATCGGCGTGACGGCCGGTTCAAGGGGCGATACCTCGCGCTGGGGCAAGCTGCGGGTTACGGTGGTCTTGTTCTGCAGGTAGACCGCATCGGCGATCTCTTCGCGGCTATGGACGTTCCCGGCGCCGGCCGGACCGCCGAACACGGCACAGGAGCCCCAGGCAATGATCAGGTCGCAGGACTCACGCATCGCAATGGCAGCCTGCTTGTCATGCTCATTGCGGATGGCGCCGGACACCAGGCCGATCTTGGCCGGGGGATAATCCTTGATGTCGGTCAGCACCGGGCAGTGCTGAATCCTGACCGACTCCAGCACCGCCATGATCTTTTCATGCAGGTCGACAATCGCGATATGACAGCCGGAGCAGTCGGACAGCCACTCGGTGTTGATGGTAACCGGCTCAGCACTCATGCGGCACCCCCTGTGCTGCGGATGGTCAGCTTCTTCATGCAGGCGTTTTCACCGGCATGGATGATCTCCAGCGCCGAATCAGCCCCCATGATGGTCTGGAGCGCCCCGGCAAAAAAGCCGTTCATCATGGTGCAGAGTGATCCTTTCTGGCAGTGGCCGAAACGGAACAGCGACTGCCTGATCATGCAGTCACGGAAGACCAGACTGATCTCCTGCCCTGCCTCGGTCTGCTGAATCAGCTCCGGCTGATCATGCCTCTGAAAGGTTTCAAACAACCAGAGAAAGCCGTTTTTGACCAGCACCTCGCGGGTGGCCTGCAAGGCCTCTTCCAGGCTGTCTGTTTTGGGAATGCTGCAGGAAAGGTTTTTACCGAGGTTCTTGCCGGCCAGGTAGGAAATACTGTTGGCCGACTCGCCGATGGCTTCTTCCATGCCGCTGGCAATGGCCCCGAGAAACACCATGGTTTCCTGCAGGGCAAGACGGGGGTCGGGAGCGATGGTGAATGGGACGGTATCCGGCATAGGCTGCTGGCTCCTCTCTACGTTGACCGACGCTACGAACAAAACAGCCTCACGGCCCTATAAAAAAAGCCGTATACAAGGTTGCCAAGCCATATACCAGGGTTTACAGGATTTGCAATAGGGTGATCACCCTAGCAGGGCATTAAAAATCGTCATGAGGAAGCATGGCTACGAGAGTATTCGAAGTGCAGCAACTGAGACATACCATCGAGTTAGGCGAAGGCGCGGCTACCGTTGCAACGCAGTAGGCAGACTCCGTAGAAGATTTTCAACGACTTGAGCCGATCACCCGCTGCAGCTCCTCCAACAGTGCTTCAAGGGTCAGCGGTTTGGCCAGATACCCGTCAAAGCCCTGCTCAAGCAGATGTTCACGGTCCCCGCGCAGGGCATGGCCGGTCAGGGCAATCACCGGTGTGCGGCCGGCGCCGTCCTGTTCCTCCTGCCGCAACAGCCTGAGCGCCTCAACCCCGTCCATAACCGGCATCTGGATATCCATCAGGATCAGGTCAACCCCGCCTTTACACCAGCAGGCCAGGGCCTCCTGGCCGTTATAACTTGAGCGTGTACTGAAGCCGAGTTTTTTCAGGAGGCTGATCAGAAACTGCTGGTTCACCCGGTTATCCTCTGCCACCAGCACGGTCAGGGGAGGTCCATGCCAGACCGGCGGTGCAGCGGCTCTGCTTTTGGCACCGGCCAGGGTGGCAGCGGAAGCGCTGCTGATGCCGAACGGCAGATCAAGGTGAAAGGTGCTGCCGTTACCGGAACTGCTGCTCAGCGAGATGCCGCCCCCCATCAGTTCGGCCAGTTGCCGGCAGATGGCCAGACCAAGCCCTGTTCCGCCAAAGGTGCGGGTGGTGGAGCTGTCGGCCTGGCAAAAGGGGGCAAAGATCTTCTGTTGGACCGCATCGCTGATCCCGATGCCGGTATCCTGGACACTGATTCTGATCCTGTGGTGATACTGCTGTTGTTCAAGTACACCGGCACGGACCGTGATGCTGCCCTGCTCGGTAAATTTGATGGCATTGTTCAACAGGTTGAGCAGGATCTGCTTGAAGCGCAGCTGGTCGCCACGCACCAGCTCAGGCAGGCTATCCGACAGTTCAAGGTTAAACTGCAGACGCTTTTTGTGCAGTACGGCTATCTGGGTGTTGATCACGTCGTTCACAGCCCGCCGCAACGAGAAATCGGCGTACTCCAGCTCCACCTTGCCGGCCTCGATCTTGGAGAGATCGAGAATGTCATTGATCAGGGCCAGCAGATTGTCCCCGGAATCCTTAATGCAGTCCAGGTAGCCCTGCTGTTCTGCCGTCAAATCAGTAAAGTGCAGCAACTCCACCATCCCCAGCACCCCATTGAGCGGTGTGCGGATCTCGTGGCTCATGTTGGCCAGAAACTCACTCTTGGCCTGGTTGGCCTGTTCAGCCAGCTGTTTGGCTTCGGCCAACGCCTGTTTGGCCTTGACCTGGTCGGTGACATCCCGCATCAACTCCAGCATGCAGGTGGAGCCATCCGTATCCACAAACGGCAGGGTCACCACGTGAAAGATCGTGCCGTCGGGATGGCTGATCTCAGTCGTCACATTACCGCCGGCCAGCAGGCGTTCCTCGAAACGGCAATACAGGCAGGGACTAGCCGAACGTCCCAGGGCTTCATGGCAGATCCTGCCGGTCTGATCGCCGTACCGCGCTTGCAGCGGTCCATTCAGGTAACGGATCCGGTACTGCCGGTCAATCAGCAGGATTCCCAGGCCGCTGTCGGAAATGGCGCGAAACAGCATCACCTGGCGTTCCTGCCGCGAAACCTGTTCGGTCACATCCTGCACCGTCCCCAGCGAACGTTGCGGCTGGCCTGCCTCGTCAAAACGGGTCTCACACTGCTCATGCAGATACCTCAGGCGTCCGTCCGGCAGGATGACGCGATGGGTCACATCGTAGGGCGACCTTTGCAGCAGCGACTCTTGCCAGGCGTGCTGGACCGCCTGGCGGTCATCGGGATGTACCGCATGCAGAAAGCTCCCCAAACAGGGCTCGAAAAGCCCTTGAGAGTGGCCAAATATCCGGTAAACCTGCTCTGACCAATAGAGCTGCCCACTGTGATGGTCCAGTTCCCAGAACCCAACCTGTGACAGCTCCTGCGCCTTGAGCAGTTTCTGATGGCTGAGCGCCACCTCGGCCAGCAAGGCGTTAAAACGCATGGCCAGCGCCTGGACTTCATGGGCGCCACTGACCTCAAGCAAGGCCGCATCGGTAAGGTTTTGGGGGTTGATGGCCTGGATCGACGCCGTCAGGCGATCAAGCCCTGCCGTAACCCAGCCGGCCAGCAGCCAGACCCCGACAACCGCAGCCAGGGTCACCAACGCCATGCCCAAAAGGTACACCTGTTTGAAGCGTTGCACCGTTGCATAGGCCTCACTTGCCGGCAGGCTGGCGGCCAGGATCCAGTCTTTGGTCTTCAGATGCTTAAAGGAGGCAATGGTCAGGTTTCCCCGGCTGTTGACGGTCTCTCCGCTGCCCTCAAACCCCTCAAGCGCCTTGTCGAACAGACGGTTCATGCCGGGCAGCACATCCTTTTGCATGATTCGGCTCTGCTCCGGATGGGCAATCAGGGTGCGGTCCCTGGCAAACAGATAGTAGTAGCCGGTCTTGCCGAGTTTGAGTCTGGTGAGGCTGTGAAAGAAGGTATCTTCGGACAGCAGATCCATGGCGCCGCCCAAGATGCCGATCAGTCGGCCATCCGGCACGATGAGCGGGACCGTCATCATGATGGTGGGACGGCCATGTTTGGAAGAGGGATAGGGCTCGGAGATATACGGCTTACCGCCGGCAACGGTCTGGCGATAGTACTCGCGGAACGAGAGGTCCAGGCCGCGCCTGCCGGGCAGCTGTGGATTTTCCACCAGGATGCGCCCCTGGGGTGTCAGCAGGAACATGCCGCTGGCAAAGATACTCTTAGTGCCAACCCGGTTGTTCAGCCAGACCTGGGCTCTGTCAGGATTCTTCAAAATTTCGGGCGGCACAACCCGTGCCAGCTCGACCAGGGCCCGCTGGGCAGTCAGCAGCTTGTCGTCCAGCCCTTGGGCCAGGCTGGACAGCATCACAAACTGCTGTTGCTGAATAAAGGCGCTGTTCTGCTCTCTGAACCAGCGGTAGGTAACCAGGGCGGTCAGGCTGAATACCGGCACCAGAAACGCCAGTAGGGCAATGACAAAACGGCTCCTGATGCCGGCCAGGTTCATGGCGTGTCCCGCCGATCCATCAGCCAGCCGCTGTCCCGCAATTCCCGGCAATAACGCCCCGCCTCGTTTGTCAGTTCGGTCAACAGCTCGTCTACGTGTTCAGGCGCACCGGCCTGCGCCGCGGTCTCGATCCTCCGGGCAACCTCTGCCAGCCGTGCCGCTCCGCCGTTCAAGGCCGCCCCCTTCAAGCCATGGGCCAGCCTGCCGAGCTCGGCAAGATCCCGCTCTGCCGCGGCCTGCTGCAGCCCGGCCAGGGCGTCTTCAAGTCCCTCAACCAGGATCTCCAGCAAGGTAGCGGCCAGTTCCCGGTCACCCTCAACCCGTTCCAGCAGCTCATCGTGGGCAAACACCGCAACGTTCTCCAGTGCAGCAACCGTCTGTTCCGGCGAGGTTACCGCCTCATCAAGCGCAACCGCATGCTGCCGGCCGATCCATTCCTGCATCACCTGCCCCAGCAGGGGCAGCTGGATCGGCTTGGTCAGATAGTCATCCATACCTGCCGCCAAGGCGCGCTCACGATCCTGAACAAAGGCGTGGGCGGTCATGGCGATGATCGGCACGTGGCGCTGCGGCTCCCCGGCCTCGCCGTTCCTGATACGCCGGGTTGCCTCAAAGCCGTCCATGACCGGCATCTGGCAATCCATCAGCACCAGCTCGACCGGTAAAAGACGCAGCATGACCAGGGCCTCTTCACCGTTGGCCGCAACAGACACCTGGTGTCCCAGCTTTTTCAGGACTGTCCGGGCCACCTGCTGATTAACGGCATTATCCTCCACCACCAGGATATGGGCCGACTGCGTAACGGCAGATTGCGCCCCCGCAATCGGTTGTCGCAGGCTTGCCGACTGGGCCTGGTCACAGGCGCCAAACGGCAGCGTGACAGTGAAGGAGCTACCCTGCCCCGGCAGGCTGACGACCGCAATATCGCCCCCCATCAAACGCGCCAGCTGACGGCTGATGGCAAGCCCCAACCCGGTGCCGCCGAATTTGCGGGTAGTGGAACTGTCGGCCTGGGTGAACGGATTGAACAGCTGCCCCAACCGACCTTTGGTGATGCCGATACCGGTGTCGCGGACCTGGCAGCGCAACACGGCCCGGCCCTGTTCTTTGCCCGCCTCAGTCCAGGCACGCAGCGTTACCGTACCGGTCTCGGTGAACTTGATGGCGTTGGAGAGAAGATTCAGCAGGATCTGTCGCAGCCGGGTCATATCCCCCACCAGACAGCAGGAATCAGTAAGTTCGAAACGTCGCACCAGGCGCAAGCCCTTGGCCTGCAGTTGCTGCTCAACCAGTTCTGCCAGATCCTGCACCAGCGCCAACGGCTCAAACGGGACCTCTTCAAGATCGAGATGACCAGCCTCTATCTTTGAAAAATCAAGAATGTCGCTGATGATGGCCAAAAGCAGCTCGCTGCTGGAATGGATCACCTGCAGGTACTGCTGCTGTTCCTCTGTCAGCGCGGTGCCCTCCAGCATACTCGCCATGCCGATCACACCGTTCAAGGGCGTGCGAATCTCGTGGGACATGTTGGCAACAAAGCGCATCTTGGCCTCTGCCGCCTCCTGCAAGGCAATCTCTGTCTGTTTTCTGGCAGTTATGTCACGCCCAACCACCAGGAGCGCCTTGCGGCTGCCATCGGATTCGAAGATCGGCAGCTTGATGACGTCAAAGGTCATGCTGTTGCCGTCGGCCCGCTGGATGGTCTCTTCACTGCGCAGCGGTATGCGCGCCTGCCATGCCAGTTCATCGGACGAGGCGCAGGTCATAAAGGCGTCATGGTAGAAGTGGCTGAACTGGCTTAAGTCTGCGTCGGTCTTGCCCTGGTACGACACCCCTTCAAGCTCGAAAAGGTGCAGATCAAACTCATTGGCCAAAAGCCAGCGCCCCTGTCCGTCCTTGAGGCAAATCAGGTCGGGGATCATGTTGATCAGTGTCCGCACCCGCTCCTCAGACTCTCGCAGGGCATCTTCAGCCAGCTTTTTGTCGGTAATGTCGCGGGAAACGCCGACCACCCCCAATAGCCGTCCCTCCTGATCCCGCAGCGGAGAGGTAAGGGTATCCAGCAAGACCTGCCTGCCGTCGGGATAGGTCATCCATGCGTCGCTATGGCGGGAGGTTCCTTCCTGCAAGACAATGCGGTCCTGCTCACGGAACTGCATGGCAAGATCACGGGCAAACAGATCAAAATCGGTCTTACCCGGAATTTCCTCACGGGACAGCCCGGTCAGCTCTGCAAAACCGGGGTTGCAACCGAGATAGCTCCCATTGCAGTCCTTGAAAAAGATACCGTCGGCCGACGACAGCATCACGCCGTCAAGCAGGGTGGTCCGCTGTTGTACCCGCTGTTCCAGTTCAGCGGTGAGGCTCTGCAGCTCAAGGGCCTGATGCTGCAAGCTGACCGCCATCTGTTGAAAATTGGCCGTCAGCCCCTCAATCTCGCGCACCGGCGCTGCAGGCCAGACAATCGCATCACCGCACAGCACCCGTTGCGGCAGGCTGCGGGTCACCAGCTCAAGCCGCTCGAAGATTCGCGCCAACAACCGGGCAAACAGGTGCGCCAGCCCCACGGCCAGCAGCAGTACCAGCATGACCGCAGCCAGGGCGCGAACCGACTTGCCCTGGGTATCCAGCAACAGCGGCCGCAGCGACCACTGCACCTCAAGTTTCCAGCCCGGCAGGCTGGGAATGGCACTCTCACTCAAATAGAATGAGTCCAGCCATTGTTTTACGGCGCCGCTTCGGGGCTGCGGCTCGGGCATCCACTGCGCAACCCCCTCGCGGACCTGCCGCAGACTGCCGTCATGGGGCAACCGGAAGGGGCTGAACGGCTGCAGCGCGTTCGTGCTGCTGACGACCACCCGCCCTTCGGGATCAACCAGGGTCAGGGTCACCGCCTGTTCTCCCGCCAGTGCGCGCAAGAGCTGCTGCAGCTCTTCAAGCCGCAGGACCGTCAAAACAGCCCCCTGGTATGCCTGCTTTGTGAGGATGGGGGCAACGATCGCAAGACGGGGGCCGGGAGTGCCGATCTGCCCCATGAAAAAGGCGGTTACGCTCAGATGGGGCGGTGTCAGCACCTTGCTGAGATAAGGGCGCTTGCTCAGGTCAAGACCGATGGTCGGGTTACCCCTCTCATCGGTACTGGGAAAAAATGCCCGGGAGATGCTGTGTTTATCCAGGACAATCTGGCGATAGGAGTCGTCCTGCCTGCTGTTCAGTTTTTCCAGCAGGCCCTGCAGATGGTGCTGGGTCACCGTGTCCGGAGGCGGCATAACCGCAGCCACCCCCTCCACCAGCCGTTGTTTCTCGGTAAACCAGAGGTTGACACTTGAGCGGGCAAATACGGCACCGAAACGTTCGGTGTCTGCCTGCAGCTGCTGCACCTTGCGGTTAAAATCACTGGAGATACTGAACCAGGCAAAGACAACCGCCGGCACCAGCACCAGCGCGGCAAGGCTGACAAACAACAGCTCACGCAAAGCCGGCTTTTCCCGCTCAAAGCTGCCACTGCTCCAGGGCAACAGGTTCAGCCCTTGCGCCAGCAGGGCGTTGAAAATACCGTTGACCCCCTGCTTCAACGCGATCATCACGGTTGCTTGCAAGGCAAATCCCATCACCTGCCCATAAAACAGCCACACCCAAAACAGACCTGCGCTGAACCAGTAGCAGATATCTGCGGTTAGCAGGCTCAACCCCCGCCGTCTCCGCAGCAGCTCAACCAGCAGGACCTCTGCGGTAAAGACAACCATGGCCCAGGGGTGCCCCCAATGAAACCAGGTGGCGGAAGATGCCACCAGTGCGGCGACAACACCGCTGAGCACCCCAAACCGCAGCAGGGCGAGCATGACCGGGATAGAGCCGAACAACAGGTCAACATGAAAAAACAACTCAAGTTTGAGCCAGTTAACGGCAAATCCGGCAAGGCCGAACCCCAGCCCTGTCAGCAGGCTCTGCAGCTGTATGTGCCGTCCTTTCACACCGTGTCTCCTGTATTTTTGCATCACGTTTTACGCTCCGGCAACAGAGCGAGACTGCAACCGACAGCGCAGCGGCCATACGGCGCCGTGTCTGACGCAAGCTGTTGCAGCGCTTCTCTTGCGTTGGCAGCGGTGTAGATGAAGGCAGGCACCTTTTCCAGCATGGCCCGCATGATCTCAATTGTGAAGCTGTCATCATCGACAAGCAGAACCGTTTTCACCACAGCTCTAGCAACTCTTGCACGAGTGGTTTTGACACCCTTTGTAGGCAGCCTTGTCCCAGTACATCCGCTGGTCGGCGAGGATCAGCGCCTCATTGATCTGTGCGGCATCGCTGGCCGTGGCCATCCCCAGGGCCAGCGAAAGCCGGGGCAGTTCCTGACGCTGCTGCGCCAGCAGCCCCCTGATGCGTGCCATGATCGCCCCGGCTGCCACCTCGTCGGTCGCCGGTAACAGGATCACAAACTCATCGCCACCAAGCCGGCAGATCATCTCATCGGCGCGGCAACTTTGGCGCAATATCTCAACGGCACGGCACAAAAGGGCGTCACCAGCCGCATGTCCCAGCTGGTCGTTGGCCAGCTTCAACTCGTTCAGGTCAACCATGACAAAGGAAACCGGCCACTGACGCCCTTTGGAGAGCCGCTCAAGTTCCGCAGCATACCAGGCACGGTTATACACGCCGGTCAACTGATCGTGGGTGCTGACATACTGGAGTTTTGCCTCCTGACGTTTCCGTTCCGTGCAATCACGCACAATGCTCAAGACCTGGTGACAACCATTCAGGAAAAACAGCTGACTACTTATTTCCGCAGGAAAAATCGTTCCGTCCTTTTTACACAGATCAAGTTCAAGCAGCACCTGGCCGTTCTCAAGCAGCTCTTCGACCAACGGACTACCGGTATCGTCAAGACGGGACAGTTGCAGGTCTGCAGGCCCAAGGGCCAACAGCTCGTCCCGGGTATAGCCGAGCATGCGACAGGCGGCCTGATTGACCTCGCTAAACAAGCCAAATCCCATGGATTCTTCAATAGCATGCACCCAAATGGCGTCATAACTACTGTTCAGCAGCATCCGGTAACGTGCCTCGCTGCGCACCAGTTCCAGGTCTGCCAGGGCCTTTGCGGTCACATCACGGGCAACATGCACGATACCGGCCCGATGTCCCTGCTCATCCAGGATGTGGCTGACCGTAACATCGTAGTATCCGCCCAATAGTGCTACAGGCTCACTACTGATCCGCATACAGCACTCGTCCGCTTGGCGGTGCTGCGCACAGCCCTCCGGCAGGGCCCCTTCGTTATACAGCAGGCCACAGTAGTCTTGACCAACGGCATCATCCTGGGAACGTTGCAACGACTCCTGGGCAGTGCGATTGAGCGCAACCACGCGATACCGGCTATCAAGGATGGCTATCAGATCGGGGATCGCATCAAAGGTGTAACTCCAGGTCCGGGCGGCCTGTTCCAGCTGACGCTTGGCAAGCAAGCGCTCGGCAGCTCTCAGCAAGGCCTGCTGCAGCAACTGCGGATCAACAGGTTTGAGCAGGTAGGCGTCGATGCCCAGGTTTGCGGTCTGCAACAACAGCTGGGCTTCGTCATGGCAGCTGATGATGATAATGGGCATCTCAGGCGCGTACCGCCGCAACTCACGGCAAAGCTGCACACCATCCATGCCGGGCATCTGCAGATCGGTCAAAAGGAGATCGCACGGTTGCTCAAGGAACGACGCAAGCGCCTCCTCCCCGCCGGATGCAAGACGCAGTTCGGCAAACAGGCCGTCGAGCATCCGGGCATACAGCGCACGGGTGAAGTCATCGTCCTCAACATACAATGCTGAAAGCTGTGAGAGGTGCGCCAGCATGAAAAATGCGACTCCTTCGCAATGCAACCTGCTGCAGACAGGGTAGGAACGTCCCTACCCAAGCAGATAGCATGAATGGCAGTGCGGGCACAATGAGGTGATTACCCTAGTGACGCATCAGGACAGCATGATGCCGGAATGACTGGAGGGATACTTAAGAGGCAAAACACAAGTAATCGCACTGACAAAACAGGCCGGTTAAAAGCGATACAAAAGATTCATGGTTGCCCCGCCATTGGAGACGGCTGGTAGCAGCACCAAGCGGTTTGTCCCTCCATGGCTGGCATGGTAGCCGGTCACCACGCGTCCGGACAATTCACCAATGGCAGCCCCCAGCAGGATGTCACTGGCCCAATGCTTGTTTTGATACATACGGGAAAAACCGACAAAGGTCGCCGCGGTGTAAGAGAGCACGGCAACAGGGATATTTTCCGAGGTCCGTGCTAGTACCGAGGCCAGGGCAAATGAGCTGGCAGTATGCAGGGATGGGAATGAGTCGTAGTCGTTTTTAAAGCCGAATGGCTTGAAATCACCCTTGTGTGCGGTTGCAACCGGCCGACCGCGGCCGGTGCCCTCCTTGATCAACAAGGTAGCCGCATCGGCCAGGGCCAGGGATTCCACCAGCATCTCACCGGTCTCTTTCCATTTTGGCGAATCAGCCAACATTCCGCCGCCATACACCAGTGCCGCCACTCCCAGGTGCAGATACGGATCACCAAGCAGGCTGCCTGCATCGCTGGCCCGATCCATGCCCCTACTGCGCACACGCCCTTGCAACTTGTCGTGGATAGCAGTGTCGTAGGCATACGTCAGGCCGATCGCTCCGGCAATCCCCACAGTCCAGAACAGGTTGCCATTGTTCAGACTGAACGGCGTAGTGATAAAATCAACGCCTTCACCAGCCAGACGGGTACCATAGCCCGTGAGTTCTCCACCTAATGCTACTTCTTCAGCAACAACAGGCCCGGCAGACAACAGGAGCAGCAAAAGGCAGCAGATTCCGACCAGATAGCGATGCATTTCAGCAAACCGCCTTTCGCTTACGCTGCAGCAGCCCAAGCACCAAAAGCACCGGGATAACACCGCACAGATCAGCCAAGAAGTCACCCCATTCCGCACTACGGCTGCTGGTGCAGGTGCCTTGCAGCAGCTCAATCAGGGCACCGAGGCTCACGGCAAACAGGGCAGCATACAAACGTGGCCGGCTGGTCGCGCTAAAGGCGCGAAACGCCACCAGCATGACCACCGCCATCGCCAGGGCATGGTTAGCCTTGTCCCAGCCGGTACCCTGGGTTGGTGGAGCCGGGGTGAGCGCCAGCACCAGTATGGCTGCGGTCAGCAGCAACAGCGCGCTCCACCAAAGGGCTCGTATGGCGAACATCCGATCCAAATCTATTTAAACCACAAATAGACGCTGCCAGCAGCCAGGGCCACATTGGAAAGGATCTGCGTGATATCTTTTATATCTCGCATCAATGCCGTGCGTTCCACCTTTTGCGGTACCACCAGGGTATCTCCCGGCTGCATCTGAGTACCGCCAAAGCTGTCAAAACTCCAGAACGATTTCTGTTGATTACTGACAACCGAACCATCAGCCCGAATCAGATACATCTCGGAGGTGTCGGCCTCAGAGGTAGCACCGCCGGCTTTAGCCAAATAACTGTCAACATCATCATTTTCCGGCAGGTACACAAAGGAGGTCTGGTTGTACACATTCCCCAGCACATGCACCACACCGGGCTGCTGCGGCACTTCAAGCGTTTCACCACCTTCAAGCAGCAGGTCATAGTTGCTGTTTTCAAAGGTATGTAAGGAAGACAGGCGAATAACGATACGGCCTTCGGCCTTCATCTTACGCATCTCTTCAATGCTTTTGGCAAGTCCTGCAATTGTTGCTTGATCACTTGCAACTTCATCTTTACTCGTCGCCGTGCTCGTTAAGCTTGCCTGCTTCTGCATGAGATCCCGTTCTGCACGTTGCAATGCCTCGTCCATTCGCCTTTGTTGTTGTTCCTGCGTCGAGCGACGGATGAACTTGGCTGCACGCAGGTAGGCCAGCGGTGTGAAACCACCTGCCCGTTTGATCACGGAGCTCAGGTGCTCCCCGCGATAAATGGGATAGATCCCGGGAAAGACAAATTCGCCCTTCAAGGTCACATAGCGATCCGTTTCCTCAGACCAGTTCGGAATCTTACGAATGTAGAGCTCATCGAATTTTTTCAGCACAATATTGTGCTGCGGATCACCCGCCATGGCCTTTGTCAAATTGACCAGTATCGGGTAGCTTTTCACGGCTGTTTTAGAATAGTCAGTGCGGGTTATCTCGGCATTATCCTTAAAGGCATCCAGCTTGAGATTACCAGCAAATATTAACAAGTCTCGCACACGCATGCCTTCAAATAGCCGGTACACGCCTGGGCGCTGCACCTCACCGCTGACCCGCACCTGCGGCATTTCTTCCATCTCCCAGCGGGAAAAAATCTTAATTGTATCAAACTCCTGCAATGCAATATTCTGCTGGTGATCTTTGGCCACAGCTTTTTTCACGTTAAAGTACAACACCTCTGGGTGAAAGTCCGGTGGCATCAAACGCAGGATTTGACCTGCCTCTCCATAATACTCCGGCAGCAGGTTATCCTGTGACAATAGATCATTTACCCGCATACCAGGTTTGAGGGCATAATCGCCAGGACGCAATACATAGCCATCCAAACGGACATAGCCGCGCAGGGTCGCGTCGATCGGAAAGACCTTCACGATATCAAGGTCTTTAATGGGAATAGCAGCTGTGATAGCATCCAAAGTTTTACCGTTAGACTTGGGATCAAGACTGATATCGCTAACAGTCTTCTTGTCATGGGCATCAACACGGGAAATCTGCACCCTCTGCAGATAGCCGGTGGGAATCAGACCATCCGCCAAGATCAACAGCTCTTTCAGCGTTTTTTCCTGCTTCAACTCGTAAATAGCAGGGCGGCGCACATTCCCGGCAATCCCGGCCACGGATCCGATACTGGGAACGTAAATCGTATCACCTGACTGCAGCCTGACATCCTTTGACTTGTCGCCCTTGAGAAAGAAGTCGTACAAATCTATGGTCTCCAGTAGTTTCCCATCGCGTTTTACTTCAATAGAACGCAAGCTGCCGTTCTTGGTAGGGCCACCGGCTGCGGTCAGGGCATTTAGGATCGTAGAAAGTCCTGGTACGCTATAATCCCCCGGTGCCCTGACCTGCCCCACCACGTACACCTTAACCAAGCGCAACCTACCCATGGTCACGCTCAGGTGAAAGTCCTTGAGGTATTGACCGATCTGTCCCTTCAGCACCGTGGGCAATTGCCCATAGCTGACACCAGCAACATGAATAGTGCCCACTTTAGGAACAACCAGATCGCCGTTTTGATTCACCTCAAGCTCAAGACTTGTCTCAAGGCTGCCCCAGATAGTCAGGTTGATCCGGTCACCGGTTCCTAACACGTAATCATTACCAACCGGCACATCGGTGAGTGGGGCAAAGCCTCGCGCATCACCACGAAAAAAATTGTAACCAAACTGTTGCAGCACTGTCATGGCCGATGTCTGCGGCTTGGCTTTCTGGCTGCCATCAGCAGACTCCTGCATTGAACGCTCAATCGCTGAGACGTCCATGCTTGCATCAACAGCCCCTGTTGCCGGGAGTACACCTGTTGGCGGTACCCCCTGAGTGGCAGTCTGCTGCATTGCTGAAGGAGGCGGCGGAGTCAATCCTGGCGTACCGTTCTGCAAGGGGGTGGTTCCTTGCATAGCACCAGCTTGCGTCCCTAAAGGGCCGAAGTTTCCACCTTGTGGGATCCCCCCGCTAACGTTGCTACCAAAGCTGCTAGCAGTTGCAGGTGCAGAGGCAGAAGAACCGAAACCACTGCTCAAGCTGCCGGTTGCTGCAGGAGCAGCAGGACCAAAGGCGTTACCAAAACTACCTGCTGCTGCCGGTCCTGTTGCTGTTGCCCCAGGTGCTGCAGCAATGGTTGCCGCTCCCCCTTCAGAAAACGCTTCGCTTTTTAAAAAAGCAAAAAAAGCCAGAATAACACACAGCGTAATTGCAATTTTTTTCATCTCAAATTACCCTCGTTAACTTAACAATAAAACTATCTAATTTAATAATTGTAGCTCAATTCAAATTTCATCAGCTGATTGGTACGATGCACTCCCGAAACCAGGTCGGCATTCCGGAGCC
>CAZUSH010000010.1:0-71330 GCA_964622705.1 uncultured Geobacter sp. | reverse complement strand
TTAGGGCCGCAGGCATAGCCGATCCGCCAACCGGTCATGGCATAGGTTTTTGATACACCGTTGACGACAATGGTGCGGCTCTTCAGCTCAGGCATTACCTGGGCGATGTTGTAAAATTTGAGCCCATCATAGATCAGGCGCTCGTAAATATCATCGGCAACTACCAGGACATGTTCATGTTTCAGCAGCACTTGACCAAGGGCAACCAGCTCCTCCTTGCTGTAGGTAGAACCGGTGGGGTTACAGGGGGAGTTGAGGATCAGATACTTGGTTTTCGCGGTAATGGTCTTGTCCAACTGCTCGGGGGTGATCTTGAACCCGGTTGATTCGTCAGTCATGATGAAGACCGGGGTGCCGCCGGCCAGAATAACTTGATCCGGGTAGGATACCCAGTACGGACCCGGAATAATAACCTCATCGCCCTCCTGAATCAGCGCCTGGGAGATGTTATAGAGCGTGTGTTTTGCACCGCAGGCCACGGAGATCTCGTCGCGGGTGTACTCAAGGCCGTGGTCGCGCTTCATCTTGGCGATGATAGCGTCTTTGAGGTCATCGGCCCCGCCTACCGGCATATACCGGGTAAAGCCAGCATCAATAGCCTTTTTGCCGGCTTCGCGGATGTTCTCAGGGGTGTCGAAGTCCGGTTCACCAGCGCCAAAACCGACAATATCTACACCTTGCGCCTTGAGGGCTTTGGCCTTGGCATCAATGGCCAGGGTGGGGGAAGGTTGAATCTTGTTGACGCGATCTGCGAGTTTCATACTGCCTCCTTGTCATAGGTAAACGAAGTAAAACGACAAAAAAATCTAGGAAGGAATACCGTATTTTTTTTGCATGGCTGCTTTAACTTCTGCAGGCACGAAGCTGTCGACATTACCTCCCAAGGCGCAAACTTCCCGCACAATCGAGGAGGAAAGGTAGCCGTATTGCACCGAGGTCATCATAAAGAGTGTTTCAACATCATGGCCAATCGAGCTGTTCATCTGAGCAATCTGAAATTCGTACTCGAAATCTGAGACAGCTCTCAGGCCGCGGATGACCACATGTGCTTCTTTTGAAGCAACATAATCTATCAGAAGGCCGGTAAAGGTGTCAACGGAGACCCTTGGTTCATCCCGTAGCACGGTTTTGATCAGGTGCACCCGTTCATCGATACTGAAAAGTGAATTTTTTTGCGAGTTGCGGGCAACAGCAACAATGACATGCGGGAAGATCTTGAGACCTCGTTTGATGATGTCCAGATGGCCATACGTAATCGGGTCAAATGATCCTGGATAGATCGCTACTCTGCTATGGGGCATGCCGAGACTCCAAAGCGTAAAATTCTAAAACTGTGTCGCCATATACCCTGTAATCAATGCGGGCGCAAGGAACGATCTTTTCCGGTAATGCAACACGTTTTGCCGTTTCGGCAACCAGCAGGCCGTCCGGTGTCATCAGATAGGTTCCCGCAAAAGCGATCGTACGGGTGTAGAGATCTGACTGGTACGGCGGATCCAGCAACACCACGTTAAAACAGGATTCGTTCTGTTGGAGGCGCTTCAGTGCCAACTCAACATCCACTGCCAAGACCGTGCTTCGGGCGCTGAAACCGGTGGCGGCGAGATTCTTGGCCAGCGCTGCCAGGGCGGTGCGGTCTTTCTCAACAAATACGGCATGTCGCGCACCGCGAGAAAGAGCTTCAATGCCAAGGGCACCGCTGCCGGCAAAAAGATCGAGAATCAGTGCATCGGCAAGGCAATCCAGGCTTGCCAGGATGCTGAACAGCGCCTCTTTGACACGGTCACTTGTCGGCCTGGTGGTCCTGCCGTGTGGAGCAACCAGGTGTCTGCCACCTGCTGTACCTGCAATTACCCGCAATTCGTCGGTTGTCCTTGCACAATCTTATCTGAATTTGTCGCCATAAACGCAGGCATCGGTTACGATGCCGATTTTGGCAAGTAGCCTACCCGACAGGCGAACAGCTTGTCAAGGCACGAAACTACCTATTCCAACCGGGTAGAGAGTCTGCTATAGTGCGCCGGCAACAAAAGCAAGAATACTTTGTGTAAATTCCAGGAGAATCTGCTGATGACAGCCTCACCCCTTGTGGTGGCCCAGACCATTATGAAGACCTTCAAAGTGCTTCCAACGGTCCCTGCGGCCGCTTCTCGCGCTATCCAGCTTTTGAATGAGACTGATGTCGATATGGGTGAGGTGGCGGATATACTGCTCTCAGACCAGGTTATGGCAGCCAGAGTGATCCGAATTGTGAATTCGCCGCTCTATAAGCTGTTACAAGAAATCGATTCGGTTCGGACTGCCCTGATTTATCTCGGGCCGCAGCGAGTGTTCGAGATCATCCTGACCTCTTGTTTTCTTGAACTGACGGACATCAAGGGGAACAGCCCTTTAAAGCTCCAGCATTGCTGGGAACATGCCTTTGGCGTCGGGTTGGTGGCAAAAAAACTGGCTTCATGGGATGACACCATCAAGCAGGAACAGGCGTACATTGCCGGAATTCTGCATGATATCGGGGAGGTTATTCTGAGCCAGCAACGCCGCAATGAATTTACGCGCGTATTGGTGCTGGCACGGGAGCGGGATATGGATCTGCATCAGGCTGAGCTGGATGTTTTCGGTACCAGTCATGCCGAAGTGGGGGCTCTGCTGGCTGAACAGTGGCGCTTCCCCGAGGAGTTTATTGATGTCATCATGCACCACCACGATATCGCCCCGGAGCAGATGGCCCCACTGACCCGTCTGATACATCTGGCTGACCAGATCTGTTTGAATGTGGGGTTCTGCTGCAAGTATGAATCCTCTGAACAGAGGCGTGGCGAGGTGTATGGTTTGCAGATGCTTGATCTGGAACGAAAGATGGAAAAATTCGGTAAGGCCAGAATTGTGGAGTTCCGGGACTCTTTAAGTGATTTGGTGCAACAGGTCAAGACAACCGTTGCCGCAATTTACAGCTAAGCCTTTCCATCTTTATCGAGAGAGAGTCTTACGCCGTGGTGAGAATGGCCGTGATTTCACGATCAAGCTCTTCCAGATGATCCACAAAGGCTGCGCCCCAGACCGATGTTTGCCCCTGCGCCCCCATGCTGCTTGGCGGTTCGGGAGGAGTTTCATTATTTGCCAGCAGGTTGGCCATGGAGATCATCTGCACTAAATGCGGGTAGTCCTTTGCTTGGTCCGGGGCATGGTGATAGCGGATAACTTCCTGGATTTCTTCAGAAAAGTTCCATTTCTTTGCAATCAGCGCCCCCAGCGACTCATGGTGATCACTAATCAGTTTGTCGTGTTTGGCCTTGTCAAGGTCATATTTGGTTAACATTTCAAGCATGACCACCTTACCCAGGTCGTGCAACAAACCACAGACAAAGGCCTGGTCGTGATTTTCCCCCATATCTTTTGCCAGTTGTTTGGCAACCATCCCCACCATCAAGGAATGATGCAGGATCTTTTCGATCTCAGCTGCATGTCGCGGTGAGAAACCGCTGAGTGCATTGACCGTTACGATGCTCATCAGCGATTTGATCCCCATATACACCACAGCCTCGTGCAAGGAGTTAACCCGGCTGCAACGCCCATAAAAAGGTGAGTTGCAGATCCTGAGTATCTTTGACACCAGGAGCGGGTCGGTGATGGATTCGATGATCTGGTCAATGGTCAGGCTGGGATCGTTGATCTTGTCCATCAATAACTGCATATCAGCCGGCAAAGGCGGGATGTCGATACTGCCTTTTCGGATCAGGTCGTACACCTCGTTCAAGACCGGATCTATATCGCCGGTGTTGCCGAGTCGGGCCTCATCTACCTGCACGGTTGAGTCGAGCAGCACCTGGGTCGGTTTGATCGTAATCGGGCTACAGAGTACAGCAGGTGGCAACAGATCATAAAAACGGAAGCGGCCGGTGTGCCAGGTCAGGGTGGAGGTGAGCGCCTGTTCGGTCAAGGATGAAATCAATACCCCCAACTGTTCAAGGGGGATGCCTTCTTCACTTGAAAGCAGCCCGATAAACGAGATACCCAGCCGCTCCGCCTGCTTGATCGCCTCGATAATCCGTTCAACAGAGAGCCCGAACTGTTGATGAACCGCGTCAAAAAGCAACTGCTCATAGTGGTCAGACCAGACAAAAATCAGTTTGCCGTCCTGGAAGAAAAAACGTCGCGTACTGTCTTCATTGGAGGTGACCAGCGTACCTGATTTCTTGCTGCCTTCAATCCACTGAATCAGGTCTGTAATAGGCATCAGGCTGAGACTGCCTTCAATCAGTCGGGTCAGTTTATCTTCATTAGGGGTTATAAAAATAGTTTGCATTGATTTGCATCCCGAGTTTGTTTCGCAAATACAGCTGTCGCACCTAAAGTATAACGTTATTTGAGGCATATGCAAGGTGCGTTGTGTCCGGGCAAAAACAGTTGCCTTTTGACCCCCTATCTACTATGGTAACGATCCCGATTACTCAACCTTTCAGATATTCGGAACTACTCCCATGTCAACAAAACAGAGTCTTGAGCAGTTACGTCATGAGATAGACAGGATTGATGCTCAGTTGGTGGACTTGCTGAACCAACGCGCAGCCGTTGCCGCAGAGGTCGGGCATATAAAAACCAGGCTCGACCGGGATTTTCATGTACCAAGCCGTGAAAGAGAGGTGCAGGAACGGGTTGCTGGTCTTAATAAGGGACCTTTGTCTGGCGATGCCTTGCGGGGTATCTTCCGCGAAATCATGTCCGCCTGTCTGTCGCTTGAGTCACCGCTGAAGGTGGCCTACCTGGGCCCCAAGGCAACCTTCAGCCATCTTGCCACCATGCAGCAGTTTGGGGCTGCAGCACAGCTGGAACCTCAGAAATCGATCCCTGCTGTTTTTGAAGAGGTTGAGAAAGGCAAGGCGCTGTACGGGGTTGTGCCGGTTGAGAATTCAACCGAAGGGGTCATCACGCATACCCTGGATATGTTTGTTGATAGTAATCTGTCGATTACCGCCGAGATCATTCTGGATATTCACCATGACCTGCTTTCACGTACCGGTAGGATGGAGGATATCCGCAAGATCTATTCGCACCCGCAACCACTGGCCCAATGCCGTCGCTGGCTTGAGGAAAACCTGCCGAATACCCCTTTGGTTGATGTCGCCTCCACGGCTGTTGCAGCCCAGATTGTCAGTGAAGACTATACAGCTGCCGCCATTGCCAGCGAGCTGGCTGCTTCATTGTACGATTTGAAAGTGGTGCGGAGCAGAATTGAGGACCAGGTCAACAATGTCACCCGTTTTCTGGTGATCTCCCGCAAACCCAGTGAGCCGAGCGGGAACGACAAGACTTCAATCCTTTTCTCGGTCAAGGATGAGCCGGGGATTCTCTACCGCATGCTCGAACCGTTTGCGCGGCGTGGTGTCAACCTGGCAAAGATCGAGTCCCGGCCGGTCAAGACCAAGGCTTGGGAATATATCTTCTTCTTGGATATGGAAGGCCATGTCGCTGACCCAACCGTGCACGAAGCCATTGAGGAGTTGCGCCGTTTTTGCCAGTTCCTGAAAATTCTGGGATCGTACCCCAAGGCGCGTTAATGCTGAGGAGTGTTGCGGTTATCGGAGTTGGTCTGATTGGCGGTTCCTTTGCGCGCGCCTTGAAAAAAGCCGGCGTGGTCGAACGTGTGGTGGGGGTAGACCGGGATTGTGACAACCTGCAACAAGCGCTCGCGTTAGGGGTAATCGACGAGGCAGCAGACTCGCTGGAGTCAGGTGTGCAGCAAGCCGAGTTGGTCTTTGTCGCCGTACCGGTTCGTTCCATTGCGCGTGTGGTCGCAGAACTTGCCCCCTGTCTTCCAAAGGGGTGTGTGGTCACCGACGGCGGCAGCGTGAAGGAAGAGGTTGTGCGAGCCTGTGAACCGTTGATGCCGGCTGGCACCAGCTTTGTTGGTGGACACCCGATTGCGGGAACGGAACACTCCGGTGCAGCGGCTTCCTTTGCCGAACTGTTTCAGGGAAAACGCTGTATCCTGACACCTACCGCCGCAACAGATCAAGCTGCCTTGGAGCTGGTTCGACGCGCCTGGGAAGCTGCCGGCAGCAGGGTAGAGTGCATGGATGTGCAGAGTCATGACCGTGTGTTTGCGGCGGTCTCGCATCTACCCCATATGGTTGCCTATGCCCTGGTGCATGCTGTTGATAGGTCGGCAGAGGAGGAGGAAAACATCCTGGCCTTTTCCGCTGGAGGTTTCCGTGATTTCACCAGGATCGCCTCGTCTGACCCGGTCATGTGGCGCGATATTGCCGTCATGAACCGCGGGGCGCTGCTTGATATGATGGATCGGTATGCTGTTGAATTCAATGCCCTGCGGGAGCGGATCGCGTCCAGTGATGCCGCTTGGCTGGAGGAGTTCTTTCAAACCTCCAAGCGCCTGCGGGATGGTATAGCCCAGAGGTGATCATGCACGAACAGAGGCAACCTATGACCACATTGCCGGCCAGGCAGTTGCGCGGCGAGATAGCGGTTCCGGGAGACAAGTCCATTTCTCACCGTTCCATCATGCTGGGTTCGCTTGCCAGCGGTACCACGCGTATTACCAACTTTCTGCGTGGTGAAGATAATTTTTCAACCATGCAGGCCTTTCGCGCCATGGGTGTGCCGATCGACGACGACGGTCAGACCGTGGTGGTGCACGGGGTGGGACTGCATGGTCTGCAGGAACCCTTTGATGTGCTTGATTGCGGCAATTCCGGTACCACTATCCGCTTGATGACCGGGCTTTTATCCGGTCAACGCTTCTTTTCGGTATTGACCGGTGATCAATACCTGCGCAAGCGCCCGATGAAACGGGTAAGCGAGCCGCTACGCCGTATGGGTGCCCAGATTGCAGGGCGCGCCCAGGGGACGATGGCGCCGCTTGCCATAACCGGCAGCCCGTTGCACGGCATCAGTTATGATTCACCCATTGCCAGTGCCCAGGTCAAATCGGCCCTGATGCTGGCCGGACTGTATGCTGCTGGTGAAACCACGGTGACAGAGCCGTCGCTTTCGCGGGATCACTCCGAGCGGATGTTCAGATTCTTTGGCGCTGATCTCGATACCCTGCCCAATGGCGTGGTCGTACGGGGCGGGGCTGAACTGCGGGGGCAGGAAATCATGGTGCCGGGCGACATATCTTCTGCGGCATTTTTTATGGTTGCGGCCTTGATCGTGCCGGGTTCGGAACTACTGATCCGTAATGTCGGCATAAACCCTACCCGTACGGGGATTATTGATATCCTGCAGGCAATGGGGGGCGATATCACCTTGTTGGAGCCGCGCGAAGTCTCCGGTGAACCGGTGGCCGACCTGCTGGTCCGTTCTTCGCGACTGAAGGGTATTGCAATTGGCGGTGACCTGGTTCCCCGTGCCATTGATGAGTTCCCTGCCATCAGTGTTGCGGCAACATTGGCCGAGGGAACAACCGTAATAACGGATGCCCGTGAGTTGCGCGTCAAGGAGACTGACCGGATTGCCGCCATGGCGGCAAACCTGCGTGCTATTGGGGCGGCGAGTGTGGAAGAAACCGAGGATGGCATGGTGATTCAGGGCACCGAAACCCTTGCAGGGGGCAACGTCACCAGCTGTGGTGATCATCGGATTGCAATGGCCTTGTCCATTGCAGCCCTTGCCAGCCGATCTGCGGTGGAGGTTGATGATGTGAGTTGCGTTGCTACCTCGTTTCCCGGATTTTATCAACTTCTGGACAAGGTGGCGGTACGGTGATGCGTGAACGGGGAATCGTAATAGCGGTTGATGGTCCGTCAGGCGCAGGCAAAAGCACCATCAGCAGGGCCTTGTCAAAACGTTTGGACTACCTTGAGATTGATACCGGCGCCATGTACCGCGCCATGGCCTGGCTGGTCAAGGACCGCGCACTTGATCTTGATGACGAACAGGCGGTCAGAAACTTCAGTCAGTCTGCAGAAGTCGAGTTGCTGTTGCAAAACGGTGCCACCCGGGTGCTGGCCAATGGCAGGGATGTGACACAAGAAATCAGGACGCCGGAAATTTCGATGCTTACCTCGAAGGTATCCAAGCTGGCACCGGTGCGTGAGGCCATGATGGCACTGCAGCGTAAGATGGGCAGCAAGGGCGGGGTGATCCTGAATGGCCGTGATATCGGCACCGTGGTATTTCCCGACGCCGAGCTCAAATTTTTTCTGTCTGCATCGGCCGAGGAACGGGGAAGACGCCGGTTTCTCGAATTGAAGGACAAGGGGGTTGCAATCAGCCTCGAAAGCACTATTCAGGATGTGGTGCAGCGCGATCGTCAGGATTCTGAGCGTGAGCTGGCTCCGCTACGCCAGGCAGAGGATGCGATTTCGATCGACTCCACTGGTTTGAGCATTGATCAGGTTATTGCACTCATGGAAACGGCCTTTCACGATCGCGTGGCACGAGAGGATACCTAACCGATGAAGATCATTCTTGCAAAGCGCGCAGGATTTTGTTTTGGCGTCAAACGGGCCACGCAGATGGCGTTTGAGGCGGCCGGCAAGGATCAGAAGACCTTTACGTTGGGGCCGATTATCCATTCGCCCCAGGTTGTGCAAAAGTTGGAGGAAATGGGCGTCGGTGTTGTCAAAGACCTTTCCGGTGTGGCTGATGGCACGGTTATTATCCGTTCCCACGGCGTATTGGCCAGTGAGATGGAGGAGGCACAGCAAAAGCAGCTTGAGATCGTTGATGCCACCTGCCCTTTTGTGAAAAAGGCACAAGAACATGTCAAATACCTGTCTGAAGCGGGCTATGATGTGCTGGTGGTCGGCGATGCCGACCATCCCGAGGTGCAGGGGATTGTTTCCTATGGTACGGATAAAGTCTATGTCGTTGCCTCAGGGGAGCAGGTAAAAAAACTGCCCAAGATGAGTAAAATGGGGGTGGTTGCCCAGACAACCCAATCGTTTGACAACCTCAAAAGCGTGGTAACCGAATGTCTGCGCAGGGGCGGGGAAGTGCGAGTGTTCAATACCATCTGTGATGCAACGGCGGTACGACAGCAGGAAGCCACGGAGCTTGCGCATCAGGTGGACTGCATGATTGTTATCGGGGGGTTTAACAGTGCCAACACGCGCCGTTTGGCCGAAATCTGCACGGAGATTCAGTCCAGAACGTATCATATTGAAACCGCCAATGAAATAGATTGTTCCTGGTTTCAAGGGGTTGAGACCGTCGGGGTCACAGCTGGTGCCTCAACACCAAAATGGATTATTGACGAGGTACTTGAAAGACTTGAAGAGTGTCAATAATTCGCGTTGAATAAATACAAAAAGTGTGTAAAAGTATCCAACTTGCGTTTGTTATCGATTGGCGGTAATGAGCGGCGAAAATCAACCAGGGGGTAAGGGTCTCATGACTGATGTGAAACGGCTCAACGTAGATACGGATGAAATGGACGTTGAGCAACAAAGTAACGAATTTGCTGAACTGTTCAGTGCCAGCTTGAAGGAACAGCAGGAGCGGCCTGAGCGTGATAAAATACTGGAAGGAACGGTTGTCCGTGTGGATCCGGACACGGTGCTTGTTGATGTCGGCCGCAAGTCCGAAGGCTTTGTGCCGCTGAACGAATTTAAGGATGCAGATGGCAATGTTACCGTCAACGTTGGTGACAAGGTCAAGGTCGTCCCCAGCCGTGATGGTGGTAACAAATTCTCCAAAAAACGTGCAGATCAGATGGCTGCCTGGGAAACCATTAATGAGGCAGGTGGTGAAGGTGCTGTCCTCGAAGGAACCATCATTGGCAAGACAAACGGCGGCTTTACGGTTGCCATCGGCGGAATAAACGCATTCCTGCCGGCCTCGCAGGTCGATATCCGGCCTTCCGGTAACGGCGATGCTTATATCGGACTTGCCGGCCAGTTCAAGGTGATCAGCTTGAACCAGAAGCGCGGCAATATTGTCCTGTCACGTCGGGCCCTGCTGGAAGAAGAACGCGCCGAAGCCCGCAAGCTGACCCTGGAAAAGCTGACTGAAGGTCAGGTCATGCAGGGTGTCATCAAGAACCTGACCGAGTACGGCGCCTTTGTTGACCTTGGTGGTGTTGACGGTCTGCTGCATGTAACCGATATTTCCTGGGGGCGAGTTGGTAAGCCTTCCGATGTATTGAAGCCGGGCCAAGAAGTTAACGTCAAAATTCTGAAGTTTGACCCGGAAAAAGGTAAGGTTTCCGTTGGTATCAAGCAGACTCTCGAAGACCCCTGGCAAGATATTGTTCAGCGTTATCCTGAAGGTACGCGCGTGAGCGGCAAGGTCGTCAGTCTAATGGAGTATGGCGCTTTTGTCGAACTTGAGGCCGGTATTGAAGGCCTGGTGCACGTCTCTGAAATGTCCTGGACCAAGCGGGTGCGTAAGGCAGCGGATATGCTGAATGTTGGTGACCAGGTTGATGTTGTGGTGCTTGGTCTTGACCTGCAAAACCGCAAAATCTCGCTGGGTCTGAAGCAGGTCAGCGATAACCCCTGGCAATCCATCTCAGAGCGCTACCCGGTGGGGACCAAGCTGGAAGGCCAGATTAAGAACATGACCGATTTTGGTATGTTTATCGGTATTGAGGACGGTATTGACGGTTTGGTGCATGTATCCGACATTTCCTGGACCAAGCGGGTTAAGCATCCTGGTGATGTCTACAGTAAGGGTGACCTTGTGCAGGCGGTTGTACTGAAGGTTGATCCCCAGAATGAGCGTGTTTCGCTTGGTATCAAACAGTTGACCCCTGACCCCTGGTCGCTGGTACCCCAGAAGTATACCCCCGGCACCCGTTTGGTCGGTAAAGTCGCTTCTACTACCGATTTCGGTGTCTTTGTCGAGATAGAAGAAGGCATCGAAGGACTGATCCACGTTTCGGAACTGTCTCGTGAAAAAGTAGCCTCTGCCAAAGAATTTGCCAATGTTGGTGACTCCATTGAGGCAGTGGTGTTGAATGCAGATGCCCGTGAGCGCCGCATTTCTCTGTCTGTCAAGGCCCTTGCTGCAGCTGCTGAAAAGGCGGAGTTTGAATCCTATCTGGGGGGCGGCCAAGGTGAGGCAACCTCTAATCTTGGTGATTTGTTGAAAAGCCAGCTTGATAAGGCGCGCTAGTCTTTCCAAGCCGGTGTAGATAGGGTACTGAAAAAGGCATGGCGTCAGCGCCATGCCTTTTTGCGTGAAGAGGTGCCTCTATGGAAACAGAGCAACAGGGTAAGCGGCTAAAATTGTGCACTGACGCGCCTTCAGGACAGTTTCTACTAGGGGTGCGTCAGTTTAATGCTCATGAATGGTATGCCTGTCATGAGACCTTGGAACAGCTTTGGTTGCATGCCGATGGTGAGGTGCGGAATCTCTATCAGGGGATAATTCAGGTGGCAATAGCCTTACACCACTGGCGCAATGGCAATTACAACGGTGCTATGGCGCTCCTTAATAGCAGCATCGGGTATCTGCGGAACGTTTCCCACCCCTGTCTCTGGATGGATGTCAACGGCTTGATTCAACAGGTTGAACGGTTGAGAGTGGAATTGCAGTCAAATGGCGTTGCCAAGATGCAGTTGCTTGCACCAGCTTCTTTTCCGGTTATCAAAACCGTTTCAGTGCCATGACCAAGCATTGCTTAAAAGGCGAAGGTGAGCATCAGATTAAGACCTGGCATTGTCGAGGCTTGTAGTTGAGGTGGAGTTGTCATACTCGGCGGTTGTTGGCGGTGACGATCATCCGGTGTGTCGAGGTTGCATGCTATGGTAAGCGATGTCTTGCCGTACTTGATCCTGACATCGCCACTGTCACTGAGATCAAGCAACAATTGGGTGCTGTGCGCGTTGCTTGATGGCGCTACTGCGTGAGGAAGATATGCGTTATGAAAATTCTGGAATAGGACAACAGGATCTTCTTGGGCAATGGCAGGTGACGGGCATTCCAGCTGGATAGTCAGACAAAGACAGGTTAACATCCCTATAAAGCAAAGGTGCCAGGAAATACCCGTGGAGTGCATAGCGATCTCCTTGTGCGGTGTCAACTGCTGACCGGCTAAAAAAACAGCCGAGTCGCCATCTCGTAGAGATATTTCGGCGACCCGGCTGTCTCAAGGAGACCCATGGGCTTTCCGTCCCACCCTCGCGGATGGTTTAGTATTCTCGTGTATCCCGCTCTATGTCTGTTGTTGCTTTATTAAGCACAAAGCGTGCCTTAATGATAATTTGCCTCAGGAGGCCTATTTGCGCTGTTTTGTGACCTGCTGCGTTGGGGATAGTGACGGTATCTGTTGCGGAATAGGTGACATTTTTTGTCTGTTGTGCACTGGGCGATTTGCCGGGGGCATACCATAGGTGGGAGCTCTGTCGCACAAATACGAAAGGCCCTGGTTCCCACGCCAGGGCCTTTCCGTTTTTCATGGCGGAAAAACGTGCCTTTAGGCTTTGCTAGGTACCGCTTTTTTAGCTGGGCCGTTCATCCGGATGGCAGCGGCAAATTCCATCCAGAAGACGAGATAGATCGAAATCATCAGCGAGAGACCGATGTTCTGGTTCTCGGCGCCCAAGGCCTTGGCAAGGATCGGTGAGGCAAATCCGGCGCCAAGTGTGCCGGTTACCCGCTCAAGCAGGTAGAAGATCGGAAGGGTCAGCAGTGTGCCAACAACCATGATGGCGATACCGGGGATGCGCTTAACCCAGTATTTGGGTGAAAAGCCGAACATACGCATGAAGATGACGACCCAGATGATCCAGACGGAATAATCAACAGCTGCGTCAGGCAGGGCCAGTTTGTTCTTAACCAGTGCCACTTCCAGCACGGTAACAAAGGCCAGCAGGGTGAAGAGCCAGTTGAATTTTTCAGAGGCCTGGGTCTGCCAGTTGCGGCTGTCAGGTGCCGGGGCCTCACTGTAAGAGTGGTTGTGGGTGCCCAGGGCTGAGAACAGGATGGCAAACCAGATGCCGGCGTTGTGGAACAATAATGAAGAGTGGTTGCCGGCAATGTTTGCTATGCGGGCCATCGGATCACGGATGAAGTCTGCAGCAATACGCATCAAGAAGAGGTTCACCAGGATCGAACAAGCTGCAATGACGGCAAGGGTAAATATCCTGCGTGGCAGCAGATAGGGGTCGACACGGTCCGGAAAGCCGATGATAAAGGCAAACCAGATCAGGTACATGATCAAGGGGATACCGAAGCAGATACCGTAGACCGAGTTACCGGCAAAGTCGCCGCTTTGGGCGTAGATGATGTATTTTTCTTTGTTGGCCGGATCAGTGTTGGCGGCGCGTACCACGTCTTTGGCTACCGTCTTCAGGTGCGGCAGCAGTCCCATGGCGTACCAGCCATGGTCACCCTGTGTGGTGTCAACAACCCAGTAGTTGTCACTACCCATCATATCGTCAAGGCCCTGAAAGAGGCGCATATTAAAGCCTGCGCACAAAACACAGACAATCAGCAGCAGTGCAGCATGAGATAGTTTCATCGGCATGGCTAGTTCCTCTCTCCTATTCCTTGTGGGTGGTCCAGAACATTGACACTGCATTTGCGGCAAACAGGCCGTACAGCCACATGGTGTTCCATGCCGGGCCGGACCAGTGGCTGCCATGTCCGCCGCCAATGACGCCGGCTGCTACAATAATCCCTACCATGGCAGTAAAAGAAACCATTGCGACAGCTCGCAAAATAGAGCTGTTACGCCAGGTGTGCCGCTCAAGCTCTTCGATCCGCTGCATCAATTCAAGCTCTTTCTGGGTCATTTCTTCTCTCCTTTGTAAAAATAATGGCAGTGATGACTATGCTTACCAGTAAGGTTGCGAGCATGGTTGATGGTTCTGCGATGTTGGTCAGTACGTAAAGCATGGTAGTTCCTTTCAACTTGCCTGCGCGCAGCAGGCAGCGGCGAATGGGGGCAGCGTCTCAGGAAAACGGGCAGCCAGCTCCTGATATTTGGCACAATCGCGGTAGCGTTTGCTGCAGTAACGGATGATCATGTTGACGTCATGCGGTGAGATATAGCCGCAGCCGACATCGCAGTAGTCATCGTTAAGACCGTAATATGGGCACACAGGTGCGTTGGACATGCCTTGCCCAAAGCAACTGGCATGCCATAGTGTATACATTCTTTAAAATATGAGTTAATTCAATTGATTACATTGGTGGAGCGTTGTGGCCGTGTGATTGTTTAGGATGAGGTTGTAACGGAAATGATCTGATAACTTATTGTTATTTTAAATGTTTATGGCGTCTTCATGCTTTTTGCAGATGTGCAAAAGTGCTTCTGTAGTCAGGTGTTGATTGCATAATTGCAAAACATGCGAAGCCATTCATGGTGTGAGCGCGTATCTGTTTTGAACCAATCAACTACATCTTCCAGGAGAAGCGGTGCTGGAACAAAATATACTGGGGGAGCCTCAGAATGGCTGTTTCCGCAGTAGAGTCAGGCTCTGTGCAGCGTTCGCAAAAACACTAAGCGTAACCAGCTGATTCTGGTCATCGCCGCAAAGATGGTCGGTTGCGCAAGGCTTTCTTGGTCGGTTGGAAGAAACATACATTCGGCACACAATATGGTCGTACTGTCAAAAATAACCTGAGTTTTTGAACGGTTTTCATCGGTCCAGCCAGTTGTCATAGAGATAACCTATGGAGGCGCATGCGGGTGCTCCCTTGATAATAACATAGACACTATCCGGCTTTTTCAGCGGTGTGGTGCGCGGTAATCCTGTGGTGTCTTGCGTTCGTGCGAAAACCTGCTGTCCCGTATGGTTCCAGACACTGTCCTTGAGGCCTCGGATTCAGTTGCCGGGCAGAACCCCGTTGACTGGATCCGAGGGCAGTTGCGTCTGTTAGATTTCATGCTATACATATTACTTAGCAAGTCATCAAGATTGCGCGGGAAATGCACGCACGCGGCCATGGACTGCGCGGGATCAGGCTTGATTCCGGCGATCTTGCGTATCTCTTTAGCGAAAGCCACTGGTTGCTGGATGATGCCGGTTTTCATGAGGTCAGGAGTGTGGTTCCAATGAGCTGGACCAGCATGTTATTGAATCAATCCGTACTGAAGGCGGTTGTGTTGAGAACCACGGCATGTGAACCGAGCTGGCAACTGGTCTGGGGGGGGGTATCAATTGACGGTTCCCCGAAACTGAAGGTGACCAGCGGTCCGATCAAGGCTACTGCCGTTTTGTTAACCCGTACAGATATATATAGGTGTCTATCTCGGAGTTTCTGAACAACCTCAGAAATCGGCTGCTGGGCCCAGACTGTGGAGAAGGGGGCGTGATCATGGAAGCGCAGGCAGCACTGTTGATTGTGGATGTGCAGAACGATTTCTGTCCTGGCGGGGCTCTGCAGGTCACCGATGGTGATCGGGTGGTGGCGCCGATCAATCGGGCAGCCGAACGGTTTGCTGCTGCGGGAAGACCGGTCCTGGCCACCCGTGACTGGCATCCTCCGCAGACGCGTCATTTTCGTGAGTTTGGCGGATCATGGCCGGTGCATTGTGTCCAGGGCACGCCTGGATCAGACTTTCATCCAGACCTGCGATTACCGCAGGGGGCCTTGGTGCTTTCCAAAGGCTGTAACCCGGAGCAGGACGGCTATTCGGCCTTTGACGGCGTTGACGAGGCAGGCAGGGCGTTGAAGACGGTTTTACTGGAGCTGGGAGTACGCCAACTTTATCTTGCCGGCCTGGCAACCGACTATTGCATCTTGTTTACTGCCCGTGAGGCATTGAGGAACGGTTTTCAAGTGACCGTACTGATTGATGCTGTGGCTGGCGTGGATGTCATCCCCGGTGATGCGGAGCGAGCCCTGGAGGAGTTGACTGATCTTGGAGGACGTTTGTTAAAGGTGGAAGCGGTATAGAGAGACATTGCCGGCAACGGTACGAACGCACGGCAGGCGTTACCCGCAGAAGGTGACGCCTGCCGTGCTGTAAAAACCTGACGTGGTTCGTTATGACGTCTGGATTGACAGTTGTCCCGCTTCATTGATAACCCGAAGGGTGCCGCCTTCAATCACCTGGCCCGCAATGATGGCCCGTGCCACCTTGGTTTCCAGTTCGCGCTGGATATAGCGCTTCAAAGGCCGGGCACCATAGACCGGGTCATACCCGGCCCTGGCGATCTGCTTCAGGGCCTCATCGCTGATCTCCAGGGTTATTCTGCGTTCTCTCAGCCGTTCGATCAGCTGTTGTGCCAGCAGGCCTGCAATCCTGGTTACCTCGTCGAGGTGCAAAGGTTTGAACAGCACTATGTCATCAACACGGTTTAAAAACTCAGGCCTGAAGGCGTTTTTCAGTTCCTGCATCACGGCAATCCTTGCACTTTCGCGAATATCGCCGTCAGGGGTAATCCCTTCCAGCAGGTGGGGAGCCCCAATGTTGCTGGTCATGATGATCACCGTATTCTTGAAGCTGACCGTACGGCCGTGGCTGTCTGTCACGTGGCCGTCGTCAAGGATCTGGAGCAGGATGTTGAAGACATCCGGGTGGGCCTTCTCGATCTCATCGAACAACAGTACACAGTAGGGCTTGCGGCGGACCGCCTCGGTCAGTTGCCCACCCTCTTCATAGCCGACATAGCCGGGAGGTGCGCCGATCAGGCGGGAAACCGCAAACTTCTCCATGTATTCCGACATGTCGATCCTGACCATGTTTTCTTCTGAATCAAACAAAGCCTCTGCCAGGGTGCGGGCCAGTTCGGTCTTGCCAACCCCGGTCGGCCCTAAAAAGATGAAGGAACCGATCGGTCGTTTGGGGTCCTTGATGCCGGCGCGGGCTCGCAGTACGGCATCCGTTACCAGTTGCACCGCCTCATCCTGTCCCACCACCCGTTGGTGCAGGATCTCATCAAGCTTCAGGAGCTTGTCCCGTTCGGTTTCCACCAGGCGGGTAACCGGGATGCCGGTCCAACGTGAGACGATCTCGGCTATCTCATCCTCGGTCACCTCTTCACGCAACAGTTTCTGGCCGCCCTGTTTGCGATTCAAGGCATCTTCTTCATTGTGCAGGGCTGTTTCAAGGCCAGGCAGTTCGGAGTATTTCAGTTTTGAGGCAAGCTCCAGGTTGTAGGAACGTTCAGCCTGCTCGATCTCTCGGCGGGTCTTTTCAATCTGTTCCCGCAGCCCCTGTACCCGCTGGATAGCGACCTTCTCGGCATCATACTGGGCCCGCATTCCGGCGGCCTTTTCTTTTTCCTCCACCAACTCCTTGCGCAGGGCCTCAAGGCGTTCCCTGCTGGCCGGATCCTTTTCCTTTTTCAGGGCTTGCTCCTCAATCTCCAACTGCATGACCCGACGAGAAATGGTATCGAGCTCTGACGGCAGCGAATCAATCTCGGTCCGTAACATGGCACAGGCCTCGTCCACCAGGTCAATGGCCTTGTCCGGCAGGAAACGCTCGGTAATATAACGGTGGGAGAGGGTGGAGGCAGCCACCAGGGCATTGTCCTGGATCTTGACTCCATGATGCACCTCAAAGCGTTCTTTCAGCCCGCGCAGGATTGAAACCGTGTCCTCCACTGTGGGCTGTTCCACCAGAACCGGCTGAAAACGGCGCTCCAGGGCCGCATCCTTTTCTATATTCTGGCGATATTCATCCAGGGTGGTGGCTCCAATACAGTGCAGCTCACCCCTGGCCAGCATCGGTTTCAACATGTTGCCGGCATCCATGGCCCCTTCAGCCTTGCCAGCCCCCACAATGGTGTGCAACTCATCAATGAACAGGATGATCCGGCCTTCGGCCTGTTTGATCTCGTTCAGGACCGCCTTGAGGCGCTCTTCAAACTCGCCGCGGTATTTGGCGCCGGCAATTAGAGAGCCCATATCCAGGGCAAAGACGGTCTTGTCCTTCAGCCCCTCCGGCACATCCCCCTTGACGATCCGTTGGGCCAGTCCCTCCACCACCGCAGTCTTGCCCACCCCGGGTTCGCCGATCAAAACCGGATTGTTCTTGGTCTTGCGGGAAAGAATCCGGATAACCCGCCGGATTTCTTCGTCTCGGCCGATCACCGGGTCCAGCTTATCGGTGCGGGCCATCTTGACCAGGTCACGCCCATACTTTTCAAGGGCTTCATAGGTTTCTTCCGGGTTGGCAGAGGTAACCCGCTGGTTGCCCCTGACGTCGCTCAAGGCCTGTAGCAGACGATCACGTGTGATGTTGTACTGTTTTAATAATTTGCCGGCACCGCTGCCGTCACCTTCGGCAATCAGGGCCATCAGCAGGTGTTCAACCGAGATATACTCGTCCTTCAGTCGTTTTGCCTCAGCCTCAGACGCAACCAACAGGCGTGAAAAACGTTGGGAAACATGAATCTTGCCCGGTTCTGCGCCAGGACCAGAGACCCGTGGCCGCCGGTCAAGCTCGCCTTCAGTCGCCTTTTGCAACGACGGAAGGTCAACATCCATTTTTGCCAACAGGCGTGGTATCAGCCCGCCCTCTTGGTTCAGTAGGGCCCAGAGCAGGTGCTCGCCATCCACCTCGACATGGCCGTAGCTGGTGGCCTTGGTTTGGGCAGTTCCTAGGGCTTCCTGTGATTTCTGAGTAAACCGATTGATATCCATAACCAGTGCTTCCTTTCATCAGTACGTTCAGTACCTATGGTATGAGGTAAGCACGGCCTGTGGATAAGTCAAGATGTATGGCAAGAAAAAAGGGGCGGTTACCCGCCCCTTTAATGTATGTCCTCGTTTTGGCCTGTTATCAGGCTATCTGCTTTAGCTCTGCGATCAACTCCTTCAAAAACTCATACCCTTTCTGCCAGAATCCGGAACTCTCGATATCAATGCCGGCAAGCTTTGCCGTGGCAGCCGGAGACAGGGCACCGCCGGATTCCAACAGGGCACGGTAACCTGGCTTGAAGGCCTCGCCGGTCTCACGGTACTGTTGATACAGGGCCAGTACCATCAATTCGGCAAAGGTGTACGAGTAACAGTAGAACCGGCTGTGGATGAAATGGCTGATATAGGACCATCCCCATTGATAGGCCGGGATCATCTCCACAACATCGCCGTACAATTTACCGTTTTCCTCCAGCCAGATCTGGTTGATCCGGTCGTTGGAGAGTAGCCCTTTTTTGCGCTCAAGATGCAGGCGTAATTCAAAGCGGGTCAAGACAGTCTGGCGGAAGGTGGTGGCAATGATATCCTCAATCTTGGCACACAGCAGGGATTTGCGTATTGCGGGATCCTGCTCCTGATCCAACAACATCCGGGTCAAAAGCATCTCGCCAAAGACCGAGGCGGTCTCTGCCAGCGGCAGCGGGGCATGGTAGTTGAGACTGTTTTGTTTCTGAGATACGACAAAGTGCAGGCCGTGGCCGGCTTCATGGGCAATGGTGGCGATATCGCGCAGATTGCCGGTGTAATTCAAGAGCAAAAAGGGTGGGTCAACCGGTGAGATCCCCATGGCAAAGGCGCCGCCCGACTTGCCGGGGCGCGGCATGACATCCACCCGGCGTTCATCGAAAAAGGCCTGGATGATAGCGCCAAACTGGGGGTCGTACTGGCGATAGGCTGCAATGGTCAGCTCACGAGCCTCATCAAAGGAGTAGGTCTTTTGCGTTTCTGCAACCGGGGCATATACATCACAGTTGCGCAGTTTCTCTACCCCCAGCATCTTGGCCTTGAGCCGGAAATAGTCCTGGGCGAGGCCATAGTTGGCCTCGGTGGTCTGCATCAGGTGTTCAACCGCCTCATCACTCAATTCATTGCCGATATTGGTGGGTTGGATGGCAGAGGTGTAGCCACGCAGTTCCATCTCCTGGCCATGGTCAAGGGCCATGGTGTTGAACACGGTATTAAAAACCAGGGCATTACCGCTTTCAGCATGCTTTTCCAGGAAACAGGTCTGGGCATTGAAGCGCACCTCGGCTGAGGGGTGGTGCAGGAGGCCCAGTAGTTCTTCACCGGTAAAATCCTTCAGTTCTCCTTCAAACTCCATCTGGTACTGCAGCGAGGCAGACAGTTCATCAAACAGCTTGGTAAAGGCCCGGCTACCGGTCAGGTCCTTGCGGGTCAGCAGGCGCTCCTCGTTCTCCTGCAGGGTGTATGGTTTGAACTTGCGGATGCCCTCAAGAAAGTGGATGTACTGGGCGGCAGCCGGCAAGGCACAGACCTGCTGGAACAGTTCATCCGGCAGGTGCATCAGTTCCAGGTCAAAGAAGAGCAGGGCCTGGGATAGCTTACTGCCCAGTTCCGAGCAGCGCTGCGAAAGGGCTCGGTGGACCTCGTTGCTCGAGTCAGAGGCAAACAGCAGATGGGCATAGCAAAACGGCTTGGCCATGCGGGTCTGGAGTGCTTCATACTCTGTAATGGCGGTAAGAATGGCTGTGGCCTCAAGCCCAGCCAATTTTTCAAAGTACTTTGTGCGAAAGGTGGTGGCAAGTGGTTCAAATGACGAAAGATCCTGCTCAAGTTCTGCAGAGTCAGGGGCAGGGTAAAGTAGGGTGGTATTCCAGGTAAGGTCTGAGACAGTCATAACAGGCGACTCCTTGGGCATGAATGAGCTGTCATCATTCAGAGTTTGCCGGCGTTTGTCAAGGCCGAGAACCGTGAGCCCTACTTAGCACCAGGCAAAACTGGCCATGGAGATCACCCCGTAGGTTACGGCGTCATGCAGGAGTTCTGGCATCCCACCGCTCCCCATGGCCACAAACAGCGGTAACAGATGTTCCGGGGTCGGATGGTTCTGCAAGGCGTGGGGCCCCTGGTGCTGGTAATCGAGTAAGGCCTGTTGATCATCAGCTTGCACGGACCTGATCAACCAATCGTTAAATTGGGCAACATACTCTGGCATGGCTGCATCTAGGGAACGGCCAAAGAAATCATGCAGGTTGTGGGTTGCCGAACCGCTTGCGAGGATCAGAACCCCCTCTGACCTGAATGGTGCCAGCGCCTTACCAACAGCCAGGTGATGTTCCGTTGTTGCCATTGGCTGAATCGAGACCTGCATGACGGGAACATCAGCCTCTGGATACATCAGTTTCAGCGGCACCCAGGCGCCTGCCCCGGATGATACCGGTCATGCTGATGGTTGGCCTGAAAGAATTTCTGTTTTTATTTAGCTGCCTGTTTGATCATTTCTATTTTCAGGACCAGGTTGATTTCATTTCCCACGGCAACGCCACCGGTCTCAAGATCCAGGTTGAGGCGTTTGCCCAGCCAGGGAAGACAGGGACTACGATGCTCAGGATGGCCAAGAGGATGCGTTTCATGATGGTTCTCCTTTATTGTAAAATGGTTTGATGTCGAACTATAGCCGCGTGAAAATGTAATTTTCAACGTAGCCACGATACCATGTCTACCAATGATTATGATTTTATGCTTGTTTTGCCATAAATAACTTAATGGCGTGCCGTTTAATATTAAACTATTCTTCTTGATACGAATGGTAAAGAAATTTTTTTGTGGGTATGGTATGTGAAGCTAAGCGGCGCGAAGATATTGCGGCGGCCAGCTCGTTTCTGATTTTAATGTTGCTGCTGCCGCCAATGGCCAGTGGGGATTTCGTAGAAGTTCGCGTCCAAGCAAGACGACATCGGCCAGCTCGGTGGCAATAATCTGCTCGGCCTGAATTGCCGTTGTGATCAGACCGACCGCGCCAACAGATATGCCGGATTGCTGCTTTATGGCAGTTGCAAAGGGAGTTTGAAAACCTGGCGCAGTAGGAATGACCGCATCAGGCAGGAGTCCACCGCTGGAACAGTCGATCAGGTCTATGCCGAGCTCCTTGAGCTTGCCGCACAGTGTGATTGACTGAGTAAGATCCCAACCCTGCTCAACCCAATCGGTTGCAGAGATGCGCACAAACATCGGTAGCTCGGCAGGCCAGATTTTTCTCAGTGACTGGGCTACCTGCAGGGGAAAACGCAGGCGGTTTTCCAGGCTGCCGCCGTAGTCGTCGTTGCGTTGGTTGGTAAGCGGAGAAAGAAACTGATGCAGGAGGTACCCGTGGGCCATGTGGAGTTCAATCACCTCAAACCCCGCGGCAAGGGCCCGTTGGGCTGCTGCAACAAAAGCGGACTCAATCTGCTGCAGGTCTGACAGGCTCATTTCTCTGGGAACAGGATAATTGGCTGCAAAGGGCAGGGCGCTGGGGGCCAGAGGCTGCCAACCGCCCTCGGCAGCATCCAGCGGGCCGCCACCGTAGTAGGGCGGCTTGGTTGATGCCTTACGCCCCGCATGGGCAAGCTGGATAGCCGGGATAGCGCCTTGTTCTTTGATAAAACGGGTAATCGCTAGAAAGGCGGTGGCCTGGTCATTGTTCCAGATGCCGCAATCAAGCGGGCTGATTCTGCCTTCAGGGCTGACTGCCGTTGCCTCCACCATCACCAGGCCCGCACCACCGGCAGCGCGGCTGCCGTAGTGCACCAGGTGCCAGTCCAGCGGAATCCCGTGCATGCAGGAGTACTGGCACATGGGGGACATGAAGATCCGATTTTTGGCCGTAAGGGAACGCAGCTGAAAAGGAGTAAACAGTTTACTCATGTGCCTGCTCCTGTGGCGAGCACCACAACGCATCAGGGTGGTGCCGCACAAAGTAGGGTTGTAAGGCTTGAAGATCTTCTATGGTATCAATATCGCGCAGCATCGGCAACAGATGATAGCCCAGACCCGTGGTTGCACAGGCCTGGCAGGTGCTGGCAAGCACCTGTGCCGTGCTCCAGGCGATATCCCTAAACAAGCGCGGGTTGAAGCGGTTGTGGTGGCAGCCGATCAGGCAGTAGCCACCATCAAGCACCGGTCCGATCACCACATCGTGCTGTTGAAGCGCGCTTACCGATTGCTTGAGGTATGCGGCGTCAAGTCCGGGGATATCGCTGCCGATTAATACCACCTGCCGGTATCCTAGTGCAAAAGACTGCTTAAATGCCATTGACATACGGCCGCCCAGGTCGGTGCCCTGCTGGGGATGGCATGCGTTTGCCCATGAGCGCCATTCAGCCGGTAGAGCCTCTGCTGCTGTGCCGTCAAAAAACAGCAAAAGTGGCAGTTCGCTTGCAACCACCTGCCGGATGGTTGTCTCTGCCAGATAACGGTAAAGCGCACAGGCCTGTTCCGCACCAATAACATCGGCAAGTCTGGTTTTGACCCTGCCCGCTACAGGCGGTTTGACAAACAGCACCACTGCCGTACCCGGCGGGATGCCCTTAGCAGACCGGAGGTGGGTGAAAGGTGACAATCCGGTGTTTGCCTTCCCGTTTGGCTTGATACAGGGCTTGGTCTGCGTGTCTGATGGTCTGGTCAATGCTGGTTTCCTGTTGAGGGTCATAGTAGGCGATGCCGATGCTGACGCCGACCGTGAGTCCGGTGCCGTGGAAAAGAACCGGCTGGCTCAAGGAGTGTAACAGGCGTTCTGCAACAAGCTGAGCCCCGTCGGGCTGATCGGGTGTCACCTGCATGGCTGCAACAAATTCATCGCCACCCAGGCGGGCGATCACGTCGGTTTCGCGCAGAACAGTGTTAAGGCGTTGTGCTGTTTCACAAAGCACGGTATCGCCGGCCTCATGGCCAAACTGGTCGTTGATCTGCTTAAAACCATCCAGATCCAGGTAGCAGACGGCAATGCTGCGGCAGTCTCGACGACAGAGCCCCTGCAAGGTTTCCAGCCGTTCAACAAACGCGCTGCGGTTCGGGAGGCCGGTCAGGGGGTCGTGGTGGGCAAGCCAGATGATCCGCTGCTCCAGTTCGTGACGTTCGGTGATATCGCGAAAAACCAGCACGGCGCCCTGGCTGTGGTCGTGGAGCGGTGTTACCAGGTAATCAACCTGAAAAAACGTGCCGTCCTTGCGCTTGAAACGCTCACCCGCAATCTCGGTTCTGACTCCTGCATGGCAACACCGCATGATGGCACATTCATCAACGGAAAGTTCTTGGCCGTTCATGCTGCTGTGCTGCAGCAGTTCATGCAGATTCTTTCCCAGCATTTCATTAATCGACCAGCCGGTCAAGCTCTCGGTGGAGTGGTTTGCAAAGGTGATGGCCCCATCCTGATCAAGCCCGATGATGCCGTCTCCGGCAGCATTCAGGATGGCGTCGTTACGCTGGGCCAAGGTGGCAATCTCGGCGGTTTGTTCCTGTATAAGCTCCTGCAGTCGCTGGCAGGAATAACGAAAACCGGCAATCAGCATCAGTTCAAACAGACAGAAGAGCACCACCGCGAATATGATGGTCAGTACCTTGTCGTTGGTGTGTGCAATATAACGATCGGTTATGTCGTGCCAGATGACCACCACGCCGCATGATTCCCTGCTTTTGTCACGCTGTACCGCGTAATCGAAGAGCGGAAAACGGGTGACGGCAAAGACCTTACCGTGGTTCTGTATGATCAGGGTGGAAGAAATGCCGGGGTAGCCTGCCCGGAACTCCTTGTTTGCGAGAAGCGTCTGAATCTCGTCGCGGGTCGCGGCCTCAAGGTAGTAAGGGCAGCCGGCATCACGCTGACGTTGATACTGGCTCTTGAACTGCTGCCACAAGCTCTGGTCGATCCGCTCCCGCTCAAGCAGGATTGCCGCATGCTTACCGGTCTGTTTAAGCATGAGCTGTAGAATCGGCTCGAACGAGGTGCCGACCTCCAGGGAGCCGATGTAGGTCCTTGGCAGGCCAGTCGATTCGTGCCAGACCGGCACGGCACTGCGCAATGCGGCGTGTGTCCTGCCGAATTCCAGCCCGGAGCGGGCCATATGATCGTTGTTGAGGTCGACGATCATATGACGGAGGGCATCGGTTCTGTCTCCGTACAAGTCTGGTTGGTGAACCCGCAGAAAGCTCACAGAACTGGGTCCAAAGTGAAACTCGAACTGGCGAGCTGAAAAGTTCAGCATCTGCCGCTGCCACATCGGTGAGACCAGTTTGAGCAACTGCTGGCGGAACAGGGCTGTCTGCCTGCCACCGCCACCGCCACCTTCCTGTTGCCAGGCCTGCCTGCCGTTCCAGAAGGTCTGCTGGACCCGTTGATCGTCGGCAATGGCGGTTGCAAGCTGCAGCATGGCAGCATAGGTGGTGTCAAGGGTGAGATGAAAGGTTGATTGAAGGGTTGACCCTTCACTGACGAGAGATTGCTGCAACTGCTCGTCCGCCCGCCAGCGGGCCAGCAGCACGTAGCTGATATTCACGACCAGCAGCAGGATGGTCAGAATCATGAGGGCGTTACGTCGGCGACGGGTTATGTCCGCTTTGGGGAGCATGGTCTCTATGTGTACCGTTTACTGGTTGTTACTATGCTACCTCTGTGCGAATAAAATGATGTTACAAATTTAGGTTTGCAAAGATGGTATGTCAATTGAAATATCTTGGTTGCTGAACGTGAAGGCTATTAATACCTGTTGGCAAGTTTTTTCGGGCTGGTGCCGGTGAGGTAGCTGAATAGCAGCAGAAGGTTTTTGAGTGAACGTAATAAAATACCATCTCGTTGCCATCGACGGGCCGAGGTACAGACCCGGTGGGGCAGCAAAACAAAACGTTGATGCGCTCGCACCAAGCGGCGCGCCAGCTCGACGTCCTCCATAAGCGGAATTGGCGGGATCCCCCCCAGGTCAGCCAGAACAGTACGCTGGACAAAAACAGCCTGGTCACCATAGGGAAGTGAAAACAGTTTACAGCGCAGATCAACACTGCGCTCCAGCAGGCGATAGGCAGGACCGGTAGCGGCAATACCGAGTCTGAAGGCGCCCCAGGTTGCTCCCTGCTGAACCGCCTGCAGCACTGAGGATAAGGCATTATCCGGCAAGAGGGTGTCGGCATGCAGCAGCAAGATGATGTCACCGGAAGCGGCTGTCGCCCCAGTTGCCAGTTGCTGGCCACGTCCTTTGGGCGCCAGCATGCCGCATACCTGGCTGTTGGTGATGGCGGCCAGGGTTGAGCCGCCAGGGTCTCCGTCCACCACGATGATCTCGCGGGAAATGGCAGGGTCCAGCTGGGCGAGGTGTTGCAGGAGGGGAGTGATCCGCTCCTGTTCACGCCAGACCGGGATGATGATGGAGACGGTTACATCCACAGGGGACCTGTTGGGCAGAGCGCTGTGGTCCGGTGGCAGGCAAACGGGCCCAGGGGGTGATAACGGAGCGGTTTGCCTCTCGGTTTGTTGTTTTCCGTGCAATGGTTCAAAGGTCATTCGCGACCTGTTTTCTTTTGGCATAGACTGCGGGCAGCAGCGCAAACAGCCCCAGCAAGGCAAAGGAACCCAGGATACGAGGCGAGGCAACATCATGGAGCGATCTGATCGTAGCCAGACTGGCGCCGGCATTGACATAGACGAATCCACCCGGGATGACGCCGAAAAAAGTGCCCAGCACAAAGGTGGAGAGCCGCAGCCGGGTTAGTCCGGCAGCCAGATTGATCAGAAAAAAAGGAAAGACAGGCACCAGTCTCAGAAAAAGCAGATAGTTAATGCCGCGCTGTTCAAGTTCCTGGTTAATGGTCTCCAGTTTGTGGCCAAAGCGTGAGGCCACCAGATCCCGTAGCAGGTAGCGCGTAACCAGAAAGGAGAGGGTGGCGCCGATAGAAGCAGCGCAGACGGCGTAGAGCGTTCCCAAGATCGGTCCGAATACGGCGCCGGCTGACAATGACAGGATGGCTGCGCCCGGCAGGGCCAGGGCGGTCTGGATGATGTAGATGGCCATGAAGGTTGTCACCATCAGGACGGTGTGCTCGGCATAATACTGCTGCAGTAGTTGATGGTTTGCCTTCAGGCTCGCAAGGGTCAGAAAACGCCCCAGGTCGAACCAGAAAAACAGGCCTACCAGTGATAGGGCGATCAGAAACAGGACGATTTTGTTACGCATCATCAGAGACTCTCCGGACAGGGGGGATGGTGACAAACGGGAGTTTCAGCAACTGCAGGAGCCCTAGGTGGTGTTGATCACGGAATTCACGCAGACCGATCAGCATCCCGGTATGTCCATCCCTGGGCTGATCATGGTAGGTACCCAGCAGGCGATCCCACCAGGGCTGGCAGAACCCGAAGTTGCTGTCGGTCTCAGCGGGGTGAATGGAATGATGCACCCGGTGCATGTCCGGAGTCACCAGCACCAGGCGCAGCCAGCGGTCAAGCGGAACCGGCAGGGCCAGGTTTGCATGGCTGAACAACGAGGTGGCGTTCAGGATAACCTCAAACAGCAGTATTGCCATGGCAGAAATGCCGAACAGCAGGACCGCTGCCATCTTGATCACCAGTGACAGGGCGATCTCAATCGGGTGGAAACGGTTGCCGGTGGACACATCCAGATCAAGGTCGGTGTGATGCATGCGATGAATGCGCCAAAAAAGCGGTATGCGGTGAAAAAGCCGGTGCTGCAGATAAATCAGCAGGTCGAGCAACACCAGGCTGAGTAACAGTTCTGGCCTGCCGGTCAGATTGATCCGGTTAAAGATCCCCCAGTTTTGGTGAAAGGCCGTGATTGCCAGGGTATAGGGCAGCAGGGGAAAAAGCAGACGGACAACCAGTGTGTCCACCAAAATGATGCCGATATTGGCATACCAGCGCTCAGACTTGGGCACGGTTAATCGCCGTCTGGGCCAGAGCGTCTCTGCCAGGGCAAACAGCACGAACAGGCCGACAAATACCCAGAACCTGACCGTATCGGTGATTCCGGTAAATAGCACCATTATGATCTCTGCCAGCTTAACCAGCCTGCCAGCAGCCGTTTGATAGCCGGGGTCAGGCGGGTGCGGTTGTAGGCGTCAGCCAGTTTTTTGAGGACTTCTGCCTGGGTTGGGTAGGGGTGGATGGTCTTGGCTAGGGCACCCAGCCCCAGTCCATTGGTCATGGCCAGGGTCATCTCACTGATCATCTCACCGGCGTGGCGGGCCACAATGGTTGCTCCCAGAATCCGGTCGGTTCCTTTTTTTAGATGCACACGGGCAAACCCATTGCTCTCACCGTCCAGTACAGCCCGGTCAACTTCGGAAAACGACACGGTCAGGGTGTCAATGGCGAGCCCTTTTGCAGCGGCCTCATGCTCATACAGGCCCACATGGGCAATCTCCGGGTCAGTATAGGTGCACCAGGGAATGGTCAGGTTTGAAAGCTTTTGGCGTCCTTTGAACAGGGCATTGGCCAGCACCATGCGGGCCATGGCATCGGCCATATGCGTGAATTTGTAGGCAGAGCAGATGTCACCGGCAGCGTAGATGCGGGGATTGCTGGTCTGCAGCCGGTCGTTTACCACGACACCGCTGCGATCATACTGCACCTTGGCTGCCTCAAGTCCCAATCCAGCGGTATTGGGGATGCGGCCAGCGCCCACCAGGATGGCATCTGTTGCTACCTCCTGGCGCAGCCCATCCTGTTCCAGCACAATGATCTTCTCGTGTAGTCGCTGCTCCACCGCGTGTATTTTTACCCCGAGCCGCAGTTCTATCCCCTCGCGGACAAAGCTCTTAAGCAGGATGTCAGCGGCAGCGCGGTCTTCCCTGACCAAGAGCTGAGGACTCTGGTCGAGCAGGGTTACGCTGCTGCCAAAACGCTGAAACGCCTGGGCCAGTTCGCAGCCGATCGGCCCGGCACCGATCACCGCCAGCCGGGACGGCAGTTCAGTCAGGGAAAAAACAGTTTCATTGGTCAAATGTCCGGTTTCAGCCAGACCGGGTATCGCTGGAACAGCAGCCCTGGCCCCGCTGCAGATAACTGCCTTACTGAACTGCAGACTGGCCCCAGCCACCTCAACCGTGTCAGGGCCAACAAAGCTGCCTTTGCCGATATAAACATCCACGCCTAATGCATCACGGAATCGATGGGCTGCATCATGCTGGCTGATACCTGCTCGAAGCCCTTGCATCCGTTCCATCACTACTGAAAAGTCTACCGTGGGAGTACTGCTTGCCCGTACCCCAAACTCGTCCCCGTGTGCAGCGTCAAAGGCAGCCCGAGAAGCCCTGATCAGCGCCTTGGAGGGGACACAGCCGTAGTTCAGGCAGTCGCCACCCAGCAGGTGCTGTTCGATCAGGGCAACCTTGGCCCCCAGACCGGCAGCTCCGGCAGCACAGACCAGTCCGGCAGTGCCACCACCGATCACCACCAGATTATAGCGGCCTTTGGGTTGAGGGTTGACCCAATTCGGTGGATGGACCTGCTCAACCAGGCTACGGTTGGCCGGGGTATCGGGTAATATCGAAAGCGGCATGGTCACGGAGACTTGCTGAAGGTCATGGCAGCGGAATTCATGCAGTAACGCAGACCGGTCGGCTTGGGACCGTCGTTAAAGACATGGCCCAGATGGGCGTCGCACCGGCTGCAGACCACTTCGGTCCGACGCATGAACAGGCTGTTGTCCGACCGCTCGCGTACGTTTTCCGGTGCGATCGGTTGCCAGAAACTTGGCCAGCCGGTGCCTGACTCGAATTTATGTTCAGAGCTGAACAAGTCGTTGCCGCAACAGACACAGCGGTAAATGCCTTTTTCGTGATTGTTCCAGTAGGCGTTCTGGAAGGGCGGTTCTGTCCCCTGCTCGCGGGTAACATGATATTGTTGCGGCGTTAGTTGTTGCTTCCACTCTGCCTCGGTTTTTATCACCCTCTCGCTCATAACGTATCCCTTCTTGGCCACGGAATAGAGCTTGATCGGTCCGCCTGTTTGCAGCGACGTTGTTGCCGTGGCCTGCTGAGAACTCTTGCTGCAGGAAACCAGGAGAATAACGAGCAGTATACCAAGGTATCGCATGATGTCACCTTACCCCTTTCAGTGGCCTGCACTGGCGCCCCATAACTCCTTCAGGCGCTGGTCGCGACCGCAGTTGTAACGATAAAAACGGTACCGAAGCGGATTTTTTTTATAGTAGTGACGGTGATATTCTTCAGCTGGATAAAAGGCCGTTGCCGCAACAATGGCGGTCACAATCGGTTCCTTGAACGGTTTGGTCTTTTCGAGTGTCTCACGCGACTGCAGGGCCAGTTGGTGCTGCGTTTCATTATGATAGAAAATCGCAGCGCGGTATTGGTTACCTACGTCGCAAAACTGCCTGTCCTTTACCGTTGGGTCGATATTGTGCCAGAAGACCTGTAACAGCTTTTCATAGCTGATTTTGGTTGGATCGTAGGTTATTTGCACTGATTCCGCATGTCCGGTCCTGCCGCTTGAAACATCCTGATAGCTTGGATTGACGGTGGTGCCGCCGGTGTACCCAGGCATGACCTGGATAACCCCTGGTAGCGAATCAAATGGATGTTCCATACACCAGAAACAGCCGCCCGCAAAGGTGGCGACCGCGTTTTGTTGTGCGGCATAAACGGGGAGACACTGCAGGAAGAGGCAACATGCAAGCGCTACGGCGCGTATCTTGCTGAAAGAAATACGTTCCATGGCAAACCTCCCGGAGTGTTTTCACTCCTGTTTGGTAAAGTATACCACAGACTGATCAAGGTGTTGTAGAGAGAACGATTTCACCGTACCAGGCCGTTGCCTCGGCCCCGGTATTGTCGGTATCGGTCATAATGGCAATACCGCCTGCCTCGGGCGGATCTTCGCCAAATACACGGCGGTAGTCAGCTAGGACGTCCCGTTCTTCATGTAGCCACTGCCCAGCCTTGGCAGGGCCGGACTCAACGGCCAACAGCATGGCGTTTGAGGTAAAGGCGTTGGGAACAAATTCGCCCTTGGGCAGTTTGTTGGCCCAGATGTAGTTCAAGGCCCGCATCTGCCAGAAAAAACGGCCGGGGAAGATCACATAGACCCGTGCTGCATAATCATCGCCCTGCTTGGTCTTTTCATTTCCTCTGGCAATGGTGTCCTTGATCTTCCAGCTCCACCTGAGATAACGGTAGGTGGCAGGGTGGAAATGCAATTTCCTGGTCAGCCCTGAAGCAGCAGCCTTGGCATGTGCCTGCAGTACTGCATGACCGTTATCCTGCACAACCCGGTACTCGGTGTTTCCTTTAAAACTTTTGGTCTCCCAGTTTTTCAGACCTTCTGTGGCAAAACGGGATACTGGCAGTTCTTCGCAGAATGCGGGCACTGCCCCACAGAGCCACAAAAGCGCTAAGATTCTGATCATGACAATCTCGCAAACTTGAGTTTTAAACGGTTCAGCCAGCGCCTGAAAGAAGAAGTCGCTGGCCTGCCATTGGAGGAGCCATCGGGAGTGAGCAAATCGGCAATATGTAGAGCCGGGGTGATTGCTGTCAAGGTCTCGGCGCAGGAGGCACAGGAAGAGACGAGCGGAACCCCGCCTGCTTCGGCAGCCAGCAGACGCGCCTCAGTACGAACAGTGCCGGGCCGGCATGCTTCGACCATACCTCCCTGTCCACAACAGCGGGTCATGCGGCCATGCGATGGCAGTTCTGCTACCTGATAACCGCATCTGCTCACAAGCTGCCGGACTGCCCGTTGCTGCGGCTGGTCAAAACGGGCAGGGCACGGGTCATGTACCGCAATAGTTTGCGGATCTGAAGGCGTATGTACCGGCAGCGAAGGCAGTGTGCTGATCAACTCGTACACACTGGTAACCTCAAATCCTTTGCCGCAGTGACGGAAGATCTTGCTACAACCGGGACAGGTAGTAAAAATACGGGTGATGCCTTTGTGTAAAAGGCGTGCTGCCAGTTTTTCAAAGAGCCCGTCGAAGCGCTCACCAAGCCCCAAATCATGGGATATTTTTCCGCAGCAGTCCAGCACCAGACCGGTCGTCTGGTCCAGTTGCCGCAGCAGTTCATACAGGGTGAGCACAGCCGCAGGTCGTGTGCCGGGCAAAGAACAGCCCGGGAAGAAGACCGCGGTGCAGCCGTCCGGAATATGGTCTCGCCGAAAAAAAGGTGAGCTGCCCAGACGTTCGTAGTTTAACCAGGATGCGTAGGTACCGAGATCGATCAGTCGCAATCGTGCGGCTTCCTGGCGCATGGCCAGGAACAGGGCAGATGGGGAAAGTCCCTCAGGACAGACAGCATCGCACAGACCACACAGCGAACATTGATAGGCGCTGAGCAGTTTTTTTTCAAAGTCGGTCTTTTGGGCGATCGCTGCCGGAGTGCCATGCTGTTGGAGAAAGGAACAGGGACGAACGCATTCGCCGCAGGAGGTGCAGTGGACCGCCATGTCAGCCATGACAGTCCGTACGGAGGTGGGTACACGCATCAGTCCGCCGTTAGCGTCCCGTTACAAACAGCTCTGCATAGGGCCACTCATGTATGCCGCCTTCAAGGATCTGTAGCCGGTCTTCATTGACTCCTTGCGAGACAAGATACTCATAACTGTTTTTTGCACCTGATTTGCCGCGAGGACAGATTACGACAACCGGTGCGTTGGAGCTTTTGATAAGGGGCAGAACCTTTTCAAGTCGCTTCTTCTCTTCGTTTGTTTTTGCTGGGAAGGCATTGGTTTCAAGGGAGCCGGCAAGGTGATGCTTTTCAAAGTCGGCAGCAGGCTGGATATCAACCAGAATGACCGGTTTTTTCTGGTTCAAGAGTTCCTTTAGTTCCTGCGGTTCGATATAGTTAGCAGCAAGGGCTGCCGAGGCTGTGACAATGATCAAAAATAATGCCAGGCTAATCTTTTTCAACATGTTGTGCTCCTTTGTATGCAGTAATTTGAATGTTTATTGATACACAACTGAGGGCTTGTCTGGCAAATAGATAATCTGGTAGAAATGTGGTAGTGGTTATTGAAATATCCAATGGTGATCCTATGACCTTGAAACAACTTGAAGTGTTTTTAGCGGTCGCTGATACGCGCAGCTTTTCAAAAGGGGGCGAAATGGTACGGCTTGCCCAATCTACGGCAAGTCAGCACATTCGTGCCCTTGAGGATGAACTTGGCGTCAGGCTGTTTGACCGGGCCTCAACCCACGTGCGTCTAACCGAAGTCGGCAGGCTTTTTTACGAACATGCTGCCCGTATCTGCCGGCACTGCAGTGACGCCATCGCAGCAGTACGACGCTTTCAAGGATTGGAACAGGCGACTTTGCGGCTTGGTGCCAGTACTATTCCGGCTGCCTGCCTGATTCCCGATTTGCTGGGGCAATTTGCCGCAACCTGGCCCGGTGTCACACTTGAATTGCAGCAAGGGGATAGCCTTGAAGTCATCAGGCTGTTGCAAGATGACCTGGTTGAACTTGCAATTGTCGGGGTACGGCCTGATGAGGATACGGTCAGATTTGAAGAACTTTTAACGGAGCGGATTGTACTGGTAGGGTCGTCGCGATTGGGTAGCGACACAGCGGTTACTCTCACAGACCTGCAGACACTCCCCCTAATTCAACGTGAGCCCGGTTCAGGCACCCGACAGGCTGTAGATACTGCCTTGCATAAAGCCGGTATTGATCCGAGAACCTTACGGGTGATAGCCCACCTTGGCAGCAGCGAGGCAGTACGGCGTGCTGTCTTAAGCGGCGCCGGGTATGCCTTCCTCTCAACCCTCGCCATTGGCAGAGAATTGGCAGAAGGCGTGCTCAGCGAGGTGAAGGTGCAGGAGTTCAATGTTGAGCGCAGTTTTTATCTGATCTGGCGTAGAGGGACCGAGTTTTCACCGGCTGCTGAGGCGTTTGTCTCACAAATCAAAACGGCCTGCCGTCAGGAAGATTTTGCTGCAGAGTAGGACGCTTTTTCTGTCCAGCTAGGGAAAGTTTAAGGTTATCCCGACGATTGTGACTATATCTGTTGTTTGGGTATTTAACCCCCAGCGTAAGCCGCCATTTACGGAAAGATGGTTGTTTAAATCGTATTCTGCTTGTGCTGTCATGAATGTTGGCCATACAGAACTGCTTTGACTTGGGTTTGTTCCTGTCACAATTTCACTTTTGAGCCGTAGTGTGTCGGTAAAATCATAGACCGCACCAAGCGCAAATTTCCAACTGTCTGAACGGTTGTAAGGGTGATCAGACTCGAGCATCTTCTGGTAGAGATAAGCGAGATTGGCATGAATGGTTAATGGTTTGAAATTGGCTGTGCTAATGAACATACAACCATATCCTGGCCTAGCCATACCTAACTCTTGAGAGTGGTCACCTGTAGGTAAGACAAGACCCGGTTTGATTGCAAAAGAGATTGGCCCCTGTTCAAGAAAACGCCACTTGATATCTAAGGTGATATCGGTAATACCACCGTTATCATAGGTAGTATCCAGGTTGTCACGACTCTGTTTCCAGTAGAAAGGTATACCAACTACCAAGTCGACAGAGTCAAAGATGCCAGCGTAAATATCGGCTTCTAGCAACTGATCATTGGTCGTTGTTGCATTAATATGACTTCTGCCAAACTGGCCATAAATGTCTATGGAATATTTCAGAGCTCCTTGCGTTTCGGTATCATCCGTGTAAAGCGCCTGGACCGGAGTTGCGGTCAGAAATAAAATAGAGGCCAAAAAAATGAATAAGTTCAGGGTTGTGCTGCGCATGTGAGGCCCTTACGGTTTTCGATTGACTGTTTTTGTCGAAATCACTTTACAGAGCTTTTGGGGTGTTGTCAGATTTTTATCAAGTGAGCGAAAGACTATGAGTATGAGAGAGTATATCTTTATCATTTGTTTTTTTGGCATTCCTGCCGTCACGGGGGCTGTGCTGGCGCATCGGCGCAAAAAAAATCCCCTGCTGTGGGGACTTTTGTCTGCACCGTTTCCGTTTTTTATTTTCATCCTCTGGTTTCAGAAGCCTGATCACGAAATACCCGGTTCCTTTCGCAAATGTGCCAACTGTGGCGGCATCTATCCCTGGCGGTCAGCTACCTGCAGTTATTGTGGCACTCCTCACTAAACAGGCAGAAATGTCATACTGGTAAGAGTTCCATGGGCTGGTCATCCCTGGTTAGCAGAAAATCGAAAGGTGGAAGCCCGCGTTGCAACAGGATCAGTAAAATCCGAGGGCGGAGCAGCGCCTTTTGCTCCTCGGTGGCAAACTTGAGGAACATCCGTAAGAGCGCTTCAACCGCTTCTACCGGTTCCCCCTTGATATCCTTGACCTGTTCGTCATGCCCTAAGGTAAACAGCGCCGGATAGGTGCCGTCCGGTTTGAAAAAACCCATGATGCGATGTACCTCGTCGTTCCCGATTATCCCTCGCACTGTTGTTAAAATCTCATTCAAACCGTCAATCAGGATCGGCAGTTTTTCACTGAGCGAATGAATGATATCCAAACCGACCGGCAGGTTTTCCATCCGCTCCATAAAAAGTTCCATCAACTCACCCTTAATCAGGCCGCCATGCTGTGGCATAAAGGCAAGCGGCGCCGGCGAAAGCGCTCGTATCTTTTTAACCGCCAGCCGAAGTGCCTCGTTGCTGGGCATGTAAAGTTGATGAAAGGCCTTTATACCGGCCCAGTTTTCTTCTGTTGCATGCAGACCTGACGCTGCTATCCCGCCGAACAGGTCGCCGGTGAAGAGAATGCGTGATTCAAGGTCGTAGATCATGCATGCGCCACGAAAATGGCAAAACGGTGTGGTAATAAACTGCAGTCTGTGACCGGTTGGCAAGGCAACCTGTTGTCCCTGCACCCGGTCAACAGCGCGGAAAGCTGTTTGCGACATGCCGTTCAGGTTGGCTAATCGCCAGGTGTCCTCTGTTGCGATAACCGTCAGATTTTGGTTCAACTTGGTGAGAGTAGGCAAGACACCGAGCACGTCAGGGTCTTGATGATTGATAAACACCAGGTTAAGTTTTGCCAGCCCACCGGGCAAGACGGATGAAACCTTTTGCGACAGGCTGTCGAAATCGTTTGTTGGTCCTGGGTCAATCAAGAGGGTACCGGTTGAACCGTTCCCTTTAAAGATACGCAGGAAGCTGTTGCGGCTGAGAAAGGTTTTTGTACCCGCGCCCACCCAGTAAATGCCCGGGGCCAGTTCACTAACCTGGTCAAGGTTGATGAGATTGTCCATTGAGAATACCCATAAAGACTATGATGCTATTTTTTGTCCCAAATATGATGCATATGACGACACTGTTTGAAGTATTTCGCAAGCCCCGGAGCTATGCAGAGAACAGACTGCTTCTGGTTCAGTCCTGAACAGAGGCTTCGCTAGAAACTTTAAGAACAGTACTATTGGCGTCAAGTGCAACTACTTGATAATAATACGTCGTTCCGGCCACAAGCGAGGTGTCATTATCGTTATACGAGTTGGTTGTAATAGGAGATGTCGGTGAAAGTATCAACTTGCTGCCATAATAGGTGGTTGAGACGGTACTGCGGTAGATGGAGTAGCTGGCAGCGCTGGGTACCGCGTCCCACGAAAGGTTGTTTTGAAGCGTTGCTGTAGTTGAGTCTTTTGCAACGGTCAGACTAATGGGAGTGATGGTTGCCGTAACTTCAACGGATGGTGAGGATTGTCCGTTGGAACTGAAAGCGGTTACCTGATAGTAATACGGGGTGTTAAGCACTGCAGAGGTGTCGATGAAGCTTGTTGTTGAAACACCTGAAGCCAAGAGGGTTTTCCCGGTGATTGTGCCGGACGTGGTGCTGCGGTAAATAACGTAGCTTGAGGCACCGGAAGAAGCGTTCCAGGACAGAGTAAGAACAGCAGTTGCCGTGGCAGTTACACCGGTTGGGGTGCTGGGTGTCTGATTTGAGCCGCAACCGGCGAGTATCAGTAGACTACTCAAAAGAACACAAACAAAAAACGATCGCAGCATGAAGGGGGTGACTCCTTTTCTTTGTGAACTGTTGGCGCTGTATCATACGCTGATCCAACCATATTACAAGCCTTTCATGGCTGTGAGCCGGAGGGTGTGCAATACCGCTGGCATGGTGCAATGATTATTTAATACAGACTTTGCGAACCTCTCTCAGATCGGTCAACCCCTGAAAACATTTCAAGATTCCGTCTTGTTTCAAGGTGGTCATGCCGTCTGTGATCGCCTGTCGCCGGATCTGTTCGATCTCGGATTTGCGTTTGATCAGGGTTTTCATCTCATCCGTGCCCTGCAGCAGTTCGTGGATGCCAAGCCGACCTTTGTAACCGGATTCGCCGCATTTGGGACACCCAACCGCTTTACAGAGTCGGATGCCGGCCGGGTTGATGCCGGTCTTCTTGAATTCCTCAACCCCGTACTCCATGATGATCTCTTCAAGCTCCTTGCGGTCTGGCTGATATTCCTGCTTGCAGTCGCAGAGCCTGCGGCAAAGGCGTTGGGCCAGAATGCACAGGATCGCATCGGAAAACGAAAAGGGGTCAAGCTCCATGTCCAGCAAACGGGTGACAGTTTCCGGGGCCGAGTTGGTATGCAGGGTTGAAAAAACCAAATGGCCGGTCAATGATGATTCTACACCGATCTCTGCAGTCTCCTGGTCGCGCATCTCACCGACCATGATGACATCAGGGTCGGCCCGCAAAAAAGAGCGCAGTGCCGCTGCAAAGGTGAAACCGATTTTGGGGTGTACCTGTACCTGCCGTAGCCCACGCTGAGTTATTTCGACCGGGTCCTCGGCGGTCCAGATCTTAGTTTCCGGGGTGTTGATGACCGAGATGGCTGAATGCAGGGTTGTGGTTTTACCGGAGCCGGTGGGGCCCACTACCAGCACCAGGCCATAAGGCTGGTTGATGCACTGCAGCAGAACTCTGTTGTTGCGCTCGGTCAGCCCCAGTTTGTCATAGGGGAGAGCTGCCTCGCCTGAGGCCAGAATCCGCATCACCACATCTTCAAGTTGGCCGGCCGTCGGCACAGTGGCAACCCGCAATTCCACCGCCAATGGACCGAACTTTTTAAAGTCAATCTTGCCGTCCTGGGGCTTTCTACGTTCGGAGATATCGAGGCCGCACATGATCTTGATCCGTGAGGGAATCGCATATTTGTATTTGTACGGGATGCGCTGGTAGACCTTGCAGCGCCCATCGACCCGGTAACGGACAATCACATCTTCTTTGCCGGGGTATGGTTCGATGTGGATATCCGAGACCTTGCTCTGCACGGCGTCAATAATGATTTTGTTCACCAACTGCACAATTACGCTGTCCTGCTCCGAAACCTTGGATGATTCCTGCTCGATTTCAGGTTCATCGGTAGAGTCCAGTTTATTGATCAGGTCATTGATGCTGCCACCGGCGGCAATTGCAGCGCCTTTATTGTAGAACAGGCCGATAAAACTCTGGATATCATCCCGGAAAGCCCCCACATAACTGATCCGCTTGTATTCGGGGTAAATGAATTTGATCATATCCTGACGCCCCAGGTCAGTCGGGTCATCCATGATGATGTACAGTACGCCGTTCTCAACCTTGTAGGGGATCCACCACTCCTTAACCAGCCGGTCCGGCTTGATCCGTTTGAGTAACTCTTCCTCCATCACGGGGGTTGACGGGTCGTAGTTCACAAACTCTGTGCCGAAAAACAGTGACAAGGCCCGGGCCATTTCGTCCCGTGGCACCTTATACTCACGCATCAAGACCGCATCCAGGCCGAACTTGACCACATCGGGATGACTACTCGCCTTTTCAATGGCCTTTTCATCAAGCAGATTTTTGTCCAGCAGGTAATTATACCGGCTACGCTGACGGATGATCTTGGTGGTCACCTGCAGTCGGTAGATGTTGTGGATGGCAATAGAAAGTGAGGTTGCCAGCTCAAGGGCATAGGTGATGTCGGTGTCGGTGAACGGTTCGCCACCTGTATGGTTGATGATCTGGATAACACCGATCAGGGTGCGTTGAAACTTCATCGGTACGCAGAGAACCTGCCGGGTAGTGAAACCGGTTTTTTGATCCCATGATTTATCCAACTTAAGGTTTGAGCTGATCATCTTCAGCTCATGATCATTGTAGGCATCCTTGATATTCAGGACAGTGCCTGACAGGGCGCAATAACCTGCCAGGCTGGTGTCTGAAATGGGGACAACGATCTGCTTGATCTCATTGCCGGATAATACCTTTGAAATCAGTAGATTGCGCTTGGCATCGGCCAGATAGATCGTGATCCGTTGCGCATTGAACAGTGCGGCGATGCTGTCTTTTATATGCAAAAGGATGGTGTTGAGATTGTCGGCTGAGTGGATTTCATTGATCTTATCCATCAACCGTTTGCGGTACTCCAGTTGTTGCCTGAGCAGATTGGTATCAGTTGAAGGGGCTAAAGCCATGTCGACGCTCCGTAGATACTGACAGCATGGTAGTAAAAGGGCAGATTCCGATTCAGAAGAATACCAGATAACCGTTGATACTCAAGCGATTGCTGCAGTTTTGTGCCGCAATGTTTGACTGTGCCTGAAATACTGTTACAATGAGCGCCGCAATCGTCTTCTTTTTTGCTGTCTGACCCGTTTATGGACCAATAGGTGAAACCTTTTTCTGTCTGGAGGTGTCTGATGAGAAAACTGCTGGCTGCACTGTCTTTGCTTCTACTGTTACCGTGTCTTGCCTTGGCCTCTTCCGTTGGCTACATAAGCGGCGTGTCCGGTGACGCTTCGGTTCGGGTCAGGGCAGGCCTGCCGTACTCCCGGCTTGCAAAGGGCACAAACGTTGCCACCGGCACCTGGATCAAAACCGGTCCAAGCGGCTGGGTTGAGTTGACCCTGAACGACAAAAGCAAGTTCACCCTGGCCAATAATACCGAGTTTGAGATTACCAGCTTTCTGCTTACAAAAACCAAACGGGAGGGGGCCTTCAACCTGGCGCAGGGAAAACTGCGCGCTTCTGTGGTGAAATTTGGCGGTAAACAGAGTGGTATGACGGTGCGCAGCGGTACCGCAGTAGCCGGAATCAAGGGTACCGAGTTTCTGATGCTTTCCCAGGGACAGGCCAACGTGTTTTTTGGCAATGAAGGCACGGTAGCGGTGTCGGGTGATGGTAAGGCTGCCCAGCAACCCCTGACAGCAGCGACCTATGTGCAGAACACCCGCGGTCTGCCCCCGGGGGAGCCGGTAAAAATTGATCCAGGGTCACCCCTGGCAGATGCAAAGGGGATTTTTGACGGTATTACCGCTGCTGCACCGCCACAGGAGTGGACCGATTCCGGTAAGATTGTGGATATCTGCGCACGCTGGAATATCAATCACGGCCACTACCTTGCCGACAGCGGAAAATACCAGGATGCATTGAATGTTTTCCAGATCGCCCTTGACCTGACCAAGATAGAGGCGATACGAGCTGATGCCCATATGGAACGTGGCGCGGTGTATGCCCGTTTCCTGGCTAACCCGGAGCTGGCCCTGGCCGAATACCTGCTGGTGCTGGAGGAATACCCCAAGTTGCCGCAGGCTGAATTTGCCCTGTTCAATGCAGCTCAGGTTTTAAGTGATATGGGCTTTGTTGAGCAGGCCAAGGCACGGTTTGAACAGTATCTGAAGGAGTACCCGCAGGGGAAACAGCGCAGTAATGCGGAAACCTTGTTGCACAGCCTGGGAAAATAAGGAACAGGCATGAAAAAACGACTGGTATTTTTGCTGTTCGGTCTGCTTGGGGTGATAATTGCCTTTGCTGCGTATCGCCAGGCCCCCCAGGCCCTACAGCAACTTGACTACCGTATGAAGGACGCCCGCTTCAGGGTACGTGGCCCGGTTACGCCTGATAAGGATGTGGTGATTGTTGCCATCGATCATGCCAGCATCAGGGAGTTGGGGCGTTGGCCCTGGTCGCGCGAGGTTACCGGACGTTTGATTGAAAACCTTGCCTATTACGGAGCCAAGGTCACGGCGCTTGATATCGTCTTTTCAGAGTCGCAGAATCCTGCTGCTGATGCTGCACTTGCCCGTTCCATTGCAAAGGCCGGCAATGTGGTGATGGGGTATTTTTTCAGGGATGAAGAACAGCCGGTTAATCCGGACGCCCGAGCGCAGTTGGAACAGTCCGCGGTCAAACTGCTGAGGGTGGATGAAGGGGTTCAGTCCATTCCGCTAACAGAATACCCCAATCTTGATCTGAATCTGCCTCAGCTGGGAGCCCGTGCGCTGGATTTCGGTTTCTTTAATGCACGACCTGACAGCGACGGGCTCTACCGCCGCTCATTGTTGATGCTTTTGTACAATGGCGATGTCTATCCCTCCCTGGCCATGAAAGCGCTGAAGCACTATCTGGGTAACGACATAATGCTCACGGTTAAGACCTGGGGGGTTGATAGTGTGCAGATCGGTTCCCTGCGCGTGCCCTCCCGCGAGGATGGAACCATGGCACTGAATTTTTATGGTCCGGCCCGTTCCTTCAGGACGGTATCGGCTGCTGATGTCATTAAAAAACGGCTCAAGCCAGGCGCGTTACAAGGGGCCATAGCCTTTGTAGGCGCTACCGAGATAGGTATCTATGATATCCGGCCAACCCCCTTTGACGCAACTCAGCCAGGGGTTGAGCTGCATGCGACCGTGGCAGCCAATGCCTTGCAACGTCGTTTTCTCAAATACGATGGGGTTACTCAGATACAGGAGATGCTCTGCATCGTACTCTTTCCGCTCCTGCTCGGCAGCGTCCTTGCCATCGTCCCGGGAACTGCGGCCGGCCTGGCTGGGCTAGCCGGTGTTTCACTACTGTATGCCACGGTCAACTATCTGCTTTTTACCCAAGGGCTTCGTGATGTTACCATTATCTATCCCATGTTGGGGATCGGCCTGGCCTATCTGGGGAGCGAGGCATGGCGCAACCTGGTGGTGGAAAAAAAAGGGCGCCAACTGAAAAAGGCCTTTTCAAGCTATGTTTCGCCGGACCTTGTGCGGGAAATTGAAAAGAATCCCGATAAATTGGTTTTAGGCGGGGAACAACGGGAAATTACGGTGTTGTTTTCCGATATCCGCGGTTTTACCACTGTTTCTGAAAGCTTGACCCCGCCAGAGCTGGTGACATTGCTGAATGAATACCTTTCCCCGATGACCCGGATCGTGCTGGAAGAACAGGGCACGCTCGATAAGTTTATCGGTGATGCCGTGATGGCGATCTTTAATGCCCCGCTGGATGTCCCAGCACACGCGCTGCATGCCTGCACTGCCGCAGTAAAGATGCTCGAAGAACTGAAACAGTTGAACCAGGGTTTTACGGAACGGGGCATGCAGACCCTTGACATTGGAATCGGTATTAATACCGGCCCTGCTGTTGTTGGCAACATGGGGGCCGATATCAGATTTGATTACACGGCGATCGGCGATGCGGTCAACCTTGCCTCACGTCTGGAAGGACTGAACAAATATTACGGTTCACATATCCTGATCAGCGAGGATACCTATAAACAGTTACCTGAGGGCAGTTTCACCTTCCGCGAGGTTGACCGGGTGCGGGTCAAGGGCAAACACCTGCCGGTTGTCATGTTTGAACTGATGATTGCCAACCATGAACTGTTGCCGCGCTTTACGGCTGGCCTGGAGGCGTACCGGGCACAACAGTTTGCTGAAGCCCGCAGCATCTTCGAAGCCCTGACGGATGAGTATGGCGATGGCCCTTCACGCCTTTACCGCGACCGTTGCAGTGACTACCTTGTGACCCCTCCTCCGGCAGATTGGGATGGCGTCTATACGGCAAAGTCGAAATAATGCCAGAACTGCCCGAGGTTGAAAGTGTTCGGCAGTATCTGTTGCAGGGGCCGTTTGCCTTTCTCGGCCAGCAGGTGCAGGATGTGCTGATCCTGCGGGACAAGGTGGTGGATGGAAACCCGCAACTGTTCAAACAGGCATTGCTGGGAACGGCCTGCAAAAGGATTGAGCGACACGGCAAATACCTCTTTGGGGGCTTTCAACAGCCATCCTCTACGCAAACGGTCTGGTTGGCCATACATCTGCGTATGACAGGACGGCTGTTTCTCGTTCCAGGCCAGGAACCGTTGCATCAGCATACCCGCTTTGCCCTGGTATTGGGGCAGGGGAATAAGTTGTTGTTTGATGACCCGCGGGCCTTTGGCCGTGTCCAGCTGGTTGCTACCCCACGTACAGTGACGGACCGGTTAGGGCCGGATGCGCTTTTAAGCAGTGCTGAGACAATATACTCGCGGATTAGCGGTGTTAAACGTCAGATAAAACCGCTCTTGCTTGATCAATCGTGTATTGCGGGTGTCGGCAATATCTATGCTGATGAGGCGCTCTTCCGCGCAGGCCTGCATCCTGAGCGCCGCTCCGACAGCCTGACAACTACTGAGTTGCAGCGGCTCGCGATCACTCTACATGATGTTATGTCTGAAGCAGTACAATTAAAAGGTGCCAATGTAGATGGCACCTTTGAAGCCGGTCTGTTCCCGGTGGCGGTGTATGGTCGCGCTGGTCTTCCCTGTGTGAGATGTGGTACCTTGCTCATGAAAAAGTCGGTTGGACAGCGCGGCACCCACTTCTGCCCTGCCTGCCAACCATGTGGTTAATATATCCGTGGGGGGCGCGTGAAGGAGACATACCAGATTGTCAGTGTAAAAGACGGCAAGCAGGATTCGGCTGATATCCTCCAGATTCTGCGGAAAATCAAGGCCGGCAGTTTGCCGAACGACCTCAAACTGTTGAACTACTATCATGAGGTTCCGATAAGTTACGCTGCCAAGATTGATGCTGTTGAGGATGACAGCATCGAGGTCTCTGCGCAAAAGGCACAGGCAGTGGTGTTGGGTTTGCAGAAACAGTGTCTGATGACCAGCGCACATTTTCCGCAAGGTTTGGGGGTACACTGCTTTGTTGAATATGTTAATGCCAAAAACTGCTGTGCCGTGCTTGGCCGCTTTGCCTATGCCTCTATCCGGGCGCACCGGCGGGCTGCGGTGCGGGTCAAGGTGGAAGAGCGCATCCAGGCCTGCTACAAGGCTGCCGGACAGGAAATTAGCGGGCATATAAGCGACATTTCCGCAAGCGGTATTGCGCTCGAAAGTCAGGGTGAGGCGCCTACCGGTCTGGAAGAGTCGGGCTTCCTTGTTATGTTTTTGCAGGGTAAGAACTTTGATATCCCTGCACAGCATATCAAGTCACGCAGGCATGATGAGGTTTTCATACACAGCTTCAGGATTGAACCGGACAAGCAAGCCGATACCCAGATCTCACAGTATGTGTATAGCCGCCAGGTTGAGATTATCCGTCAACTGAAAGAACAACTGTAGCAATCTATTAAGGCAGGAAAGGAACGGTATGAAGCTGCGCATCCTGGGAAGTGCCGGAGCAGAATTCCCTGATTTCAGACCACCTGCATTTCTGATCGACGAGTCCTTGCTTCTGGATGCCGGCACTATCGGCTCGGTGTTGTCGGAAGAAGAACAGTGGAATATCAGAACCATCTTTATCACCCATGCCCATCTGGACCATATCCGCGGCATACCTGCCCTGGCTGACAACATTATTGTCAAAAACCTGCAGCATTCAGTCGATGTCTTTGCTCCACCCGAGGTGATTGATGCCATGCAGGTCCATCTCTTCAACGGGGTGATCTGGCCGGATTTTACGCGGTTACCATCATCGGAGTCACCGGTGCTGCGATTCCATTCGCTCCAACCTGCTACACCGGTGCAGTTGGAGCTGAACGGAACACCTGAGAACTATCGGCTGACGGCTGTTCCGGTACACCATACCGTGCCTGCGGTTGGTTATTGTGTGGAACATGCCGGACGTCGCCTTGTGTATACCGGCGACACAGGCCCGACCGATGCAATCTGGCCTCACGCCTCGGGTGCAGATGCATTGATTGTTGAAGTATCATTTCCCAACAATCAAGAATCACTGGCATTGCTTACCCAGCACCTCTGCTGTTCCCTGCTTGAGAAGGAGCTTGCCAAGATAAAAGAGTTGCCCAAACGGATTCTGATTACTCATCCAAAACCACAATATTATCACATGATAAAATCTGAAATCGAGCAGATGGGCATTCGGCAGGTTGAGTTGTTGCGCGATGGAACCATCTATGACATCTGAACCTGAAATTGCGGCGTCTGAACGTCTTGGCGCATGGGTTCTCAAATGCGCACGCTTCTTTTTAAACATCAGTAACCACCTGCTGCAAACGATTGTCTCACTGGTCAGTCCACCATCCTTGGGAAATCCTGCCATCAGAACCGTGCTGATGAAGCAGATCTACTTTACCGGTCTTGAAGCTGCCAAGATCATTGTCTTAGTTGCCTTGATCCTTGGAACGGTTATTGTGAGCCAAGTGGTGGGACTGGTTGGTGGCGGTAACGGCTCCTTGACCGGCAAGATACTGGTCTGGGTCGTCTTTCTAGAACTGGGACCGTTGCTGACCGCCATGATCGTGATTGCCCGCAGCGGCACCGCCATTGCGGCAGAACTGGGCGCGATGAAGATCAATGGCGAGATACTTTCGCTCGAACGCCTGGGCATAGCGCCGGAACGCTACCTCTTGCTGCCCCGGATGGTGGGGGTGTCGCTCTCAGTAGTGTTGTTGACGGTCTATTTTGTCCTGACCGCCTTTGCCGGAGGTTTTCTGATTGCCTCACTCGGCCACCATATTCCCTTTGATCAGTTTGTACAGGGGATACTTTCTTCGCTTGGTTTGCGCGAGATCATCATGCTGCTTGCCAAAAGCACGGCATTCGGCCTGATCATTCCGATCATCTGCTGTAATGCCGGCATGTCAGTCGGCACCAGTGCCACCGAGATTCCCCAGGCCGCCACCAGGGCAGTTATCTCAAGCCTTTTTTCGGTTTTTGTGCTGGACGGCCTGATAACCTACCTCGCCTCGCTGCTGGTGGACGTCTAATTCCCCTTGAAATCAGGCAGCTCCTGTACTATGAATACGGTAAACCTCATCATTCCACCTAGTTCAGGAGGCCCCATTCATGGGTAAGGAACCCGGCAGCACCAAATTCCAGACAGATTTCCGCCGTCACTTGCGTGACCAGTATATCAGCGACAACCTGGTACACCTGTTGTGCGAAATAGCTGAGGCCAGCAAATATGTGATCAATGCGGTACGTACCGGTGACCTTGGTGTTGCAGGCACCTCGAATCTGTATGGTGAAGAGCAGCTCGCCCTTGATGTGTTGTCCGACCGCATTCTGCGTAAGCGTTTGAGCCATTCAGGCGTGGTTTGCAATATTGCCTCGGAAGAGATGGATGAGATTTATCAGGTTACCAGCAACCCGCAGGGGATGTTTTCGGTTGCCTATGATCCCCTGGATGGCTCCTCGCTGGTCGATGTAAACCTTGCTGTCGGCACGATTGTGGGTATTTACCAGGGAAATGATCTGCTGCAACCGGGGCGTAAGATGGTTGGTGCCATGTATATCCTCTACGGTCCGCGGGTGTCGATGGTGTATTCGGTGGGTAAGGGGGTATATGAGTTTACCATGAACCATCTGATGGAATTTACCCTGACCCGTGAGAATGTGCAGATGAAGCCCTCCGGCGATATCTATTCTCCCGGCGGTCTGCGCAAGAAATACACCCCTGAAAATGAGGCCTATATCCGTTATCTTGAAGAAAAAGGTTCCAAATTGCGGTATTCAGGCGGTTTTGTTCCGGATATTAACCAGGTGCTGATGAAAGGCAAAGGTATCTTTATGTATCCGGCCCTGACCGATGCACCGAACGGCAAGCTGCGCCTGCTGTTCGAGCTGAATCCCATGGCATACCTGATTGAGCAGGCTGGCGGCGCCGCCACCAATGGGTGCGTCCCGATCCTTGATATGGTGCCGGAAGGTTTGGATCAACGGGCACCGATCTATATCGGCTGCAAAGAAGATGTGGCCAAGGCCACCGAGTTTTTAAACGGAGTGTGTCGTGAGCAAGGCTAAGAAGGAAACCGTACTAGATGAAGAGCAGGCAGCCCCGCTACCACGGCGGCTGTGCAGTGAAATTCAGCTGTTCGACCTCTGTGAGTTGGAGCGTTGTCACTTCCGTGACGGCAGGTATTGCACCGACCCGGATATGCTGGCGCGTTTTGAAGCCGCAGCAGAACCGGAAGACCGTCCGAGCTATCGCTTTGATGAGGCTGACGAGGATGAAAACGGACTGTTGACGGAAGAACGTGATGAAGATGATGACGATTACAGCGTGTTTGACGATGAAGATCAGCAGGAACAGGATGAAGAATGGTGAGTACGCACCAGGTGCGTACTCCTGACAGGATGAGCTTCTTATTGGCTGCACGCCGACAAGAAGCTCTTTTTTTATCTGGGGTTTGATCGTATGGCAACAGTCCGGATCAACGAGAACGGCGACCTTGTTTTGCCGGCAGAGACCTTGACACAGCTAGGCTGGCAGCCTGGCGATACGATCTGTCTGGAGCGTATTGAACAGTCTTTGCAGTTGTGTCGGCAACCTCAACAAACGCCTGATGACGTACAGCAGTCCATTGCACGTAAAAACCTGCAGACCGGTATCCAGTTTGTCAGAGGTGTTGGGCCGAAGCTGTCGGAGCTGTTGGCTAAGCGTGATATCAGGACCGTTGAGGATGCCCTGTTTTGTCTGCCGCTGCGTTACGAAGATCGGCGGCAACTGGTGCCGATCAGACAGTTGAAACCAGGTGCTACGCAGGTATTCCAGGGCCGGGTGATCTCCTGTGAGAACCAGACCACCCGTGGTGGTCGCACCTTTTTTGAGGCTGTTGTCAGTGATGAAAGCGGCAGTATCCTGTTTAAGTGGTTCCACGGCAACCCGCTCTGGCTCAAACGAACCTGGCAGGTGGGAAAACTGGGGATCTTTACTGGTGACGTTTCCAGTTTCGGTCACCGTTTAGAGGTGCATCATCCCGAGGTAGAATGGCTGCCAGATGGCGCGGATGTGCGCACCGTTATGGCTGCTGATCCGGTTAACTTTGGCCGGATCGTGCCGGTTTATCCCCTGACAGAAGGGTTACAGCAAAAGGGGATGCGCCGGATCATGCAACAGATTGTTTCAAGCTTTTTGGCTGACGTCGGCCAAGTTCTGCCTGAAGCGCTGCTTGTGTCACATCGGTGTCTGCCTTTGCGGCAAGCCGTGCAGTACCTGCATCAACCTCCCCCTGAGGCTCGTTTGCAGGAGTTGAACGAGGGGCAAACGAAGGCGCACCGTTCCCTGGCGTTTGATGAGTTTTTTTTCTGGGAGTTGGGGCTGGCATTGAAGCGGCAAGGGGTGACGCTTGAGGAGGGGATTGCCTTTGAAGTCACGCACCGCTACACCAAGGAACTTGCCAGGCTGCTGCCGTTCCAGTTGACCGCGGCCCAGCGACGGGTGCTGTCCGAGATCAAGGCGGATATGATGGCTCCCCATCCGATGCATCGTCTGGTGCAGGGGGATGTGGGAAGCGGCAAGACCCTGGTGGCCCTGATGGCCGCACTGATAGCAGTGGAAAACGGCTATCAGGTAGCAATCATGGCGCCTACCGAAATTCTGGCAGAACAACACTGGCACAATATCCACCATTGGTGTGAACAGCTGGGTGTTACGGTTGTCCTGCTGACCGCCTCTATGAAGGGCAAGGCGCGTAAAGAGGCCTTACAACAGGTTGCCGACGGCCTTGCTGGCATTGTGATCGGTACCCATGCCGTGATTCAGGATAGAGTGACGTTTCAGCGTCTGGGGCTTGGGATTGTGGATGAACAACACCGCTTTGGGGTTGTTCAGCGCGGCATTCTCAAGAAAAAGGGCAATAACCCGGATATCCTGGTCATGACCGCCACACCGATCCCCCGCACCTTGGCTATGACCCTCTTCGGCGACCTGTCATTGTCTGTGATTGACGAGTTGCCGCCCGGCCGTACGCCGATTGAGACCAGAATCTACTTTGAATCGCGCCGTAAACAGGTTTACCAGATGATGCGGGACGACGTGGGGCAGGGCAGACAGGTCTATGTCATCTACCCCTTGGTGGAAGAGTCTGAAAAGTCAGACCTGAAAGCAGCCACACAAATGGCGGAGCAGTTGCAGCAGGATATCTTCCCCGACCTGCGGGTGGGACTCTTGCACGGCAAGTTGAAACCGGAAGAAAAGGAACAGGTCATGTCCGGTTTCAAACAGAGAGAACTGGACATCCTGGTTGCAACTACCGTCATTGAAGTCGGTATCGATGTTCCCAACGCTACCCTGATGGTGATCGAGCATGCCGAGCGGTTCGGCCTGTCACAATTGCACCAGTTGCGGGGCAGGGTGGGGCGGGGCAGTCATGCCTCCCGCTGTATTCTGCTGACTCCGGGCAATCTGTCCGAGGATGGCGAAAGGCGATTACGGGTGATGGAGGCAAACAACGACGGTTTCAAGATTGCCGAGGCAGACCTGGAGATTCGCGGCCCTGGCGATTTTTTGGGGACACGTCAATCAGGTATGCCGGATTTCCGGGTGGCCAGCATCCTGCGTGACGGTGCTATCCTTGAGCAGGCTCGTACAGCGGCCTTTCAGATGCTTGAAAAAGATCCAGCCCTGTCAAGCCCTGCTGGAAGCCGGATTCGGGAAGAGCTGTTGCGTAGATGGGGCAGCCGGTTGGAATTGGCAAACATTGCATAAAAGGACGCAAGATGCAGCGCATACTTTCGGATGTCAGCACCGTGGCCCATGCCATACAACTTTCAGTTGCGCCCGTCTTTCTCTTGACCGGTATTGGCGCAATTCTTTCAGTTATGACCAACCGTTTGGGCAGAATTATTGATCGCGCCAGGCTTCTTGAGGCTCGCTTTGAGGCTGCGAACCTTGCGGAACACCGCGATCAATTGCGTCGAGACTTGGGGACACTGGCGCTGCGGGCCCGCTTGATCGGACGTGCCATCAACCTCTGCACTACCACGGCACTACTGATCTGTACGGTTATTGCCCTCTTGTTTCTGGGGGTCTTCTTTACGCTTGATCCCACCATTCCGGTGGCGCTGTTGTTTATCGGCGCCATGTGCTGCATGGTGTCCGGACTGATCATGTTTTTACGGGAGATATTTATAGCCACTGCCAACTTGCGGATAGGCCCCGGTTCCCAGGTGTTACCCAAACAGTAAAAAAGGCCGGTCTGTAGAGGCCGGCCTTTTAACTGTCTAGCAACCGGCTGTCTTTCTGAATAGCTTGGTCACCCTGTCAGTGGTATCGAATTTAACCCTGACCTCATCACCGTTACTGATCCGTTTGTCTTTAAACTTATCAAGGGTCAACTGGTCGGTAACCGTGACAACAGTTTCCTGGCTGTTGCTGTCTTTGAGCGTGACCGTTGCCCTGGACTCTTCAAGCTGAATCTTTGTTATTGTACCAACCAGCTTGACCTCCTCGGCAAACGCGACGGTTGTCAGCATCAGAGCCGATACGGTGATTGCGCAAATAAGCCGTTTCATGGTAAGTCCTCCTGTGTGTTGTGTGCTTCTGCTGTCTGAAAAAGCATCAGTCGTGCCAAGCGCTGTAACCATCTAAAAGAACACGTGTGGCCTGTTGCACTGAGGCTGATCATCGTTTCAGGCTCATCCGTTTAAAGGCAGATCATGCCTTTTTTAAGACAATCCTAATCAGATAAGGAGAAACGTAATGTCGGAGTTTGCTGGTGTAACCGTTGTCCGTGAAGCCAATATCTACTTTAACGGTGCAGTTGTCAGTCATACGGTCCTGTTTCCGGACGGCGTTAAAAAGACCCTGGGGGTTATGCAGGTGGGGGACTACACCTTTTCGACTGCTGCGCCCGAGTTGATGGAGATTCTGACCGGTGAGCTTGATCTGCAACTGGCCGGTGAGAACGGCTGGCGCAGGATCGGTGGCGGTCAGGCATTCGAAGTGCCGGGTAACTCGTCTTTTACCATGAAGGTTCTGACCGTAACGGACTACTGCTGCTCATATCTCTCCTGACAACAGGTCCGTAACGACAAAATGCTGGAAATGTTTTCTTGGTTATAATATATTCAAATATACAAATATTATTGAGGAGCGTCGTTATGAAGATTACCGATGCAGCAAAGACTGCTCTGGAGCCGATTTTGGCCCAGAACCCCGGCAAGATGCTGCGGGTTGTGTTTGAAGGATTTGGTTGAGGCGGTCCCCGTCTGGGGTTGGCTCTGGATGAGCCAAACGAAAAGGATACAAAACTCAATCTGAATGGTGTTGACCTGTTGGCTGAAAAAAGTCTGAACTCTTTTCTGGAGGGTCAGGTGATTGATTTTGTTAACTCAGGTTACCGGGAAGGGTTCGTGATATCGCCGGAGTGGGGTTCCTCCTGCTCGTAGGCTACAGTGCGTATCGTTGATACGAAAAAACGGGGAGGCCATGACTGGCCCCCCCGTTTTTAAATTGAGCTTTGTTTTTTTACTGTTCCTTAGTGGTGTCAATGCGGGGAAAGAGCGCCTCAGCCTTGGCGATTGTCGTGCCGGGCGCCAGCAGGCCCCAGCTCAGTTGGGTTGTCGCAACTTCTGCCTGGCAGCCTAAAAAGCCAAGTGCCCTGGTCGACGTTTCCGGCATGAACGGTGCGATCAAGGTATTGATCAGGCGCTGCACCTCAAGCAGACAGTACATGACCGTGCCGAGCCGCTCCCGCTGGGCCGGGTCTTTGGCCATGGCCCAGGGGGTTGTCTCGTCAATATACTTGTTGCCAGCCGAGATTACGTCCCAGATAGCCTGCAGCGCCTTGCTGAAAGCAAGCTCTTCCATACAGGCGTCCACAGCGCTGATCATCTCAACCGCCTTGTTTTTCAGCGACTGATCAAGCTCACTAAGCTCACCAGGCGCTTGCACCACGCCGTCAAAATATTTGACCAGCATGGCAGTTGAGCGCGAGAGCAGGTTGCCGAGGTCGTTTGCCAGGTCGGAATTAATCCGGTTGATCAGGGAACTGTGGGAGAAGTCGCCATCAAGACCGAACGGCACCTCGCGCATCAGGAAGTAACGCACCACATCAACGCCGTATTTGTCGATCAACATGTTGGGTTCCACCACGTTCTGCAGCGACTTCGACATCTTCTGGCCTTCAACGGTCCACCAGCCGTGGGCAAAGACCTTCTTGGGCAGTGGCAGGCCTGCCGCCATCAGGAAGGTGGGCCAATAGACCGTGTGGAAACGCAGAATATCCTTGCCGATCAGATGGACGTCCACCGGCCAGTATTTGCTGTAATTCCCGGTGGTGTCCGGATACCCGAGCGCCGTGATATAGTTGGTCAGGGCATCAAACCAAACATAGATGACATGCCGGTCATTGCCCGGCACCGGAATGCCCCAGGAAAACGAGGTGCGGGAAACGGAGAGATCCCGCAGCCCTTCCTTGATGAATGAGACGATCTCATTGCGTTTGCTTTTGGGTTGGATAAAGTCGGGGTTGGCTTCAATGTGGGCCAGCAACTGCTCGCTATAGGCACTCATTTTGAAGAAGTAGGACTCTTCCTTCAGTTTTTCAACCGGGCGGTTACAGTCGGGACATTTTCCGTCTACGGCCTGGGTCTCGGTCCAGAAGGTCTCGCAGGGGGTGCAGTACCAGTCTTCATATTCGCCAAGGTAGATATCCCCCTGTTTGATCAACTGCTGAAAAATATGGGTAACGCCCTGTTTGTGGCGTTCCTGGGTGGTACGGATGAAATCGGTGTTGGCTATCCCCAGTTTCTCCCAGAGCGATTGAAAGCGTTTGACGACCCGGTCTGCCAGTTCAAGCGGGGTTTCGCCGTTTGTCAGGGCTGCTTTTTCAACCTTCTGGCCATGTTCGTCACTACCGGTGAGGAAAAAGACGTCAAACCCTTTCAGGCGCTTGTAACGCGCCAGCACATCAGCCGCAACGGTGGTATAGGCGTGGCCGATATGGGGAACGTCATTGACATAGTAGATTGGGGTGGTGACGTAAAAAGTCGGTTTCATGATCTGTTACTCCTGAGGGGAACTTTCGGGTTTTTGCTCGCCTGACGGCTTACGGTGGCCGTGGCGCCGGTTGCGTTTTTTCTTCCTGGGTTTGTCATCGGGCCTGGCTGGCTGTTCAGCGCTGGGCATGGCCTGTTTGGGCTGCTGAGACGTTTGCGCTGACTCTTCGCCTGAGGTCTGCTGTTGTGGCCGAGGCCGTTTTTGCTGTTGTTCCTTGGGGCGCTGCTTGGCCTGCACAGGGGGGTGCGATTCCGACTGCGGCCTGGTGGCCTCGGCTGGTTGAGGAGGTGGGGCATTTTCATCCACCAGTTCCTTGACCTGCACGCTGAGCAGTTTGCCGTCTTCAAGGCGCAGGGTCAACTCACCGGTCAGGATGTTCATCTTTTCAACCACTCCGCTGTGTTGGGCCGTTCGCGCCCGTTTGCCGCACTTGGGGAAGTTCTTGCGCAGGCTGCAGTAGGTTTCATATTCATAATCAAGGCAACAGAGCAGCCGGCCGCATTGACCTGAGATCTTGGAGGGGTTGAGGGCCAGGTTCTGCTCCTTGGCCATCTTGACCGAAACCGGCTGAAAATCCCGTAGAAACGAGGCGCAACACAGTTCCCTGCCGCAGATGCCGATGCCGCCGACCATCTTGGCTTCATCCCGGACACCGATCTGGCGCATCTCGATCCTGGTATGGAAGGTGTGGGCCAGGTCTTTAACCAGTTCACGGAAGTCGATCCGGCCGTCTGCGGTAAAATAAAAGATCGCCTTGCTGCCGTCGAAAAGATGCTCGACGCGCACCAGCTTCATATCCATACCCCGTTCCTTGATCCGGCGCAGGCAGAAATCATAGGCCTCTTTTTCCCGGCGGGTCAGGTGTTCGATGGTTTTCTCGTCATCAGGCCCCAACAGCCGCTGAACCGGGGAGAGCGGGAGTGCATGCAGGGTTTCGTCCTGTTCACGCGGTGGCGTAGCGACAATCCCCAACCCCAGACCACGCTCAGTCTCGACCACCACCCGGTCGCCGGGTTTGAGATCAAGGTTGCCGGCATTAAAATCATACATCTTGCCGGCAGGGGTAAACTGTATGGCAACAACACGAATCACGTATCAGACTCCTTTTCGTAAACGATCATACCCCAAGAGAAAATGCTCAATCGCGAGCTTGGGATTGGCGTTGCCCTGTACTGCCCGTCGGGTTGCCAGGGTCAGCTCCAGAGCTTCCATAGCATATTCTGGGCTGAAGCGTGCTGCTTCGGTAGCCAGCTCGTGCAGCAGAAAACGGTTAATAACACCGCTTTGCCCGACAGTTGTGAGCATCATCACGTCGCGCACCAGTGCAACAAGCAGATCAAAGGTGGCTGCTGTTTCATCACGTCCGCCCGACAGAGCCTCTGCAGCGTCAAAAACCGTATCGATCCGCTTTTGCGCTGCCTGGGACAGGTGGTGTAAAAGTTCGCGACGCCGGGCTTCGTCGTTTTCACCATCCAGGCTCATGGCCCGTTCCATACTTCCTTCTGCCAGAGGGGCCAGCTCGCTCGCCGTCTCGCGTGCCATACCCTTGGCCACCAGCAGGTCGGTCAGTGTGGCATCATCAAGCGGACTGAAACGCAGATGCTGGCAACGTGAGCGGATGGTGGAAAGCAGCAGGTCGGCCTGGGTTGTCAGCAAAATCATCAGGGCGTGCCCAGGAGGCTCTTCCAGTGTCTTGAGAAGCGCATTGGCTGACTTTTCATTCATCCGTTCAGCCGGTTCGATCAGACAGGCCTTGCGCGGCGCCTCAAAGGGGCGCAGGGCGAGCACGTGCTGGAGTTCCCGCACTTGTTCGATGCTGATGTCGCGCTTGTCCGGAAGCGGAGCCAGTATATGGAGGTCGGGATGTGAGCCGGCTACAAGCTTGCGGCATGCCGGACAGCTGCCGCACGCATCGTCCCCGCTCGGAGACTGACAAAAAAGAGCTTGCAACAAGGCTAGGGCCGTTGTTTTGCGGCCGCATCCGGCTGGTCCTTCAAACAGATAGGCGTGTGCCACCCGCTTGGCAGCAAGGGAACGTTGCAGTGTCTGCACGACCCGTTGCTGACCTTTGATCTCTGCAAACTTCATGGTGTGACAGCCCCGGTCAACCGTGCATGCACGTCTGCAAGAATGGTTTCGGCAACTACCTCCGGTGTCTCGTTGGCGTTAATTACGCGAAAACGCTGCGGCTCTTCAGCTGCAAGCTGCAGGTACCCTTCGCGAACCCGTTGGTGAAATGCCAGCGATTCCAGCTCAAAACGTTCCTCTCTTGGGCCGTTGCTGTTCTCGATCCGTTGTCGTGCCCGCCCAAGGCCCACTTCAACCGGGCAGTCAAGCAGCAGAGTGAGAGCAGGGGACAAATCCTTACAGGCCAAGGTGTTCAGTGTTTCAATGGTGGCGCGTTCAATGCCGCGTCCGAACGCCTGATAGGCACGGGTGGCATCACTGAAGCGGTCACAGAGCACCACATTGCCTGCCGCAAGGGCCGGACGAACGATTTCTGCCAGGTGCTGTGCCCGTGCAGCAGCGTACAACAACAGCTCGGTTGTTGGCACCATGGCGTGGTTGCCGGCATCCAGCAGTATGGAGCGAATCTGGTTGGCAATGGGACAGCCACCGGGTTCGCGGGTCTGGATAACCCGGTAGCCTGATTGTTGCAGGGCAGCTGCCAGCAAACCGATCTGGGTGCTCTTGCCGCACCCTTCTATTCCCTCAAAGCTGATAAACATGCCTCACCCCGAAAAGGGATGTATTATAGGCATCAGCAACATGCTTGGCAATGAAAACAATGTGAAACCAGCTTGCAGCCGCGGGGGGCTTTCCCGTATAGTCATAAGATATGTCTCAGCCACCACAGAAAATAATGGGCTACACCTTTTGTGATCCCCTGTTGTTATGTCAGGCCCTGACGCATGCCTCCTATCTGAACGAGGTGCGCGACAACGGGAGCGACTACCAGCGGCTTGAGTTTTTGGGCGATGCCGTGCTGGATCTGCTGGTGGCCGAGATGGTTTTCCATACCTTTCCTCAACTGCCCGAAGGGGATCTTTCCCGTATCCGAGCATCGCTGGTGGACCAGACCAAGCTATCTCAACTGGCAGTTGCAGAGGGTTTGGGCACGCATGTCCGCCTGGGGAGGGGGATGGTCAGGGAAGGTGGACGAGAAAAGCCCTCCATTCTGGCTGACTTGTTTGAAGCGGTACTCGGGGCAGTCTACCTTGATGGCGGTTTTGCAAGCGTGCGGGCGGTTGTGCAGCGAATTTATCAGCCGCTACTGGATGCACTGGCTGCTGCACCACTGCACTGCAATGATGCAAAAAGTAATTTGCAAGAGTGGCTGGCAGCGCAGAAAATGCCGGCACCGATCTATTGTGTCATTGACGACCAGGGGCCGGATCACGACCGTTCGTTCAGAGTTGCCGTCATGGTGGGCGGAAAACAGCTTGCCACGGGAGCAGGGCGCAGCAAGAAAACAGCCCAACAGGATGCGGCCCGCGCTGCTTTGGCTGTGCTGGAGCACCAGGAGTGAGACATCCGGGCAAGCCGCTGATAATCCCTTTGTTTATCCCCCATGCTGGTTGTCCCCACACCTGTTTGTTCTGCAATCAACACCTGCTTACCCAGGTTGAGGATCCCGTTCCCACTGCAGAACAGGTGCGTGCAACCGTGCAGCAGTGGCGTGAACGTTCACCAGGCCGCCCAGCGGAGGTGGCGTTTTACGGGGGCAGTTTTACCTTGCTGCCCCAGGCGCTTCAGGCAGAACTGCTTGGTGCAGCAGCAGCCATGATGGAGCAGGGTAAGCTCACCGGCATCAGAATTTCCACCAGACCGGATGCCCTTGAGGCGGCTACACTCGTATTTTTAAAGTCCTACGGGGTTACCACGATTGAGATCGGGGTGCAGTCCCTTGACGACAGGGTGCTGCAGGCGGTTGCCCGGGGGCATACTGCTGCAGAGAGCCTGGCCTCGATCAACCGGGTGCAGCAGACCGGCTTTATGGTTGGAGCCCAGCTCCTGCCCGGGTTGCCCCATGACTCCGAAGATGCCGCAATGGCAAGCATTGCGGGTGTGATTGCCGCAGGCGCCCAGTTTGTGCGGCTGTACCCAGCCGTAGTGCTGACAGGTACGGCTCTTGCCGAGGCCTTCCTGCAAGGGGCATATTGCCCTCCCGATCTGGAACAGGGAGTAGGAGTTACAGCTCGCATGTTCCGCTATGCCGCCGCAGCTGGCGTTCCGACCATCAGAATCGGCCTGCAGGCCGATGAAGGCTTGAGCGAGAAAGGGGCTATCCTGGCTGGTTGCTGGCATCCGGCCCTTGGTCATTTGGTGAAATCACGGCTATTTGGCGACTTGGTTCTTTACTTGGCAGCTCAAATGGATATAGATGGCCCCTGCCTCCTTTCGTGTCATCCAGCCAGACTGTCGGAGGTGTTGGGGCAGGGCCGTAAAAACCTTGAGCGCTGGCAGGCGGCAGGCGTTATGATCAATGCAGTGCAGGTCAACCCGGGCTTGGCAGACGATGAGGTCTGCCTGATGGATGATCATCAGAGTGTTGCCGCTTCCTATCTGACAACTAATCCCTATTAAAGGAGTTTTGTACAATGCGAAAAGAATCACTGTTGTTTCTGGAACAATTGCTGGCAGCGCCCAGCCCCTCCGGTTATGAGCAACCAGCCCAAAGACTCTTCAGGGAGTATGTGTCACCCTTTTGTCAGGTAAGCTGCGATGTGCTGGGGAACGTCTACGGCTTTATTGCCGGGCAGGGCAAGGATCGGCCCAAGGTCATGCTGGTCGGACATTGCGATGAGATCGGGCTGCAGGTTAAATATATTGATGACAAAGGTTTTCTGTACTTTGCCGCCATCGGCGGGGTCGATGCCCATCTGACTGCGGGCAAGGTGGTGGTGATTCATACCGCTGAAGGGCCGCTCACTGGTGTGGTGGGGAAACGCCCCATTCACCTGATGGATACCAAAGACCGGGAAACCGTGGTCAAGCTGGAGGCTCAATATATCGATATCGGTGCCAAGGACAAAAAAGAGGCGCAAAAGTTGGTGCGAGTCGGTGACTGCATCACCTTTGACAGCAGTTTCACACGTCTACAGGGCGACCGAGTCGCCTCGCGCGGTTTTGACGACAAGGCCGGCGCCTTTGTGGTGGCTGAGGTACTGCGCCTGGTTGCACAGGAAAAAAAGAAATTGCCGGTGGATCTGTATGGGGTTTCATCAGTGCAGGAAGAAATCGGCCTGCGGGGTGGCACCACCAGCAGTTATACCGTAAATCCGGATATCGGTATTTGTGTTGAGGTGGATTTTGCCACGGACCAACCTGATGTGGAGCGCAAGCATAATGGCGAGGTGGCCCTGGGCAAGGGCCCCATCCTGACCAGGGGGGCCAATATCAATCATGGCCTGTTTGAGTTGCTGTACGCCACAGCTCAGAAAGAAAAAATTTCGGTGCAACTGACAGCCAACCCACGTGCCACGGGTACGGATGCCAATGTGATGCAGGTCTCCCGGGGGGGAGTTGCCACTGCACTGGTAAAATTACCTCTCCGCTACATGCACACACCGGTTGAAGTGGTTTCCCTGGGAGACCTTGAGCAGGCTGCCAAACTGATTGTGGCAGCACTGAAGAGGATCAGTGAACGGGGCATGTTTCTGCCCCAATAAGAAAAGGACTGATTATTCTTGACAAACTACCGGCTTTCACTATATTACCTCATTTCTTCAGCCTTTTTTGTGGATGGTAATGTATGAAGGTCAGAACCGAACATATCAAGGAAACGGTTCGAGAGTACACCTTCAGCGAACCGGCTGCGGCCTTTCCTGTCCTGCATGATATGGAAACTGCTGGAGAGTGCCGTTTTACCGGTCATGTCCAGGTTGAGGTCAAGGCAGGCCGAGAACTGGATCATTACCGGGTTGACGGGGTGGTGAGTGTGCCGGTTCAGATGGACTGTTCCCGTTGTCTCACTAGTTTTGACAAGCAGATAACCTCAGCCTTCACGATTTTTTTTCGTGAAGGTGATGGGCCGCGACAGGAAGAGCAAGAGGTTGAGCTGGAAGAGAGGGATCTTATTTCCACCAGTTTTTGTGGCGATGAAATCGATCTGTTGCCGGAGATCGCCGAACAGGTAGCCCTGGAAATACCAGTAAAACCGCTCTGTTCCGAGCTATGCAGAGGGCTCTGTCCTGCCTGTGGCGCAGACTTGAACCAAACCGATTGTGGGTGCGCCATCGAGGCGAAGCCTTCAAAGTTTGCTGCATTAAAGGACTTCAAGGTCCGTTCATAATCAGTGGCCCCCGGCCGCTACGTACAAAGGAGTAACAGCCATGGCAGTACCCAAGAAAAAGACCTCAAAATCACGTAAAAATATGCGTCGGGCGCATGATTTCCTGACCGCTCCGTCACTGTCGCTCTGTCCTCAGTGCAAGTCCCCCAAAATGCCGCACCGTGCCTGCCCTTCCTGCGGTACCTATAAAGGCAAGGAAGTAGCTGGCGCCGAGAAACAAGCGTAGTACGTTGGTTGGACCTATGCGAGTAGCTGTTGATGCCATGGGAGGCGATAACGCTCCTGCCATTGAGGTGGAAGGGGCGATCGCCGCAGCCCGTGAGTTTGGTATTTCGGTCATTCTGGTCGGCGATGAAGAGCGGCTTCTGCGAGAGCTGGAACTCCATGACGCGGCCGGGCTGGATATTTCGATTCACCATGCCAGTGAAGTGGTCGGTATGCATGATTCCGCCTCTGATGCAGTGCGTAAGAAGCGCAACTCTTCGGTACGGCTTGCCTTTGAGCTGGTGAAGGAAGGGCAGGCCTGTGCCGCAGTCAGCGCTGGCAATTCCGGCGCCACCATGGCTGCCGGCATGTTTGTACTGAAGCGGATCAGCGGGATTGAACGTCCGGCCATAGCCCAGGTGTTTCCGACCCTGCAAGGCAAGACGCTGGTGCTTGATGTGGGCGGCAATGTCGATTGCAAGCCGTCACATCTGGTGCAGTTTGCCATCATGGGCCAGGTCTATGCCAAGCACGCCATGGGTATCCCCAATCCGCGCATCGGTCTCTTGTCAAACGGTGAAGAGGATTCCAAAGGCAACGAGCTTACCCGTGAGACCAATGCCATCCTCCGCCAAACCTCGTTGAACTACGCCGGATACGTGGAAGGCCGCGACATCTTCAAAGGTACTGTTGAGGTGGTGGTCTGCGACGGTTTTGTCGGCAATGTGGTGCTCAAACTCTCCGAAGGATTGGCAGAGGCAACCGGTACCATGCTGAAACATGAGATCATGGGCGACATGATCGCCAAGATGGGCTACCTCTTTATGCGAGGGGCATTCAAGCGTTTCAAGAAGACCGTTGACTATGCCGAGTATGGCGGTGCTCCGCTGATCGGCATTGACGGCGTTGGAATGATCTGCCATGGCGGCTCGAACGCCAAGGCCATTAAGAACGCCATCCGTTTTGCCCATGATTACGCCACCAGCGGTGTAACCCAACGTATCGCTGAAAAGCTTTCCGAAAACTACGGGGCGCTGTTTCCTCGGACAAACGGACAGGCTGCCCAGTCCTAGCCTCACCTTCAGTCAGCTTTCTATCTAACGCCGGATTCCGCATATTCCTGTTGTCCGGCTTGGAGGTCACATGCTGCACGCCCGTATTACGGGAACCGGTTCAGCGGTTCCCGCCAAAGTCCTTACCAATCAAGACCTTGAACAGATGGTCGATACCAACGACGAATGGATCACCACCCGGACCGGTATCAAGGAACGCCGAATTGCGGCTGGTGATGAATACACCTCGACCTTTTCTGTCAGAGCGGCCCGTGCTGCCATGACCATGGCAAATATTGCCCCGGAAGAGCTTGATCTGATCCTGCTGGCAACGGTTACGCCCGATTTTCCGTTTCCCGCCACCGCTTGTATTGTTCAGCATGAGCTTGGTGCCAAGAATGCGGCTGCTCTTGATCTGACCGCAGCCTGTTCAGGATTTATTTACGGCCTTTCCATGGCAGATGCCTATATCAAGACCGGCGCGGCTAAAAAGGTGCTGGTGATTGGCGCCGAAGTACTCAGCCGTATTGTTGATTTCAGCGACCGGAATACCTGCATCCTGTTTGGTGATGGTGCCGGTGCTGCGATACTTGAGGCCACTGATGGCGACAACGGTTTACTTTCCACCCATATCTTCAGTAACGGTACGCATTGGCAGCTTTTGTACCAGCCCGGTGTCGGTATCCGGCATCCGGCCACTGAACAGAAGACCCTTGATGAACGGATGTTTTTCTTGCATATGGAAGGTAATGAGGTATTCAAGCATGCGGTCCGTGCCATGGGTGATGCTGCAACAGCAGCCCTGGTTGCAAACAACTGTACAGCAGATGACATCACACTGTTGATTCCCCACCAGGCCAACCGCCGGATCATCGAGGCAACCGGTAAACGGGTTGGCATCCCGGAGGAGCGTATCTTCGTCAATCTGCACAAATACGGCAATACCTCGGCAGCTTCAATACCGATCGCCCTGGATGAGGCCAACCGGGAAGGTCGAATTGCGGCAGGCGATCTTATCCTGCTGGACGCCTTTGGGGGCGGTTTCACCTACGGCTCTGCTTTGTTAAAGTGGTAAATCTGTAATTATTGTTTAAGGGGTTGATACTATGAATAAAACGTCTTTTTTATTTCCAGGGCAGGGATCTCAGTATGCCGGTATGGGCAAGGACCTGACCGATAACTTTGCCGTCGCTCGGACCACCTTTGAGGAGGCTGACGAGGCGCTTGGATTCAAACTGTCCGCTCTCTGTTTTAATGGCCCGGAAGAAGACCTGAAGTTGACCTTCAACACCCAGCCTGCCATTTTGGTTACCAGTATTGCCGCATTGCGCGTGATCCAGCAGGAAACCGGTCTTGCGGCCGACTGTGTTGCCGGCCACTCCCTGGGAGAATATTCCGCCTTGGTGTGCAGTGGAGCCCTGAGCCTGGCTGATGCGGTCCGCACGGTTCGTGCCCGCGGAACCTTCATGCAGGAAGCGGTGCCGGTGGGGGTAGGGGCCATGGCAGCCATGCTTTCCATTGAGGCAGATGAACTCGCAGCCATCTGTACCGAAGCTGCTCAGGGCGAGGTGGTGGCACCGGCAAACTTCAACTCTCCGGGACAGATCGTGATTGCTGGCCATACGGCTGCGGTGAACCGGGCCATTGAGATTGCCAAGTCAAAGGGGTATCGCAAGGCAATGCTGCTGCCGGTGTCGGCACCGTTCCATTGTGCCTTGATGCAGCCGGCTGCTGATCGCTTGAAAACAGAACTAGATTGTGTCATGGTCCATCCCTTGGCACAGCCGGTTATTACCAACGTTGAGGCAACGGCGAACCAGGATGCGGGTCGGGTACGTGAACTGCTGGTGGCCCAGGTATGCGCACCGGTGCGCTGGGAGCAATCGGTACAGTGCATGCTCAACGATGGAGTGACCCGTTTCATCGAGATTGGGCCGGGCAAGGTCCTGACCGGTCTGGTCAAGCGTATTACCAAGGAAGTCACCTTGCTGAACATTGAGGATACTGCCGGCGTAAAGGCCATAGCCTGATCGCCATTTCATTATGTAATGGAGGGATATGACATGCTCGATATCAACCAGATCATGAAGATCCTGCCGCACCGCCACCCCTTTCTGCTGGTGGACAAGATCCTTGAGATCGAGATCGGCAAACGGATCGTTGGACTGAAAAACGTCACTATTAATGAGCCGTTTTTTCCGGGCCACTTTCCCGGACATCCGGTCATGCCCGGTGTGCTGATTGTTGAAGCCATGGCACAGGTGGCCGGCATCCTGGCCTATCAGTCCGATGAGTCGGTTCGCGACAAGGTAACCTATTTCGTGGGCATTGATAACGCCAAGTTCCGCAAGCCGGTTATGCCGGGCGACCAACTGCGTTTTGAGATCGAGGCAACCGGTTGCAAGCGCGGAATCTGGGTTTTCAGCGCCAAGGCCCTTGTTGATGGCAAGGTGGTGACCGAAGCGGAGCTAAAGGCAACATTTGCTGATAAACAATCCTGATATGTAGGTGCTATGGGAAGGAGAACAAGGATATGGCGAAGGGTAAAGTAGCAGTTGTCACCGGTGCATCACGCGGTATTGGTAAAAGTATTGCCCTGGCGCTTGCCGCGCAGGGAGCCACGATTGTGGCCATGGATATGGATCAGGCAGCAACCGATGCCGTGGTGGCCGAACTGCAGGCAGCAGGCACCAAGGCACTCGCCGTGGTGGGTAACGTTACCGTTGCCGCTGATGTGGAAAAAATGATTGATGCCGCCGTGGAGGCCTTTGGCCGGGTGGATATCCTGGTCAACAATGCCGGTATCACCCGTGACGGCCTGATCATGCGGATGAAGGATGAGGATTGGGATGCCGTGCTGAGCGTAAACCTGAAGGGCGCCTTCCTCTGCACCCGTAGCGCCTTCAAGGTTATGAGCAAGCAGCGCTATGGCCGGATTATTAATATCGCATCGGTTGTCGGTCAAATGGGTAATGCCGGTCAGGCCAACTATTGCGCCAGCAAGGCCGGTCTGATCGGTCTGACCAAATCCAATGCCCGTGAAATGGCCAAGCGCAATGTAACGGTCAATGCCGTGGCGCCGGGCTTCATTGCCACTGCCATGACCGATGCCCTGTCTGAAAAGGTGCGGGAAGAACTGGCCGCCCAGATACCGCTCGAGCGGCTAGGTTCTGCCGATGATATCGCCAATGCCGTTGTTTTTCTGGCTTCCGAGGCTTCCGGCTACATTACCGGCCATGTGCTCTCGGTAAACGGCGGTATGTATATGTAGTCTGATTTAAGTAGGTTGGCTCTAAGCCACATCTGCTGAAAAATTGCTTTGACATTTGTCGTTTCTGTTTGCTAAGAAGCAGAAACACTTTGCACAATAAAACCATGAACGGTTTATATCACACGGAGGTGAAAGATGTCTGACGTCGTTAAGCGTGTAAAAGAGATTATTGCCGAGCAGCTGGGTGTTGACGAGGCGCAAGTGGTGTCCGAGGCTTCCTTTATGGATGACCTGGGTGCCGACTCCCTCGACACCGTTGAGCTGGTTATGGCTCTTGAAGAGGAATTCGATATTGAAATCCCCGACGAAGATGCAGAAAAGATCCAAACCGTTCAGGATGCCGTTGATTACATCACCGAGCACACCTAGGATTTATTGTAGACCGGCAGGAACGAAAAGGGGGGACTGGTCCCCTCTTTTCCTTTTTTATCAGACCTTCACGTATGGGAGTCAACTACATGAGAAGAGTCGTCGTTACCGGCGTGGGCGCTGTTTCTCCCCTGGGAACCGGCAATCAGAAGAACTGGGATGCCCTGGTGCATGGCCGTTCCGGGATTGGGCGGATTACGCGTTTTGATGCCAGCAACCTGCCGGTCAGGATTGCGGGTGAAGTCAAGGATTTTGAGGCTGAGCAGTTTATCGACAAGAAAGAGATCAAGAAGATGGATCTCTTCATCCAGTACGCCATGGCAGCTGCTCAGTTTGCCATGGAGGATTCCGGTCTGCAGGTCACCGACGAAAATGCCGAGCGTGTCGGCGTTTTGGTGGGAGCCGGTCTCGGTGGTCTGCCCACTATCGAAAAATATCATACAGCGTTGCTGGAAGGCGGCTATAAGAAGATTTCTCCCTTCTTTATTCCCATGCTGATCATTAACCTTGCGCCCGGCCATATTTCCATCAAATATGGTGCCAAGGGGCCGAACCTGTCGTCTGTCTCCGCCTGTGCCACCGGCACTCACTCCATTGGTGATGCCTATCACATGATTGCCCGCGGTGATGCCGATGCCATGATTGCCGGCGGTACCGAGTCTACGGTGACCCCGCTGGGGATTGGCGGATTTGCCGTGATGAAGGCCCTTTCCGATAGTCACAACGACGATCCGCAGCGCGCCTCCCGCCCCTTTGATAAAGGGCGTGACGGTTTTATCCTGGGTGAGGGTGCCGGTATCGTTATTCTTGAGGAGTATGAGTCAGCCAAGAAACGTGGCGCCAAGATCTATGCCGAGGTGGTCGGCTATGGTCTGACCGGCGATGCCTACCATATGACCGCGCCGGCAGAAGGTGGTGAAGGTGCGGCCCGGTGCATGAAGATGGCGCTGAACGGCGCCAAGGTCAACCCCGAGCAAGTGGGGTACATCAATGCCCATGGCACCTCCACACCGTTCAACGACCTGAACGAAAGCCTGGCCATTAAATCGGTCTTTGGCGAGCATGCTTACAAGTTGATGGTTTCCTCCACCAAGTCCATGACCGGACACCTGTTGGGTGCTGCCGGCGGCCTTGAGGCGGTGATCAGCTGTATGGTCCTTGACAAGAACATCATTCCGCCGACCATCAACTACGAAGAGCCCGACCCGGCCTGTGACCTTGACTATGTACCGAACACGGCCCGCGAAGCCAAGGTTGACTATGTTATGAGCAACTCGCTGGGATTCGGCGGTACCAACGCAACCCTGCTGTTCAAGAGGGTCTGATTATGAAGATTGCGATCGGTTCCGATCATGGCGGTTACGCCTTGAAACAGGCCCTGATTCCGTTTCTGCAAGGCAGGGACATTGAGGTTGCCGATGCCGGCACCCATTCCGAAGACTCGGTGGACTATCCCAGTTTCGGCGAGGCGGTTGCGCTGTTGGTGGCCCATGGTGAAGTGGATGCCGGGATTGTGATCTGCGGTACCGGGATCGGCATCTCCATTGCTGCCAACAAGGTGCCGGGCATCAGGGCTGCCCTGGTGACCACGCCGCAGATGGCCGAACTGGCCAAACAGCACAACAATGCCAACATCCTGGCGCTTGGAGGGCGAATCCTCTCACAGGAGACTGCCGAGGCCTGCATTGCTGCCTGGCTGGATGCAAGCTACGAGGGAGGGCGCCATCAACGACGCCTGGACCTGATTACCGATCTGGAACATAAGTACGACAGGTAACTCGTGGTATAGAGCATATCGCTAAGCGGGACTTGCAAGAGTCCCGCTTCGTTTTTACGTAAACTGTATACAGGAGTGTAAGGAGCGTAACCATGTCAATTCTCAACCAATTTGACCCGGAAGTTGCGGAGGCGATCAGGCATGAAACTGAACGCCAGGAGTATAATCTTGAGCTGATCGCCTCGGAGAACTTTGTATCCGAGGCTGTACTTGAGGCCCAGGGCAGTGTCATGACCAACAAGTATGCCGAGGGCTACCCCGGCAAGCGGTACTATGGTGGCTGCCACCACGTTGACGTGGTTGAGCAATTAGCTATTGAGCGCGCCAAGCAGCTGTTTGGCGCGGATCACGCCAACGTGCAACCCCACGCCGGCTCCCAGGCCAACATGGCGGTCTACAATGCCGTCTGCCAACCCGGTGACACCATCCTGGGGATGAACCTGTCCCACGGTGGTCACCTGACCCACGGTAGTCCGGTTAACTTTTCCGGCCGCTTCTATAAAGTCGTACCCTATGGTGTCTCCCAGGAGACTGAAACCATTGACTATAACGAGGTAGAGCGGCTGGCGCTTGAGCATACCCCCAAGATGATCGTCGTGGGTGCCAGCGCTTATCCCCGTACTATCGATTTTGCAGCCTTTCGCACGATTGCCGACAAGGTTGGCGCTGTTGTGATGGTGGATATGGCCCACATTGCAGGCCTGGTTGCAGCCGGACTGCATCCCAGCCCGGTGCCCTATGCCGAGTTTGTTACCACCACGACCCATAAAACCTTGCGGGGCCCCCGTGGCGGTATGATCCTCTGCCGTGAGGAGTATGCCAAGACTATCAACTCCCAGATCTTCCCCGGCATTCAGGGCGGGCCATTAATGCACGTGATCGCTGCCAAGGCAGTGGCATTCAAAGAGGCCCTGCAGCCGGAATTCAAGCTGTACCAGCAACAGATTGTCAAAAACGCGGCAAAGCTGGCTGAATGTCTGATGGCAAAAGGCTTTAAACTGACCTCCGGTGGTACTGACAACCATCTGATGCTGCTGAATTTCTCCGGCACCGAGATCACCGGCAAGGCTGCTGAAGAGGCCCTGGATAAGGCTGGTATTACCGTCAATAAAAATACCGTACCGTTTGAAACCCGTTCACCGTTTGTGACCTCGGGCATCCGGATCGGCACACCGGCCTGTACCTCACACGGCTTGAAAGAATCGGAAATGGAGCAGGTGGCTGGGTTTGTTGCCGATGCCATTGCCAACATCGGTAACGATGCAGCGCTTGAAGGCATCCGTAAACAGGTCAACGCACTGATGCAGAAGTTTCCGATGTACGCACATCGTTTGAAGTAACCGCGCTTCCGTTTCAAGGCGCTCTCTGGAACGGAATAAATCTTAACGGTCAGAGTCTTCTGCCTGACCATAAACAAGGCCCGGTAGCGTATACTGCCGGGCCTTGTTTATTCGGCGATTGTGCCGTCTGTTACAGTATGCTACAGATAGGCCATGTCCTGCACGCTTCCCCGTATCCATGTGGCCTGTGCCATCATTCAAAACAACGGTCTGATCCTGGCCACCCAACGTTCCGCCGCCATGTCCCTGCCGCTGAAGTGGGAGTTCCCCGGCGGCAAGCTGGAGGCTGGCGAGACGGCTCGGGAATGCCTGCTGCGTGAGCTACGGGAAGAGCTTGGTATCAGCGTGCGGGTCAATCAGGCACTGGAGCCGCTGACCCACACCTATGACCGGTTTAGTGTCACGCTCTACCCGTTTCTCTGCGATCAGATCAATGGGGAGCTGGTGCTGCACGAACATGCCGCTGCTCGCTGGCTGCCGGTCCATGAACTGCCAACACTGGACTGGGCTGAAGCCGATTTGCCACTGATCAAGCGTCTGTGTCGCGAACTATGAACTATATTGCCGATCTGCATATTCACTCTCCCTATTCTCGCGCAACAAGCCCGGAAAGCAGCCCTGCCGGGCTGGCTGCCTGGGCGCGTCTGAAGGGTATTCAGGTCATCGGCACCGGTGACTGTACCCACCCGGGTTGGTTCAGCCTCCTCAAAGAGCAGCTGGAGCCAGCAGAACCGGGGTTTTACAAACTGAAGGATACGGTAAGCATACCAACGGTAGTGCCCGGCCTGCCTGCCTCGGATACGTCGGTGCGTTTTCTGCTGTCAGCAGAGATCAGCTCGATCTACAAACGCGGCGGTGCCACCCGCAAGGTGCATAACCTGTTGTACCTGCCCGACTTTGCCGCAGCTGAACGTATGAATGCCAGGCTGGCCGGTATCGGCAACATTGAATCGGACGGACGACCGATCCTTGGCCTGGATAGCCGTAACCTGCTTGAAATCATGCTGGAGTGCTCTGCGGATGCCTTTATGGTGCCGGCCCACATCTGGACTCCCTGGTTCTCACTGTTTGGCTCTAAATCGGGATTCGACAGCCTGGAAGAGTGTTTCGGCGACCTGGCCGGGCACATCTTTGCCCTGGAAACCGGGCTTTCCTCAGACCCCGACATGAACCGCCTGATCTCTGCCCTCGATCACTGCGCCCTAATCTCAAACTCGGATTGTCATTCTCCCTCCAAGCTCGGTAGGGAAGCGAATCTTTTCAACACCGGTTTCGATTTCTTTGCCCTGCGCGATGCCCTGAAACAAAATAACCGTGAGCGTTTCAACGGAACAATTGAATTTTACCCGGAAGAAGGGAAGTACCACTTTGACGGCCACCGTGACTGCAAGGTCTGCCTTGACCCCCACGAAACCCGCAGGCTGAACAACCTCTGCCCGGTCTGTGGCAAGCCGGTCACCGTTGGCGTGCATCATCGGGTGCTGGAGCTGGCAGACCGAACAGAACCGTACTATCCCGCTACAGCACCAGGCTTCCACTCACTGATTCCACTGCCGGAACTGCTGGGGGAACTGTTACAGGTCGGATCTGCATCAAAGGAGGTACAACGCCAGTATGCCCGTTGTATTGCCAGATTCGGATCTGAATTCTCACTGTTGTTACAAGCGGAGATCGAAGAGATCAAGGTGTTTGAACCGCTTTTGGCAGAGGCGGTTAAGCGGATGCGTACCGGCGCGGTTATTCGTCAGTCTGGCTATGATGGCGAGTTCGGCATCATCCGTGTCTTTGAAGACGGTGAGCTGAGCCAGCTTGCCGGGCAAGGGCTGTTGTTCACGGACAAACAGCGTCCGCAGCGCGGCAGAAAAAAAACAGCACCACAACCAATCGAGCGAGCCTCAACGGTCTCGGCAAATTCTGTCAAGGAAGAAGTACAACCGGCACCAGCAGGCCCCAACCCGGAACAGTTGGTGGCCATTGAAGCCACCGCCCCCAGGGTTCTGGTTGCTGCCGGGCCAGGTACCGGCAAGACCTTTACCTTAGTGGCACGTCTGCAACGGGTGCTGGAGCAGGGAGCTCAGCCCGAACGGATCGTCGCCATAACCTTCACGAACCGCGCGGCAGACGAAATGCGGGAGCGCCTGCGTGTTCGCTGTGGTAATGCAGCTGATCGGATGTTTATCGGCACGTTCCACCGTTTTTGCCTTGAGCTACTCCGTCAGGATAATCCCGATCTAACCGTGGTCGGTCCGGAAAGCCGTCAGCGTTTGTTGAAACGTCTTTTCCCGGAACGGGGTGTAACGGAGCGGGCGAGGATCGCCAATGAGATTGCAGCCCATTGTCTTGCCAGTCGTTTGCCAGCCAATGAAACCACCAATCGCTATGTTGAGGAGCTAGTACGTTTGAATGCACTGGATCTTGACGCCGTGATTCCGGTGTGTGTGCAATTGATGCAGGCTGATCGGATGTTTAGGGCACAGGTGCAAAGTGGTGTTCAGCATCTGTTTGTTGATGAATTCCAAGATGTCAACAGCTCACAATACGATCTGGTTGAGCTGCTTGCAGAACAGGCCACGGTATTTGCCATCGGCGATCCGGACCAGGCCATCTACGGCTTCAGGGGAGGGGATCTTCGCCATTTCTTCCGTTTTGCCGAACTAGAGGGAACGCTGCTGTTACCGTTAAAGACCTCCTACCGTCTGCCCGCTCGGATCGTGCAGGCCGCTTCCACCTTGATCAGCCGCAACCTGATCAGCAGCGGCATTCCGCTTACCGTACCGCCAGGTACACGCCAAGGCGCTCTTGAGTTGCACCGCACACTTTCTCCGGTGGCCGAGGCCGAGGTGATTGTTAGACGGATAGAAGAACTGATCGGTGGGGTGGACAATTTTTCCCACAACAGCGGACGGACAAAACAGCATAACACATCGGGAGAATTAAGTTTTGCTGATTTCGCTATTCTCTTCCGTCTGGGGCGTCAAGCGGAGGAGTTGGCCGAGGCGCTGTCACGGCGTGGCATCCCGTATCAGTTGGTGGGGGCAACCCCTTTCTACATGGCTGCAATGCTACGTCCGCTCTATCACCTGTTGCAGGCCGCCTGCGCGTCCGATGAAATTTCTCTTTGGCTGGCCCTGTTCGGCGCCTTGAAAGGCGTTGGTGCCGCAACCTTGGAACAACTTGAAGCCCAGCTGCCTCTGAAAGGTGATTTTCTTGCACTGAGTGATTGTCTGTTGCAGACCGCCGCAACCCGGCAGGCCCGTCAGATGCTCGCCAACATGCTGAATGACCTGCGTAGGGTTGCGGCAGATGATGGTATTGCCACGGCTCTATGTCTAGCCATGCCCTTGTTGCAGATTGATCCGGACGAAGCGGAAGCCAAACGACTCGTGCAACTGGCCAATGGCTTTGGTCAAGATCTGCAGGCCTTTTGCAGTCACCTGCAACAGTATGCCGCTGCAACCGTATATGACCCCCAGGCCGAGGCAGTGACGCTTATGTCCTGTCACAGCGCCAAAGGTCTTGAGTTCCCAGTGGTTTTTTTGACCGGCCTTGAAGAGGGCGTTTTCCCCTGCACCTTGATGGGGCCGCCGGATAGCGAAGAGGAGCGCCGGTTGTTTTATGTCGGTTTGACCCGCGCCAAGGAACGGGTTGTCATGACCGCCTCTGCTTATCGCTCATGGCTGGGACAGGGGAAGAGGGAGCTTTCCCGTTTTATTGCGGAGTTGCCGGACGATTTACTGGAACATCCCGACAGTCGACACATACGCCGTCGCGCCAAACAGGATTCGGCTGATCAGATGGAGCTGTTTTCATAGAGATATGCCTTGACGCAACAGGTTATTTGGCATAATTTAAACAATTCAATTAATATATGCGAGAGTGGCGGAATTGGCAGACGCACCAGACTTAGGATCTGGCGGGCAACCGTAGGGGTTCGACTCCCCTCTCTCGCACCATATGTACGAAAATATCATGTAAGTGAGGAACAGTGATGCAGGTTCAAGTGGAAGAGATCAGCTCGGTTAAACGGAAGGTCAGCGTCGAGGTACCAGCGGAACGTGTAAACGCTGAAATAGAAAAGACCTATGCAGGCATTCAGAAAAAGGCAACCCTGTCAGGCTTCCGTAAGGGCAAGGCGCCGATGCAGATGATCAAGAAATTCTATCGCAGCGCGATGCAGGATGAGGTTATGCGTCGTCTGTATGAGCAAACGCTTTTCCCCGCGCTCGAAGACCACAAGATCGAGCCGGTCGAAGCACCGCTGATTGATGATATTGCGTTGATTGAAGAGGGCACTCCGTTTAAGTATTCAGCCCTGATCGAGATTATGCCCCAGATCCTTTTGCAGGAGTACAAAGGGCTTGCGGTAAAGAAAGAGCGTTACAATGCCGATGCCAAGGCAGTTGAAGGCGAAATCGAGCGGATGCGCGAGAATATGGCGCAACTGGTGCCGGTTGAAGAGGGGGCCGTGGAGAACGGCATGGTGCTGACCGTTGATTTTACCATGACCGTGCCGGAACACCCCGAAGAGGAAACCAGCGGCCAGGACGCCTCGGTTGAAGTTGGGA
>CAZUSH010000009.1:0-83388 GCA_964622705.1 uncultured Geobacter sp. | reverse complement strand
GGTTTTCACCACGCCGCCCTGCACCGTAAAATCCTCCATCAGGGCATAGCCCAGGCCTTGCGCCACCCCACCCTGCACCTGCTGGTCAAACATCATCGGGTTCAGCACCCTGCCGCCATCAGTCACCGCCAAATAATCGCAAATGGTGAGCTGGCCGGTCAGGCTATCAACCTCCAGCCGCACCAGATGGGCACCATAGCCAAAGATCACATGGGGAAAACCGATAAAGAATCCCTTGGCAGTGGGGGGAATATCCTTGCAGGTGGGGGCCACGTACTGGCCCAGACAGATCCGTTCTTCAGGCTGCATATACCCGGCTAGTTGCGCCAGGGTAATTTCCTTGTTGCTGGGTGGATGCACCACCTTGCCCGGCTGCAGCTCCAGACCGTCATTATCCTGCAGAAACAGGATCATACCGGCCATATTGAGCAGGCGGCTGCGCAGCTCTTCAGTTGCAGTGATCAGGGCCTTGCCAAAGGTGTAGGTGGTGCGTCCGGCTGATGATGAACCGGAGGGATAGGCAGTGCGGGTATCCGGCTGTTTGAGCGCAATCCGCGCTGCATCCTGGGACAGAATATGTCCGGCAATCTGCAAAAAGGCGGATGAGTTGCCCTGACCCATGTCTGCCACAGCATTGTGCACCACAAAGCTGCCGTCAGCAGTCAGCTCGATCTTGGCAGTGGCAGCATCCCGCACCCCGCCGCCATAGCCTGCTGCATTAAAGACCGCAGCCAGACCAATGCCGCGCTGCTTGAAGCGAGGCGCTGCTGCCTTCCACTGCTCCTGCTGCTGCCAGAAAGGGTGCTGCTGTAACTGCTCCAGACAGGTCTTGATGCCGGTGGAGCTGGTCAGCCGCATACCAGCGCAGTTTTCATCCCCCCGCACCAGGGCGTTTTTCAGGCGCAGTTCCAGCGGGTCCATGCCCAGCTTGGCAGCCAGCAGGTCCATCATGGATTCAAAACCAAAGGTGGCCTGACAGACCCCAAAGGCCCGCATGGCACCGGCAATTGGGTTGTTGGTAAAGACGCACCAGCCATCTATCTGAGTGTGGGGGATGCGGTAGGGGCCACCGGCATGCTCCATGCCCAGTTCCATCACCTCGGCCCCCAGGTGGGCATAGGCGCCGGTATCGTACCAGAGTCTGGCATGCAGCGCCTGCAGGGTGCCGTCTGCGCTGGCGCCCAGCCTGTATTCCATTTTGCAGGCATGGCGTTTGTAGCCGGCCTTGAAGCTCTCTTCACGATCCCACTGCATCCGCACCCAGCGGCCTCCGCTATGTTGGGCAGCCAGCCCCAGCAGGCATTGCACCGTGGCGCCGTCCTTACCGCCAAAACCACCCCCCAGCGACGGGGCCACAATCCGGATCTTGCCCCAGGGGATGCCCAGGGCATGGCTGATCTCAAAGCGGTCACGGAAGGGTGATTGGGTGGAGACCTCCAGCAGCAGGCCGCCATCCTCTTCCAGACGGGCCACCCCGCTTTCGGTTTCCAGAAAGGCATGGGCCTGCACCGGGGTGCTGAAGCTAGCCTCCACCACAACATCACAGCCACTAAAGCCATCCAGCCCTTGGCCTTTGCAGATGGTGGCCTGGGCCAAGAGGTTACCTGGCTGGTCTTCATGGATCAGCGGCGCATCCGGGGCCAGGGCGCTGTCCAGATCAAAGAGACCGGCTAGCGGTTCCAGCTCAAACCTGACCAGAGCCACTGCCTTTTGCAGGGTGGTGCGGTCTTCAGCCAGCACCAGGGCCAGCGGGTCACCGCTGTAGCGCACCTGTTGGTCGCACAGCACCGGCATATCCTTGTGAATAATGCCCTGGCGGTTGCTGCCAGCAACATCTGCCGCAGTCAGCACCTTGACCACACCGGGCAGTGCCGCGGCAGCAGAGGTGTCGATGGCGATGATCCGTCCGGCAGGCAGGTTGGAGCGCACCGCCCCGGCCCACAGGCAGTCTTTGGGATAGCGATCTGCGGCGTACGGTTCTGTGCCGGCTGCCTTGGCAGCAGCATCGCCACGGGGAGCAGAGGTTCCGATGGTCAGAGGGGATATCAAAGCGGTTTTACTCCTTCTGGCGGTGGTAGCTGCGGCACTGTGCACACACAGCGTAGCCGATGTTTCCGGTTCTGCAAGCGCGAAAGCCCAATCCGCAGTCATGATAGCGGCTGGGAGCGCTGATTTGTAATCGCCGTGAGTCCTGTTATAGTAACTGCTCATGGAGCCAGACCAGCAGAATCGCATAAGCCTTGGCCAGTACGGCGTGGCCCTGACCGTCACCAGCGTTACGCTGATGGAGCTGCTGGACACCACCATCCTCAACACCGCCCTGCCTGCCATTGCCCGTTCCTTCAACGGCAACATCATTGACCTGCGGATGGCAATCACCGCCTACCTGGCCACGCTGGCGATCTTCATCCCGATCAGCGGCTGGGTGGCGGACCGGGTCGGCCCCCAGCGCACCCTGCTGGCTGCCACGGCCCTGTTTACCTGCAGCTCGGTCATGTGCGGCCTGTCCACCGCGCTGGGACCGTTCATCCTGTTCAGGATTCTGCAGGGGATCGGGGGCGCCATGATGACCCCGGTATCGCGGATCATCCTGGTGCGGCTGTTCCGGGGCAGCGGCGAAGAGAACTTCCAGAAGGTGACCGGGTTTGTGGCCATACCGATCGTGTTTGGTCCGCTGTTAGGGCCGGTGCTGGGGGGCTGGCTGACCACCCACCTTTCCTGGCACTGGATATTTTTCGTCAACCTGCCGATCGGCCTACTAGCCTGCTTCTTTATTGCCAGACTGGTCAAAAACGAGCCCCAGCCAGAGGTTGCCGCCTTTGATCTGAGCGGTTTCCTGCTGGCCGGCAGTGGGCTGGCCCTGATCAGCGTTGCGCTGGAGATTGTTGAAGACCAGCATGTGCCGTTCATGGTAAGCGGCGCAGCCGCGTTGATCGGCCTGGTGCTGATGGGGTCAGCGATTCGTCACTCCCTGGGCAGGTCCGGCGCCATCTTTGAGCTGGGACTGTTCCGCATCCCCTCGTTCCGGTCAGGGGCGCTGCTGACCCTGTTCGGTACGGCCTCCCAGGTGGGGATGCAGGCCCTGCTGCCGACCATGTTCCAACTGGGGTTCGGCCTGAACGCGTTCCAGTCCGGACTCTTGACCGTAGCCACCGTGATCGGGGTCGTAACCATGAAACCACTGATCCCCACCCTGTTCAAGCGCTATGGTTACCACCGGGTGCTCACCGCCTACCCGCTGCTGATCGGGCTCACCCTGCTCAGCTTCCGCCTGTTCTCGCCAGGGCTCCCCTACCCTGTGATCATGCTGGTGTTGTTTTTGTACGGGTTCTGGTTATCTATCCACGGCAACGTCATCAACGTGATTCCCTACCTGGATGTGCCTCACGAGCAGGTCAGCCGGGCCTCCAGCCTGCAAAACACGCTTTATCAGTTTTCCTTAAGCCTGGGGATCGGCTTTGGCGCCCTGCTCCTGCAACTGCTGCTCGTGGCCAGGGGCGGCGGGCTGCTGACCAGCGAGACCCCGCCAACCGTGGTGCTGCAGGTGTTTCATGACAGCTTCACCATCTGCGGCCTGCTGGCCTGCTGCGTGACCCTGATCGGCGCCAGATACCAAGCCGCACCAAAGGCTACGTCGTCGGCTTCCTAAGATCCACGATCCGCTTGGTCTTGGCCGTGCGCTGATTGCCCTCGATCCCGCCCGGCCCCAGCAGTTCCACCGTAAAGCTGCCGATCCGGTTGGCCTGCCAGCAATCCCGCAGGGCATGGATATGGGCGTGGCAGCTCTCCTCAAGCTCGCTGCGCAGCTCCGGCCTGGCAGCATCCTCCGTGCTGCGGCACTCCACCCTGAGGCTGATCTCAACCGCACCGTCCTGGCCATCTGCGACCACGGCCTGATAAATCGAGGTCAGACCGGGAATGGTGGCGGTGACATTGGTGATATCCTGAAACGAGATACTGCCCGCCGGCAGCACGATGCACTTGGCACTACGGTCCAAAAGCCGCAGCTTCGGCGAGGTACGGCCGCAGAGACAAGGCTCGCTGACCCACTGGGCCAGATCCCCCACGTTGTAGCGTACCACCGGAAAGAGGGTACGCCCCAGCACCGTCACCAGCACCTCCTGCTGTTCGTTCAGCTCAACCAGACACCACTCCTCGGTGACATGGTGCTCGGTCTCGCTGCAGTGGGGGCACTGGTAGCCGATCGGCCCGGTCTCCACGGCGGCATAGCCGAAGGACTGGAAGGTCGTGGCCTTGAAGACGCCACAGACATAGTCGATATCCGGCTTTGAGATGTATTCGCCGGCATAGAAGATCTTCTCCAGCGTGATGTCGCAGCCGTTGCGCTCCGCTGCCTGGGCCAGGCGGATCAGGCCCGACGGGAAGGCGATAATGGTGTTGGGCCTGAAGGTCTGCAGGTACTCCAGCGACTGTTGCTCGGGCTGGTTGCAGGACATCGAGAGGATACGGCAGCCGGTTTCCTCCAGACCCGCATTGACCGCCAGAAAACCGGTGTAGAAGCCGCCCGCCTTCAGGAAGTTCACCACCACGTCGTCACGGTTGATCCCCACCGCCCGGATCCCCTCGCCAAAGACCCGCTTTGACTCCTCAAACTCCTCCACGCTGTACAGCAGGTATTTGGGACGGCTGGTGGTGCCGCCGGAGGCAAAGACATAGCAGTCCTGGGCCGGGCCGGTGGCCATCCGCAGGTTTTCATCGGCCGAGCAGTCGAACAGGTGCTGCTTCTCCAGCACCGGCACCTGGGCCAGTTGCCCCAGGCTGGTCAGGGGCAGGGTCACGCCGGCATGATGCTCCCGGTAGAAGGGGGCCTCACGGCTGGTGAGCAGCAGATCGTTCAGCCGTGCCAGCAGCAGCGGCTGTTTGGTTGCAGGCGGCAGATTTTCAAGTCCGAAGCGTTGCCAGGGCAGCCCTTCGCTGCTGACCAGCCGTACCAGTTGCGGCACCATCATCCGGCCGTCATGGGGCGCCTGCGGGTCGCGGCCGCTCGACATCAGACCGGGGGCCACCACGCGGGGCATGCCGGACTGGATAAACGCCTCGGCCACCTGCTGCAGTTGCGAACCGGCCGCCAGCCCCACCGTGGAAAGGTAGTAGCGCATCTGCTGCAGCTCGGGGTTCAACAACTCCTGCCAGCTGCCCACCAGGTTGACGTAGACCGTGCGATGCAGCGGTGAATCGGTCAGCCTGCTGGAGCGTTGCACAATCACGCTGTGTCCTGCCCCCTGGCCCTCGATCAGCCGGGCCTCACCGTTAAACTCCCGCCATTTCTGCAGCTCGCGCTCCTTGCGCAGTTCCACCGCCGTATCGAGCAGCACCGCAGGCTGGGGAAAGGCACGGGCCTCATCCTCCAGGGCCTGGGCCAGGTACTCGCTGAAACGTCCGGCACCTGGGCCATCCTCGACAAAGATGTTCTGGCATGAGGTGCAGGCCCGCTGCTCCCAGAGCACCACATCGCGGGCAAAACCGCGGGCCGCCTCACGCAGCGCCGCGTCGTCCAGCTCCCGCAAGACCAGGCCAAAGCTGATCTTGGGGCCAAAGGCCAGGATCTCCACCTTGGCCGAGAGCCCGTTTTTATAGCGCAGCACCGACTCCTCGCCCCCGAACAGCAGGATGGCGTCGCAGGCCCGCTTGACCAGCGCCTCGATCTCACGGTTGTCGTGCTGCCAGTAGGTCACGCACTGGTGCGACAGGATCAGGCGCTCATGGTCGGCCTGTTCCAGGGCCTCCAGAAACAGGCTGGGAAAGACGGTATCCTGGGAGGATATCTTGAGGATGTTGACGTTCTTGGTGATGATCCCCTGGATCAGGGAGCCCACCGAACCGAGGAAGATGTTGCCGGCGGCCACATGACAGACGCTGCCCAGCGGAACGGCCCGCTGGCTGCGCCCGCCCCGCAGATTGACAAAATGATCCAGACAGTAGCGTTTGGGACCCAGCTGCCGCAGGACCTGCTGCAGGACGCGGCGCGAGGTGCTGCTGCGGAAGGCGGCCATGCCGTGGGCCACCATGGCCGGTGAGTAGCCGACATGTTCCGGCAGCAAGGCCATGGCCCGGCAATACAGCTCCCCGGCAGGATCGCACAACCGCTCCGCCGCCCGTTCCAACACCGCCAGGATGGTATCGATCGGCACAGCCATGAACCGGCGCGAATGTTCAAGCAGCCGGGATTCATCAAAGAGCGCGCGGGCCTCATCAAGGGGCAGCTCCGCGCCGTACTGGCGCCGCGCCCCGAAGATCAGGTGGTTGAAGCTGCTGATACTCATGACTGGCCTCCTGCGCGGTTCAATATCTCCTGGGCCGCAATGGCGCAGCCCTTGTACTTGCGCACACCGCCGCGGCGGATCGAGGCGATGTAGCTGCCGGCGAGACCGCAGGGGCAGTTATCGGCCAGCACTGCCAGGTCGGTGGCTAGTACCGAGAGGTTCGACTGGGCCGTATTAAAGGGGGTCAACAGCTGCAGGAGCCCTTCTTCGCCCAGCGCCAGCGGCCGCAGGCTGAGCGGGTCCACCACGGCCAGACGCCCGTAGACCGGCAGGTGGTGCCGTCCTTCAGCGCAGGCTGCGTAGGGGATGCCATGCTCGGCCATGCCGAAGATATCGCGCACGTTTTTGGCGGGCAGGCCGATGGAGCGCTCCAGAAACCCGGCAAAATCGCGGTGGGTCAGCACCTCGCCCTGATGGTTCTTCCAACCGCCGCCGCAGATGACAAAACTCTGGGGATGCACCCGGAAGGCGGGGTTGAGGTTGCACAGTTCCAGCACGCAGCGGTAGATGAAGGCAGGAAAACCGATCAAGCGCACCGGCTGGTCCGGCGGCACTGCCAGCAGGGCCTCGGCCCACCGCCGCGGATCAAAGTCAAAGGCCTGTTTTTGCTCATCCCAAAGGATCGTCCACTGCTTCGACAAGGCCGGGGTCAGCGCGGCCTTCTGCTCGGCGCTCCAGGCCGTGCCGACATCGGCGGCATGGCTGGGGTCGTAGTTAAAGATAAAGAGGTGCGCCGGAATGTCGCTCTGGTAGCCGGCCGCCTTGAAAACCGCCCGCGAAAGCCGCTCCAGCCGTGCAAGTGAAGCACGGTCCATGAAGGTACGGGTCTTCTGGCCGGCCGTGCCGGAACTGGTCAGGGTCAGGACGATCTCCGATTCCGGCACCGTGTTGAAGGGGTGCTGTTTCATGGTGCCCACGAACAGCGGCGGGATACGGAAGATATCCGCATACTCCTGCAGCTGATCCGGCCCGAAGCCGGCCCGCTCGCCCAGCCAGCGCACAAACGGCTGGCGTTCCCACTGCAGGAGATAGTTTTCGCGCATCGCCTCCAGAAACAGTTGATCAAGCTGGCTACTGTGACCAAAGGCATCATCCCGGCAACACAGGGTCTCAATGGCCGTAACGGACATATCTCCTCCACACATCTCCATCGTATCCAGTGTCATGAAGCGGTCCTTTCAGCCGTGTACCGCAGCAGCGGCAGTACCAACCCGGTCCGGGTCGCAACTGCCCACATAGGCAATCAACTCCCGGCCGAACGGGGTAGCGCCGGCCAGGGCGGTATAATCGATCCGCTGGTTATTGAGATACTGGAGCAGCAACTGGTCATTGCCGCAACCCCCCGGTTGAATCCCGGCGAAAAAGAAGCCCAGTTCCTCGCACGGACCGGTCATCAGCGCGGTTGCCGGTTCCTGCAGCGGCAGGTAGAGGTAGATGCTCTCCAGGCGGTCGAGACACCAGCTGCGCACGATCCGCTTCAACTGCAACAGGAAATCCTGGCCAAACTGCTCCAGATGGATATGGCCGGACTGGTAGTGGTCACACGCAGTGCTCAGGCGGGCCTCCTGCGGCAGCACCGGCTCGCCGGCCGGGGCCCATGAAACCTGCAGGGCCGACTGTTCGCAGATTTTCTGCAGTATGGCCCGGTGATGGGCCGGGGCGTAGTAGGTCCGCGACACAGAAGGATCAAACAAGCGCACCATGAAGAGCACCGACTCCCGTGCCACGGCCTGTTCATGCAGCGCCAGCATGGTGACAGGATGAAAGCGGGATACCAGCAGAGCGGTCTCCTGCAGACCGTAACGCCCGGCTGCCTTCTGCGAGTAGGGATGACCGGTGACCGCCATCACGAAGACTCCCGCAGCAGCCCGCTGCCTGGCCTCGGTAATCAGGGCCTCAGACAGCTCGTTCAGGCAACCGCCGCCTCTAAAGAGCGGATTGACAAAGGCAACCCCCAGCTCAAACAAGCCGCTGCGCTGGTCAGGCACCAGAGCACAGTGCCCCACCACCTCATCCTGGGCAGAATCGATCGCCACGAAGCTGATCAGACACTCCTCGGCATTCAGCCGGCGGACCTGTTCGGGATCGTAGATATGTTCGTATACGTAGCTGTAGTCATAGGCAAAGTAGGCCAGCTTGGAGACCGCCGCCGCCTCCTGCGGCAGCATCCTGCGGATCAGCGGCTTACCTATGACGCTGGCCGGTTCCGTCTCCTGCACCGTAGCGGCTTGCTGCAGATCCCCCGTGCCGGTGAGCGGCAGCGTGCGCAGGATGGTGATCTGTTGCCCCTGCTTGCCCAGATTGCAGTAGCGCACCTGATCACTGAACTGCCTGACCAGATGCAGTCCGATCCCCCTGGACTCTCCGCTGACGATCTGGTCCAGGCAGACCTGCTCGCACTGCTGCAAAAACGTCACATCAAAGGGTATGCCACGGAAACTGATGGTCAGCACCAGCTGACCATTCTCGCAGGCCAGCGCCAGCTCGATCTGCTCACGGTGTCCCGGCAGATATTCGAACTTGATGATATTGGTAATGATCTCTTCCAGCACCAGCTCTGTCTGACGCGCAAAGGTCAGCCCGGTGCCGAGTGCCTGGCAATAGGCCACTGCGGCTGCCTGCAGCACCGGCAAAGCTGCTAGCTCGTTAACGATGGAGAGCGTGATCGTCTGCATAGCTAGATCGCCCCGAAGCGCCGTTCGATGACCCGCAGCGCCTTACCGGTAACCGGCGATGTTTCCAACCCTTCCGGAGTCACAAACTCTAGTGCAAGCGGCCACATGATCCCCTCGGCCACATTATGCCGGAGATAGCCGTAACGCTCATCCATCAGCCCCCGTATCCGCGCCTCCAGCTCGGCTTCATCGTCCCGGCGCCTGCTCAGGGCCACCCGTAGGGTAAGGCGGTCCTTACCCTCCAGGCGTTCGCTCAGCATCTGAAGGTTGAGCAGTCCATAGGTCTCATAGAGCGGAAACAGCAGGTTGGCAACATCATTAAAGTAGAAGATCGGTCCGAAGAAGCGGACCCCTTCACCGGCCCTGCCCAGCAGCAGGAATTTGCGGTTGGGGGTACCCTCCGGTTCGACCCAGCGGGCCATGTCACCGGAGGGGTAACGGATAACCGGCATCAATCCTCTGGCCAGGTTGGTGATGTAGATCTTACCGGCACGGCCAGTTTCCCGGATCAGCTCACCGGTCTCCTCGTCAATCAGCTCAACAATGGTCAAACCGTCCGGGGTGCGGTGTTCGTTGAAACCGCATCCCAGATCGACAAACCCGATCAGGGCGCCGTCCACGGAACTGTAGCCGCTGGAATGGATGCTGGCGCCGGGAAACACCCGCAGCAGTTCTTCGCGGGTATCGTGAAACATGGTCTCGCCGAAATAGTACAGCTTGCGGACCCTCACCCCCTCGTGCAGGCGATTTTCAGCGATAAAGCGGGCCAGTTTGAGGTAGTAGGTGGGGATGGCGATCAGCACATCAACGCCAAACTCCTTCAGGGACGGTACCAATTCTTCAAACGGCACCTCCATGCCGTAGTGAAAAACCACCAGCGGGGTAGTGGCATAGTGTAACGCCAGGGCGCTGAACAGATAGGAGGCATAGAGGTTGCCAGCCGGCAGCAGGGTCGCCACCCGGTCGCCCGCAGCCATGCCGTTCCCCTCGTTCCTGGTACTGATATAACCGCAGATATCGGCCAACTCGCTGTTGCGGTAGAAAGCCAGCTTGGTCTTGCCGCTGGTGCCGCCGGTGCGTATTACCAGGGCATCGTTCAACGGAGCGGTAATAATCCGGTTGTTTTCAAAGGTATCCGCTTCCCGATAGGCCTCCAGATCGATCAGGGGCAGATCTTCAAGCTGCCAGCCGGACTGCGGCAGATCGCGGTACAGCTCATGATAGAAGGGTGAGTTGCCGCGAGCCAGTTCAACCAGTTCATGCACCGTGTACATAGGGAGAACCTCCTGATGGGGCGTTGCAAAAAGACTAACCGGGGGTCTGTGCCAAACGGCTGGAACGCCGGCCATAGAGCAACCAAACCACTGCCCCGATCAGCGTCCAGACCGCATAGCGCTGTTGCGTGGCGGCGGGCAGCATAGAGAGCATGCCGGCATAGGTCGCCACCCCGAGCGGCAGCACTACCATCGCCTTCGGCACCTTGAAGGGGCGGAAGCGCTCAGGCTGGCGCGTACGCAGGACAAGCACCGCCAGACAGGTGGCGAGGCAGGCGGACAGAAAACCGACCGAACAGAGCTCCGCCACGGCCTGGATGGGCAAAAAACCGGCGCAGAGCGAGATGAGGCCGCCGTTCAGCAGGGTGGCGGCAAGCGGTGTCCCCAAACGGGGATGCACCTGTGCCAGTTGTTTCGGCAACAGGCCGTCATGGGCCATGGCAAACAGGATCCGGGGCTGCGCCACAAACAATGCCAGCAGCACCGAGGCGATGCCGAACAGGGCTGCGGATGAAATCATACGGGCAACCCAGGGGTGCTGCGCAGCCGTCAGGACCACGACCATGGGGTCGGCCACATCAAGCAGATGAAACGGCACTACCCCGGTCATGGCCAGGGCAACCGCCATGTAGGCCACCGCCACCACCACCAGCGACAGCAACAGGGCACGCGGGATGTCCCGTTGCGGATCTTTAGCCTCTGCCGCAGCAGTGGTCATGGCCTCAAAACCGCCAAAGGCGATAAAGGCCACCGAGGCAGCCGTGAGCACGCCGTTGAAGCCGAACGGCAGAAAGGGGCTCCAGTTGACCGGATCGATATGCCCAATCGACTCCCCCAGAAAAATCACCACCGCCACAACCTTGATCACCACCAGCACCAGGGTCAGCTGGGCGCTCTCCCGTACACCGGATGCCGTGACCAACGTCACCAGCCATACAATCAGGATGGCCGGCAGGTTGACGAGACCGGCCTGACCATCAAAGGGTGAGGCCGTCAACTGGTGGGGCAGCGCAATACCGAAACTTTGCAGCAGGTGGACCAGATAGGCCGACCACCCGATGGATACCATGGCGCCGGCAACCTGATACTCCAGCAGCAGGGTCCACCCCACCAGCCAGGCCGGTAGTTCCCCCAGGGTGGCATAGCTGTAGGCATAGGCGCCCCCAGGGATCGGCAGCATGGCGGCAAGTTCGGCATAGGCCAGGGCGGCAAAGGAAACCGCCAGGGCTGCCAGCAGAAACGAGAGCACGATCCCCGGCCCGGCATGCTGGGCCGCCTCAACGCCGGGCAACACAAAGATACCCACCCCCACCATGCAGCCGATGCCGATGGCAGCCAGGTGCCAGACCGACAGCGTTTGCTTCAGCTGCTGCCCGGCATCACCGCAGGCATCGAAACGACTGGTACGAAACCAGGCCCGGAAACGCATCTTTCCTCCCTGCCTCAGCAGCCTTGTGGTACAAACGGGCTGCATCGCTCGCGCAGCGCAGCCGGAACGGCCATTACAATCTTTTGTTTTCCCTGGGTTGCCTGTTGGCCAGAGGTTCAGCCTGCCTGGCCCTCTGTATTGACGGTTCTGTGGATGGCCAGCAGGGTGATGTCATCCGCCTGGTCCGCTCCTGCGGCAAAGTTCTTGACCGCCTGTTGCAGCTTGGTGAGCGTCCGGGCAGCGCTCTGTGGTCCCCTGGCCGCTGCAAGCAGACGCTCCTCACCGAACAGTTCCAAGGCCGGATTCAGCGCCTCGGTCACACCGTCGGTGTAGAGCAGCAGGCTCGTGCCCGGGGCCAGGTCCAGACGCCCTTCCGTATACCCGTAGTCGTCCAGGCAACCGGCCACCAGACCGGGCAGGGTCGGCTGCAATCTGGCGCTTCCGTCGGGGCTGATCAGCACCGGCGGGTTGTGGCCGGCATTGGCGTAACGCAGCTCGCCGCTTGCAAGGTCCAGGATGCCGCAGAAGAGCGTGACAAACATGCTGGTGTCGTTCTCGCGGGCCAGTTCGCGGTTGATGCGTCCCAGCAGTTCGGCCGGACCGGTCTCCCCCTCCTGCACGATGGCGCGGGCCAGGCTGACCGTGATCGCCATGTAAAGCGCCGCCGGCACCCCTTTGCCGGAGACATCGCCGATCATGAAGAAAAGCCGGCCGTCATCAAGCAGACGGGCATCATACAGATCGCCCCCCACCTCACGGGCCGGGCAACAGAGACCTGCCAGATCCAGACCGGCGATTGCGGGCAGTTGCCGGGGCAGCATGGCCATCTGCAGGTCATGGGCGGCTGCCAGCTCACCGGCCATCCGCTCCTTGGCGGCGGTGGTTTCGGTCAGCTGGGCAATGTACTGCCTGAGATCGTGCTGCATCCGGCCAAAGGCATCGGCCAGTTCACCCACCTCCCCCCCCACCGTTACCCGGGGCAGGTTACCGTCAAGATCACCGGCTGCAATCCGTTGCGCTGCAGCGGTGATCTCCACCACCGGCCTGGTGATACTGCGGGCCACCAGCACGATCGCCAGCACCAGCAGCACAAAACCGCCGGCACAGACCAGGGCGATGGTCCTGCTGGCGGTCCGCACATCAGCCAGCAGGGCCTTGGTCGGAAAGACCACTGCCAGCGACCAGCCGGTACTGGGAACCGGCGCATAATAGATCCAGCTGTCCTGGCCGTAGATGTTCTGTCCCCGCACCACCCCGGTCTCCCGCCGGGCAATGGCCTGGCCGATCTCCCGCAAGGCCGGATTTTTCAGGGAGTCTGCAATGGCAAAGATTGATTCCTTCAGCACCAGCGCACGGTTGGGATGGGTCAGGTAGATCCCTTTGCGGGAAAAGAGCGCGGCATAGCCGTTGCGATACAGCCGCAAACCGGAGACCTGTCGCCCCAGCCAGTCCACTGAGATGTCGGCGGTTACCACACCGGCCAATTGGCGTCCGCCACGGTACTGGCGGTAGAACGGCACCGCATAGGTCGTCATGACCACGTTGCCGCCCCCCTCGTCAAAGTAGGGCTCGGTCCAGACCGGTCCCAGCGCCTGTTTCGGGCTGGTGTACCAGTCCTGGCGCAGGTAGTCGTAGCGAGGGACCGCCAGGTCGGCGTAGCCGATCCGGTTGTCGCCCCGGCGGAAGAAGTACGGTGCAAAACGCTGCCTGCCGCCGGGTGCACGGCCGGGCTCAAAGCTGGCGGTGCTGCCGAAGATCTCGTCGTTGACCTCCAGGTGGTTGCGCAGCAGCTCCGTCACCTGCCGGGGGGTGAGCCCCTGCGCGGCTTCCAGCCGGTTCACCAACACCTGCTGGTCCCTGACCACCCCCTGCAGCAGGGCATCGATACTCTGGACCGCGGCCTTGACCACGTCCTGGGCATGGGCCACGACCTGCTGCTCGACCATCTGCGAGGTAAAGGAATAGTTGATGGAAAAAACGATCCCGAAGACAAGGGCCCCGACCAGGGTCAGGGCCAGAATCAGGCGGCCGGTCAGGCCGAGATGCGACAGCATGCTGCGGGCAGGGGGAGCCATTACTGCCCGTCACCTACGACAGTGATGCGCAGGCCTCATCCACAGAGGGAAATGCCGGAAGGATAGAGAGGAAGCCGGACATGCGGAAGACCTCCTCCACGGTGCCGTGCAGGCAACAGAGCGCCAGGCTGCCGCTTTGGAGTTTCAGTTGTTTGGCAGCGGCCAGCAGGGAACGCAGACCGGCACTGCTGATGTATTCCAGCCCCTGCATATCCAGCACGAACTGGCGTCGTGCAGCGGCCAGTTGCCCGCTGAACCAATGATCAAACTCGACCGTGGTCATGGCATCCATTCTGCCAACCAGCGCCGCAACAATCGTAGTTCCCTGCTCTGTTGCCGTAATCTGCATCAGTCGTACCCTCCTGCGCGAGGAATCAGGTCATGATCCGAAAATTTGGGGCTAGAACTTCCAGAGAATAAAGCCGTTTGGCGAGGCACGGTCCCACTCCTTGTGGCTGATGGAGCCGTTTTTATCGCTATCGATACGCCGGAACAGGGCGCGCTTCTGGTCCGAGGTCAGCACTTTCCCCTTGCCCTGTCTGTCGGCATCATGCAGCATGACCCGCTTTGCGCCCGATGGGTCGGAGACCGCGACCAGATCGGCCTTGAGCAGCTCATCCATACTGATACTGCCGCTTTTATCCGTGTCGATCCCGTTAAAACCGGCGGTATCACCGGCAATGGCCGCCAGGGGCAGCAGCAAAAGCCCAACTATCACACTCCGTACAACCAGCTGCATGCAGCACTCCTTTTCATGGTTCCAGAAATTAAATAGTAACGTGCCCGGTATGCAGACCGCCTGGGCGACACACGGGACATAAGCCGACCTAGCCGCCCAGATAACGGGTCAACTCCTCGCAGAGCGTTTGCGGATACAGCAGACGGGCCGGGATCTTGTCGCCGCCAAAGAACTCCTCTTTCCACGGCTGGCGCTTCACCCAGGTCATCAGTTGCTCCCATCCCTGCCAGGTTGAGAAGTCAACCCCATGCATATTGGTCAGTTGTTCCAGGAATGTCTGTTCATACGACGCCATGCATGCTCCGTTTCCGGTTACCATCCGGCTTCAAGTATACCCGCCCCTGCCCGGCACGCAAGTCGAGGCTTGAAAAAAGTTGTATCATGAAGCTGGCAATCAGCGATTGGCAACAGAAAGCTGCAGGGAAAAGGGGGGCTGCCCAGCCGGGCACAGCAGGCCGTCCGTCCCCGCATACCAGGGGACGGACGATGGCAGGTGGAACCGGCTTACTCGCGCACAAACGTATCGATATCCGTCTCGTGGACCATCCGCATGATCCGGGCGTATTCAGACTCGATCATGACATAATGGTTGTGGGTTTCACGGGCATTCAGTTCATATACGGCCTTCACCTCGAGATCCTCTATTTTCGCGGCGGTCTCGCGCAGGGTCTCTTCCAGCCTGCTCTCCTTTTCCATGGCGATCTCCATCGCGTCCTTTTCCGTAAAGCCCGCGTCGATCACCTTTGCCAGCGATGCCAGCCACCCTGCCCCCATGTCAACCGGGGTATCCAGAAAGGCATCAAGGGAGGGGATATCGCCCCCCTTGTAAATCTTGTAAAAATGACCGGCATGTTCCCGTTCCTCCCGCGCCAGCAGCTCAAAGGTCTGTTTGGCAGCCTGGTCTTGCATGAAGCGAGAACCGGCCAGGTAAAAGTCCATGGCATTCTTCTCGGTTTGAATCGAGTTTTTGATGGCCTGCTGAAGATCTGCGAACATGGTGTCCCTCCTCAACAAAAGTGATAACTGCTTCTGGTATAGTTGATAACAAGCCGTTCGTGAAAGTCAAGCCCATTAAGGACTTTTTTTGTCTTTTTAGCGTGAGCATCTTACAAAATGTTATGAGGAAGGCCGGATACAAGGCGCACGGAGCGCAGCGACTGAGACATAACGAGATAGTTAGGCGAAGTAGCGAGCACCGCGTAACGCAGTAGACGGCCTCCGCAGTAGTTTTGCAAGAGACTCACCTGCCTGACAATTGACAGACAGGGTGGCTCCATGCCATAAAAACAGCTTTCAGACCATACGGAGGAACCCCGGTGAGCGTTGACGACAAAAAAGTAATCTACAGCATGATGCGGGTGTCGAAGTACTACGACAAAAAGCCGATCATCAAGGATATCTCCCTTTCCTATTTCTACGGCGCCAAGATCGGTGTACTGGGCCTGAACGGCTCCGGTAAATCAACGCTTTTGAAGATCATGGCCGGGGTCGACACCGAGTTCAACGGCCAGGCCGTGCTCTCCCCCGGCTACACCGTCGGCTATCTTGAGCAGGAGCCGAAGCTGGACGAGAGCTGTACTGTCCGTCAGATAGTGGAACAAGGGGTGCAGGAGATCGTCGATCTGCTGGCCGAATTCAACAGCATCACCGACAAATTCTCCGAGCCGGACGCCGATTTTGAGAAACTCTGTGATCGCCAGGCCGTGTTGCAGGAAAAGCTGGACCACCTGGACGCCTGGGACCTGGATTCGCGCCTGGAACTGGCCATGGATGCCCTGCGCTGCCCGGATGGCGACACGAAGGTAGAGGTGCTCTCCGGTGGCGAGCGGCGCCGGGTGGCGCTCTGCCGCCTGCTGCTGCAGAAGCCGGACATCCTGCTCTTGGACGAGCCGACCAACCATCTGGATGCCGAGACCGTGGCCTGGCTGGAAAAACACCTGCACAGCTATCCCGGCACCGTGATCGCCGTGACCCACGACCGTTACTTCCTGGACAACGTGGCCGGCTGGATCCTGGAACTGGACCGCGGTGAGGGGATCCCCTGGAAAGGCAACTACTCTTCCTGGCTGGAGCAGAAACAGGGCCGCCTGGCGACAGAAGAAAAACAGGAAAGCGAGCGCCAGAAGACCCTGCAACGGGAACTGGAGTGGATCAGGATGTCCCCCAAGGGGCGTCACGCCAAATCCCAGGCCCGTATCAGCGCCTACGAGGAACTGGCCTCCCAGGAAGGCGAAAAACGGGCCAAGGACCTGGAGCTGTATCTCCCGGCCGGCCCCCGTCTGGGTGATATCGTGATCGAGGCCGACAACGTCGCCAAGGGGTACGGCGACCGGCTGTTGTACGAAGGGATGAGCTTCAAACTGCCCCGCGGTGGGATCGTGGGGGTGATCGGCCCCAACGGCGCCGGCAAGACCACCCTGTTTAGGATGATCACCGGCAGTGAGCAGCCGGACAGCGGCACGATCCGGGTGGGCGAAACGGTACAGCTGGCCTATGTCGACCAGAGCCGCGACTCCCTGAATCCCGATCGCCTGCTGTGGGAAGAGATCAGCGACGGCCAGGAGCAGATCCAACTGGGCAAGCAGGTAGTCAATGCCCGCAACTACGTGGCCCGCTTCAACTTTACCGGGGCTGATCAACAAAAGAAGGTGGGGATGCTGTCAGGCGGCGAGCGCAACCGGGTCCACCTGGCCAAGATACTGAAAAGCGGCGCCAACGTACTGCTGCTGGACGAACCGACCAACGACCTTGACGTCAACACCATGCGGGCACTGGAAGAGGCCCTGGAAAACTTTGGCGGCTGCGCCGTGATCATCTCTCACGACCGTTGGTTCCTCGACCGGATCGCCACCCATATCCTGGCCTTTGAGGGTGACTCAAAGGTAGTCTGGTTTGAGGGCAACTATTCGGAATACGAGGAAGACCGCCACAAACGCCTTGGTGCGGAGGCTGACCGACCGCATCGTATCACCTACCGCAAGCTGACCCGCTGACAGGGGGGAGTGTATGGCCGAGACAGGTATGCCGGTCCTGCTGGTTGACGACGATCGCTTCATGCGCACCGTGCTGGGCCAGATCCTGCAGGATGCCGGCTACCAGGTCTTCCAGGCCTCAAACGGCAGAGAGGCGCTTGCATTGTGCCAAGAGCGGCATTTCCCGGTCATCCTGACGGACTGGGTCATGCCGGAAATGGACGGCCTGGCCTTTTGCCGCGCCTTCCGTTCACACCACTCGGGCAGCTACAGCTACCTGATCCTGCTCACCTCTCAGGAGGGCAAGGACAAGCTGATTGCCGGCCTGGAGTCCGGCGCCGACGAGTACCTCACCAAACCGGTCCACGAGGCCGAACTGCTGGTACGCCTGAAAACCGCCCAACGGATTCTCGACCTGGAGAGCTCACTCCAGAAAAGCCTTGAAGAGATCAAGCAGCTCTCAATCCGGGACCCGCTGACCGGGGCCTTCAACCGCGGCTATCTGGACCAGCAGTTGCCCAATGAGATCAGGCGGGCTGACCGCTATCTGCGCGACCTCTCCTTAATCATGCTGGACCTGGATCACTTCAAACAGGTCAACGACACCTGGGGGCATCAGGCGGGTGACGCGGTGCTGCAGTACTGCGTACGTACCATCATCGCCACGATCCGGCGTGATGTCGACTGGATTGCCCGCTATGGCGGCGAAGAGTTTGTACTGGTGCTGCCGGAGACCGATCAAATCGGCTGTCAAGTGGTGGCCGAACGCCTGCGCAGCCTGCTTGCCGCCGGTCCCTGTCCCATCCCCGGCGGGACCGTGCCGGTGACCGCCAGCTTCGGCGCCGTCACCCGCGCCGGGACAGAAGACCCGTCCGGATGCCCGGCCGAACGGATGCTGCAGCAGGCCGACCGTTGCCTCTACCAAGCCAAGCAGGCAGGCCGCAACCGCGTTGTCCACGCATTTTTCTAGGCAGAAGGGGGCGGCATGCGCAACGCGATTTTATTGAAACCGGCAGGATATGCTCCGGTTATCACCAACCAGCTGCTTGCTGTAAGATCCGGATACTGAGACCGCATGAACTACGACCGTTACTTCGCACGCAGCCAAAAGGTCTTTGCCATCAATATCTCCGATGAACGTGACACCTCTGTCTACGACTCGTTCACCGGCAAGGTTGTGGTCTGCGACGAGGACAAGATCCTGCTCAGGACCTCCTATCGTCTGTTCTCGGGCGATCAGCCTCACCTGCATGCCGGCATGCAGTTCAAACTGACCAGCGAGACCATGGGGATGGGGGTCCAACTGCGGGCCGAGCTGGTCGCGTTGCTCTCTCCCGAAGAACTGCACCTGAAGCCCTTGGGGGAGCTGTCGGTCTACCAACGTCGCCAGACCCCCCGGGCTGACCTTACCCTGCCCCTGCTGCACGTGCCGCAGAAGTCATCCCTGGCTGCCTTTAAACGCGAGTGGCGCCGGGTTGTGCAGGACCTGCACAAACCGAATCCCCCTCGTCTCAAACTTACCCCAACGGCCATCAACCTGAGTGCCGGAGGTCTACGGATTGATCTGGTCAGTGAGCCCAGTCATCTTGCCCTGGTGGTGCTTGAGCTTGACGACGGCCAGCCACAGGTCTGCGCAATTGCGGAACTGATCTGGCAAAAACGTGATGATGAGCAGAATCTGCTCCGCTGCGGGCACCGCTTTGTGGAAATTCTGAAGGAGGATCAGGCCAGACTGGCCGTGATCGTTGAAAAAATAACCGGGACGCGCAGTGTCAGCCTGAAACAGCGGGAACTGCTGGACCGGATGGAATTATAACCAGGCCACGCAAACGGCCTCCGTAGTAGTTTTGCAAGGGACTCACCCTTACTGCTTTTTCAGTTCATGGCGGTAGTGCATCTCCATCAACGCCTCTACCGCCTGCTGCAGTTCCGGGTCCGGCAGGCCAGCCACCTGATGCCGTATCCAGTCCCGCTGCGCCGCCGTAATCTCCCGCTGCGGCTTGGGCTCGGCCTGCTTTGCTGCCTGCTCAGCGACAACGCGCCCCGACTTGAGCACAATCTCCCGTACCCGCTCTTCCCCCAACATCCCGTTGATCCGCTGACACAGGTCAGCCTTCATAAAGCTCAACTGCTGCATCCAGGGACCGCTGGCCACCTGTATGGTCAGGGTACCGCCGATGATGCGCAACGGCTTTGCCCGTGCGGCAATGGCCGGACCAACCGCCTTTTCCCAGCCCTGCCAGATCTCCAGATCCTTCAATCTGCCGGCCAGCGCCGTACTGGCGGTCGTCCTGCCCAGCACCAGACCGATACGTTCAGGACTGCCTTTGGGACGTCTTCCTGCCATGTACCATCCTCCGTTTATATCTGCCGCCCATGATCTGGCCGGCAACGGCACTGGCCAGGGTAAACGGGATCACACGCCAGCCGAAACCGGCCAGGTGGCGGAAATGCACCACCAGCGGGATCGGCAGGTGGGCCAGAAACAGCCAGGGCAGCGAAAACTTGCGAAACCCCTCGCGGACATACCCGCAGGGAAGGCTGACCATAAACGCCCCGATCACCAGTGCGGCAAAGTTAAATGAATCTTGCATGCTTATCCCCTTTCCGGCATAGTATGAAGTTCAGTGCACCTTGTCAATCGCGACGGATCGGGAGTAGCTATGCAGCAGCTGGTGGCCGACGGCCAATATCTGGCGGTTTTCAATTCAACCCACCGGGTCTTGAAGGCCGAGAGCCTGCTCAAATCAGGCGGTCTGCCGATTATGCTGATCCCGGCGCCGCGAGCCGTTCAGGCGGATTGCGGGTTGGCGATCCGCTTTGATGAGGAGCAGCGCCAGACGGTTATGGACCTGTTGCAGACCCATGAACTGTTGCCCGCCTTTCTCTGCCGTTACACCAATGGTGAGTATGCCATACAGAAGGAGTACCCCTATGCAGACCATTGATTGCCGCGGCCAGGCCTGCCCTGCCCCGGTTATTGCAACCAAAAAGGCCCTTGAGGCTTCGCCGGAAGGGATCTGCGTGCTGCTTGACGATGGTGCGCCACGCGAAAACGTGACCCGTTTTGCCCGCAATCGCGGCTACCAGGTAGCCGAGGCGGTAGACGGCGACGGCTGGTCGCTCTTGCTGACCGGCAGCGCCACCATTGCAACGTCCGCCGCCCCCTTGTCAACCGCCGTCCCGACAGGCGGCAACCGTATCCTGCTGGTAACCTCCGACCGTTTGGGGGATGGCCCCGAAGAGCTGGGCCGCCTGCTGATGAAGAATTTTCTCGCCACCCTGCTGGAAACAGAAAAACAGCCGGATCAGATCCTTTTTTTGAACACCGGAGTGTTACTTGCGGTGCAGGGGGCGGAAACGATTGAGGCGCTGCAACGCCTTGAAGAGCGTGGAACCGAGCTGTTCTCCTGTGGGGTCTGCCTCGACTTTTTCCAGCAGAAAGAACGGCTGGCCGTCGGCACGGTTACCAACATGTTCAGCACCGCCGAGTGTCTGCTGAATGCCGCCTCGGTCATCAAACTGTAACAAGGACGTATAACGGTAGCACAGAGGCGCTTAACCTCATTGCGTGACGCCGCACCAGCGCCAAGCCAGCTGTGCCGCCTCGGGTACTCAGACCATGCGCCCCCACTTACCAGGTACCCTCACCATGTTTCACAAGCTCCTGATAAGAACAAGATATTTCTTGACAATCAGCAACCAATGCCACTATAGTCAACTCCTTTTAGGATGCCCAGAGTCTGTCGAGAGCTATGTTTGACAACCTTTCCGATAAATTAGAATCGGTCTTCAAAAAACTCCGCGGTCAGGGGGTCATGACCGAGGAGAATATCAAGGACGCCTTGCGCGAAGTTCGCCTGGCGCTGCTTGAAGCCGACGTCAACTTCAAGGTTGTCAAAGACTTTGTCGAGGCGGTCCGCCAGAAGGCGGTCGGCACCGAAGTCATGCAGAGCCTTGCGCCGGGCCAGCAGGTTGTCAGGATCGTTCACGACGAGCTGGTGGCCTTGATGGGGGGCGAACAGGACAACAGCCTTGACCTTGCCGCCAGGCCGCCGGTTGCCCTGATGCTGGTGGGCCTGCAGGGTGCGGGCAAGACCACCACCTGCGGCAAGCTGGCAAGCTGGTTGCGCAAGCAGAAACGGCGTCCCCTGCTGGTGCCGGCAGACGTCTATCGCCCTGCGGCCATAGAGCAGCTGAAAACCGTGGGCAGGCAATTGAACATCGAGGTATTCGACTCCCGGTCCGATCAAGATCCGGTTGAGATCGCCTCAGCGGCATTGCGCTTTGCCGAATTGAACGGCTTTGACACCGTCCTGCTGGATACGGCCGGCCGTCATCAGATCGATGACTTCCTGATGCAGGAGCTGGAGCGGATCAAGTCCTCGGTGCAGCCGCGTGAGATTCTGTTTGTGGCCGACGCCATGACCGGCCAGGAGGCGGTCACGGTTGCCGGCGGTTTTAATGACCGGCTCGGCATTACCGGTGTTATCCTCAGCAAGCTTGACGGTGATGCCAAGGGGGGCGCTGCGCTCTCCATCAAGGCGGTCACCGGCGCACCGGTCAAGTTTGTCGGCCTGGGTGAAAAGCTGGATGCCCTGGAGGTATTCCATGCCGACCGCCTGGTTTCGCGTATCCTGGGGATGGGCGACGTCCTGACCCTGGTGGAAAAGGCGCAATCGGCCCTTGATGAAAAGGAAGCGGCACGGCTTACCCAGAAGCTGAAGAAAAACCAGTTCGATCTCGATGATTTCCTGGCTCAGATGCAGCAGATCAAGAAGCTGGGATCACTGGAATCGATCATGGGCATGATCCCCGGCATGGGCAAGATGATGAAGCAGATGCAGGGCGCCCAACCCAGCGAGAAAGAGATGAAGCGGGTGGAGGCGATCATCCGCTCCATGACACCGGGCGAACGGGCCGACCACAGTATTATCAACGGCAGTCGCCGTCTCAGGATCGCCAAAGGCAGCGGCACCTCGGTCCAAGAGGTGAACCTGTTGCTGAAACGTTTTACTGAAGCGCAAAAACTGATGAAGCAGCTCACCAAGCTGGGCCCCAAAAACCTGATGAAGGGACTTGGCGGTATGCCCGGCCTGGGCAATATCGGCGGACTCGGCAAGGGCACGTTCCCGTTTGGCCGGTAACACACAACGTTAACCAACTCGCATTTTATACAAATCGAGAAACAACGCAGGAGGAAACACACCATGGCAACAAAAATCAGATTGCAGCGTCACGGCGCCAAGAAGCGCCCTTTTTATCAGGTAGTGATTGCCGACGAGCGCTCACGCCGCGATGGACGCTTCATTGAAAACCTGGGATACTACGATCCCACCAAAAGCCCGGCGATCTGCAAGCTGAACGTCGAGAAGGTCATCGCATGGCTGGGCAAAGGCGCCCAACCCACCGATACGGTTAACCAGATCCTGAAGAAGGAAGGGATTCTGGAAAAGGCTGCCCAAGCCGCCTAATTACTAAAAAGCAGTCTCTTTTTGTTTCTTCCCGGCCCGGCCGGACTTCAAGCAGAAGAGGTACGCCAGATGAAAGCACTTGTCGAAACCATCGCGCAGGCTCTTGTCGACGACCCCGCCAAAGTGGTCACCTCCGAGGAGATGGAGGAGGACACTCTGGTTATCAAGCTGTCCGTGGCCAAGGAGGATATGGGACGGATCATCGGCAAGGAAGGCCGTACCGCCAAGGCAATCAGGACGCTCCTGAATGCCGTGGCTACCCGGGACAACAAAAAGGCGATACTCAAGATCGTAGAGTAAATGGAAGCACCTGCAGACAACCTGATTGCTGTCGGTCGCATCGCAGGAACCCACGGCATTCGGGGTCAGTTGCGACTACACTCATACTCGGGCAACATTGAGAGCCTGCAATCCGTTGAGCATGCGCTGCTGCGCGCCCCCAACGGGGAGTGCCGGCAGATCACGATCAGCCGCGCGGCCCAGCACGGCAGCAAAGTTTTGCTGACCTTGCAGGGCTTTGACAACATCAATCAGGTGTTGCACCTGGTCGGGTATGAGTTGTTGCTGGAGCGGGAGCAGCTTCCCGAACCGGCCGACGACGAGTACTACTGGCATGACCTGATCGGCCTTGCGGTTGTGACGGTTGACGGTCAGCAGCTCGGCAGTCTTGAGGATGTCATGGAGACCGGCGCCAACGATGTCTATCTGGTGAAAAACCGGCAGACCGGGCAGGAATACCTCATCCCGGCAATTGCCAGCGTCATCAGTGACATCGATCTGCAGACCGGCACCATGACCATTACCCCCCTGGAGGGGTTGCTTGATTTATGAAATTTGACATCCTGACCCTCTTCCCCGATATGTTTCAGGGGCCGTTCGGAGAAAGCATCATCCGGCGGGGGCAGGATAAAGGCTTGGTCCGGATCGATATCCACCAGATCCGGGATTTTGCCTTTGACCGCCATCGCACCGTAGATGATGCCCCCTACGGCGGCGGCGCGGGCATGCTGATGAAACCGGAACCTCTGGCAGCCTGCCTCGAATCGGTCAAATGCCAGAACAGCGATGCCACGGTTCTTTTGACAACACCGCAGGGCAAGCCGCTCACGCAGCAGCTGGCCAGGGAACTCTCCGCCAAACCGGGGCTGATCATCATCTGCGGGCGTTACGAAGGTATCGATGAGCGCTTTCGCCAACGCTACGTCGACCAGGAATTGTCGATCGGCGACTACGTCCTCTCCGGCGGCGAATTGGCAGCTATGGTACTGGTCGATACCGTCACCAGGCTGATTCCTGGTGTACTCGGTTCCGATGATTCGGCCGAGTTTGATTCATTCAGCAACGGGCTGCTGGAGTATCCCCAGTACACGCGTCCACCGATTTTTCTTGGGCAGCAGGTACCGGAGGTGCTGCTCTCCGGTAATCACGCCGAGATCGCCCGCTGGCGGCATGAACAGGCCCTGCTGAAAACGGCAGCAAATCGTCCAGACCTGCTGCAACGGGCAGTGTTGACGGAACGAGATCGGCTCTTTTTACGCGCAGCAGGAGTGCATGATGTCTAATCTGGCGGTTGCGCTGGTACACTACCCGGTCTACAACAAGCACCGTGACGTGGTTACCACCGCCTTCACCAACCTGGACATCCACGATATTGCCCGGACAGCCCGAACCTACGGCCTGTCACGCTACTATCTGGTGACCCCCGCGACGGAACAGCAGCAACTGCTGCAACGGATCGTCACCCATTGGGATGCAGGCTGGGGGGCCGGTTACAACCCTGACCGCAAGGAGGCCCTCGGGATCGTGCGGGTGGTTGCGCAGTTGCAGGACGCAATCACGGACCTTGCCCAGGAAGGGCCGGTGACCCTGATTGCCACCGGAGCTGCGCATCGTCCCGGTAGCAGCAGCTTCAAGGCGCTGCGGGAGCAGCTGCGGGACCAACAACGCCGTTTTCTGCTGCTGCTCGGCACCGGCTGGGGCTTGGCAGACGAGATATTTACACAGGCAGACTGCATCTTGGAGCCGATCCAGGGGGTGGGAGCCTACAACCACCTGCCGGTCAGATCGGCCTTGGCGATCATGCTGGACAGACTGCTGGGACAATACGAAGAACGAAACCTGGAAAAGGGTATATCTGAGGAGGAACAGGCATTATGAACACCATCGACATTCTTGAATTTGAGCAGATGAAGAAAAATATCCCGGCTTTTAAAACCGGTGACACGGTCAAGGTACACGTAAAGATCGTTGAAGGCGACAAGCAGCGGATCCAGGCCTATCAGGGCGTGGTGATCTGCCGTCAGAACGGTGGTCTGCGTGAGTCCTTTACGGTTCGCAAGATCTCCAACGGTATCGGCGTTGAGCGGGTCTTTCCGCTGCATTCACCCAGCGTTGAAAAGATCGAAGTCGTTACCCGTGGTCACGTTCGTCGCGCCAAACTGTACTACCTGCGTAAACTGCGCGGCAAGGCAGCTCGTATCCGCGAGAAGAAGTACGTTGCCGCCGAGGCGTAGATCGCCTCAATCCATGATCAAGCCCCACCGTACGTGGGGCTTTTTTTATGCCGATACAGACCACACTCTTCGATTTCTCCGCAGAAGCAGGCCTCTACCACTTTGAACAGCAGGCGCGTGCCCGCGGCTACCTGCAGGTGGCCGGCATCGACGAAGCCGGTCGGGGACCGCTGGCTGGTCCGGTTGTGGCAGCCGCGGTCATACTGCAGCCCGACCGTCCCCTGGACGGGGTAAACGACTCAAAGAAACTGAGCGAACGGCAGCGGGAGCGTCTGTTCGAACAGATCCAGCAGCAGGCGCGTGCCATTGGGGTCGGCACTGTCGATGCCGCCACCATTGACCGGATCAACATCCTGCAAGCCACAAGGCAGGCCATGCTGGAGGCGGTCCAGCAGTTAGCCCTGCAGCCGGATCTGCTCTTGATCGACGGCATCACGCCCATTGCCACCCAGCTGCCCCAACAGACCATCAAACAGGGGGACCAGCGCAGCGCCTCCATTGCCGCCGCCTCCATCATCGCCAAGGTAACCCGTGACCGTCTGATGCTGGACTATGACCAGCAGTTTCCGCAGTACGGTTTTGCGCGCCACAAAGGCTACGGCAGCGCCGCTCATCTGGCGGCCCTGCGCAACCACGGCCCCTGCCCCATTCACCGCCTGAGCTTTGGCGGCGTACTTTTGCAAAAAAACTGATACTAGCAATTGCATTTTTCATAAAAGCCGCTACACTTGTGCGCCATGAGCACGCAAACCACACCGCAAGCCGCACCGTCAGCCTCAAAAGAGGTCAAGATCGGCGTCATTCCCACCCTATTGATTCAGGATGAAACCATCAGCCATGAGCAGCTGGCCTATGCTGTGCGCGTCCACAGCAAGCTGACCTCGCCGCAAACCATGGTCGACACCTTGCTCGAACTGGGGCTGATCAGCCAGGAGCAACTCCAGGCCATCCTGCGCAAATACCAGCTGAATGTCCGCCTGGGTGACCTGCTGGTGGAACTGGGCTACTTGCGGGAAACAGACCTGATACAGGCCCTCTCAATTCAGAAAGAATCGCAGGGACAGCGCCGCCTGGGCGAGGTGCTGGTTGATAACGGCTTTATCGAAGAACGCAAACTGCTGGAGACCCTTTCCTACCAGCTCGGCTATCCCCTGATTGACCCGGACTTTGTCAAGATCGACAAATCCCTGCTTGCGCGCCTCCCGTTGAATGTCTGCCAGCAGTTTCAGGTGCTGCCGCTCTACCGTCAGGGTGAGCAGGTAATTGTAACCTTTGCCGATCCGATGGATCAGCGTTCCCGCGACATCGTTAGTGCCCATCTAGGTAATTTCATCCCGGCTATCTGCTCCAAACGCTCACTGAAAGAGGCCTTCAACGCCTTAGAACATGCCGGTCAAACCGTGGCTGCCGACGACAGCACCATTATCGGCATGATCAACCTGTTGTTTGAGGATGCCATCGAAGAGATGGTCAGCGACATCCACATCGAACCGCTGAAGGACCGGCTGCGGGTGCGCTTCCGCCGCGACGGGGTGATGGCACACCACAAGGACTTTCCCAAGGATATCGCCCCCCAGCTGATCACCCGCATCAAGGTCATGTCCCAGGCCGATATTGCCGAAAAACGCCGCCACCAGGACGGCCGGATCCTGTTCATTAGTCGCAAACATGGCCTGAACCTCGACCTGCGGGTCTCCTTTTTCATCACCATCCACGGTGAAAAGGTCGTGCTGCGCCTGTTGAACAACAAGGGCACGGTGCTGGACATCAAGGAGATCGGCATGGCGCCGCGCATGCTGGAGCACTTCACCTTTGATGCCCTGGAGGTACCCACCGGCGTCATGATCGTGACCGGGCCCACCGGCTCCGGCAAGACCACTACCCTGTACGGCTGCGTCAACTACTTAAACAACGTCAACACCAGCATCATCACGGCCGAAGACCCGGTTGAGTACGTGATTGAAGGGATCTCGCAGTGTTCCATCAACCCCAAGATCGGGGTAACCTTTGAAGAGACCCTGCGCCACATTGTCCGTCAGGATCCTGATGTGATCGTACTGGGGGAGATTCGTGACCAGTTCTCGGCGGAGACAGCGATCCAGGCCGCCCTGACCGGTCACAAGGTGCTGACCACCTTCCATACCGAAGACTCCATCGGTGGCCTGATCAGGCTTCTGAACATGAACATCGAGGCGTTCCTGATCTCCTCAACCGTGGTCTGTATTGTGGCGCAGCGCCTGCTTCGCCGGGTCTGCCCGGAATGCGCCGAATCCTATGTCCCCACCCCCTTGGATTTGAGCCGCCTCGGCATGTCGGCCAATGATCTGCAGGGGGCCAACTTCAGGGTGGGACGGGGCTGCAAGAACTGCCGCTTCAGCGGCTACCGGGGGCGAGTGGCGATCTTTGAGCTGCTGGTCATGAACGAGATGGTTAAAAACGCCATTCTCGATCATAAGAGTTCCTACGATATCCGCAAGATCAGCATCGAGACCTCCGGCATGGTGACCTTGATGGAGGATGGGCTGGTCAAGGGGGCCCAGGGCTTGGTCTCCATGCAGGAAATCATTACCGATCTGCCGCGTCTGGGCAAACCCAGACCGCTCCACGAGTTGCGCAGGTTACTGGGGGTAACGCGATGAGTACGGAAAAGCCGCTGGTCCGGCTGATTCAGGAGCATCTGGAGGGCGACCTGCAGGAGTTGCCGGTCTTTCACTCAGTGGCGGTAAAGCTGCAGCAACTGCTGGCCGGCCGCAGCTTTGAGATTGATGACGTCATCGAACTGATCAGCGAAGACCAGTCTCTTTCCGGCCGACTGCTCAAGGTAGCCAACTCGTCCTACTACGCCGGTCTGACCAAGATCGCCACCATCAAGGATGCCATCATCCGGCTGGGTGCGCAGGAAATCGCCAACATGGCCATGATGGCCTCGCAGTTCGAGTTCTACAACTCCAGTAACGAAACCCTCAACCGGATGATGCAGAGCCTGTGGGGCCATGCGTTGGCCTGCGCGGTCGGCGCCAAGTGGCTGACCCGCAAGGCCGGCTACCCCGGTATGGCAGCCGAGGCGTTCATGGGGGGATTGATGCATGATATCGGCAGCTTGGCGCTGCTGAAGGTGCTGGACGATATCATCAAGTCAAATCAAACCTCGGTCTTTTTCACGGACCAACTGATCAACGAGATCGTCGACGCCATGCATGCCGAGGTCGGTTTCAAGCTGATGCAGACCTGGAACTTTCCCGACTTCTACTGTGACATTGCCAAGAGCCATCACAGCGAGCAGTACGACCAGTCCAACATGCTGCTGGTGGCGGTACGCCTTTCCAACCAGGCCTGCAGAAAACTGGGGCGCTCGCTGAAACCGGCCGATCCGTCACTTACCATCTTTTCCGCGCCGGAAGCCCATATCCTTGGTCTGAAGGAGATCGCCCTGGCCGAGCTTGAGATCATCATCGAGGATGCCGACGGTATCAGCGTTGCCTGACCCCGTATAGTCAACCTCTCTTACGCTTCCCGCCCCCCTTTTTCAGAAAACGGTTCACCCCCTGGTTATGCTCATCCAAGGTACGGGAAAACTGATGAGTGCCATCTTTTCTGGCCACAAAATAAAGATAATTGGTCTTGGCCGGCTGCAGCACCGCGGTCAATGCCTCTAAGCCCGGATTACCGATCGGCCCCGGCGGCAGCCCCCTGATCTGGTAGGTGTTGTACGCGCTTTTGCGCTGCAGATCCTGCTTGGTCACCGTGCCGCCAAAGACCTTGACCCCGTAAATGGCAGTCGGGTCGCTCTGCAACGGCATGCCAATCCTGAGGCGATTCAGAAAGACCGAGGCGATCAACGGTTTTTCCTCGGCCTGCATGGCCTCCCGCTCCACCAGAGAAGCCAGAATCACCAACTGGCGTTGGCTGAGACCGGAGGCATCCAGCAGCGCATGCAAGTGTGCCATACGGCTCCTGAACTCACGCACCATCTCGGTCACCAAACCCTTGGCATCCATCTTTAAGCCGATCTGATAGGTGCTGGGGAACAGGTACCCCTCGGCGGTCTTGGCCTGCAGTTGCAACCCCTGCAGCAGTTCCCGGTCAGTACAGGCCTCCAGAAATTTTTCCCTGCTGAAGATCCCTTTTTTGTCGAGTAACTCGGCTGCCTGGTACATCGAATACCCTTCCGGCAGGGTAAATTTGCAGGCATCGGTCTGGCCGTTGGCCAGCTTGGACAGTATCTCACCTGGCAGCATCGAGCTTGAGATACGGTAATCCCCCACCTGCATGCGACGATCAAGGCCCCGCAGCCGCCCCACCAGCCGCAGGTGCAGGCTGCTGCGGATCACCCCGGCCTGTTCCAGCTCCCTGGCGATCTCGCTGAAGTGGGCCCCCTTGGCTACGGTCAGGGCGTACACGTGGACCCCTTGGCCGGCAGGCAGGCGCAACAATACCAGATACCACACCAGCAGTGCCAAAAGGGAGATGCGCAGCAACCACGGAAAGATACGACGAAAGGGGCGTGACGAAATACGGTGTAAAAACGACATGGCCTGATTGTACGGGCTTTGTGCCGGACGTCAAGTATTAAGATGACCTAACAGCCTGCTCCTGACGGTTGTTTTTGCTGTTCAAGCCGCGGCAGCTTTGCTATCAAGGAATCTTTCAGATCTTCTACGAGGTAGTGTCATGTCAGATCCCTCATTCTGGGCCGCCTGCAAGCGTCCCGGCGTTAGCCAGACAATCCTGTCCGCCACCCAGCGGCCGCAACAGCCGCTCTACCCGGAAAGCGTCAACCTGCCCTTTAACCGCCAGGCCCTGCCGCCAGGGTTTGTGTTGCACCCGACCCCGCAGTTTCCCCCTGCAACGGCGCCAGGCCCCTGGATCCTGCTACAAGGAGGGAATGTGCTGCTGCATGAACAGGCCGACACCCTCAGCCTACCGGAAGACGACCTGATCGCCCCCTTTGCCCAGTCCCTTACCCCACTCTGCTTTGCCAGCCTGGCAGGCAGGCCGGTGCGCGCCGCCACGGTCGCGTCCGACACGCCACTGCCGGACGGCCTGGTGGCGGAGCCGTTCAACGCCTTCAGGGAACGGATACCGATCGACCTCATGTCCATGGCCGGCCTGGGCAAACAAGTACTGCACTGGCAGCGGATGAGCCGTTTCTGCTCCCACTGCAGCGCCCCCCTGGAGCAGCTGCCGGACAGCTGGGGCAAAACGTGCGCACAGTGCGGCAATGAGCATTTCCCCCACATCCACCCCTGCGCCATTGTGCTGATCCGACGTGACGATCAGTTGCTGCTGATCCGCAAACCGGAATGGCCGGTGGGCAGATACAGCCTGGTGGCGGGTTTCCTGGACATGGGCGAATCCATGGAAGAATGCGCCATGCGGGAGGCGATGGAAGAGACCGGGGTCACCATCAGGAACGTGCGCTACATCACCAGCCAGGCCTGGCCGTTCCCTGCGCAGATGATGGTGGGCTTTGTGGCGGACTACGCCTCGGGCGACCTCAGGGTGGACGGTAAAGAGATCGAGGATGCGCGCTGGTTCACCATCGGCTCGCTCCCCTCCCTGCCGGCCAGCCGCAGTATTGCCCGCTACCTGATCGACACCTTCGGCAGCCCGGCCTAACTGATGCCCCTGGATTCAGCAGTTGGCGTTTCTCAGAGAGAGCGACTCGTCGGTACATCGTTGTAGCTCTTGGCAAAATGGAGCGTTAAGCAGCCGATTCTGTCTGAACCCGCAGGGTGAGTTTATCGGCTGCAGCGAAATGAGCCTTAGAGCCACCGATGTCGGGCGTTGGAGCGAACCAGAGAAACGTCAATCAACTGCGTTTACAGGACGAGAAAAGGCACGGTCCCTCAGGACCGTGCCTTGCTTATTCGTGTACTGCAACTACTACACGCTACTTTGTCAGCAGCTCCATCAACTGCGTCCCCTCTGCCAGCACCAGCCCGGTGGCCTTGGCCTGGGCCTCGTTGTAGGCCTCGGCGCCGTTGCCCTGGGGTGCGGCATGGCGGTAGATGATAAACGGCACCGCATCGCTGGTATGGGTCATCTTCTTGACCGGGGTCGGGTGATCCGGACAGCAGAGGATCCGCAGATCGTCAAAGCGGCCGGCCGCCTCCAGCACCGTGCCCACCACCAGCTGGTCAAAATCCTCAATGGCCTTGATCTTGTGCTCCAGGTTGCCGCTGTGGGCAGCCTCATCCGGCGCCTCCACATGCACGTACACGAAATCGAGCCGCTCCAGGGCAGCCAGGGCAGCCTCGGCCTTGCCTCGGTAGTTGGTATCGATATAGCCGGTGGCGCCGGGCACATTGATCACCTCCAGCCCGGCTGACAGGCCGATCCCCTTCATCAGGTCCACGGCAGAGATCACCGCGCCGGACAGGCCGAACTTGTCCTTATAGGGTTGCAGCACCGGCGACTTGCCATGGCCCCAGAGCCAGATCGAGGTGGCCGGCAGTTCGTCGCGGGCCTCGCGCTGCTTGTTGATCGGGTGATTGTGCAGCACCATCTGGGAGGCGTTCATCAGGTGGATCAGCTCGGCAGCGCCATCGCCATGGGGCAGATACTTCAGCACCTGTTTGTTGCTGATATCGTGGGGCGGGGTGGCGGTCATGCCATCCTTGCCGTTACGCCAGACCATCAGGTGACGATAGCCAACCCCGGGGTGGAATTCGAACTCTTCATTGCCCAGTTCGGCCTGCAGGGTGGCAACCAGCTGGTGGGCCTCCTCGCTGCCGATATGGCCGGCCGAGAAATCCTCCATGTAGATCTTGGCATTATGGGGGGTCAGGGTCACCAGATTCATCCTGAAGGCCACATCATGGGGCCCCAGCTCCACCCCCATGCTGATCGCCTCCAAGGGTGAACGGCCGGTGTAGCACCTGCGCGGGTCATACCCAAAGACCGAAAGGTTGGCCACATCGCTGCCGGGCGGCAATCCCTGGGGCACGGTATGGGCCAGCCCAACCATGCCCGCACGGGCCAGGCGATCCATATTGGGGGTCTGTGCTGCCTGCAGCGGGGTCTTGCCGTCTAATTCTGCACAGGGCTCATCGGACATGCCGTCGCCCAGAAGAACAATGATCTTCATACCAACCTTTCAGGGGGAGATAAATATAACGTCAAATATTACCCTTGTCGCGTCCGGCTTGTCAATCAGCCCCCACCTACTTTCGCACAAAGATCTCCCGCGCCAGGGCGGTATCAATGGCAAACTCCGAGAACCCGACCCGGAAGATGTAGGAGGGGAACGACTGGGTCAGCGTGATCCGGTTGCCGGGCAGCACCCCCATGGCCATCAGCTTCTGCATCTTCTTGTTGTCGTCGGTCTGGATGTAGGCGATCTCCCCCTCCTGCCCCGCTTTGAACTCGGTCAACGGCACCACCCCCAGGTCGCCGCTGTGGCTGGCCTCGACACAGCAGTCGCCGGGCGGGATCGGCTTGCCATGGGGACAGGTGGCCGGGTGGTTCAGCATGGTGCAGAGCTTGGTATCGACCCCTTCGTGCAGCAGGTGCTCAAACTGGCAGGCCTTGTCGTCCCCCTCTTCACCCTTGATATTGAAGACGTCCATCATCAGCCGTTCTGCCAGGCGGTGGCGGCGGATGGTCTTTTTGCCCTCCTCGCGCCCTTCCGGCCGGAAGTAGAGCATGCCGTGACGCAGTTCCACCAGTGATTTGGCAACCAGTTCGCGGCAGCCGGCATCATCGTCGGCCAGTTGCATCAGGGCTGGGTCGTAAAAGGCAGCCCCTTCCTCTTCAACCGCTATCCACATCGCCTCCAGGATTTCTTCCGCATGGTCCGAGAGTTTCATGCCCTACTCCTTCGTAGTCTTGGTAAAAAACGACTTCAAACGTTTCAGCGTTTCCGGCTCGGGGATATTCTTATAGCCGCAGCGGGGACAGTGAATGCCGTGACAGCCGCCGGCACAGGCGCCACAGCCCGGCCGGGTGCCTTCGGACTCCTCAAACTCATGCCCGCAAAAACTGCATCGTATCATGGCGTACTCCTTCCCTGCCCAACACAGGAAATGGTGACATCATCCCAGCAACCGGGTTGCCACCAGCAGCTGGTTCAGCAGAAAACCGCTGCCAAAGGCCACCAGGCTGACAAAACCGAAGATCGACAATGAGACCTTCCAGCCCCGTTCCTTGTACATCATCAGGAACTGAGCCACACAGGGGATGAACAGGGTCAGGGTCACGGCGGCCACGGTCAGCTGGCGGCCGTCCAAGAGCCCCTTGGTCTGCAGGTCGTACAGGCCGGCTGCCCCGTAGTCACGCCGGAAAAACCCGAAGATAAAGGCCACCGCCGCATCCCTGGGCAGTCCCAGGGCGTTCATCAGCGGGGTCATCATGCTGATCAAGGTGCCGAAGACGTTGGTGATCTTGCCCAGCCAGAGCAGCACCGAGGCCAGCACAAACAGCGGCAGGATCTCCAGAAAATACCACTGCATGCGGGTATAGGTCTTGGTCAGCACGTTGGAGGCCTGGGGCAGACGCATCGGCGGCAGCTCCATGTAGAACATGGGCGCCTCACCGGGCAGCAGTTTACCGGCCAGGATCCCCACCAGCACCAGCGAGAGCGTCATGCAGCCGACCCAGACCAGCAAGGCCCCCGGCGTGCGGGACAAAAGCGCCAGGATCACCCCCAACTGGGCCGAACAGGGGATTGCCAGGGCCAGCAGCAGGGTGGCGATCACCCGCTCCCGCACGGTCTCCAGGGTACGGGTCACCATGGTGGCCATGGTGCTGCAGCCAAACCCCAGCACCATCGGGATCACGGCCCGGCCCGACATGCCGAACCACTTGAAGACCCGGTCCACCAAAAGCGCCAGGCGCGGCAGGTACCCGCCATCCTCCAGGATCGAGAAGAAGATGAAGAAGGTAGTCACGATCGGCAGGATGATCCCCACCGCATAGCGCAGCCCCAGGGTAATGATACCATACTCCCCCACCAGCAGTTCCTGCAGCCACCACCAGGGAATCCAGTTGGTCAGCAGCTTGGTGATCCAGGGGTTGAAGAACCCCTCAAACAGCTTGCCCTCCAGCAGATCCACCAGGGTACCGGCGCCGAAGCTCCCCACGAACTTGTACAGGCCGAAATAGAGCGTCAGAAACAAGAGCGGGATACCGGTCAGCGGCTGAACCGCCAGGTGCGAGAGCCGGCTGCCCCAGGTTTCACGGCGCTTGTCCGGCATTTTGATCACATCACGCAGCAGCCGGTTGACAATCTCCTTGCGCTCCATCGAGAGATCCAGGTGAAACGACTCTCGCCGCTCAAAGGCGATCCGGCGCACCTGCTCCGCCAGCGCGGCATAGCCATCCCCTTCCTGCTGGGCCACCAGGGCGCTGACCTCCTCATCCCCCTGCAAGAGCAGCAGCGCCAGCGACCGCCGCGACAGCACATACCTGCCCTGCATCCTGGCCGACAACTCGGCCAGGTCACGCTCCAGCAGGCGGCTGTACTGCACCGGCAGCCCGCAACTCTGGCCAAAGGCGGCAACAGCCTGCCTGATCTCCTCAATGCCCCGCTTGCGGGCCGTGGCAGCGCCGATTACCGGAATCCCCAGCCGCTGCTGCAACAGTGCCAGATCAAAGGAGAGCCCCATCCGCTCGGCCTCATCCAGGATATTCACCACCAGCACCACCGGCAGGCCTGCCTCGATCAACTGCAGCGTCATGGCCAGCATCCGCCCCAGGTTGCGCGCATCCAGCACATGCAGAACCACGTCGGGCCGCTCATTCAGGAGGATCTCACGGGCAACCCGCTCCTCTTCGGTGATGGTATGCAGGGCGTACATACCCGGGGTGTCGATCACCTGCCAGGGCTGGCCCTCAATCGTGGCCGTGCCGCGCGATACCTCCACCGAGGTGCCGGGGTAGTTGGAGACCGTGACATAACTGCCGGTTAAGGCGTTAAAGAGCACACTCTTGCCCACATTGGGGTTGCCCACCAGCGCCACCCGGCGCACCTGCTGTTCCGTTTCCGTCTGTGCGACTGTTTCTGACATTACCGCTTCCTATCTAGCTGCATGCTTTGTTCCGTATGTTATCAATGTACTGACGGCTTGGCGCCGCAGGCCGGGCAGAGTCCGTACAGCTGCATCTTGTGGCCGGTCAGGGAAAAGCCGTAGCGCACGGCAATCTCACGCTGCAGCCGCTCGATGGTCTCGTCCTCAAACTCGATAATGGCGTTACAGCGGGTACAGATCAGGTGATCATGGTGTTCATCGGCCAAAAGGTGTTCGTAACGGGTCTGGCCGTCCGGCAGGGTCATCTCCCGCGCCAGGCCGGCCTCCACGAACAGCTTCAGGGTACGGTAGACCGTGGCCTGGCCAATGCCGGGATGGGCGGCCCGCACCTTGAAGTACAACTCTTCCACGCTGAGGTGTTCGTGGCTGGCAAGAAAAATATCGAGGATGATGTCACGCTGGCGGGTCGAGCGCAGCCCCTGCTGCGTCGCATACAGATTGAAGGCTCGTTTTTTTTCCTGAATCATGGCCCACCTCAATTGATTTTTGTTATCAATAGCAGAGCAGGCCCGCCCGGGTCAAGGTAATCTTGAAAATCATTTTCAATTATTTGACCAACGGCAAAAAGAGGCGCCAGCATGCAGGCCTGGCGGACTGGCGGCTTATCCCGGTTCAATTCATGGATGATCTCAAGACAACAAAGATTTAGGTGACGCAGAAGCGCCCTGCAGGACATCGAAGAGCTGAAGACCAACCAGCACAGCAGTTATCCCCCCTTTAACAAAGGGGGGTAAGGGGGGATTTTTCAGCAGTTTAACGGCAAATCCCCCTCAATCCCCCTTTCATAAAGGGGGACTTACTTCTGGCGGTAGGCTGGCACTAAGCAGGATACTAAAAAGGCAGTTAGCCACACAGGCCGCCGCAAAACAGAGAGAACCACCCAAAACCTGTTTTTTGCATCTCACCCTAAGGGAATAGGATTGTTGGTTGTACCTTCCTGTTTTTCCTCTGAGGCCTCTGTGATCTCTGTGGCACCTGTTTTCTGGTTAATACAAGTGAGGAGAAACCTGCTCCGCCAGCGGGTTCAGCCGGATCGCCAAAGAAAACAGGTAGGGGTAATCATCCTTTAAGTGCTGCATGTACAAGACCCACTCCCGCGACAAATGTCCGAAAACCCGCTTGAGATCACCTGCCAGGTGATCGCTGTCAGCCTGGGGGATCCCTTCGAACGACTGGCGCGCATCCAGTTCCTCCACCAGATGGAAGACCGCCCAGAGCAGGTCGGTAAAGGCCTCATGCTCAAGCAGGTTCTGGTTTTCCAAAAGCCCCACCAGAAACCCCCGCCTGGCCACCAGAAACTGCTTCAGCGCCACCAGATCAAGCTGGGCCACGTTAAGCTTGGAATCATGCTGTTCAAGATAAGCCAAGGCGGTTGTAAAATCAGCCTCCTTCCACTGCGGCGTCACCAGCAGCGCGGTGCGCAACTGTTCCTGTTGCAGCACGGCCCTTGAAACGCTGCGGAACAGCTGGGTGCCCACCTCACTGAAAAAGACGCCGATCACCATATTCAATTTACGACGCAGGGTCTGGCGCTCCCGCTCCCGCAGCAACTGCTCCATGGTCAGGGTCACCACAATGATGTAGATCGGCAGAAAGGCCAGGTTGCCCAGAAAACTGGTGGCCACCTCCTTCAGGCTGCCGTCCACCAGGTAATCCACCAGATAGATGCTGCTGGAGATCGCCACCAGCAGGATCAACATCAGACGGGGACGGTTAATCAGAAGCTGCTTGTTCACCACAACAGGTCTCCTCGGCAACGGCGTTGTCAGACAATCACGTGATTAAAGGCAGGTATCAGGCGGATCTGCAGCGGCAGCGTACCAAAGGAATCGCCATCGAGCTGCACCTGCTTGTTGCCCGTAATGCTGATCGGTTCCTGGCTGCAGCAGAAGGCCTCCGGGGCAGCGTAGCTGCCGCGCAGAAAAACCGATCCGGTAAAACCGAGCAGACTCACTGGGCCGGAAAACGGCAAGGGCGTAATCACCAACCGATCCTCAAACAAGCTGGCCTGGGGCACCAGCCGGTAGGGACCGGCATAGTGGGCCGCATTGGCCACAATCAGGCTGTTGCAGCGGTACTGCCAGGCGCCGCAGGTAACGGTGACCGCACTGTAATCCCAATCAACACAGCGCCGCAGACCTGCCAGCACATAGGCCCCCTTGCCCAGCAGGCGTTTTTCATGTGGCCGCACATCCGCCACCGCCGCGGCATCGGCCCCTACCCCGGCCATCAGCACAAAACGCCGGGTACCGGCGCTGGAACGGGCCTCACCCACCGAAAAGGGCCGCAACGTAGCGCGGGCAATCCGTGCCACTGCATCCTGCAACGAGCTGATCCCCAGCTCGCGCGCCATCACATTGGCGGTCCCCAACGGGATGATCCCCAACGTGGCCGCCCCCTGGGGCAGACTGTTAACGACCGTATTAACCGTGCCGTCACCGCCAACCGCGATGATGGTGGGATGGTCTTCCTGATGGCAAAGCAGGGCGATACGCTGGTGGGCTTCGTCAAGGCTGGCGGGCAAAAGCGGCTGCGGGTCGAGCCCGGCACCGCGCAACTTCGCCAGCACCTGCTCTAGCCTGGCAGGGCTGAAACTGCCCGAGGTGGGATTAAAGACAACATGGACGGTCTGCATGCGGGCTTCCCGGTTAACGGCGGCATTTTCTCTACGTGAACCCGGACAAACCGGCTTCAGCAAAAGGCGCCCGGATGGTACCCGGCAGTTGCCGGGCTGTCAACCGATTAACCAAGGGTGAAGGCTGAACCCGTCTTACGCCGCACACACAGACAACGTCATAAACACAACGCTTTTCGTCACAGACGCTGGTTCATATCAGCCGACTGAACTAGAGACGGGTAGTTGTGAAAAGTGAAAATACAGCACCGACACTAACTGCTGTGGACAGGTCGGCCCCCAGCAGCCCCATAACCAGCAGAGCGACACCGCCGAAGAGTAATCCGGCAACTATTTTGAGCAGTAGCAACATAACAGGACGGTACCACATGGCTACGTCATGAACAAGATCGGCTGTTACAGCAGATTGTACTAAAGAAGAGGCATTTCATCCCCGCGGGTGCGGGGAACGGCAGTTCCACGCCCGCCCCGTGGGGACGGGCGCTCGAAGTGCTACCAGGCCCCGACCTGCACCACCGGGTGTTTCAATCCACGCCCGCCCCGTGGGGACGGGCGCTCGCTAGGTTTCCAGCGTAGATGTTTAACAGGACGGGTTTCAATCCACGCCCGCCCCGTGGGGACGGGCGCTCTGTGAGTTGACAAAACGTCTGGCCAGGGGGTTGTTTCAATCCACGCCCGCCCCGTGGGGACGGGCGCTCACTGCAACACCGGGTTCAACCAGGACGTCACTGCCCTGTTTCAATCCACGCCCGCCCCGTGGGGACGGGCGCTCGCCACACGTAAAATTAGCGGGTTTGATGTGTTGTTGTTTCAATCCACGCCCGCCCCGTGGGGACGGGCGCTCATCTGCCCTAACTTTACCGGCTGATGTTGTGAGGGGTTTCAATCCACGCCCGCCCCGTGGGGACGGGCGCTCGACATTGCTCCAGGAGGTGTGCGTTGCTACTGTCAGTTTCAATCCACGCCCGCCCCGTGGGGACGGGCGCTCACTGTTATCTACGGTGACACCGATGTAGACCCGGAGTTTCAATCCACGCCCGCCCCGTGGGGACGGGCGCTCATGCGCGAAGTGACGTACAAACAACAACTTACAGGTTTCAATCCACGCCCGCCCCGTGGGGACGGGCGCTCGCCCGTAACCGTGGCGTCAACGTAGATACCGTACTGTTTCAATCCACGCCCGCCCCGTGGGGACGGGCGCTCAGAGCGGCACGTTGCAGGGAGGTCATTTTCTTAGGTTTCAATCCACGCCCGCCCCGTGGGGACGGGCGCTCAAGCTGCGCCGGGGGGTCAAGTAATGGCACTGAAGGTTTCAATCCACGCCCGCCCCGTGGGGACGGGCGCTCAGTAGGAACACAGAAGACTCAGTACATCGACAAGCTGTTTCAATCCACGCCCGCCCCGTGGGGACGGGCGCTCCCAGCAGCAGCTTTTGATCAAACAGCAGCTGTTAGGTTTCAATCCACGCCCGCCCCGTGGGGACGGGCGCTCGGGAAAGAAGACGCCGGCGACACTATAAGCCTCTCTGTTTCAATCCACGCCCGCCCCGTGGGGACGGGCGCTCCCAGGCAAGAGAGGACGGCGCGCGAGCGGGTCGAGTTTCAATCCACGCCCGCCCCGTGGGGACGGGCGCTCGGTCAGGCGGACGTCAAAACGGATCAATGGCTCTTGTTTCAATCCACGCCCGCCCCGTGGGGACGGGCGCTCCCGAAAGCCTTGACCATCATACGCAAATGATCTTGTTTCAATCCACGCCCGCCCCGTGGGGACGGGCGCTCCTGGCGGTCTTCCCGCTTGCCATTGCCTGACCGAAGTTTCAATCCACGCCCGCCCCGTGGGGACGGGCGCTCGTTCGCGGCCATTGTAGGGGCTCCCCTGGATTAAGGTTTCAATCCACGCCCGCCCCGTGGGGACGGGCGCTCTGACCCTCAAAAAAGCGGCCAGTTTCCAACATGTTACTTCTTGCGTTTTGCGAAGTCCCAAAGTGCTGGTGCAAAAAGCAGTTCATGTTACTCATAAAATCGAATAAATCTCAATAATATCAACATGTGCGAAACATCCAGGATTTTGCAAGAGCAACCGGTTCGCGCATCAGACCACCAGTGCTTCTTCATCAAAAAAGACCGTTCTGGTTGTGCCGTATTGCTCAACATGCCGCTCACGCGGCTCAGTCAGGCGATAGAGCCGCAGGTTATCCAGTTCCAGTTTCACCTCTTTCAGCAGCTTCTTTCTCAATAGTTCAAATTTCATTTCATCCACTTGGCACTCAAAGACGGATTTCTGTACCCGCTGGCCATAGTTTTTACAGATTTGAGCAACGCGCCGCAGGCGTCTACGGCCTTCTTTGGTTTCAGTGTTCACGTCATAACAGACCACGATCCACATGAGGTTAGTTCCGAGAGTTCGTAGAGTTTACGGAGTTTATAGAGTTTTTGGAGTTCGTTGAGTTACTGAGATAGCGACTAAATGCCATAATCATTCTGGATACCTCATCCGCTTGAGTATACAACCTCTCAAAGTCTACTTCAGGCAGATATCCCTGATCCAACGCAATATATAGGGCTGATTGAACTTCCGCTGCCGACCCATGTGCGATGATCAAAAACTGGCTGAATTCTTTTCTGGTCTTTCTCGCAAAACCTTCTGCAATGTTGAGCATGATGGAAGATGCTGCACGTCGCAACTGATCACGCAGCCCAAAGTCTTTGGCAAATGCCCCGGTATTACTAGCAGCATACATTTCTTTCACTAAAATGCGCGCCTTCTGCCACGCCAGAATATCTTCAAACCGCTCAATCTTTGCCATTCCCCCTCCAACGCCATAAACTCTCCAACTCCATCAATTCCATCAACTATGAATATACGGCACATACGCCTCGATATCACCCCGCAGATGCCGCGCCAGTATGCGGGCCTGCAGGTGCGGCAACAGGCCGATGGGCGTTTTCTCAGAAAGCAAGGGATGATCAGCCTCTTCCTGCTTGCGCTTCTGCCAGGCCGTTACCACTTCTCTGCGACCCTTCTCATTCAGGTATACCGCCCCGCCGGGCCGTGGCTCAAAGTGTTCTGCAGTAATCTGTTTACGGTTGATCAAGGTAATTGCCAGGCGATCTGCCATAAAGGCACGGAACTCTTCCATCAGATCAAGACCCAACGACGGCCTGCCGGGACGCGGCACATGCAGAAAGCCAAGCTGGGGATCAAGCCCTACCCCTTCCAGGGCGCTGATGCAGTCGTTCAGCAGTAGTGTATAAAGAAAGGAAAGCAGGGCATTGACCGGATCAAGGGGCGGCCGGCGGTTACGTCCGTTCATCGGCAGCTGTTCCCGCTCTGCCGGTTTCATCATCAGAGTGAAGACCTCAAAGTAGGCTGCTGCCGCCTCTCCCTCCAGCCCGCGCACATGGTCGGTATCACGCACTGTCTTCAGATGAAACAGGGCATCGGCCTGCACATCGGCTGATGTGCGCAGTTTTTTTTCGTCATCGGGACAAGCGGCCTCCCGCGCGCTGCGCATCAACACATTGCGGACGTTTTTAACCTTACCGGCGGTCATGACAGCGGCAACGGCCGTGGTCTTTACCGCATCCCGGACCAGATCGTGCTGGGCCTGACGCAGAAGCACATTGCCGCTGGTCTTGCCCACCATGCGGCACTTAAAACGTCCATTGCGGTCGAGAATAACCACGGCCCGGCCGTCATCGGCACACTTGCCCAGGAAAAAGGGGCTGATCATGACATTGCCCATGGTCACAACCGAGCCCAGGTGGTGCAGCGGCATCTGCAGCTTCAGCTCGCCATTTACTTCAACCCGCACCGTTTCGTGGTCAAGCGACAGATAGGCGCCTTGCGTCATGACATAGAGGGTGTTGAGCAATTGTTTCATCGGTTCACCTCAGTGATTGGAGTTGATGGAGTTGATGGAGTTAATGGAGTTAGTAGAGTTTAGGGAGTTTTACCCGCTATAACCTCTCCTAACTCCAAGATCTCTACAAACTTTCAAACAACTCACTAACCGCCTGTTTCATTTGTAACTTTCCTGCCACCACCCCCGGCAGGCACGACTCTTTCAATGAGCAGTGGTCACAGCGCTTGTCGTTTACCGGTGGCGGGGTCAGCCCCTGTTCCAGCATCTTGCGCACCGCCAATGTCACACGCTCTACCTGTTCACGCATGGCAGGCGTAAAGACGATCTCCTGCCGCTCTCTCGAACCGTGCCAGTAAAGCGCCCCTTTCTCCACCGCTACGCCGAACATCTCTTCAAGGCAGATGGCCTGGGCGCACAGTTGCAGGATTTCCGGCGTACCGCGTCTGCGACGGCCAGATTTGTATTCCACCGGATAGGGGGTATTGCCGTAAAACTCCACCAGATCGGCCTTGCCGGTCAGGCCGAGACGGTTGGACCAGACCGGCAATGAGCGTTCAGACCGCACCCCGCCGCTTTCACAGGAGGACTCATCATGCACCCGTTCATGCACATCCTGTCCCCGCATGGTGTACAGGTTCTCGCTCCAGACCTGCTCGACATGGATCAGGGCGCACTGGCGCGGGCAGTAGGCGTAATGTTCCAGGGCAGAGATGGGGATGGGATCATCGGTATCAGACATCATCCGGCTTCCCAGGCTTTCCCTTTAGCCGTTTCTTCTTCTCCGGCTCGATCAAATAATTTTCATGACTGGAAACCTTCTCCCCGGTCTCGGCCTCAAGTTTCTCTCTCGCATCACCGGCAATCTTGCCGCCCTTGCGGGCTGCCGTACGATTCTCCGTTAATCCTTGAGAATCCTGCTTACGGGCAATCTCGGTGGTGGCTGCCTCCCCCAACATGGAAAAGATCAACTCCAGATCGCTCATGTGATCCCGCAGGTTCTCCCGTTCTAGTCCCTTGAACTCCTTGTATTCGGCTGGTGTCATACCAAAGGCGGCCTTGCTGATCTCGGCGGTCAGGATGGCGTATTCCGGCGCTTCTCCCACGCCACGCTGTTTCCATTCCTCCGTCAGCTCAGCCCGTACCGAGATGCCGCGCATCCGCTTCTCGATCCAGGCCTCTGAATACCCCTTGGCCCGGTACAGCTCTCGCGTCCTGGCCGTAGCCAACTCAGGGTCTTCAATCTCCTGCACCCGCTCATAGCCTACCTTTGCCAGCCAGCGTTTAAACGGCTCGGCCTTGGGGGATGGGATGGATTGGATGATGCGGAACATGGTTTCGGTATTGGCACAATCGGTGGCATACAATTTCCCGTCGCTGGCAGGCAATTTCAGTTGTCCGATTTTTTCGGACAACTGTTCATACCCCTCTTGAAGCAGCTTCTTCTTCAAGTCATTCCAGTACTTTCGCGGACGTTCACTGTGTATTAGAGCCTCGATCACATCGATAATGGAAAACCACCACTCTCCGTTGTGCAGTGTGCGGCGGATTTCCTTGTTTTGAAACACTACCAGTTTTGAGTCCATGGTTTGCCTCGATGAAGTTTGTCCGTGCGGCCTTGGGAGACACTGGCTTTGACCGCAATCACAATTTCTCGATAATCTCCACGCCATCCGGTGCAGCGCCTACCGTTACATCATAATCCTCGAAGCAACGCGCCGGTCTTTCCAGGTTTGCCTTGGGCTTGATGTCGATCAACTTGAACAGCTTATGCGCCGGGGCATTGCCGAGTTTGTCCCTGTGTTTAAACACATACAGTTTCTGGCTGCTCATCACCCCTCTGGCAGCAGATCGGTCATGCTCGAACATATTGACTAGCGCATTCCAAAGAAGCTCAAGATCTTCCTCTCCAAAACCGGTCTTTTCCGCGAGCGCTGCAGAAACAAACCCTTGAGCAACATACAACCCATAGGGAACGATATGTTTGCGTCCCATGGTGCGCTCTTTTTCCAAGTCCTTTTCGTTGGTCACTGCCATACGGGTAATGCTGACTTCCTGCGACAGGATCGGCTCAACGCTTTTGGCAAAGGCGAGCTGCACTGGTCCGCGCACCTGACCGCAATTGACCTCGGTGGTCATAACTGCGCCAAAACTGCGGATGTCGTAAAAATTGGCGCACATCCAGCCGGTGACATTCCGTGCATCCGCTTCCGCCTTAGGCAGCTTCTTGGCTTCAGGCTTCAACTCGAACGCCTTGTAGGCCATTTCATTGGTCTGGTTGAGTACCGACTTTTCTTGTACGTAGATTTTAAAACCTTCAGCCCCATCCTTGGTCAGCGCCACATGGTTACGGATTTTTCGCTTCAGGCACACATCTGTCACCAACCCGTGGCCGGTTTCCGGATCGATACGCGGCATGTTGCCGGCATCGGGATCACCGTTAGGGTTGCCGTTTTCAACATCGAACAACAGGACGAATTCATAGCGGTTTGCAATTGCACTCATTTGTTAGCCCTCCTGGTTTTTTGAAGTAAACAGGTCTTTGCGTTGATGGTAGTAGCCGATCATGAACAGGCTCTGGTCTTCAGGAGGTTGCGTTTTAGGGTAATCATCAAAACCAGCGACTATGTCCTGAATCATTTTTTCAAAGTTAATTGCTCGTCCGCGTTTCTCAGAGTCTCTTTTTAACTTTGAAAGGTGATGCGCCGAACCTTTAAGCAGCATTTGAAATACCCGCCCCGGTGTTGCAGCCGCTGAAGTCAGGTAACGATCCTTGATGGTGGCGCTTGCGTCGATGGCTTCTATTTGGGCCTTCTCCAGTACGGCAAAAAGCCGTCCCAGCAGATAAGGCCGGTCTTTCCGGTTGGTATCGAGTGCCACGGAGACCTCCTTGTATGTTGTATTACGCATCAAAAACGCCTTCAGTAATGCGGCACGGAAATAGGTAACGTTGTGTTCGGCCCGGATACGATCCAGCACCACGGACAAAAGGCTCTGCGGATATGGCGCGCCGGTCAGGATGGCACGGGTCATACCGCCAGCCAGCACCGGCGAAACATTCTCCGACTTGCCGAGCGTGGCCGTCTGGCAAAGCAAACGCCAAAAAGGGGGAAATGCCGGTTCGTTGTCGAACTGACGGATGATGTTAATTTCCGAATAGTATGCTCCAACCCGTTCCAGCACGGTTCCGAGGCTGCTTGCCTCCCAGAAGCGGATCGATAGCCGTGCGGCATTGGGCGCCAACCCGAGGATGTAAAACTGAACGTCGTCTTCCTTGTTGGGTGAAAAGCCGGTTGCCTTTTGGTTGTCACGGATTCTCTCCAGCAGGCTGCGGATATTGTTCGTGGTCTGCCGGTCATCCTTAATTTTAACGGTATCGGCTGTTTCTGCGGGAGGATCGAAAAGATCGGCAAAATATTCTTCGGACGTATCTTTGCATGATGCCCAGAAGACATAGGTGGTGTCGCCGATAACAATCTTTTGGCGATTGTTGCCCGTCAGCAGGGCATTCAAGGCGGTGGTGTAGGCAAAGGCCGACGACTCGGCCACTGAGGCCTTATCTTGCTCGTACGAGACAAAGGCGGAGGCGTTGAACGACACGATGTATCCGCCGGAGGTCTGGCCACCGCGTACCCCTTTGATAGGTGTATGCACCCGCGCCAGCGTGGCGTTCTGCTCGCCGGTAATCAAGCACTGCCCCAGCGGCGCATCCGTGCCGTGCTGACTATGGGTTTGCCAGGCATGCTGCACCGGCGGGCGGTCATGGATGTAGCCGGGTACGCCATCCAGGCGAAATACCAGATTGGCGTTACAGACATCCTGCCACGGCAGTAAACCGCCGATGACCTCTTGCGAACGTTCGCAATCCCAGGTCTCGACAAAACGCCGAACAGCCAGGAAACCGGGATCGGCAACATCCTTGCCAACCTCAAGCAGGAGTTCTTTGAAGGCATTAAAGCGTTGGCGGTTTGCCTCGGTCGAGCCATCGCCATCTGCACCCAAAACGTACGATGCCTTATCCCACAAAAAGTTGGCCTTTACCCCCGACGTACGAGTCACAGCCGCCGGAACCGGAATTTTTTTCGGACGTTGTTTTTTACCATCCAGCTCATACAGCGGCTCAACATTGCGTAAGGAACCATCCTCACCCAGCACCAGGGCAAAGGAGATATTCTCGATACTGGTGCCAAAGGAGGGCATATCTGAGCCGGGGTCCGCAAGCATCCGTTCATAATAGCTGGTGAGGGCATGCAGGATCATGCGTGCACCTCCGGCGAAAGCGGCGACGGTGGCGTGATGATGCCGTCTTTCATTTCTGCCCGGAAAAACAGCGGCGTCATGTTGTTGGCAAAATCTATGTCCAGCAGCATGTAGCCCAAATCCTTGCTATCGAGCCCGGCATAACAGGAAACCGGCGGCTCACCCTCCACCAGTTCGAATGATGCCGGAAATTCCCGGCACCCCAGCGATGGCTGATGGAAAAACTGTCCCTTTCTGGCTCTGCGCTCGAAGATATCAATGTGCTTGGCCCAGTTGTCCTCGGGACCGGCCTTGTCGGTCAGCTCAAAGTGGGCCTCGATGACATACTCCACATCGCGCAGCAGGGTAGTGGCTCGTTGCTGGCGGTTGTTGCCGTCGTCCACAAGGAAATAGAGCGGCTTTTTGTCCCGCATGGCGGTGGCAGGATTCGGTTTCGGAATCTTGGAACTGACTTCGTTGCGCCGCACGTTGTCGAACTTGATGGGGCGCACCACGTGAATCCGGTCGATTATCCAACGGATAGCAGGCTTCCAGTGGATCGCTTCCAGGATGCCCCGCGCCGCCGAAGGGGTCATGACATCGTACGACACCCTTTCGACCTTCATTTCAGGGCGGGTGAAACAGGCATAATCGCCCCATACCCGCAATTTAATACCTTGTGCCATTTGCTCCCCCCTTGATCAGGAGATGTGCGGACCGCCTTTGACGGCGGCCCGCATGTCACACACAATTTTTATCTACTTTTTTTCACCATCATTTCAATCCACACCTTTTCAGGCGCACCACAAACAACATTTATGGAGGTTCCAAAACAATCTCAATGTCCATAAACTCCCTACCGAAAAATGCCACTCGTGCCTTGATACGCATCTGTCACCGCCTCCTTTCTGACGATCAAGGTACATATAAAAGTGCACGTCGTCAATAATTTCATTCGATGGTGAAAAAAAGTAGTTATGCCTGAAGCTCTTCTGGATTCCAAACCTCTCCTTCGTCACAACACAATCCAACTTGCTCGTTATAAGCTTTTACGTTACTCAAAACCGGGAACTCACCCCGCACCATTGTGATTGCACGTGCCTTTTCAAGCGCGGCGAACTCCCTGCTACGCAGCGCCACGCTGTACTGCTGGAGTTTACGCCGGGTGGTATGCGGATATTTCGTATGGTGTAATTCCTCCACTAATTTCTTTGCCATCGACTCGATGGGGACAATGACACCAATGGTTTCTTCCTCAATAAAGCGGAATTTTCCGCCAACTGTGCGAAAGGGGAAATGAAGGTCTTTGGTAAGTTGATTCAAATCTGAGAATATTTTCTTTTTATCCAACTCCTGAACGTCATATAGCAGTTCAAAGTACCGCCGCATTGTCTCCAGCCCCAATGGATCGGCATCAGGCAGCGCCCGCAGTGTTTCGGCAGCGCGTCCCATACAATGCTTGAACCACGGCACACATGGAATCTTCTCCGGTTCATACACATAGACCTGCCCAAGCTTTCCTTCATCATTCAGCTTCCCCTCACGGTTGCAGCGTCCGGCAGCCTGGGCGATTGAATCAAGCCCGGTCATGGCCCGGTAGACCACAGGAAAATCGAGATCAACGCCGGCTTCAACCAGTGACGTCGAGACAACCCGGCACTTCTGTTTGGCGTCAAGCCGGGCGCGGATTTCTTCCAGCACCTGCCTCCGATGCTCCGGATACATGTTGGTTGACAGGTGATAGGTTCCATCCCGCTCGGCAAGTTGCTCAAACAGTGCACGGGCCTGCGGCTTGGTGGGAACGATGCAGAGCACTTGCGGTTCCGCGTCGATCCTGGCGGCAAGTTCGGTGTCCGTCAGTTTGCCGACAAAATGCACCTGGGTACGCGTCAGGCCTTCATAGTAGTGTTGTGGGTCGGGGATGATTTCGTGAACGTCATGCAGCGCTGTACCGTGCAGCTTCACATTATCAAGCGCCGGTTGGGTGGCGGTGCAGAGCACAACGGAACAGTGGTAATGATCCACCAGTTCGCGCAGGGCTGCCAAGCAGGGTTTCAGATATTCGGTGGGGATGGCTTGGGCTTCGTCCAGAACGATGACGCTACCGGCGATGTTGTGCAGCTTGCGGCAGCGGGATGGTTTGTTGTTGAAGAGTGATTCGAAAAACTGCACGTTGGTGGTCACCACCAGGGGAGCATCCCAGTTTTCCGTTGCCAGCCCGCGCATGTGGTTGTATGTCGCCTCTTCCGGATCATCCTTTTCCTTGTAGTTGCAGTGATGCTCCAATACCTGTTCCTTGCCGAGGATATTCTGAAACACCCTGGCGTTCTGTTCGATGATCGAGGTAAACGGAATGGCGTAGATCACCCGGCGCAGGTTATTGGCAACGGCATGATCAAGGGCGAAAGCGAGGGAGGAAAGGGTTTTGCCGCCACCAGTCGGGACGGTCAGGGAAAAAATCTGCGGTGGGAGTGCGGCTTTTGCGCGGCAGTGTTCCTGTATTTCGCGGCGCAGACTATTTACCCTGGTTGGTTTTGCTTTTTCAGCCAATCCGATCAAGTGGGCATCAAGCGTTGCCTTGAGCCCGATCAGAACCTCTTGGTCTATCACTGGTCGGGCAGCGCTCTTTTCCGGCGTGGTAAATGCCTCGGTATCGAGAAAATCAGCATCAACCAGACAGGAATAGATCATGCGGGTGAAGAAGGAAAGGCTGAACCCGGCAAAGTTTCTGTCCAATTTAAATGGAGGAGTAAGTTCCAGCCGGATATCGGTTTCGGGAAGCAACTCAGCATCAGCTGGAATCGTGTTGTGCTTGAGTCGGTGGTGAAGCTGTCCTTCCTGTTCACCGCCGTCGGGCAGGCCGCCGTGGTGACCAGCGACGGCATATGAGAGCAACAGGCCGTATTTACCGGTGTTTGACTGCGCCAGACGCGCCCCGAAGGTCATATGATCGACCCTAGCGCTACTCCCTTCAAGACGTTTTATGAACTCACTGGTTGCCTTGCCGGAATCGTGCAGCAGTCCAGCGCAGTCTCCCCATGTGCCTGCATCAAAAGCTGCAGCAAAATCCTTTGCCAGTCTTGCTACGCCTGCCAGGTGTTCACCAAGAGGCTGCCATGTTGCTTTATCTAGTGATTCTGATGAGTGTGCAAAATATTCCATTCTTTCCCCCTACCCAAAAACCATCCACCCAATAGCCAACATAACCACCGCCATAACGCCAAGAGCCAGCAGACAACCGCAACCGACCGAGCAACCCAGGCAACCGCCGGGATCAGCGCCGGTATGCGCCGCAACCAACAGCGGCGGTGCCGGTTGTGCGTCGTTTCCCCTCTTTTCAAGCTCGGCAATCCGCTGGGCAGCTTCTTTTGCTGCACTGGATTTTTGCCGACAGCGGTCAAGCGCAAGCAGCGCTCCTGCTCTGAGCCACGGATGTGCCACATCTCTATCCTGCTCCCTCAGGCTCAACTGCCAAATTTCTTTACAAACCGGCACCACACGAAAGAAATTTTACAGCAATTACAGATCGTTACACGCAAGCAAGAAATGCCACGTCCTGACACATGCTGCAAGCGGTTTTATAGGGGCAGTATGCCGTGGCAGCAACCTTACCAGCAGCACAAGACAGAATATGTCGTTTTGCAATTGAGGGAATAAAAAAAGCCTGTCGTCAGCTAAACGACAGGCTTGGTACAACTTGAGAAGAAGAGAGTATTAGCTCAGCAGTTCCTGCAGTTTGGCGCCGATATCCTCTTCACGCATGAGCGATTCACCGATCAGGAAGGCCCCGGCTCCTGCAGCCTGCAGGCGCTCGATATCGGCCCGGTTGTTGATACCGCTTTCGGTGACCAGTAGGCGGTCGGCGGGCAACTGTTTGGCCAGCCGTTCGGTGGTGGCCAGGTCGGTAACAAACGTCCTTAAATTTCGATTATTTACGCCTATTAGACCGATGTCGGTGGCGCAGGCCATGGCCATCTCTGCCTCATCATGGACCTCCAAGAGCACATCGAGGTGGATCTCGCGGGCAATGCCGGCCAGATCGATGATCTGCTGCTGCTCCAGGATGGAGGCGATCAGCAGGATGGCATCGGCACCGGCAGCCCTGGCTTCGTAGACCTGGTAGGGGTCGATGATGAAGTCCTTGCGCAGCATCGGCAGGCCGACCTGTTCACGGATCAGGGCCAGAAAGCGCAGGTGGCCGAGGAAGAACTTTTCGTCGGTCAGCACGGAGAGGCAGGTGGCGCCGTTATCCTGGTAGATCTCGGCAATCTCCAGCGGGTCAAAGTCGGGCCGGATGACCCCTTTGCTGGGGGAGCCTTTCTTGACCTCGGCAATCACGGCGGTCCAGCCGGAGGAGGCGGCCTCACGCAGGTGCCGCTCAAAGCCGCGCGGGGTGTCTTCCAGGTCGGAGATGCGCAGCTTCAGTTCCTCGATCGAGGCGGCCAGGCGGGCTGCGGCCAGTTCTTCATGCTTGTAACTGACAATGGTTTTGAGGATATCGGGGGTTGAGCTCATGGGTTCTTATCCGTTGGTCAGGGCAATGAGTTTGTCGATCTGCTGCAGGGCACGGCCGCTGTCAATGGCCTCGGCAGCCACGCGGGCAGCCTCTTCAAGGGTGCCGCACTGTCCGGCGGCCAAGAGGGCATAACTGGCGTTCATCAAGACGATCTCGCGGCGGGGGCCCTGTTCACCCTGCAGCACGGCCCGTACAATGGCGGCGTTGGCAGCGGCATCGCCACCCCGCAGGGCAGCCATGGGACAACGGCTGAAGCCGAATTGCTCCGGGGTGATGGTGAAGAGCCGGACGCCGTCCGGCCTGACTTCCGCTGCAGCGGTTTCGGTGGTCAGGGTAATCTCATCCATGCCGTCTTTGCCGAACACGACATAGCCGTGCTTGCAGCCCAGGCGATGCAGCACGCCGGCCAGCTTTTCCACCAGGTCTTCGCGGTAGACCCCCATGACCTGGCAATCGGCGTTGGCCGGGTTGGTGAGCGGTCCCAGGATGTTGAAGATGGTGCGGATACCGATCTCGCGCCGCGGGCCAATGGCGTACTTCATGGCGCCGTGCAGGGCCGGGGCGAACAGGAAGCCGATGCCGATCTCATTGATGCAGCGTTCCACCTGTTCCGGGGTCACATCCAGGTTAACCCCCAGCTTTTCCAGTACATCGGCGCTGCCGCAGGCGGAGGAGACCGAACGGTTGCCGTGCTTGGCCACCTTGACCCCGCAGGCGGAGACCACGAAGGAGACGGTGGTGGAGACGTTGAAGGTGTTGGTGCCGTCCCCGCCGGTGCCGACCACGTCTAGGATGGTCTCCTGGTCGAGGTTGATGTCGTCCCGGTCGATATCCACCACGTTGCGGCCAACGCGGATCGGCGTGGCCCGCTCGCGCATGACCCGCGCGGCGCCGGCTATCTCGGCTATGGTTTCACCCTTCATCCGCAGGGCGGTGATAAACGCCCCGATCTGAGCCGGGGTGCATTCACCGGACATGATCTGGTTCATGACCTCGATCATCTCTCCTTCAGTCAGGTCGTGCTGCTCCACAACCTGCGCAATTGCCTTTCTGATCATTACTGCTGCCTCCTGAAATACGAATGGGGATGTTGCCATCCCCATTGTATCGCTTCTGTGTAGGTAACGTTACGCTTCTTGGGTGATCCGCTTGATGGCTTCCTTGATCATGGCCTCTGCCAGATCCGGCACGACTTCCCAGACAATCCGCTCGATGGTCTCACGGGATGCCGACAAAAGCGCGGCCTTCAGTTGTTCCTCGCTCAGGGCAACGGCGGCTGCAGGGGCGGCAGCAAGCGCGGTTTCCGGAGCGGCAACAGGGGCAATGGCCTGGATCGGTGGTTCCGCAAGCTCTTCAACCACCGGCTCCGGCATGGTGGTTGGCTCAAAGGCGGAGGAAAAGACATCGGCCGGTGCTTCAAACGCAGGTGCTGCGGGTTCTGCAAAGACGCCAGCTGCTGACGTTGGTTCAAAGGCCGGGGCGGTTTCCGCCTCAAAGGGGGCAGCCGGAGTAAAGGCCACCTCCTCGCGGAACTCGAAGGTCTGTTCCTCAACCGGCACCCAGGAGGCGCCGACATGATTGTTGTCCTGTTCCGCCAGCGGGGCCGGCGCAGTTTCCTCTCGGATCAGCGACAGCACATCCGGCTGTTCTTCAGCGGCAGCAAAGGCAGCGGCTTGTTCCGTTGCCGGTTCCGGTTGCTGGGTAAAGGCCCCCCAGGGATCATCGGGTGAGCGGACCGGGGCTGCCTCCTCCTGGGGAGGCACGCTAAACGGCTCAAAGGCCTCCTGGGCCGGCTCGGTCTGAAAACTGTAGCTTGGTTCCGGTGCGGCAGGGGCTTCGGAAACGGCAGGGGTGGCAAAGGAGGTGGGTTCGAAGGCAAACGGTTCTTCGGCCGGGGGCGGCTCGGGTGCGGTAGCAGCTGCAGCACCGCTGGCACGGTTACGACCAAGCTCGTACAGTTCCTTGACCTTGGCGACGATCTGCTGTGATTCGAACGGCTTGACAATGTGGTCGTCGGCGCCGCACTGGCGGGCCTTGTCTTCATCAAACGGCTCAAAGGAGCCGGTTAAGAGCAGGACCGGCTTGGTGGCCAGTTCGGGGTCCTTGCGGAGGGTTTCACAGACCTCATAGCCGCTCATACCGGGCATCAGCGCATCGATCAGCAGCACGTCGGGCTTGATTTCCAGCGCCTTCTGCACCGCGGCCTTACCATTGTCAACAACTGTCAGGGAGTACTCGTCCGACCCAAAGATGATGCCGATTACTTTCTGGATGGTAATACTGTCATCGGCCACAAGTATTGAGATACCGGCCATCGGTCCCTCCCTCGCTAGGTCTCAGATCTTGAACAGGGTAAAAGACACTAACATAGGGGCTTACCCCTGTCAAGGATGTGTATTTTGGGGTGTTTTTGCGACCAGCCGTCGCTCGTGCCCCGCAAACAGGGCTGCTGCAAGGGTTGCAATATCGCTGCGCAAGCGGTTGAAACCACGCTTGTTGTCGTAGTTGAGCCGGGTGGTCAGCAGAATCACGAACAGGTCGGACTCGGGATCGACCCAGACCGAACTGCCGCTGTAGCCGGTATGGCCAAAGGATACCTCGGAAAAAAGCGTACCCTTTGCCGCGGAATAGGGCGACTCGTGGTCCCACCCCAGCCCGCGGATGATCCGGCCATTATTGAAGTAGTAGGAGGCGGTCATCTGGTTGATGGTCTTGGCAGTCAGCACCCGTTGTCCCTGCAGCTGACCGTCATTCATCACCATCCGGACAAATTTGGCCAGATCACCGGCGGTGCTGAACAGCCCGGCATGGCCGGCCACCCCTCCCAACAGACGGGCATTACCATCCTGGACCACCCCGGTAAGGGAACGCCTGCCCGGCCCCAGGGTGGCAGCGGTATGCACGGCTGAGCCCGGATTGAAGAGGGTGGCCTGCATGTTGAGCGGCCGGTAGAAAAACTCCCGGCAATACTGATCCAGCCCCATGGAGCTGATCCGCCGCACCAGGTTCCCCAGCAGGATGAAGTTGATATCGGCGTATTTGAAGCGGCTGCCGGCCGGCACCTTGCCGGCACCGTTTGCAGCGGCCCGGATGGCGCTAGTGAGCGGCGCGGCAGGATCGAGCATGCCGTCGTGCAAGCCGGAGGTATGGGTCAGCAGGTTGAGAACCGTGATGTCGCTGCCCTTGAATTCGGGAAACCAGCGACTGATCGGGTCAAGCAGCGAGAGATGGCCCTGCTCCATCAGCCGCACAATGGCCGGTGTGGTGGCAAAGACCTTGGTGAGTGAGGCGATGTCAAAGACGGAGTCCACCGTCAGGGGGGCGGCGTTCGGTTCAAAGCCGGCCTTACCCACGGCCTGGGTGTAGAGGGTGCCGTTCCGGTCCCCCACCAGCACCACGGCCCCGCTGATCAGCTCCTTCTGGATGGCGTGCTGCAGCAGGGTATCGAGCACGGCGGTTCGACCGGCCTCCTGCAGCAGGTCGGTGCCAGCCTGCCCCCGGGCCGCAGCACTGCCTGGTTGCCCCAGCACCAGCAGCAACACACCACAGCACAGTAAAAAGCCGCCCAACAGGCGGCTTGTCTTTCGGGAAACAGCGTTCATCGTTTATTGGATCCTGAATTCAACCGTTTTTAGTACCGTGCCGGCCGCATTTTTTATCTCAACCCGCCAGTTGCCCACACTGTTCGCACTGACCGGCAAGGTGCTATAGACCCGCCAGCGCTGCCCCTTGATCGGCAGCTCGCTTTCCTTGACCATGTGCCCGTCTTGCAACCAGACATGCTTGAGCTTGGTTTCAATCGGTTGATCGGCCATGGTGCGGGTAAAACAGTACAACGCCTTGACACTGCGGTGCGAAATGCGGTGGACCGAATCGATCGGCTTGCCCTTTGAGACCTTGGTTGTTACCGCCAGCTCGGTAATGGTGAAATCAGCCGCCAGGGCCGGCAGGGCGCAGCCAACGGCAAGCAGAAACCATACAGCTGCCAGTAGTCTTTTCATCACCGCATCTCCCTGTGGTGGAATCAGGTACGATAATCAGCGTTGATGCTCACGTACTCATGGGAAAGGTCGGAGGTATACACCGTGGCGTTTCCCTCCCCCAGACCGAGGTCAACCGTAACAGTAAACTCCTTTTGACGCAAGACCTCTGTGCCGCGCGCCTCGGCATCGCCACCGGCAAAGACGCCGTTCTGCGCCATGCAGACCTCGTCAAACCAAAGCGCCAACCGATCAGGATCAACCGCGCTGCCGGAATACCCAACAGCGGCAAAGATCCTGCCCCAGTTGGCATCCTGGCCAAAAAAGGCGGTCTTGACCAGCGACGAATTGGCCACCGCCAGGGCAGCCCGCTTCGCATCGGCATCGGAAACAGCACCGCGAATCCTGATCTCGACAAACTTGGTGGCACCCTCACCATCCTTGACGATCAGCTTGGCCAGCTCCAGCAGCACCTCGTCCAGCAGTTGGGCAAACTGCTCGGCCTCGGCGGTGACGGGGCGGATCACGGGGGTACCGGCGGCTCCGTTGGCCAGCAGCAGACAGGTATCGTTGGTGGAGGTGTCGCCGTCGATCGTTATGGCGTTAAAGGAGCGCTCAATGCCGCTGCGGAAGAGCTGATCAACCAGGGCCGGATCAACGGCCGCGTCGGTCAGGATGAAGGAGAGCATGGTGGCCATGTTGGGCATGATCATGCCGGCCCCCTTGGCAACTCCGGCAACGGTGTAGCTAACCCCGCCAATGCTGCCGCTCCGCGTAACCGCCTTGGGAAAGGTGTCGGTGGTCATGATGGCGGCTGCCAGATCGTCCAGTCCCGCGTTGCCGCGGCCGGCCAGCAGCCCGGGAATTGCAGCGCTCAGGCGCTCCATCGGCAGCGGCACCCCGATCACGCCGGTGGAGCAGACCTGTACCAGCTCGGGGGCAATCCCCAGCCCCTCCGCCACCAGGCGGGTGGTCTCACGGGCATCCTGCATCCCTTGGCTACCGGTGCAGGCATTGGCATTACCGCTGTTCACGACCAGGGCCTGGGCCCTGCCGCCGGTAATCCGCTCGGCCGAAAGCAGCACCGGCGCCGCCTTGACCTTGTTGGTGGTAAAGACGGCTGCCGCCACTGCCGGGGCCTCACAGCAGATCAGGGCCAGATCCTTGCGGCCCGGCTTCTTGATGGCCGCCTCAACAACAGAGAATTGAAAACCTTTTAAGGCCATAACAAAACCTCACTTTGTATCCATAATGCCCGGCACAGCCAGGGGCTCCAGCTGCAAGGCGCATGAGGAGCCCGGCGCGACGGTGTACACGATCAGTACATCGAGCGTCGGGCGACGAATGCAACGCCGCAGATGCACCGCTGGCGCAGCCGGGCTATTTGCCGCAGCATTTTTTGTATTTTTTGCCCGATCCGCACGGACACGGCTCATTCCTGCCGGCCGTCTTGGCGCTTTTCACCGGTTCGGTGCTGCGCTCTTCGTTGTCGGTCAGGCTCTGGAACATCTTGCGGCTGCGCTCCAACTGCTCCTCTTCCAGCTCGTCGATATCATCCTCATGCTCGACCCGCACCCAGAAGACCTTTTCCACGGTCTCCTCGCGAATCCTGAGGATCATCTCCATAAAGAGCTGGTAGGCCTCTTTCTTGTACTCCTGCTTGGGGTCCTTCTGGCCATAGCCCCGCAGACCGATCCCTTCCTTCAAGTGATCGATGTTCAGGAGGTGGTCCTTCCAGTGGACGTCAATGGCCTGCAGCATGACCACCCGGATCAGGTGGTTCATCAGTTCATCGCCCAGCTCTTCGGCCTTTTTATCCAGGATTGCCCGGCTCTGTTCCTGCAACAGCTTCAGCAACCCGTCGGCATTCAGACGGGCGATCATCTCGCGGGACAACTCAAGTTGCAGCGAGAAACAGCGGTAGACCGACTCGCTGAGCGACTCCCAGTCCCAGTCCAGCGGGGCATCCTTCTCGTAGGCATAGGCCTTGACAATATCGCTGATGGTGTCTTCCAGCATCTCGAGGAAGCTCTCGCGGATATCCTCGCCGCCCAGGATCTCGCGGCGCTGGGTGTAGATCACCTCACGCTGCTTGTTCATGACATCGTCGTAATCGATCAGGTGCTTGCGGATCTCGAAGTTGTGGGCCTCGACCTTCTTCTGGGCGTTCTCGATCGATTTGTTGATCATGGCGTGGGTGATGGCCTCGCCCTCTTCGATCTTGAGGAAGTCCATGATCTTGGCCACTCGCTCTGAACCAAAGATCCGCAGCAGGTCATCCTGCAGCGACAGATAGAAGCGGGAGGAGCCGGGGTCCCCCTGGCGGCCGGAGCGGCCGCGCAGCTGGTTGTCGATCCGGCGTGACTCATGCCGTTCGGTACCGATGATATGCAGGCCACCCAGCGCCACCACCTCGTCATGTTCCTTGGCGCATTGCGTCTTGAACTGTTCCAGCACCGCCTGGGCCTGTTCGTCGGTGGCATCGGGGTGTTCCACCCGCCACTGCCGGAGCAGACCGTCCGGGTTGCCCCCCAGCAGGATGTCGGTACCGCGGCCCGCCATGTTGGTGGCAATGGTAATGGCCTGCTTGCGGCCGGCCTGGGCCACGATCTCGGCCTCTTTCTCGTGCTGTTTGGCGTTCAGGACGTAGTGCGGCACCCCCTGTTTGCGCAACAGTTCCGAGAGCACCTCGGACTTCTCGATCGAGATGGTGCCCACCAGACAGGGTTGCCCTTTTTCGTAATGCTCCTTGATATCCTTGATGACCGCGTCAAACTTTTCCTGCTCGGTCTTGTAGATCACATCCGGATAGTCGGGACGCAAGAGCGGCCGGTTGGTGGGGATCACCGTCACATCCAGCTTGTAGATCTTGTGGAACTCCTCCGCCTCGGTGTCGGCGGTACCGGTCATGCCGGACAGCTTGGCGTACATCCGGAAGTAGTTCTGGAAGGTGATGGTGGCCAGGGTCTGGTTTTCGCTCTCGATCCGCACCCCTTCCTTGGCCTCCACGGCCTGGTGCAGACCGTCGGACCAGCGGCGGCCCGGCATCAGACGGCCGGTAAACTCATCCACGATGATGACCTCACCGTCCTTGACCACATAATCGACATCGCGACGGTACATGGCATGGGCCCGCAACGCCTGGTTGACATGGTGCAGGGTCTCGATATTGCGGGGATCGTACAGGTTTTCGACCTTGAGCAGTTTCTCCACCTTGGCAACCCCCTGCTCGGTCAGAGTAGCGCTTTTGGCCTTCTCGTCAATGGTGAAGTCGCCGGTGTAGACCTTCTTCTTGCCGGAGAGGGTGTTGGCCTCCACATCCTTGACCTCGCCCTTTTCCAGGAGCGGGATAATCCGGTTGATGACGTAGTACTTGTCGGTGGACTCCTCGGTGGGACCGGAGATGATCAACGGGGTTCTGGCCTCGTCGATCAGGATCGAGTCGACCTCGTCGACAATGGCAAAATTGAAGCCGCGCTGGACATAGTCATCCAGAGAGAACTTCATGTTGTCCCGCAGATAGTCGAACCCGAACTCGTTGTTGGTGCCGTAGGTGATATCGGCGGCATAGTTCTCCCGCCGCTGCTCGTCGTCCAGACCATGGATGATCACGCCGGTCTTAAGCCCGAGAAAACCATAAAGCCGCCCCATCCACTCCGAATCGCGCCGTGCCAGGTAGTCGTTGACCGTGACCACGTGGACCCCTTTGCCGGAAATGGCGTTCAAGTAGGCCGGTAGGGTTGCCACCAGGGTCTTGCCCTCACCGGTCTTCATCTCGGCGATCTTGCCGCTATGCAGGGTCATGCCGCCGATCAGCTGCACATCGAAGTGCCGCATCCCCAGCACGCGCCGGCCGGCCTCACGGCAAACCGCAAAGGCCTCGGGCAAGAGCGCATCAAGGGACTCACCACGGCTGTGGCGTTCCTTAAACTCAACGGTCTTTGCCTGCAGCTCTGTATCACTCAAGGCCTGCATCTGCGATTCAAGGGCATTTATCTTGGCCACAATCGGCCACATCCGCTTCAATTCACGATCGTTCTTGCTGCCGATTAACTTCTTCACCAGACTGCCAATCATTGTTATCTCCCTTGTTGGGTTAAAAACAGGTAAAATTAACACGAAATCATGGGGGGCTCAACCGTAGAAACCACCGATCGACCGTTGAGATCCCCTGTCCTTTACTGAACAGCTTCTTCCTGCAACGGCCCGGACGCGCCGGGCATTCGTGCCGGGAAAACGTAGCGGATTGCCGGCGCAGGATGCGATCAGGCCTGCCTGTTCACGACGGAGAGGATACGGGAAAAAGCTGCAGTGGGGGTGCGCGCGCAGCATCGACGGTTGCCGGGGCGGTGGGAGGTAGGAGGGCCTGATCACCAAAGGCCGAACCGTTGGCAGCGGCATCGTTTACGCGGAAGATAAACGCGGTATGCAGATCAGCGCTGCCGCCGGGAGAGAGCGGCACCAGATGCCGGAACACCCCCTGGCTTTTAACGGCAATCCGCAGGAACTGCTTGGTGTTGTGCAGGCAGACATGCTCTTCATCCACCACAATGGGCAAGACAAGGGCGCCCTGCACCAGCAACAGCGCCAGGAACGCAAGCACCAGGGGCAGTATGCGGCTGGTATGTTTCTCTTCCTGGTTCGACACGAGCATGGTGACAACCTTAGCGCAGTTCACGCCGCCTTACAAATAGTAATCATGGATGGGCATCAGCCGGTGACAGCTTCTTAGCCATTATGGCTAGAACATGAAACGCCGCATACTGATACTCTGCAAAATCCCGACCCCTACCATGGAGGTGATCATGGAGGTGCCGCCGTAGGAGAAAAAGGGCAACGGCACCCCAACCACCGGAAACAGGCCGATCACCATGCCGATATTGATACTGATGTGCCAGAACAGCATGGCGGTGACCCCCACCGCCAGCAAGCCTCCCAGGCGGTCGTTGCAACGTCGGGCGATATTCAGCCCCCACAGCACCAGACAGAGGTACAGTACAATCAACAGCAGCGCCCCCACAAAGCCCCATTCCTCAGCAAAGACCGAAAAGGCGAAATCGGTATGCTGTTCAGGCAGAAAACGCAGCTGGGCCTGGGTACCTTTGACAAAACCCTTGCCGAAGACGCCACCGGAACCGACGGCGATCTTGCTCTGGATGATGTGGTACCCGCTGCCGAGCCGCGAGCGTTCCGGGTTCAGAAAATCCAACACCCGGTTTTTCTGGTACGGCTTCATGTAGACCGCCCAGGCGAACCAGCCCATCGGCACCGTTACCAGGGCAAAGGTCATGATGGTGGACCAGCGGAAGCCCACATAAAAGGCCATGGACAGGGCAACCAGCACCACCAGCATGGCGGTCCCCAGGTCGGGCTGTTTCATGATCAGAAGCGCCGGCACGGCCAGGATGGCCAGGGGGAAATACATATCCTTGACCGTCAGCCCGTCGGCGGCATGGTAGTTGTTGAAATAGCGGGCAAAGGTGATGATGATGCCGATCTTCATCAGCTCGGAGGGCTGCAGGGTAAAAAAGCCCAGGTTCAGCCAGCGGGTAGCGCCGAGCGAACGTTTGCCCACCAGCAGCACCGCCAGCAGCAACAGGATCAGCAGGCCGTAGAACCAGTAGGAGAAGTCTTCCAGGATGTGATAATCGAGGCTGGCCACCATCAGCGAGATAAACAGGCCGAAGATCATCCAGTTGAGCTGCTTGACGTAATAGGGGGCGCCGACCAGCTTGTAGGCGGCCGAGGCGCTGTAGATGTTCAGCACCCCCACCAGACAGATCGAACAGACGATCCCGATCAGGGTCCAGTCGAAGTTGGTTACCAGGCGTCGGTCGATCATTCTTCGTCTCTCCGCAAAGGGGCCGCATCACGCGGTGGCAGCGCCGCATCGTCTTCCGCACCTTGCGGCGTCTCGTCCTGTTCGGCAGCATTCTTCTGCTTCGGGGGCTGTTGCGGCTTTTTGAGGTCAAAGTAGCCGCGCAGGATCTTGCCGGCTATCGGGGCCGCCACCGCGCCGCCGCCACCACCGTGTTCCACCACCACCGCCACGGCGATTTCCGGTTTGTCGAACGGGGCAAAGGCCACGAACAGCCCATGATCCTTGTACTGGTAGGCCACGGCGCGTTTGCGGTCTTCACCCAGTTTAACCACCTGCGAAGTGCCGGTCTTGCCGGCCACCTTGACATCCCAGAGCCGGGCATTGGCGCCGGTGCCGCCGGGATCGTTGACCACGGCATAGAGGCCCTGCTTGACCTTTCTGAAGGAGGCGGCAGATACACCGGTGGTACCCAGGATCTCCGAACCATACTCCTTGATGGTCTTGCCGTCAGGATCAACCACCCGTTTCACCAGGTGGGGCCGGTAAATGGTGCCTTCATTTGCCACGGTTGCGACCATCGAGGCCAGCTGGATCGGTGTCGTCAGCAGATACCCCTGCCCGATCGCCACCGGCAGGGTCTCACCGGGCAGCCATTTTTTGCCGAAACGTTTCAGCTTCCAGGCCGTTGTGGGGACATTGCCCTTCTTTTCATGCGCCAGCCCGATCCCCAGGGGCTGCCCCAGGTGGAAACGCTCGGCCATGGCCGCAATCCGGTCAACCCCCAGCTTCTCACCCAGCTTATAGTAGTAGGTATCGCAGGATTCCTTCAATGACTTGCGCAGATTGACAATGCCGTGTCCACCGGGTTTCCAGTCGCGAAATTTATGATTACCCATCTCGTAATAACCGGGGTCTACAATCGTAGTATTTTCATCGATTACCCCCGCCTCAAGCCCGGCCAGGGCGGTAATCATCTTGAAGGTTGAGCCGGGGGGATACTGGCCGCTCAGGGCCTTGTTCTCCAGGGGATGACGCTTATCCTCCAGGTACTGCTTCCAGATCTCCGGCGGGATGCGGCCGGCAAACAGCGACGGGTCAAAGGTGGGACTGCTGACAAAGCTCAAGACCTCGCCATTAGTGACGTTCATGACCACCGCGGCGCCGGCCTGGGCACCGAAGGCGGCCTCGGCGATACGCTGCAGCCGCCCGTCGATGGTCAGTACCAGGCTGTTGCCAACCGTGGGGCTTTTTTCCGAAAGGACCCGCAAGACCCGGCCCCGCGAATCAACCTCCAGCTGCCGCCCGCCGTCGTTGCCGTGCAGTTCTGCCTCCCAGGCCCGTTCAATGCCGTTTTTACCGATATAGTCACCGGGATTGTATTCGCCGTAGCCGGGGTCATCCAGTTCCTTGTCGGAAATCTCGCCAATATACCCCAAAAGATGCGCAGCTGAATTTTTGTAGAGGTATTCCCGGACCGGTTTCATGGTGACCTCGACCCCGGGAAAGCGCAGACGGTTTTCCTCAATCATCTCAACCTGCTCACGGCTGATGTTGGCAGCGATCACCACTGGGTAGTAACGTGCCCGCCCCTTTGATTTTTCCCAGCGTTCGAGCAGTTCATCACGATCGAGCTTCAAGAGGGCAGCCAGGCGGTCCAGGGTCGCGGCAACATCACCAACCTCCTGGGGGATGATGGCCAGGCTGAAGGAGGGACGGTTGTTGACCAGCACCTCGCCATTACAGTCCATCAGAGCTCCCCGCGAGGCAGCCACCGGTAAAAAACGCAGACGATTGTTCTCCGACATGGCCCGGTACTCATCCGTTTTGATGATCTGCAGGTACCAGAGCCGCAGCAGCAGCAGAAAGAACAGCACGGTTGCCACAACCGCCAGGGGGATCGTCCGCTGCCGGGGTTTATCCAGCTCTCTGACGTAGCGTTGTTCCTTGATCATCGGGGATTCCTGTCCCTGGCAACATCAGGCAGCACAGCAACCAGCGAGGCGGCAAAGGCATTGATCAGCAGATGGGGGACCACGGTGGACATCATGGAGGAAAAGACACCACCGGCCTCGGAAAAAACCAGCAGCAGCAGCAGGTTGATCAGCATGACCGCAACCGTTGAGACTGTCACGGTCAGGACCAGCAGAAAGGCATTCTGCACGTAAAGGCGGTCCGAAAGCAGCTTCAGGACCAGGTAGACCACCAGGAACGAAAAGGCGTTCAGGCCGAAGTACAGACCGCTTATGCAGTCCTTGAGCAGTCCCAGTCCGTAGGCGGCCGGCAAACTGACCCCCAGGGGAGCCCGCAGGGCCAGCACCACCATCAGTATCAGCAGCAGATCAGGCTTGTACGGGGTCAGCAGATAGAGCGGCAACACCGAGGTTTGCAGCACCACCAGACCGGCCACCAGTCCCAGCCATTTCAGTCCCGACAGCATCGTGAACAGCCCTCAGTTCTGCGGCAGGCGCAGCACCACCAAGACCTCTTCGAGGTGTGCCGTATTGACATAGGGACGGATCGTCACGGTCTGAAAAATGCCGTACTCTCCTTTTTTCACCATAGCAACCTCACCGATCGGCATCCCCTTGGCAAAGATCCCCCCGACCCCGGAGCTGATCACCTGGTCGCCGATCTGGACATCTTCGCCACGCATGGCAAAGTCAAGAGAGCAGGAGTTTTCACCATGCCCCCTGACCACCCCACGGGCCCGTGAGCGCTGGATCATGGCCGCAATGGCACTGGCGTGATCGGTCAGCAGCAAGACCCGGCTTGACGAGCGGGTAACCTTGATGGTTTGCCCCACCACCCCGTCCGCCGCCACCACCGGCATCCCGTCGCGGATGCCGCTGTCGGAGCCGCGGTCAATCGTAAGGGTCCTGAACCAGGGGGTCACATCCTCGCCAATCACCTGGGCCGCAACCGTCATTTCATGGGTTGCCTTGCGCAGATCGAGCAGCCGCACCAGGCGCTCGTTCTCGCGCAGGGCCTCATTGGCAGCAATCAGCGAACTGTTGAGCTGTTTAATGTCCCGTTTGAGCTGGTCGTTTTCCTGTTTAAGTCCCACCAACGCCAGGTAATCCTGCCACAGGCGCACAAAAAAACCGCCGCTGCGGTCGGCCTGTTTCTGGACCGGAGCCAAGGAACCGTTCACGCCGCGTTCCAGCAGATTGGCCTTGTGGGCGCGGGGCAGGTTCAGGGAATAGGTAATCAGTGCCGCCAGCAGGCCGATACCGATCAGAATGGGTAGGGCGTATTTCCGCAAATAGTCAAACATGGTCAGAATCTTCAGTCAGAAGTTGCAATGCTAGAGCAGCCCGCAGTGTGCTTCCTGCAGCACCCGCTGCAGATAGTCGCGGTACGAGGAGGCCGGCGTTGAGGCGATCACCCGCTCCATGGCCGCACAATCGATGAAACCGCGACGCAGGGCGATCTCTTCGAGGCAGGCGATCTTGAGCCCCTGGCGGGCCTCCAGGGTCTCGATGAAATTACTCGCCTCCAAGAGCGACTTGTGGGTGCCGGTATCCAGCCAGGCAATGCCGCGACCGAGCCGCTCGACCTGCAGCTGGCCGCGCCGCAGGTATGCAAGGTTGACGTCGGTGACCTCCAGCTCCCCCCGGGCCGAGGGGTTCATGGTGCGGGCGATCTCGCAAACCCGGCTGTCGTACAGGTAGAGACCCGGCACCGCATAATGGGATTTGGGCTGTTTCGGCTTCTCCTCAATGGAAAGCACCTTGCCGTCCGGATCAAAGGCCACCACGCCGTACCGTTCGGGATCATGCACATAATAGCCGAAAATGCGGGCACCTTCCCGGAACTCCGCCACCAGGCGATCGAGGTGCATCTTGCCGTAAAAGATATTGTCCCCCAGGATCAGGCAGACCGGTTGTTGGTCAATAAACTGCTCACCGATCACAAAGGCCTGGGCAATCCCCTTGGGCTCAGGCTGCACGGCATAGGAGAGCGAGATGCCCCAGCGGCTGCCATCCCCCAGCAGAGCCTGAAAGCGCGGCGTGTCGTGGGGGGTTGAAATCAGCAGAATATCGCGAATCCCGGCTGCCATCAGGGTGGCAAGCGGGTAGTAGATCATCGGTTTGTCGTAAACCGGCTGCAGCTGCTTGCTGGCCACCAGGGTCAATGGATAGAGCCTGCTGCCGGCGCCACCGGCCAGCACGATCCCTTTTGTTATTGCCATACGCTCCCCTTCCGCGTTGGAGCTGCTCCAACAGGTAACTGCACAGCATTACCACAGTGTTGAACTGACTGTCAAACAGCTGCAATCAGTTCTGCCGCCGCGTGCAGGTCGGGGCAGCAGGGCACGCCGTGCGGCAGTTTATGGCGCTCGTCCGCCCCATAACCGGTCAGCACCAGGATGGGCCGGCAACCGGCGGCCTGACCGGCCTCGATGTCGATCGCCTTGTCACCCACCATCCAGGATGCCGCCAGGTCGATCGCCAGATCAACAGCGGCCTGGTGCAACATACCCGGCAGCGGTTTGCGGCAGTCACAGTCCCGGTTGTACGGCTCCCGGCCGTCGGGATGATGGGGGCAGTGATACCAGGCATCCACGTGGGCGCCTGCAACGCCGAGCAGCTGTTCAATATGCTCGTGCAGGCGCTTTACAGCTGCCTCATCGTAATAGCCGCGGGCAACCCCGGACTGGTTGGTGACCACCACCACCAGGTAGCCGGCGCGGTTCAGGAGCCTGATCGCCTCGACAGCGCCGGGGATGAAGGCGAACTCGTCGGGACGGTACAGATAGTCTTTTTCAACATTGATGGTGCCATCCCGGTCGAGAAACACCGCTTTTTTGATCGCACGAAACTGCTTTGAATTTGACAAGCCGGACTCCAATCCAGTAGAAAGACGAGGTTGCACAACCATCTCTGTTGAGAGGCACGCCATGATCAAGACCAACAACCTGAAGGTATCCGGCATCACGCCGATCATCGCTCCTGCCGACCTGCGCCAGGTATTTCCGATGTCAGCCGCTGCCAAGGAGTTTGTTTCCCGCAGCCGCGACAAGATCAAAGAGATTCTGCAGCGTCGCGACCGGCGCCTGATGGTGGTGGTGGGTCCCTGCTCCATCCACGACACGGATGCTGCCGTCGAATACGCCAAGCGGCTGACCGCCCTCTCCCGCAAGGTCGATGACCAGCTGATGCTGGTGATGCGGGTCTATTTCGAGAAACCGCGCACCACGGTGGGCTGGAAGGGCTTGATCAACGATCCCGACATGGACGGTACCCACAACATATCCAAAGGACTCGGCATTGCCCGCAGCCTGCTCTGCAAGCTGACCGGACTGGAGGTGCCGGTGGCCAACGAGATGCTGGACCCGATCACCCCCGAATACGTGGCCGACCTGATCTCCTGGGGAGCCATCGGCGCCCGTACCACCGAGTCCCAAACCCACCGGGAGCTGGCCAGCGGCCTGTCCTTCCCGATCGGTTTCAAAAATGGCACCGACGGCAACCTCCAGATCGCCATCGACGCCATGATCTCCGCCCGCGCCCCCCATAGCTTCCTGGGGATCAACCGTGACGGCCGGACCTCAATCATCCAGACCACCGGCAACCCCGATGTCCATATTGTCCTGCGAGGCGGTTCACGCAAACCGAACTACCACCCGGAAGATATCACCCACACTGAGGAAAGCCTGAAGAAAAACGGGCAGTTCCCCACCATCATGGTGGACTGCAGCCACGGCAATTCCAACAAGGATTATCGCAAGCAGCCGGAGGTGCTGGAGCAGGTCATCGACCAGGTCGTTGCCGGCAATCAGTCCATCTCGGGCTTGATGATCGAGAGTAACCTGGAGGAAGGCAATCAGAAGGTCTCTGCCGACCCGGCCGCCTTGAAATTCGGCGTCTCCATCACCGATGCCTGCATCGGCTGGGACACCACCGAAAAGATCCTGCTGGAGGCTCACAAACGCCTGCAGGAACGGAAATAGGCAGAACAGCCTCAATTAAGGAGCGAGGGATTTTTCGTTCTGGGTACGGCAAACAAGGGATACTGCGGAGGCGTACAACCAGTACGCCGCACAAAGTATCCCGCAGGTTGACGCGGCCAGAACGGAAAAGAACCGCTCCTACTCGTAGGTTACCTGCAGACCGCGTCCCACCGCCGCCTTATTGAGTGCCCCGTTGAACTTTTCCTCGGCCCCTTCGGCCAATATGTCCAGCAGACCGGTCTTTTTCTTGGGCGGCAGGATCACCTCCGGCTCGCCGTTGATACCGGCCAGGCGACCGGCCTCTTCAATGGCATCGGGCAGGTTGCCCAGGCGATCCACCAGCTTGACCGCCTTGGCCTGTTCACCCGAGAGCACCCGGCCATCGGCAAGCTTGCGGACCTCATCGACCGGCAGCTTGCGCCCTTCAGCCACTGCCTTGACAAACTGCTGGTGGGTGCTGTCGATCAAGGACTGAAACATGGCCCGGTCCTCGGCGGATAACGGCCGGTCAGGCGCCCCGGCATCCTTGAACGAACCGGTCTTGACGGTGGTGGAGCTGACCCCCAGCTTGCTAAACAGCCCTTCCAGGTTCGAGAACTTGATCAGGACCCCGATGCTGGCGGTAATGGTGCCGGGGTTGGCATAGATCAGGGTTGCGGGTGAGGCGATATAGTAGCCCCCCGAGGCAGCCAGACTCCCCATGGAGACCACCACCTTCTTGCGCGCTGCCAGCTTGCGCACCTCTTCGTAGATCTCCTGCGAAGGGCCGACCACGCCGCCGGGCGAGTCGATCCGCAACACCACGGCCTTGACCGACGGCTTGTTCAGAAAGTAGCGCAGCTGACGGATCGTGTCCCGCGAATCAACGATCATGCCGCGCACCTCAACCAGTCCGACTCCCTCGGCGTTGCTGAAACCGGTTTCCTTGTGCTTGAAAACCAGACTGGCCAACAGCAGGCTGCCGCCGAACAGAATCGCGAATCCGAGCAGACAGCCAACGACAATCAGTACGATTTTTTTGGTGCTCATGCTAAGCTCCTCAGGATCATCAAGACAGAGGTTGATTCACAAATGCGCATACTCGTCGTATCAGACACCCACGGCAACCAGCTTAATCTTCTCAAGGCCCATACCGCTGCAGGCACGGTCGACGCCGTCATCCACCTGGGGGACGGTGAAGCAGATGCCGCTTTGTTGGTAGAGCTGGAAGCGGTGCCGCTCTACCAGGTTGCCGGCAACTGCGATTGCCGCTCAACGGCCCCCAAAGAACTGATCTGCAGTTGGGAAGGCTGCCGCCTGCTGCTTTGTCATGGTGATCGTTACGGGGTCAAGCTGGGGCTGAGTCACCTGCTTGATCACGCACGGGCAAGCGGGGTGGATGCGGTACTGTACGGACACACCCACCATGCCCTGCATGAGCAACATGACCGGTTGCTGGTCCTGAACCCGGGCACCCTGTGGGGACGGGCGCCGTTTCTCTCCTATGGGATTCTGGAGATCGAAAACGGCAGCATCAAGGCTGCCATTCAGATACTGTCGGACTGATGCTGTTCCTCATGCACCTTGTGGATCGCCTTTTCCAGGCGTCGGCGACGGGGCAATGACAGCAGCAGCCCCACCGGGCCCGAAAGCACATACACCAACATGATCACGAACATCATCATTGCCGGCTCCGCCGCGATAATGATCAGCAGCACCACGGCCAGCACCAGAAAGCCGAACGGTTGCCGCTTGATCAGCTCCGGGTCCTTGAAGGAGTAATACTTGATGTTGGAGACCATCAGGAAGGCCAGCAGGTAGATCAGGGCCAGAATGGCAAGCCGTTTGTAGGAGCTGGGCCAGCCGAAATGGGTAAAGAGCAGCACGGTGGAGGCCACCATGCTGGCAGCCGCCGGGATCGGCAACCCGACAAAACGTTTGCTCTCAACCGTGGCCACCTGCACGTTGAAGCGGGCCAGCCGCAGGGCGCCGCAGACCACGAACAGAAATGCCGCCAGCCACCCCAGCCGCCCGAACGGCTTCAGGGCCCAGGCATACATCATCAGACCCGGTGTCACCCCAAAGGCAACCAGATCGGCCAGCGAATCGAACTCAACCCCGAACTGGCTGGTGGTATGGGTCAAACGGGCCACCTTGCCATCCAGGCCGTCACACACGGCTGAGATAAAGATCCAGATCGCCGCGGTGCCGTAGTTGCCGTTCAAGGTTGCCACCATGCTGTAGAACCCGGCAAACAGGCTGCCGGCGGTAATCAGGTTCGGCAGGATATAGATCCCCCGCCTGATGTTTTCCTTTTTGACCGGTTCCTGTTCACACGCTTCAGGTGTATCCATCAAAGCCCCCCAGACTTAGCGGTCAACGTGACGGGCCAGGGGGGTCTCCCCTGCCCTGGTGGTCTGGTCAACCTGCACCAGCGGCTCAAACGAGGCCGGTAGATAGACGTCAACCCGCGAGCCGAAACGGATCATGCCATAGCGCGCACCCCGTTCCAGGCGTTCGCCCTTGTCAACATAGCAGAGAATCCGCCGTGCCACCAGCCCGGCAATCTGGACAAAGGCGATCTTGGCTCCCCCGTCGGTTTCAAGCACCAGGCCGCACTGCTCGTTTTCGCAGGAAGCCTTGGCATGACGGGCGTCGTAGAACTTGCCTGCCTTGTAAAAACGTTCCCGCACGGTTCCCGCGGCTGGGGCACGGTTGACATGCACGTTAAAGACCGACATGAAGATGCTGATCTTCTGACACTCCCCCAGATGCTCCTGGGTGGCCGGGCCGACATAGACCACCGTGCCATCGGCCGGTGCAACCAGCAACCGGGCGTCGGACGGCGGCTGCCGTTCGGGATTGCGGAAGAACGAGATCACAAAAACGGCCAGCAGCAGGGCAATCGCTGCGGGGATCGCCAGGGCCAGCGAGCCGGTCAGCCAGCTGCCGGCGGCCAGAAACAGGAACAGCCCGCTGCTGTAGGCGATAAAGGGGTACCCTTCAGGGGTTATGATGGCTTTGGAAGGTTTCATAAGTTCCGGACGCATGACGCACGAAACCCCGCCCCCAACGGGAGCAGGGTTCCTGCGGCATGTCAGTATGTGCTAGTTCTTGGTTTTATCAACGATCTTCTGGATCCAGGGCATCATCGAGCGCAGCTTCTCACCGACCTGCTCAATCGGATGGGCCGCATTCAAACGACGACGTGCCGTCATCTCGGGATAGTTGCTCATCCCTTCCAGGATGAAGCGCTTGGCGTAGTCGCCGGTCTGGATATTCTTCAGGCATTCCCGCATGGCTGCCCGGCTCTCGTCGTTGATCACGCGGGGGCCGGTGACATACTCACCGTACTCGGCGTTGTTGGAGATGGAGTAGTTCATGTTGGCGATGCCGCCCTCGTACATCAGGTCCACGATCAACTTCAGTTCGTGCAGACACTCGAAGTAGGCCATCTCCGGCGCATAGCCGGCCTCCACCAGGGTCTCGAAACCGGCCTTGACCAGCTCCACGGTGCCGCCGCACAGCACGGCCTGCTCACCGAACAGGTCGGTCTCGGTCTCATCCTTGAAGGTGGTTTCAATGATGCCGGTGCGGCCGCCGCCGATGGCGCTGGCGTAGGACAGGGCCACTTCACGGGCCTTGGCCGAGGCATCCTGGAAGACCGCGATCAGGTCGGGGATACCGCCGCCGCGCACAAACTCGGAGCGCACGGTGTGACCCGGCGCCTTGGGGGCGATCATGATCACGTCCAGATCGGCCCGCGGCACGATCTGGTTATAGTGGATGGCAAAACCGTGGGCAAAGGCCAAGGTAGCGCCCTTCTTCAGCTTGGGCTCGATCTCGTTGCGATACAACTGAGACTGGAACTCGTCCGGGGTCAGGATCATGACCAGATCGGCGCTTGCCACAGCCTCGGCAACGGTTGCCACCTTGAGGCCGGCATTCTGGGCCTTGGCAACCGAACCTGAATCGGCACGCAGCGCCACAGTCACATCAACGCCCGAGTCCTTCAGGTTGCAGGCGTGGGCATGGCCCTGGGAGCCGTAACCGACAATGGTCACCTTCATGCCCTGAATCAGGGCCAGATCACAATCCCGATCATAATACACATTCATTGTTCTTCTCCTCACAGGTTCAAATCTATTCAAACTAGATATAGCCAACGAAAAAAATGCAGGGCACGATACTACAGGCGTGCCCCGCTGTCAATCAACGCCCGGCTTACCCCTTCCAGCCCTTGGCGCCACGGCCGATGGCCACGGCGCCGGTGCGCACCAGCTCCTTCAATCCCAAGGGACGCAACAGGTCCAGGATGGCATTGATCTTGGCCGGATTGCCGGTTGCCTCGATGGTATAGGACTTGGGGGTCACATCAATAATTTTTGCTCTGAAGATGTCCACAATACGCAGTACTTCGGCCCGGCTGTCATCCTCGGCCGTCACCTTGATCAGGGCCAGCTCCCGCTCGATGGCGCTGCCATCGCTGAAATCAAGCACCTTGATCACATCCACCAGCTTGTTGAGCTGTTTGGTGATCTGCTCCAGGACCGCTTCATCACCCCGGGTAACAATGGTGATCCGGGAGAGAGATTCATCCGAGATTGGAGCTACGGTAAGGGAGTCAATATTAAAACCCCGGCCTGAAAACAGCCCGGACACACGGGCCAGCACGCCGAATTCATTTTCCACCACAACTGATATGGTATGTTGCATCTGCTTGTTTCCTCCGCGTCCCTAGGCGTTCAAAACCATTTCATTCAGCGACGCCCCGGCCGGGACCATCGGCAGCACCTTCTCTTCACGGGCAATCTTGAACTCCATCACCACCGGACCATTATGGGCAAAGCCCTCCTTGATCACCTGCTCCACCTCGGACGGCTTGTTGGCCGAAAGCCCCTTGGCGCCATAGGCCTCGGCAATCTTGGCAAAGTCCATCGGCAGTTCAAGACAGGTTTGTGAATAGCGCTTGTCAAAGAACAGCTCCTGCCACTGGCGCACCATCCCCAGGAAGTTGTTGTTCAGGATCACGATCTTGACCGGCAGGCGGTGCTGCACCATGGTGGCCAGTTCCTGCATGTTCATCTGCACCCCGCCGTCGCCGCAGACGCAGATCACCTGACGTTTGGGAAAGGCTGCCTGGGCGCCCATGGCCGAGGGGATACCAAAGCCCATGGTGCCGAGACCGCCGGAGGTCAACAGGGTACGGGGCTGTTGGAAGTCGAAGAACTGCGCCACCCACATCTGGTGCTGTCCCACGTCGGTGGCCATGATGGCGTCTTCGTTGGACAGCTCCCGCAGCTTCTGGATGACATACTGCGGCTTGATGGTACTGTTGCTCTGCTTGTAGGCGATCGGATGTTTTTCCTTCCAGCCGGCAATATCCTCATGCCATGGTTCCATGGCACTCTTCTGGGCAGCCAACTTGTCCTGATGTCCCTTCAAGGCCTCCAGCATCTTGGTCAACACGTCCCGCACATCGCCGACGATCGGCAGATCCACCCGCACGTTCTTGCGGATCGAGGTCGGGTCCACGTCAATATGGATGATCTTGGCGTGGGGGGCAAAGGTGGCGATCTTGCCGGTCACCCGGTCGTCAAAACGGGCACCGACCGCCAGGATCATGTCGGAATGGGTCATGGCCATATTGGCGGCATAGGCGCCATGCATGCCCAGCATCTTCAGAGCCAGCGGATCGCTCTCCGGAAAGGCACCCAGCCCCATCAGGGTAGTGGTAACCGGGAACTGCAGGGTCCTGGCCAGTTGGGTCAACTCTGCCGCCGCATCCCCCAGCACCACGCCACCGCCGACATACAGCACCGGACGGCGGGCCGACAGCAGCATCTCGACCGCCTTTTCCACCTGCCTGGGGTGACCCTCCAGGTTGGGCTTGTAGCCACGGATATCGATGTTCTCCGGCCATTTGAACTCGGCCTGGCTGATCTGGACATCCTTGGGGAAGTCAATCAGCACCGGACCGGGACGGCCGGAGCGGGCGATGTAGAACGCCTTGCGTACAATGGTGGGGATATCCTTGGCATGGCGGATCAGGAAGCTGTGCTTGGTGATCGGCCGGGTAATCCCGATGATATCCACCTCCTGGAAGGCGTCGTTGCCGATCAGGGGGGTCGGCACCTGGCCGGTGATGATCACCATCGGGATCGAGTCCATATAGGCCGTGGCAATGCCGGTAATAGTGTTGGTGGCGCCGGGGCCCGAGGTGGCGATGGCCACACCGACCTTGCCGGTTGCGCGGGCATAGCCGTCGGCCGCATGGGTACCGCCCTGCTCGTGGCGGGGCAGGATGTGCCGGATCTCCCGCACATTCATCAATTCATCATAAAGGTTGATCACCGTGCCGCCGGGGTAACCGAATACCAGGTCCACCCCCTCAAGCTTCAGGCTCTCAAGCAGAATGCGTGCTCCATTCATTTTCATGCAAAACCTCGTCAGACGTTAAAAGTTGTTGGGATTACCGGTCAAAATATTTATGACCGTATACTGCACATCGCCATTCATATCCACCAGCTTGCGCTGCTGGGAGACGTTGTCAAAAAACACCTTGTAGCAGGCGCTGGGGGCGAAGTTGGCGTTCCAGTTGCTGAAGCAGAGTTGCCCTTCCGGGGTGATGTTCCAGTTCCCCTTGTTGGTGTCGCCGTAGGCTCCTTTACCCACTACCACGCCGGAACGATCAAAGTAGTAGGTCTTGCCGTCGGCGGAGGTAACCGTATTGCCGACAAAGATCGCTTTCACTTCTTTTGCAGACAGCAGGGTTGAACTGGCATCACGCAGGGCAGCCTCATCGGTTTTGCAGGCTGCGACACTCAGCGCCAGGACGGAAGCTACAAGCAGGGTGATCAGCTTTCTCATGGCAGGTTCCTCCTTCAATCATTGAGTTTAATAGCGGGACGCGTACCCCGCTGACAGCAGAAAAAAATCAGGAAACCGTGGGCCTCGTGCAAAACGTCATGAGGAAGGCCGGATACAAGGCGCACGGCGCACAGCGACTGAGACATAACACCTTAGTTAGGCGAAGGAGCTGCTACCTTTGCAACGCAGTAGACGGCCTCCGCAGTAGTTTTGTTTAAGCGGTGGTTACTGCGCCGGTATAGGCCGACGTCACCACCTTGGCGTAACGGGCCAACCAGCCGGTCTTGATCTTGGGCTCCGGTGCCGTCCAGGCCGCCCGGCGGGCCGCCAGGGTTGCCTCATCAACCAGCAGATCGAGCTTGCGGTTGGGGATATCCAGCAGGATCCGGTCGCCGTCCTCAACCAATGCGATCGGACCGCCCTCAGCAGCCTCGGGCGAGATATGGCCGATACAGGGGCCACGGGTACCGCCGGAGAAACGGCCGTCGGTGATCAGGGCCACGGAATCGCCCAGCCCCAACCCCATGATGGCGGCGGTAGGGGCCAGCATCTCACGCATGCCGGGACCGCCCTTGGGGCCTTCATAGCGGATCACCATCACGTCGCCGCTGGTGATCTTGCCCTCCATCAGGGCTGCCATGGCCAGTTCCTCGGAATCAAAGCAACGGGCCGTGCCTTCAAACAGCATCATCTTGTCGGAGACGCCGGACTGCTTCACCACCGCCCCTTTGGGCGCAATGGAGCCGAACAGCACCGCAATGCCCCCCTCTTTCTTGACCGGGTTGGCAAGGGGACGGATCACCTCTTCATCCACATTCTCGATACTGGCCGCCAATTGACGGGTGGTCAGGCCGAACAGGGTCGGGGTATCGATGATCTTGTCCCCCAACTGCTTCAGTACGCCGCTCACGCCGCCGGCAATGTCCAGATCCTCCATAAAGTGCTTGCCGGCCGGGTTCATGGAGGCCAGCTGCGGCGTCTCCTTGGCCAGCGTATCGAAGGTCTCCAGCGGTAGCTCAACCCCGGCCTCGCGGGCAATGGCCAACAGATGCAGCACGGTGTTGGAGGAGCCGCCCAGGGCCAGGTCCACCCGGATGGCGTTTTCAAAGGCGGCCCGGGTCATGATGTCGCGCGGTTTGACGTCGTTGTGCACCAGCTCCACAATCTTCTCACCCGAGGCAAAGGCGATCCGGCGCTTCATGGCGGAAACTGCCAGGGCGGTGCCGCAGCGGGGCAGCGACATCCCCAGGGTCTCGGTCAGGATCGCCATGGTGTTGGCGGTAAAGAGCCCCTGGCAGGAGCCCATGCCGGGGCAGGCGTTATCCTCACAGGCCTGCAGCTCCTTGGCATCGATCACCCCGGCCTTGTAACGGGCCATGGCCTCAAAGGTGTCGGTCACAAAGGAGTAGGCACGGCCTTCAGCTCCCCTGCCGCTCATCATCGGACCGGCGGTCACGATGATACAGGGGATGTTCAGGCGAGCAGCCGCCATCAGCATGCCGGGGGTAATCTTGTCGCAGTTGGTCAAGAGCACCAGGCCGTCCAGCCGATGGGCCTCGGCCACTGACTCAACCATATCGGCGATCAGTTCGCGGGTCGGCAGGGAGTAGTGCATCCCCTTGTGCCCCATGGCAATGCCGTCGCAGACACCGGGAATGCCGAAAAACTGGGCGTAACCGCCACCACTGTGAATCCCCTTCTCGATAAAACGCTCAAGGTCACGCATCCCGACATGGCCGGGAATCAGATCGGTAAAACTGGTAGCCACCCCGATAAAAGGGCGGTCCATCTGACTCTGCGGCACCCCGGTCGCCTTCAAGAGCGCCCGGTGGGGGGTTCGTTCCAATCCTTTTTTGATCATGTCACTACGCATAGCACACCAGCCTTATCGCCAAAATCTTGTTTAATATCGCTAAATCAGCGAATTTAGGAACTAGTAGACTAATACAGTCTGCAAGCCGCTGTCAACCGGCAACTGCCCATCAGCTCATCAGGGCAAACCGTATTTTTACGGCCCGTTCCTTGAACTGTTCGTGCTTGAACGGTATACTCCACCATCATCTACTAGCCACCAGCGAGGGCGTCATGGAACAGATTGCACAACCCACGGTCAACGACCTGCAGCGCTCCTTCATCTATCACCTGCAGCATACCCTGGTAAAAGACAAGTATTCCGCCACCAGGGCCGACATGTACCTGGCCCTGGCCTACGCCGTGCGCGACCTTTTGGCCACCCGCTGGCTGGACACCCAGCAATCGTACTATCTCAACGACGCCAAGCGGGTCTATTACCTCTCGATGGAATTTCTGATGGGGCGTTCCCTGGGCAATGCCCTGATCAACCTGGGGGTGATGGAGGAGTGGGACACGGCCCTCAAAGAACTGGGGCTCAGCATTGAGGATCTGCAGGAGGTGGAGTGGGACGCCGGCCTGGGCAACGGTGGCCTTGGGCGCCTGGCTGCCTGTTTCCTCGACTCCATGGCCACCATGCAGCTGCCGGCCTATGGCTACGGTATCCGCTACGAATACGGCATGTTCTACCAGAAGATCGTGGACGGCGGCCAGCACGAGGTGCCGGACAACTGGCTACGTTACCAAAACCCCTGGGAGTTCGACCGCCAAGAGCACCTGCACCCGATCCGCTACGAAGGGCGGGTGGTAGAGTACAACGACAAGGATGGCTCCCGGCGCTGTTCCTGGGTCGATTACTACGAGGTCATGGCGCTGGCCTACGACTTCCCGGTACCGGGCTACCGTAACGACACCGTCAACACCATGCGGCTCTGGAGCGCCAAGGCCAGCCGGGACTTTGACCTGAACTTCTTCAACCAGGGCAACTACATCGGTTCGGTCGAATCAAAGATGAAGACCGAGAACATCTCCAAGGTGCTCTACCCGGCCGACCACATGCTGGAGGGCAAGGAACTGCGTCTGCGGCAGGAGTACTTCCTGGCCTCGGCCACCATCCAAGACATCCTCTACCGCTTTGCCAAAAAACACGACGACTTTGCGGAACTGCCACAGCAGGTGGCGATCCAGCTCAACGACACCCATCCCGTGCTGGCCATCCCGGAACTGATGCGGATTCTGGTAGACGAGAAAAAGCTCACTTGGGAGACCGCCTGGGAGATCACCACCAAGACCTTTGCCTACACCAACCACACCATCCTGCAGGAGGCCCTGGAAACCTGGCCGGTGCCGATGCTGGGGCGGCTTTTGCCGCGCCATTTGATGATCATCTTCGAGATCAACCGGCGTTTTCTGGATGAGGTGTCACTGCAGTTCCCCGGTGACACCCAGCGCCTGCAGCGGATGTCGATCATCGATGACCGGGGTGAGAAGCTGGTGCGGATGGCCCATCTGGCCATTGTGGCCAGCCACTCTGTCAACGGGGTCTCGGCCCTGCACAGCGAAATACTGAAGGAGGACCTGTTCCGGGACTTCCATGATGTCTGGCCGCAGCGTTTCAACAACAAGACCAACGGCATCACCCAGCGCCGCTGGCTGAAGCACTGCAACCCCTGGCTGTCCGACCTGATCAGCGAGGCGATCGGCGACAACTGGACCAGGGACCTGGACGAGCTGCAAAAGCTGCGTCCCCTGGCCGAGGACAGTGAGTTCCGCAAACGCTGGATGCAGATCAAGCGGCTGAATAAACAGCGCCTGGCCGACCACATCTACCAGCGCAACTGTGTGCAGGTCTCACCCGATTCCCTGTTCGACTGCCAAACCAAGCGGATTCATGAGTACAAACGCCAGCTGCTCAACATCCTGCAGGTGATTGCCCGCTACAACCGCCTGAAGGAGTATCCCGGCCTGGAGCTGCCGCCCCGCACCGTGATCTTCGGCGGCAAGGCCGCCCCTTCCTACACCACCGCCAAACTAATCATCAAGCTGATCAGTGCTGTGGGCAACGTGATCAACAACGACCCGGCCGTCAACCAGCAGCTCAAGGTGATCTTCCTCTCAAACTACAGTGTCTCCCTGGCCGAACGGATCTTCCCGGCCGCCGATCTGTCCGAGCAGATCTCCACCGCCGGCACCGAGGCCTCCGGCACCGGCAACATGAAATACGCCTTAAACGGCGCCATCACCATCGGCACCCTGGACGGCGCCAACATCGAGATCAGGGACGAGGTGGGCAAGGACAATGTTTTCATCTTCGGCCTGACCACGCCCGAGGCGGCCAACCTGCGCGCCTCCGGCTACCAGCCCCAGGATTACTACTACCGCCTGCCGGAGCTGAAGACCGTGCTTGACCAAATCTCGTCCGGCATGTTCTCACCCGGCACCCCCGGTCTGTTCCGACCACTGGTGGACAACCTGCTGGGCAGCGACTACTATCTGCTGCTGGCAGATTTTGACGCCTACATGGATGCCCAGGCCGATGTGGACCGGCTCTACATGATCCCGGACGCCTGGGCCCGCACCTCCATTCTCAACACCGCCGGCATGGGCAAATTCTCCAGCGATCGCACCATCCGCGAGTACGCCAGCGAGATCTGGGGCATCACCCCCCAACCGGTGCAACACAAAGGGATTCACCATTGGTAAGCACAAACCAGAGCACCCTGTTTGAACACACCCCCACCCCGCCCCTGGCCGAGCGGATGCGTCCGGCAACCCTGGAGGCGTTCTTTGGCCAGGAACACCTGGTTGGGCCCGGCAAGGCCTTGCGCACCATGATCGAGGCCGACCGGCTCAGTTCCCTGATCTTCTGGGGACCACCCGGTTGCGGCAAGACCACCCTGGCCCATATCGTGGCCCGGGCCACCCACTGCCGTTTTGTCTTCTTCTCCGCCATCATGGCCGGCATTAAAGAGGTGCGGGAGATCTTCAAGGAGGCCGAAGAACAGGCCCGCCAGGGGCAGCGCACCATCCTGTTCGTGGATGAGATCCACCGTTTCAACAAGGCCCAGCAGGATGCCTTTTTACCGGCGGTTGAAAAAGGGCTGGTAACCATCATCGGCGCCACCACCGAAAACCCCTCCTTCGAGGTGATCGCCCCGCTGCTCTCCCGCTGCCGGGTACTGCGCCTGAAACAGCTTGAGGCCGGAGACATCGCCACCCTGCTGCAACGGGCCCTGCAGGATACCGAAAAAGGACTGGGGGCGCTGGGACTGAGCATCGAGCCGGAGGCCCTGCAGTTTCTGGCCGAGGCGGCCCAGGGGGATGGCCGCAAGGCCTTGAACACCCTGGAGGTGGCAGCCAACCTGACCCAGCAGGAGAGCATTACCCTGGAAACCGCCCAGGAGGCGTTGCAGCAGAAGGCCCTGCTCTACGACAAGGGGGGCGAAGAACACTACAACGTCATCTCCGCCTTTATCAAATCCATACGGGGCAGCGACCCCGATGCCGCGCTCTACTGGCTGGCCCGTATGCTGGAGGCAGGGGAAGACCCGCTCTTCATCCTGCGCAGGATCATCATCCTGGCCTCCGAAGACATCGGCAACGCCGACCCACGGGCCCTGCAGGTGGCGGTCTCGTCCCTGCAGGCCTTCCAGATGGTGGGCATGCCGGAAGGCCGCATCATCCTGGGCCAGGCAGTCACCTACCTGGCCACGGCCCCCAAATCAAACGCCGCCTATCTCGGCATTGATGCCGCCCTGGCCGAAGTACGCAAATCAGGCGCCCTGGAGGTACCGCTGCATATCCGCAACGCCCCCACCAAGCTGATGAAGGAGCTGGGCTACCACCAGGGTTACCAGTACGCCCATGACTTCAGTGGCGGCTATGTGCAGCAGCAGTACCTGCCGGACAAGCTGCAGGGCAGGACGTTCTACGATCCCAAGGGATATGGCTACGAGAAAAACATCAAGGAACGGATGGAGTGGCTGAAGAACCTGGGCAAGAAGGAGTAGCCGCTTTTTCAGGAGAATCACCATGAAGAAACTCATGTACATCACCATACTGCTACTCATGCTGTGCGCCCTGACAACTGGATGCGTTTCAGTGCCTCTTGCCTCCCCCGAAATGGATCTAAAAACAAAGGCTATGAAACCACCTACCGGTAAAGCGCTCCTGTACGTTTACCGAGACGCGGTATTCGCTGGCTCAGCTGTACTTTTTGAAATCACCATAGACGACTATCCTGTCGGTAAACTTGCTGAAAAAACCTACTTGGCCGTGCTGCTGGCCCCAGGTAAACACCGCATCAACAGCAGCAGAATGGTCTCCATTAATGCCGAGCCCGGCAAAACGTACTACATCAAAACATCAGCAGTGCCGCCAAGCACCTTTTTGGTTGAGGAAGAAAAGGCTCGGAGAGCCTTGGCCGACTACCAACTCATTTATGAGAGCGAAGATCCAATTGAGCTGACTTCAGTAACAAGCCGTCAACAGCAGCAATCAGCTGCAGCCAGGCCCAACGTCATTCCCACAGCCGTCCAAAACACGCAGCCCATGGCACGCTCTGATGTTAATACCGCCATCCCCATTGGCAGACCTTCGGGTCGTTACGATATAGCCGTCATCATCGGCAATGCTAACTATTCTGCTACCGGCACCCCCAATGTGGATTTTGCCCTGCAAGATGCCCAGGCCATGAAGCAGTACCTGCTCAAAACCTTTGGCTACGACCCGTCCAACATCATCTATGTAGAAAACGCCACCCTCACCAAGCTGAATGAAGTCTTCGGCACCTCTGACGACTACCAGGGCAAACTCTACAAATGGGTCAAGCCGGGGCAGAGCCGGATTTTCATCTACTATGTCGGCCACGGCGCACCGGACCAGCAGAGCGGTGAAGGCTACTTTGTACCGGTGGATGCCAACCCGCAGTATATCCGCACCAGCGGCTACAAACTCTCCACCTTCTACGAAAATCTCTCCAAGATCCCGGCAATCCAAAAGACCGTGGTGATCGACGCCTGTTTCTCCGGCAGCTCTGCCAATGGCCAGCTGCTCAAAGGGGTCAGCGGCCTGACTGCCCGCCTCAAAGCAGAATCAAAGGCATCAGCAGCAGATATCCTGCTGACCAGTGCCGGCATGGATCAAGTGGCTGGCTGGTACCCGGAAAAGGGACATTCGCTCTTCACCTATTTCTTTTTAAAAGGATTACAGGGGGCAGCGGATGCCAACAAAGACGGCCATATCACCCTGGGTGAGCTGAAGGCCTGGCTGAACGACCAGGTGCCGTACATGGCCAGACGCCTGACCGGCAATGAGCAGCAACCGGTTATTTTAGGCAAAGACAACGACGAGTTGACCGTACTCACCCCATAAGCGGATTCTATCCACAGGAGGCAGCCATGAGTGTACGGAGCATGCAGGGCAATCCCCATATCTGGGAACAACTGGCCTGGGATGACATGAGCGCTACCGAGCAGGCGCTCTGGACGGCGCTGGGCTGGCAGGCGGACCGTTGGGACCGCAACGATGCCCCGGCAAGCGCAGACAAGGAATGGAGCGAGTTGACCATCCAAGAACAAAACGCCGCACGTGGTCTTGGCTTTACCGAGCAGGTCTGGAACGCCACGGAAGACGAATAACCCAGGCCTGCCATTACCACACACCACCATGCACCATATGCGCAGCATATTTTTTGTAAACAGCCCACAGGAGGGGTTCCATGTCTAAACGGATGAAGATCTGCATCAACACCGGCGGCGGTGATGCCCCCGGCCTGAACGCCGTCATCGAGGCGGTCACCATGGCGGCCTACAATCGCCAGTGGGAGGTCTACGGCATCAAATCCGGCTACACCGGGCTCCTCAACACCGACGAGATCATCCACCTGACCCCCGAAAAGGTGGATGGCATTGCCAGTGTGGGCGGCACCATCCTGGGCACCACCAACAAGGGCAACCCCTTCATGATGCAGGTCTGCAATGCTGCGGGCGAATGCGAGCAACGCGATCTGTCGGACAAGGTCATGGACAACTTCAAACGGTTGCGCTTCGATGCCCTGGTGGCAGTGGGAGGCGACGGCAGCCTGGAGATTGCCCACCGCTTTGCTGAAAAAGGGATGCCGGTAGTGGGGGTGCCCAAGACCATTGACAACGACATGGGCGGCACTGTGATCACCTTTGGTTTTGACACCGCCGTCAACATCGCCACCGAGGCGATCGACCGGCTGCACTCCACGGCCAAGTCCCATGACCGGGTCATGGTGGTGGAGGTAATGGGCCGCAATGCCGGGTTCATTGCCCTCAACAGCGGCATCTCCGGTAATGCCGATGTGATCCTGATCCCGGAGATCCCGTTTGACCTTGAAAAGATCTGCGACAAGCTGATGGAAAACGAGCTGAATGGCCGTAAGTACGCCATTGTGGTGGTGGCTGAAGGGGCCATGCCCAAGGGGGGCGACGTAATCATCAAGGGCGAAGCCGAAGGTGGCCGCCAGCATGTGGTGCTGGGCGGCATTGCCGAGTATGTGGCCAAAGAGATCTCCAAGCGCACTGGCAAGGACTCACGTTCCATGGTGCTGGGCCACCTGCAGCGAGGCGGCTCTCCCACCACCTTTGACCGGCTGTTGTCCCTGCGCTTTGGCGCTGCTGCGGTGCGGGCCATTGAAGCGGGCAAGTTTGACCAGATGGTGGCGCTCAAATCACCGGACATCGCCCTGGTACCGTTGGCCGAGGCGCTGGGCATCCAGAAACGGGTGGATGTGAATGGTGACACCGTGCTGACCGCACGTGATATCGGGATCTGTTTTGGGGATTGATCAACTACCCTTTTTGGGGGGATGAGCGGTTCACGCGCGTGCGCGCGTGAACCGCTCAATAGTAAGTTAAGTCAAAAAGGATTACTAAAATGAAAGACGTTTTTCGTGGCCTCTCATTTGCGTGCAAGGATGGTTTAGATGGCTACAGGGAAGAATATTTACGCCATATAAAAGATATTTTTTTGTTACTTGCCGACCAGAGACTGCTGAAGTCTCAAATAAAAACAAATGAGATTCAGAAGGCAGACTCCCTGCTAAGATTCTCCCTGATATTCAATGAGTTATCGCTACTAACTCTTTCCGGTGGAAAAGAATTAAGCATGATAATGCTGCAGCCACAGTGGTATCAGGACAATTTTGGCGTTGAAGGGGCGACATTTTCAGTATCTGAGATTAAACTCATGGAACTAGGCATTGATCCAGAAAATCCTGCTGTAGCTCCTAGCTTTCTTTTCCCTCGCGGGAGTGAGACGAATAACTTGGTAGCCGAACTTGTACCGTTCATTGAAAAAGGGCGGTTGCTAATTCAGCCTGATCGCGCACTATTTGTACCAAAAGACGATCCTCAAGAAAATGGTTCAAGAAGATGGGAAGCGGTCAATGTTTCCCCATTTAGTCCCCTTGAACATTGGGAAATTGCAGAAGAAGTTACGTCGCGTCCAATTTTGATGGATTATCAAACAACAGACCACCTTGACCACAAGTCTCTGTTTGAAATTACGATTCCTTATCTTGAGGGAGTGAGCTTTGATGATTTAGCAAAAATACTTGAGGATGAGGGTGACCTCATATCAGGGTTACGTTCATCAATAAAGGATGCACTGAAAAGCTGCGGGTCAGAAGTTAACCCGAATGAAGTAGTAAGAGATGTTGTCAATCCAAAGGTAGACGCAGTAAACAGAAAATTTCGGTCAATAGTTGGTTCTCATTCCTTCAAAATTGCCGGTGCTGCTGTGGGTACAGTTGTCTTGGCTTACACCTCAGTTACCGGATCAGGGCTTTCCTCAGCAATAGCAACAATCTGCGGTTCTGGCGGAATTGGTCTCCTCGGCAAAGAGTATTCTTCATTTAAAGAAAAGATCAATTCGCTAAAAGAAGATCCTTACTACTTTTTATGGCGCTGTAAAAAGCTGAAGAAACAGACTTAACCACTCGGCGGCACACAGGCGCTGACGCGCTGGTGCGCCTCGGCCCCGTTAAGCGAGAAAATTATGAGAACACCATCGAGATTAATGCCGCTCTACCTACCCGAACCAGTAAGCTGGTGGAAAAAAGTACTGGCCTATTGTGTACTCGCATTGGTGCTTTGTGTCCTTCTGTCTGCAACTATTCGTCACCCTTGGATTTTAGCAGGCTGTTGAAATTGAAGTAGTAAAAACAACCGTATTTTAGTATATTTGCG
>CAZUSH010000008.1:0-85220 GCA_964622705.1 uncultured Geobacter sp. | reverse complement strand
ATCCGTCCTCATTCTGTACTTTCCATTCCTTTTTCATCGCTTTACCTGTCCTTTCAGAGCACATGTAGTGTTGCCCATCTGGTGTCAGGCACACTTCCCCCTCATGAGCCAACCCCAGCATGTTCCGTGTGAATGCGTTCCCAAAATCCATTTAGCAACGGACATGCCACACACATAAGCCAGCTAACAACCTGATATTACTTACAACAATCGAAAATGCCTTCTTGCTTTGATAATTGCCGGTATCATATTGGGAATTACAAAAAGTGCGCTGAAACGGTAGGGAAAGGCGAGAGAAGGTCGTGCAGCGTGTGATGCGGATGGGGTAATGCCGGGGGGTAGAGTCACCGATCGAGGGTATTGCAGGTCCGCTGCGGCACAGTGGACATGCCAACCCGGCAAAACGACGGACTGTCGTCTGAAGCAACAGGTTGTTGAAAAACGTAGCGAGGAAGCATAGCTACAAGGCGCACGGAGCGCAGCGACTGAGACATAACAAATAGTTAGGCGAAGAAGCGAGCACCGCGCAACGCCGTAGATAGGCTCCGCAGTAGTTTTTCAACAACCTGCTGACGTGGCGGGGCAGCACGGCCCTTACTCGCGGATACCGGCCAGAATCCCCGCCCCGTTCGGCAACTCCAGGGGCAGCCGCCTGATGCCGGTTAGTCCGGCCCCGGCCATCATTCCCGTCAGTTCCTGCCAGGAATAGGCCTGGCCGGCAACGGTGCCCACCAACATATTCAACGAAAAGAGCGCTGGAAAGAGCGGCGCGGTCTTCTGGTCATCAAGGACAAACTCCTGAATCAGCAGCAGGCCGTCCGGATTCAGGGCGGCGGCAGCCTTTTCAACAATACGGGCACTGTCCGCCGGGCTTTCGCTGTGCAGCAGGTGCGAGATCCAGACCACATCGTAACCGCTGCCCAACGGGTTATTGAGCAGGTCACCACTGACAAAGGAGACCCGCTCCTGCAGCCGGAAGCGCCCGATCACCTTCTCGGCAAAGGGACGGGTGGTCGGCAGATCGTAGATATCCGCCCGCAACTCCGGATTCTTGAGACAGAACTGGATGGCATAGGTTCCCGGCCCACCAGCCAGATCGAGCAACCGGGAACGCCCCGTGAGGTCAATGGCCTGCGCCACCCGCGGCGCCAACAGGGACGCCAGATTGTACATCCCCATCAGGAAGCTTTCGCGCTCATTGTCGCTGACATCGTGGGAGCTGCGCCGACGCACCGGAGCACCGGTCTTGACCGCCTCGTCAAGATGGCTCCACCCTTCCACCAGGTGGTGATGATGCAGGATGATGTACCCCATATAGGTGGCCGAGTTCCTGGAGAGATAGGTGGCGCTGAAGGAGGTACAACGATAGCCGCCTTCTGCCGCTTCGAGCAGGTCAAGCGCGACCAGGGCTCGCACCAGCATCCCCAGCCCCCGCTCATCAACGGCAAGCAGACAGGCCTGTTCAGGCACGCTCATCGCCACATCGGCGAGAGCGGTAAAGAGATCCAGCTTGACGGCTGCATGCAGTGCACAGGTTGCCCAATACCCTCCGGAGAGTTGCAGTAGTTCCGGCAAGTTCATTGTGAAGGCATCTCCATCATCCGCATGATTTCATACGGTTTCACTGTTCCCGCCCGGTTCCACCAGCCGCCTGATGGCGTCGGCCAAGGCCCCCATCAGAAACGGCTTGGCAACATAGCCGTCGCAGCCGGCCTCCAGAAAGCGTTCACGATCGCCGTTTAAGGCATGGGCCGTCACCGCGATGATCGGCACATGGGTATCCTGCTCACGCTGCCTGATGGTCCTGACAACCTCATCTCCCCGCAATTCCGGCATCTGAATATCCATCAGGATCAGCTTGAAACTGCCTTTTTCCCACGCCTCAAGGGCCTGCCTGCCATCCGTGGCCTCGGTGACCTTGCAGCCCAGCTTTTCCAGCAGTTTTTTGGCATATTTCAAATTGGCCGGATTGTCCTCGGCGACCAGCACCGGCAGTGAACAGGCAAATACCGGCACATTGCTTTCCTGTGTGACAGGGTACTCTTGCCCGGGCGTGGGCCGTGAAGCCACGTTACAAGGCAGCAGCAGATGGAAGGTACTGCCCTGCTCCGGTTCGCTTTCAACCCAGAGCGAGCCTCCCATCAGCTCCGTCAGCTTACGGCAGATGGCCAGCCCGAGTCCTGCCCCTCCGAACCTACGGGTATAGGAATCGTCCACCTGGGTAAAAAGCTGAAAGATCTGTTCCCGATCCTGCTTGGCGATACCGATACCGGTGTCGCTCACCTGCACCTCAAGCAGCAGCGTGGAATCATAGTGTTCCTTCACGGTTGCGCCGATCCTGACCTCACCCTGCTCGGTAAACTTAATGGCATTCGAAAGCAGGTTGGAGATAATCTGCATGAAACGCAGACGATCCCCGGTAATCAGTTCCGGGATCCGCTCCGATACGTCGATATGGACCGAAAGATTCTTTTCCTCAATCCGGCGCTGCAGCATCTTCACCACTTCACCAATCGACTCCCTGAAGGAATACTCGACATTGTTCAGGGTATACTGTTCGCTTTCAATCTTGGTGATATCCAGGATATCACTGATCAACGACGACAAATTATCGGCCGAGCACTGCAGGATATCGAGATATTCCTTTTGCTCATCAGTGACGCTGCTCATGCCGAGCAGCTGCGCCATCCCCACGACCCCACTGAGCGGTGTACGCAGCTCATGGCTCATGTTGGCGAGGAAGGCAGACTTTGCCCGGCTGGCCGCCTCCGCCGCCTCCTTGGCCACCTTGAGTTCCTCCTGCGCCTTTTGCCGCTCTGACACTTCTGCCTCCAGCAGCCGGGTTTGCAGGTGCAGTTCATCCACCGATTGATGTAGATCGGCGGTCCGTTCCGCCACCTTCTGCTCCAGCAGCTCATTGGCTGTAACGAGTTCTTCATTCACGCGAACAAGCTGCTCATCTTTTTGCTTAAGTTCACGGAAAACCACCTCTAACGGCTCGCGCAACCCCGTGCGAACCACTCCGACATACAGTAGGCTGACCGAGATCAGCTTAAAGAGATGCCCCACCATATTGGAAATGCCATACACATCCACGTAGAAAACAAAGGCAAACTCGGCACAGATCGCTGCGACTACCGATAGCGACAGCAACAGATAGACGCGTCTTCCGAACAGCTCACGCCGTGCCTGCAGCATGATCAGCCCAAGGCCGAACAAACCGCAAATGAGCAGTTCGCTGGCCTTTTTAAAGGTGGTCAAACCGCGGCCTTCGATAAAGCAATCGGGAAAGATACCGGCTGAAAGAATTGACCAGAGCCCCAAAACAGTGATACCGGCATACAGCGCAAGCAATAGGGAGGCCCGGACAGGGCGATGCAGCATAGAGAGGGCAAGGACAAACGAGAAACTGTGCAAATAACGGGCGGCAATCCAGAGTTGGGTGGCGATATTGGGGCCATAGGAGGGAAACACCCCCATCCCCTTGTATACCATGGTATGCAGCAGGTCCAGGCAGGCGGTACAGAGCAGTGCCACACCGAGGACGCTGAAGAACTGGTTGCTACAGTAGCGTTGGCTGTTCCAGGCCAGCACAAAAATACTGACACTGACGACAATGCTGGCAAGCTCGATTGCGGTATGAAACAACAGATAGTTGGATTGGCTTGCGACAACGAGGATGACAAGGATCACTGCCCAGGAGAACAGGAGCGCACCAAGCTTTTGGTATGTCATACCGACAGCATCAGCATCCATAGCTGTCGCCCCTTTTCGATACCGGTCAGGTCATTGCAAGGAGAACTCATTCTATGGAATCATACCACGATTTTGGCAATTTGCAATTGAGGTGGGCAAGACGCAGGGGACGGGTAGGCAGAAAGCAAAAGCGCCCGCGTGAAACGCAGGCGCTTGGTTATGACATGGTGCCCAGGGACGGAATCGAACCGCCGACACGAGGATTTTCAGTCCTCTGCTCTACCGACTGAGCTACCTGGGCGAAGAGCTTTGTTTTATATACGTTCAGCCGAACCCTGTCAACAGGAAAGTATCACCGGCACTTGATCGGCACATAATTACAGAAGGGCTCTTCGGCCATATAGTCACCATACACCGCGTCGGCCCTGGCGCGACAGCCCCCGCAAACGTTGATGAACTCGCACTCCCCGCACTTACCCTTGTAGGCCTTGAAATCCCGCAAATCCTTGAAGATCTCCGAATTCTCCCAGATTTCCCGAAAGGGGGTCGTTTTCACATTGCCGGCAACCCGATGAAAATAGGAACAGGGCTTAACATTGCCAAAACAGTCAATCAAGCAAATCGTCTGAGCAGCAATGCACCCTTTACCACCACCGGTGGAAAAGGTCAGGCTACGCCGTTCAAACTTGACCCCTTCCTGCTTTGCCCGTTGCGGTACAATCCGGTAGTAGTGCGGCGCACAGGTAGGACGCATCAGGATTTCATCTTCCAGCTTTTCCTGCTGATAATGCCATTCAAGGATTTCTTCATAATCTTCCTTGCTGATCAGCTCACTCATGATCTCTTCGCCACGGCCGGTCGGTACGATCATGAACATGTACCAGGCGGTTGCACCGAGTGATTTTGCCAGCTTGAAAGTAGCTGCGATGTCATGTTGGTTCCGTTTAGTAAAGGAAGAGTTGATCAGGAATTTCTGTCCATTACGCCTGAAGATTTCGGCAGCTCGCACAACCCCTTCAAAGGCGCCGGCGCACTGGCGAAAGTCGTCATGGATTGCCGCAGTTGAGCCATCAAGCGAGAGCGAAACCATCTTGATGTCAGCTTCTATCATCCGTTGACAGACCTCGTCGGTCACCAGCGCCCCGTTTGTCGCCATACACATTCGCAAGCCGAGCGAGGTCCCGTAGGCGGCCAGTTCAAAGATATCCTGCCGCATAAGTGGTTCGCCGCCGGAAAGCACTACAACCGGCTTGGAAAACGCCGCAATCTCTTCAAGCAGATGCTTACCTTCTACGGTGGTAAAATCCCCCTCGGACGAGGTCAATTCAGACGAACAGCGGCAATGGACACAACGAAGATTACACTTTTGGGTTGTCTCCCACGCAATCCACTTAGGAATAAATTCAGTCGCCATACCAGCACCTTTCAGATTTAATATGACAATGGTAAGCAATTATACGAAAAAACACAAGGTAAGCCTGATTCCCGCAAAACCGGCCGTTTTCAGGGGAATTGAACTTGAATCATCACGTAGGTTCTGTTATACAAATCAACGGTCCACAAAGATCAAACACTTGTTTTGCACGACAAGGAGAAACACATGTCCAATTCCCAGATGGTCATGTACGATGAAGAGTTTCAGGAAATCAATGTTGTCATCGAACGCCTGCTCAATGATTCCAACTCCAAGGTTATCTTCCTTGTCGATAAAAACGGCCAGCTGATTTCAGGTGTTGGGGAGACGGAACGTTTTGACACCACCTCGCTGGCTTCACTCACCGCAGGTAACATCGCGGCTACCGGCGGTCTTGCAAAACTCATCGGCGAAAAGGAATTTTCCATCCTTTTCCATGAAGGCGAAAAAGACAACCTGCATATTTCAATTGTTGGTGGTCGCGTGATACTCGTTGTTCTGTTTGACAACCGTTCTTCGCTGGGCCTGGTCCGCTTGCGTGTGAAGAAAGCATCTGAAGAGCTCTCGGTTATTTTTGAAAAGCTTATGAAGAAGTCCGACGAACAGGCCAAGTCAGGTTCTTCATTCCCCTTTGCAGAAATTACCGACGACGACATCGATAATCTCTTCAGCTAACCAGCCCTATCGAGGTACGCTGCAATGTCCTTCATTAACTATGCGTCTCGCGAGATAAACTGCAAAATCGTTTATTACGGACCTGGTCTCTGCGGCAAGACAACCAATCTGCAGTACGTGTACTCTAAAACAGCCCCCGAAGCAAAAGGGAAGATGATCAGCCTGGCAACCGAGACCGAGCGTACGCTGTTTTTCGATTTTTTACCTTTGGCACTTGGCGAAATCAGGGGTTTCAAAACCCGTTTCCATCTCTACACCGTCCCCGGGCAGGTTTTCTATGACGCCTCCCGCAAACTAATCCTGAAGGGTGTTGATGGCATTGTTTTTGTTGCCGACTCCCAGGAAGAGCGGATGGATGCCAATATCGAGTCGCTGGATAACCTGCGCACCAATCTCAAGGAGCAGGGGTACGACCTCGACAAACTACCGTACGTCGTGCAGTATAACAAACGCGACCTGCCCAACGCAGTTTCAGTTGATGAACTACGCAATGAGCTGAACCCGACCAATGTGCCTGATTTTGAGGCCTGTGCCGCCTCAGGTGAAGGAGTTTTCGAGACCTTGAAGGCGGTGGCCAAACTGATCTTGGTTGACCTCAAGAAAGGCCGTTAACACACCGAGAAACGGCTCCTGTGGGTAGCCACAAAAAGCTTGCATTTGAGAAGCGAATCATGTATTGATTTAAGTCTTGTTAAACATTGGAGAGATGGCCGAGAGGCCGAAGGCGCTCGCCTGCTAAGCGAGTATACTGGGACAACCGGTATCGAGGGTTCGAATCCCTCTCTCTCCGCCACTAATGCTTCTGTTGCACCATGCGCTTGTAGCTCAGCTGGATAGAGTACCAGACTACGAATCTGGGTGTCGGGAGTTCGAATCTCTCCAAGCGCGCCATACACAAACGGGTTAGGATTAATGTTCCTAACCCGTTTCTCGTTCAGGGAAGCACATCGGGCGCTGGTGGCCCGCGCGGTCTTCAAAACCGTTGAGAGGGGTGAGAAACTCCTTTGGCAGGTTCGATTCCTGTGTGCTTCCGCCAAACGAAAAAAGGCGACCTCTCGTGAGAGGCCGCCTTTTTTCGTCACAGATACCCCCGTTCCTTGGGTCAGATCAGCTTAACCGCCTGCTGAGCAAACTGCAGGATGTAGGAAGGGATGATACCGGGGATCAGCGAACCGGCAGCTGCGACAACCAGCGCGAGCGCCACAGGGGCAGACACTGTGAACCAATCAAACTCCTGCTCACCCGGTTTGAAGTACATGTACACAATCACGCGCAGATAGTAGTACACCGAGGCAGCGCTGTTCAGCACACCGATAATGGCCAGCCAGATATAGCCTTCTTGGACCGCACCGGAGAAGAGATAAAATTTACCGATAAAGCCTGCGGTTGGCGGCATCCCAGCGAGCGAGAACAGGAACAGCGCCATGGTTGCAGCCAACAGGGGCCGTTTCACACCAAGACCGGCAAAGTCCATCACAGTACCGTTCGGTTCACCTTGCTTACCAACCAGTACAATAACAGCAAAGGCGCCGATATTCATAAAGGCATAGGAAAGCATGTAGAACAAGATGCCAGAGGTCCCGGTTGCATTGGCAGCCACCAGACCGACCAGGGCGTAGCCGGCATGGGCGATGGAAGAGTATGCCAGCATACGTTTGATGTTATCCTGGCGCAGTGCCGTAAAGTTACCCACCGTCATGGTCAGTACGGCAAGGATCCAGAGCAGATCAGACCATTCTGCCTTCATAGCCGGGAATACGACCAGCAGCAGACGCAGCAGGGTGGCGAATCCGGCAGCCTTAGGGCCGGCAGACATGAAGGCGGTCATGGGAGTAGGTGCGCCTTCATAGACATCCGGAGTCCACATATGGAAAGGAGCAGCAGCAATTTTAAAGAGGAAACCGGTCAGCATCAGGAACATACCGATCAACAACATGCTGTTGCTGGTGCCAGCCTGTGTCGCAACGGCTGCAATCTTTGCAATGCGGGTAGAGCCGCTCACACCGTAGAGCAATGCCATACCATACAGCAAGAAGCCGGTTGAGAAGGCGCCCAGCAGAAAATACTTCAAACCTGCTTCATTGGACTTGAGGTTGGTGCGGTTGAATCCTGCCAGGACATACAGCGAGATTGACATCAACTCGAGTCCCAGGAAGATCGTCATCAGGTCCGTACCAGCAGCCATCAGCATCATACCGACGGTTGTGAACAGGATAATAGGGTACAGTTCACCATGATTGCACTCTTCACGGCTCATGTACTGATCGCTGATCAGGACAGCCAGGCCGGCAGCAACCAGGAAGATGACCTTGAAAAAGGTGGCAAAGTTATCCTGCACAACCGCGCCACTGAAACTGACGAGATTGATTCCCCAACCGGATACGGCTGCAAAACCGGCACCGACGATTCCAAGCAGGCTCAGCCAGGCAAGATAGCCTTTGGACTTGGAGGGAACGAAGACGTTAACCAGAAGCAGAGCCATACCAAGCACTGAAAGTATCACTTCAGGCATGATGACATTCAGGTTAATCGTCTGAAAGAGTTGAGCTACATTGATATCCATTTAACAATCCTCCAGGGCGTTAACTCGTTGTCTAATGGCCAGCAGGCTTCTCTGTCGCAGGCTGCTCAGCCGGAGTTGCGGGCGTGGTTTGTGCAGCTGGCGATACTTCAGGAGCAGGAACAGCAGCCTGTGCAGTGGCAACCGGCTCGATGCGTGTATGGGCGATAACCTTCTTGATCGAAGGGGTCATCTTTTCAATGAAGGGGTTGGGGTAAACACCCAGCACAAAGATCATGACCAGCAGCGGTACCATGATGCCGATTTCACGGACATTCAAGTCAGAAAGTTTCTGGTTCTTGGGGTTGTCCAACTCACCGAACATAACTCGCTGGAACATCCACAACATATACACTGCGGCAAAAATGACGCCGCTTGATGCAATGATAGTCCACCAACGCAAACTGCTTTCGTAGGAACCTATCAGGATCAGGAACTCACCCACAAAACCATTGGTACCGGGCAATGCGACGGAAGAGAGCGTTACGATCATAAAGATGACCGCAAAGATCGGCATCTGCTTGGAGAGGCCACCAAAGTCGGTAATCAGACGGGTGTGGCGACGCTCGTAGATAAAGCCGACAATAAGGAACAGTGCGCCAGTAGAAATACCGTGGTTCAGGTTCTGCAACAAGGCACCGGTGACCCCTTGTTCATTTAGAGCAAACAGACCCAGCATAACAAAGCCGAGGTGTGCAACAGATGAATAGGCAACCAGTTTTTTCACATCTTCCTGCACCATGGCCACCAGTGCGGCATAGATAATACCGATCACGGCCAGGGTTGCTATCAGCGGAGCAAACTGATGGGCTGCCTGCGGGAAGAGCGGCATAGCAAAACGGATATAACCATAGGTACCCATTTTCAGCAGAATGGCTGCCAGAATAACGGAACCGGCAGTGGGCGCCTCGGTATGGGCATCGGGCAACCAAGTGTGCAGCGGGAACATCGGGACCTTGATGGCAAAGGCCAGTGCAAAGGCCAGGAACAGCCACGTCTGGGTCGCAGGGTCAACCTTCAGGTCAAAGAAGTGCACCAGGCTGAAGTCCGTGATACCGGCCTTGGTCCCCAGGAAGTAGAGGTAGATCAAGGCAATCAGCATCAGCAGCGAGCCGACCATGGTGTAGATGAAGAACTTGACTGCCGCGTACACGCGGTTCTTGCCACCCCAGATGCCGATGATGAAGTACATCGGAATCAGCATAACCTCCCAGAAGATGTAGAACAGGAAGAGGTCAAGGGAGACAAAGGCACCCAGCATACCGGTCTGCAGCAACAGCAGACAGATCATGTACTCTTTGACGTTATCCTCAACCGCAGTCCAGGTGGACAGGACTGCGATCGGCATAATGAAGTTGGTCAGCACCACCAGCCAGAAGCTGATACCGTCAATACCGATATTGTAGCGCATTGCAAACGGCCCAGCTGCAATCCAGGGTACGTTCTCAACAAACTGGTACTCGGCATTTGACTGGAAACCGGTCAGTACCGGCAGGGTTACCAGAAAGGTGACCAGCGTCGTTACAAAGGCGACACTGCGCAGCACTCCATTGCTCCCCTTGGGGATGAAGAGCAGCAAGAGCACCCCCACGATGGGCAGGAAAGTCATCACGCTCAGAATGTTACTCATCGAATCTGCTCCTTTAGTACAAAGTCAGACAGTTAATTACTTGAACAGGTAGTAGCCGATGATGACAACCACACCAAAGGCCATGGACCAGGCATAGTTGTAAATCTGACCGGACTGCAGGTAGCGCACTACCCCGCCGAACGCCATGACTACACTGGCAACACCATTGACAATACCGTCCACCACCACGACATCGAAGCCTTTCCAGAGGAAGCGTCCCAATGCCTTGCAGGGGTTGACAAAGACGAAGTCATACAGCTCATCAATGTACCACTTGTTAAAGACCGCACGGTGCAGGCCCGGAAAGGCAGCCGTAAACTTTTTGGGGATCTCGGGATTCACGATATAGAGGGCATAGGCGATGCTGATGCCGACAACAGCAATCACCACCGAAAGCCCCATCATAGTCCATTCAAGGGAGTGGCTATGTTCAACATGGTGTGCATGGGCAGCCATGTACTCCGTTGCATTGGCGAACACCGGCTCAAGGTAATGTTCGAGGTAGTTGGGCACACCGCCAACCAGATCGCCAAGCAGTTTGGGCAGGCCAATGTAACCACCTACCACAGAAAGGATCGCGAGCACTATCAGCGGGAACACGATCACCATGGGAGACTCGTGCAGATGCTTCTCTGCACCTGCCTTGATCCGGCAGGTACCGTGGAAGGTCATAAAGACCAAACGGAACATATAGAAGGCGGTCAACAACGCAGCAGCAGCACCAAGCCCCCAAATCAACATGTTTACAGAACCATGCAGCGGATTTGAAAAGGCTTGCCAGAGGATTTCATCCTTTGAGAAGAAGCCGGAAAAGCCAGGAATACCGGAAATTGCGATAGTTGCAAGCAAGAAGGTGCCATAGGTCATCGGCATATACTTGGCCAGACCACCCATGTTGCGCATATCCTGAGCATCGTCGTGGGAATGAATGTGATGCAGAGCTCCATGCATTGAGTGAATCACCGCACCGGAACCAAGGAACAGACAGGCCTTGAAGAAGGCGTGGGTCATCAGGTGGAAGATACCGGCGGTAAAGGCACCGACGCCCATACCGATAAACATGTAACCCAGCTGGGAAACCGTGGAGTATGCCAGCACGCGCTTGATGTCGTTTTGTGCAGTACCGATGGTGGCAGCAAAGAAGGCTGTACAGGCACCGATGATTGCAACCGTCATCATGGTCTCAGGTGAGCGGATAAACAGGAAGCTCATCCGACCGATCATGTAGACACCGGCGGTAACCATGGTTGCGGCGTGGATCAGGGCCGAAACAGGCGTAGGACCTTCCATTGCATCGGGCAACCAGGTGTAAAGCGGGATCTGGGCCGATTTGCCGGTGGCTCCCAAGAAGAAACACAGGGTAATGATGGTTACCACACCGCCAGTAGGGAACAGGTTGGCATTCTTTGCCAGCTCGGTAAACTGGATGGTCCATACCCCGTGGGTTTGACCAAGCCACCAGAACAGGGTGAAGGTACCGAGCAGGAAGCCGAAGTCACCGACCCGGTTCATCACAAAGGCCTTTTTACCGGCGTCGCCTGCGGACTTTTTGTGAAAGTAGTAGCCGATCAGCAGGTAGGAGCAAAGACCTACGCCTTCCCAGCCGACGAACATGAGCAGCAGGTTGTTGCCGGTTACCAGCAGCAGCATGGAGAACACGAACAGGTTCAGGTAGGCGAAGAAACGATAGAAGCCTTCTTCACCATGCATGTACCCGATGGAGTAGATGTGGATCAGGGTACCGATACCGGTGACCACCAGCAGCATCAGGCAGGAAAGCGGGTCAATCAGGAAGGCAATGTCGGCATTGAAGGTACCTGCCGTCATCCAGGTAAAGATCTTCACGTTCACCGAACGCTCATCAGCCGGAAGCCCGATCAGTTTGAGGAAGGTCATCACTGACACGACGAAGGAACCGAACACGGCAAGGGCTCCAATACTGCCGATGACCGTCTCGTTCTTGATCTTTTTCCCCAGAAGACCGTTGATCAGAAAACCGATCAGGGGGAACAGTGGTATCAGCCACACATTGTCGAACATTGAGCTACTCCTTTATCTCGTCTTTACAGGTTCTGTACCGTTAAACAGGCGTTGTAGCAGCAGCTACCATTTCATCAGGTTGGCGTCATCAATATCGATGGACTCACGATTATTGAAGAACGCGATGAACAACGCCAGACCGACTGCCGCCTCTGCAGCAGCAACCGTCATGATGAAGAACACGAAGATCTGACCATCCAGGTTGCCCAGGTGACGCGAAAAAGCGACAAAGGTCAGGTTGACGGCATTCAGCATCAATTCAATGCACATAAAGACAACGATGGCATTCTTGCGGGTTAGCACTCCGATGGTGCCGATGGAAAAGAGAACTGCACTGACTATCAAATAATTGGTCAAGTTATCCATGGTTCGACACTCCTAGGAAAGTTTACGCTTGGCCAGGATCACAGCGCCGACAATGGCAACGAGCAGCAGGATCGAGGTTACTTCAAAAGGCAAGAGGAAGTCGGTAAACATAACCCTACCAATCAACTCGGTGTGGCCGACTTTGTTGATCACTTCATTGGTAATGTCACCTACTGGCGGACTAAACTTGCCACGGGTTAAGAACAGTCCGGCAAGCAGCAGGGTGATGATCCCCATGACGGCACCCAGCGCAACCTGGTGGAAGCTCTTTTTATTGGCATCAACCCGGATATTCAGCAGCATGATGGTGAAAATGATCAACACCATGATCGCACCGGCATAGACAATGATCTGGACAGCTGCCATAAAGGGAGCGTTCAGCATGGCGTAGTAGGTAGCCAGGCAGAAAAACGTCATCACCAGTGAAAGTGCACTGTTGATCGGGTTCTTGCAGGTCACAACCAGTAGAGCCGATACTACGGCTACTATTGTGACAAGGGCAAAGAAGACGGATGAGATGTCCATGTACTACGCTCCTTTATTTCTTTTCTTGAAGTCGTTCCTTGGTGAAGATGAAGTCCTCACGGCGATAATTAGCCAGTTCGAACTCACCAGTCATCTTAAGTGCATCTACTGGGCATGCCTCAACACAGTAACCACAGAAGATGCAGCGCAGGATGTCGATCTCATACTTGGCTGCATATTTATCGTGATTTGCATCCTCACCTGCCTCTACCGTGATACACTTAGCTGGACATACGGTGGGGCAGAGATAACAGGCCACACACTTGGCACGGTTGTGTGAAACCTTGAGTGCATGCAGCCCCCGGTAACGTTCAGCAACCTTGGGCCGCTCCTCCGGATACATCAGGGTGACCGGCTTTTTGAACAGGTGCCCAAGTGTAATCTTCATTCCTTGCATGATCGGCGTGATCGGATTCGGCATGACGTCTTTCCTTTATGTATTACTGTTGTTCTGTTTAAGAAGCTAAAAGCCTAACTAGCTGTACCTTAACTGAAGAAGCCGCTGATGGTATGGAATCCGAAGTAACCAGCAACCCCGGTAAGTACAATCAACCCCAACGTTGCCGGCAGCATTATCTTCCATCCCAAATGCATCAACTGGTCATAACGATAACGCGGCAATGTAGCACGGATCCACATGGCCAGAAACATCAGGAAATACACTTTAGCAACAAAGTAGACGACAGAAAGAAGCGGGAAAACAGAAACAAAGGGTCCGTCCCAGCCACCAAGGAACATGGTGGTCATCAGTGCACTAACCGTAACCATGTTTGCATATTCAGCCATGAAAAACATCGCATACTTCATGGAGGAATATTCAGTGCAGAACCCTGAAACCAACTCAGTTTCTGCTTCAGGCAAGTCAAACGGCGTGCGGTTCACCTCAGCCAAGGTTGCGACATAGAAAATCATGCCAGCAACAAAAGTCATGGGGCTATTCCAGATAAACCATTTCATGCCTGCTTGAGCCTTGACAATTTCTTGCAAGGAAAGCGAACCAACGAGCATGAATACCGGAATAATGGCTAACCCGGCAGCAAGTTCGTAGGAAATCATCTGAGCTGATGAGCGAAGACCGCCGATCAGAGAATATTTGCTGTTGGATGCCCAGCCTGCGAGTACGATACCGTACACACCAAGAGAAGACATGGCCAGCACGTACAGCATACCGACATTGATATCAACCACTTTGCCGACTCCGGCATCATAGTAGCCGACGATCTGCAGCGGAACGTCATAGCCAAAAACTTTGATGGTGTCACCGAACGGGATTACGGCAAAAGTGATGAATGCCGGAATCAGAGCCATCAAGGGAGCCAGCAGGAAGGCAAACTTGTTCGATTCCGCTGGAATGATCTCTTCCTTGAAAAACAGTTTCAAACCATCGGCAATCGGCTGTAACAGACCCATTGGACCAGTCCGGTTCGGTCCGATACGTACCTGCATCCAGCCGATGATTTTACGCTCGGCATAGGTTGCATAAGCCACGGTAAGAAGCACGAAAACAAATGCAATCAGTACCTTGGCCACCATGGCGATGTAGTAGTACAGTGGCAGTCCTAGAATCTCGATTCCCATCGGTCCCTCTTCCTTCTCTAGTAGCGTTAAGAGTCTGACAATCGTTACTTGCTAATGGTTACTGAGGTCACAGCAGCACCAGACCAGATGCTGTTGATCGGCACATCGGCAAAGTGGTACGGCACAAAAACAACACCCTCGGACATGCGTGGGGATATGCGCGCCTTAAGCGTCACATTCGCCTGACCAGCATTGAGCTTAACAAGATCGCCGTCCGCAATATTCTTAGCCGCAGCATCGGCACGTGAAATCTCCACATACCCTTCACTGCAAACAGCCATCGTACCTTCACCGTGGAGCGACATGGTACCGCAATGATAAAGTGCTGCGCCTGTCAGCAGCGCCAGCTTGCCAGCCTCAATCGCGGGCTGAACCGTCTTGGGAACTACCTGTACAGGTTGCAGAGCCGCCGGTACAAATGCACCACCTTCAGCCAAAGCTGCGTAGTTCAGGCTGCTGTAGGCTGCAAGCTTAGCAAAGGCATCAGCTACCGTCGCAGGGGCAACACCTCCGAGCAGAGCAATCAGGTCAGCATAAACCTTGAATTCAGGGCGGCTCTGGCCAACCGCAGGGATCGCAGGCAGTATCTTCTGCACGCGACGGTCAGTACTGGTAAAGGTGCCTTCCTTCTCAGCATAGGAGCAGACCGGCAGGACCAGATCAGCCAGCTGGGCTGTTTCAGTCAGGAACAGGTCAGCCACTGCCAAGAATTCGACTGCTTCCAACGCCTTGGTGACTTTATCTTGAGCCGGGTAGGAAACCACGGGGTTTTCACCGGCAATAAACAAGGTCTTAATGGAACCGGTGGCACAACCATCCAGGATCTTCTGGGCATCCAAACCGCCATTGCCAGGCACAAACCCAACATCAAGGGCACCTTGACTGTTATTCTTTTCTTGCAGAGCCAGGATACCGGAACCTTCTTTACCCAGTTTGCCTCCCAGGATCGCCAGGTTTGCTGCTGCGTGGGCCAATTGCGCGTCGGCACCGGGATAGGCCAGGCCGGTGGTAAACAAGATGACTGCTTTCTCGGCAGCAGCATAGGCGCGGGCCAGATTGCGGATATCATCAGCGGAGACACCACAGTTGGCAGCAGCCTTCTCCGGGGTAAAGTCGTTCAAGGTAGCAGCCAGCTCATCAGACGCCGGAGTTACAGCCAGATTCTCGTCAACCAGCACTTTGGCCACGGCATTCAGCAGCACAACGTCACTGCCGGCCTTATTCAAAAGGAGATTGGCACCTGGCAGCCGGGAAAGTTTGCCACGCTTGTCAGAAATGATCTGCAGCTTGGCACCCTTGTTTTTGACGGCCATATTGATCTCAAAACCAACCACCGGGTGCGTTTCGTAGCAATCGGTCTTGATCACCAGAATCAGGTCGCTTTTCTGAATATCAAGGATCGTTGCTGACGAGGCAGCAACCCCCAGACTCTTTGCAAGGCCTTCAGATACAGCAGCGTGGCCATAACCGGCTGCATGATCAATATTCTGTGTGCCAACCTGTTCGGTCATCAGTTGTTTGAGTAACAGTAATTCCTCATTGGTCATACGGGGAGTGGCCAGTGCGGCGGCCGATGCGCCTGCACCTTTCAGCTTACCAGCCAGCAGTGCCATGGCCTCGTCCCAGCTTGCCTCGACCAGTTGCCCGTTTTTGCGGATCAACGGGGTTTTCAGGCGTTTATCAGAGGAGATGAACTGGTAGCCAAAACGGCCACGCACACAGAGTTGCCCGTTGTGGAAGCCCTGATTCTCATCATAAATGGTGGTAACGACATTCTTGTTCTCTTTAACGCCCAAGGTCACGTTACAGCCAGTACCACAGTAGCCGCAGACCGACTTTTTCTTGGTCAGCGCCCAGAAACGGGACTTGAACTTGAAGGGACGGGCCAGCAGGGCGCCAACCGGGCAGACCGAGATACAAGAACCACAGAATTCACAGTTAAGCGGCCCATCAAACTCGGTGCCGATCTTGGTCTCAATCCCGCGGTTGATGAAGGTCAAGGCGCCGCGCGAAACGATTTCATCACAGATTCGCACACACTTGCCACAGAGGACGCAACGGTTCTGGTCACGTTCAATTAATGGATTATTATAGTCGATCTCGTGCTGAAACTTCTCATCGGAGAGGCGATTAACATTTACTTTATGGTCATAGGCGAGATTCTGCAGTTCGCAGTCGCCACCCTTATCGCAAACCGGGCAATCAAGCGGATGGTTGAGTAACAACAGTTCGAGCACCAATTTCCGTGCCTTTTCAACCGGTGGTGTGCTGCTGCGTACGATCATCCCTTCCGTAACCGGAGTGGTGCAGGCTGGGATCAAACGACCTTTCATCTGCTCGACTTCAACCAGACACATCCGGCAGGCGCCGAACGGCTTCAGCTTCTTGTCATGACAGAGAATCGGAATATTGATGCCTGCTGCCTTGGCAGCATCATAAATGGTGGCATCCTTCTTAACTGAAACCTGCTTATCATCTATCGTCAGAGTGACCATCTCAACCTCGTTTTACGTGAGTTGTCTCGCTACGTGAAACTATTCAATCGCCATAAAGCGGCAGGCATCATAACAGGACTTACACTTGGTACACTTTTCCTTATCAAGGTAGGCAATCTGCCCTTTTTCCCAAACAATCGCATCAACCGGGCAGGCCTTCTTACAGGCACCACACTTGACACACTTATCCTCAACCACCTGCCAGAGCAGCAGTTCTTTACAGGAGTTGGAGGGACACCGCTTGGCAGTGATGTGCGCCTCGTACTCTTCACGGAAGTAACGAATGGTTGAGAGGACCGGGTTAGGGGCCGTCTGCCCCAGACCGCAGAGCGAGGCCTGCTTAATCGTCGTACCCAGATCGATCAGCGTTTCGATGTCGCCTTCACGGCCGTTGCCCTCAGTGATTCTGATCAGGATGTCCAGCATGGCCTTCAAACCGATCCGGCAGGGTACGCACTTGCCGCAGGACTCCATCCGGGTAAAGGTCAGGAAGAATTTGGAAACGTCGACCATGCAGGTGGTTTCGTCCATGACCACCAGACCGCCGGAGCCCATCATGGCACCTGCCTTGATCAGGGAGTCATAGTCAACCGGAGTATCCAGAATTTCAGCAGGAATACAACCGCCGGAAGGGCCACCTGCCTGAACCGCCTTGAACTTGCGGTTGTTCAGGATACCGCCGCAGACGTCATAAATAACTTCACGGACCTTCATACCGGCTGCAACTTCAACCAGGCCGGTGTGCTTGACCTTGCCAGTTACTGCAAAGATTTTGGTACCTTTGGTGGTATCAGTACCAATGGCAGCGTACCAGGCGGCGCCCCTATTGATGATGTGACGAACGTTGGCAAAAGTCTCAACGTTGTTGATGTTGGAGGGGTGCTGCCAGAGACCCTTAACCGCAGGAAACGGTGGCCGGGGACGGGGCATGCCGCGTTCACCCTCAATGGAGGCCATCAGCGCGGTTTCCTCACCGCAAACGAAGGCACCGGCACCTTTCTTGATCCGCATGTCATACTCAAAACCGAGTCCCATGCAGTTCTTGCCCAGATAGCCTTTTTCGTAGCAGGTATCGATCGCCTTCTGGAGACGGTCGATAGCCAACGGATACTCGGCACGGACATAGACATAACCGAACTGGGCGCCGATCGCATAACCGGCAATCATCATACCTTCGATGATGCAGTACGGGTCGCCTTCCAGGATTGAGCGGTCCATAAATGCACCGGGGTCACCCTCGTCAGCGTTACAGATAATATATTTATGATGACCAGGTGAAGCGGCACAGAAAGACCATTTCATGCCAGTGGGGAAACCACCGCCCCCACGGCCACGCAGACCGGACTTCTTGACTTCTTCAGTCACTTCTGCAGGCTTCATGGTCTTGATACATTTTTCAATCGCCTTGAAACCGTCGGTTGCCAGGTAGGCATCCAGCGACTCCGCATCAATCTGACCGCAACCGGACATAACGATCCGGCTCTGCGCATCGACAAACTGGTTGTAATACGGCTTGGCCTTGCGCTTGTCGATGGGTGTCCCACCGACAATATGCTCTTCAACCAGTTTGGCGACTTCATCGACCTGGACAAAGTCATAGGTCGTACAACCCTTGTCATCGACAATGTCGACCAACACGTCGTTAGCGCAGAGGCCACGGCAACCGGTCTTGACAACGTCACAACGCTTGCCGACGGTAGCACTTAACCCCTTTTCGGCAATAATCCGATTGAACTCAGCCTCTACCTTCTTGGCGCCGGCAGAGATGCCGCCTGTGCCTTGACAGATCAATATTTTGATAGCTTCAGCCATGTGTTCTGTCCCCTGACAATCGTCCCGACCTTACATCGGAAGCGCAGTATATTCCTTAATAATCTCGTCAACCTTCTGAACGGTCATCTTGCCGTAGGTCTCATCGTTCACCATGGCCAACGGTGCCATACCGCAGGCACCCAGACAGGCAACCAGCTCAAAGGTAAAGCGCTTATCGGGCGTTGTTTCAGCATGCCCGATACCGATCCGCTCATAGAAGGTTTCACGAATCCGCTCAGCACCGAGAACGTGGCAGGCCGTACCCATGCAAACACGGATAATGAACTTGCCGCGCGGCTTGAGGTGGAATTGGGCGTAGAAGGTCAACACGCCATAAATCTGGCTGGGGTAAACGTTCAGGCGCTCGGCAATGTAATCAACTGCAGCCCGGGGAACATACCCGTATTCATCCTGTACGCCCTGCAGAACCGGCATCAGGTTGCCTGGAATGTCTTTGTACTTCTGTATAACCTTCTCAGCAATCGTCAGGTCGATGACCGGCTCTTGCTCATCAGCTATTTCTTGCGTTGCAACCGCGTTACTCATCGTGCGGCCTCCCCTTTCGGTAACGGTCTAGCGGTCAATCTCACCCAGAACGATGTCAAGCGTACCGATAATGGCGACCAGGTCAGCTATCATCGATCCCTTTGCCATTTTCTCAATAGCCTGCAGGTTAACGAATGACGGAGGACGTACACGCATCCGATACGGCTTTCCAGAACCATCGCTAACCACGTAGAAGCCGAGCTCGCCTTTGGGGGCTTCAATACCCATGTATACTTCACCTTCAGGCACCGGGTAGCCTTCGCTTGCAATCTTGAAGTGATGAATCAGGCCTTCGATGCTGTTGTAAACCGAGTCTTTGGGTGGGTAGCAGACCTGCGGTTCGTCCGCAAGCACCGGACCAGGCTTGAGGCGTTCAAGGGCCTGGTTGATGATCTTGCAGGCTTCACGCATCTCAACCAGACGCACCTTGTAGCGATCAAAGGTGTCGCACTCGGTACCGACCGGAACTTCAAACTTGTAGTTTTCATAGCCTGCATACGGAATATCGCGACGCAGGTCAAAGTTCACACCGGAACCACGCAGCGCCGGTCCGGTAATACCGATATCAGTGGCATCCTCTGCAGAAATCACACCATTGCCGATGGTACGCTTGCGCCAGATCGGGTTGCCGGTCAGCAAGCCTTCATAGGTATCGATGTAACCAGGCATATCGGCAATAAAGTCACGAACCTTCTTCTCGAATTCCGGCGGTACATCCATCGAGAGGCCACCGGCACGGAAGAAGTTAGAGGTCATCCGGGCACCGGAAATCAGTTCGTAGGTCTCCATGATGACTTCACGCTCGCGGAAGGCATAAATAAAGACCGTCATGGCGCCGATATCCAGCGCGTGGCAAGCCAGCCAGACCAAGTGTGACTGAAGACGCGTCAACTCGGCCATGATGATCCTGATTACCTGCGCACGCTCAGGCACCTCGATTCCCAGCAACTTCTCTACGGCCAGGATGTAGCCCAAGTTGTTGCTCATCGGAGCCAGATAGTCAAGACGGTCAGTCAACGGCAAGGTCTGATGATAGGTGCGGTGTTCGGAAAGCTTCTCCACACCGCGGTGCAGATAACCGATATCCGGATCAATCTTCAGGATGGTCTCACCATCCAGCTCGATCACCATCCGCAAAACACCGTGTGTACTTGGGTGTTGCGGCCCCATGTTAATGGTCATAATTTCATTGTTCGCCATATATAGCCTCGTCTGCTCGCTTAAATGCGTTATTCGTTTTCAATCTAGGAAAGACGTCCCTTGTACGGTTCACGACCGGGGCCCTGCAACGGATAATCTTTCCGCAACGGATGCCCTTCCCAGTCAGGAGTCATCAGAATACGACGCAAATCAGGGTGCTTGTTAAAGCGGATACCAAACAGGTCAAACACCTCGCGCTCAAGCCAATTGGCTGAGGCATAGACCTGGGTTGCGCTATCAATCATACAAGCATCTTCAGCAACCGGAGCTTTTACCCGCAGACGATCCTTAAACGAAACAGAGGTTAACTGATAAACCATCATAAAACGGTCACCAGCCTTACCCATATTATCTATCGCAGTGACATCAGTAAGCATTTCGTACTTGCACTCCTGCTTCAAAAACGAAAGCACTTGCACGATATCTTCCTTCTTGACCGTTACGATCCAGTCACCGCGGTCTTGTTTCACCTCCAAAAGGGAGGCCCCTAATTTACCTTGCAGCTTTTCAACGGCGCGATTTATGTCTGCCATATCGTCGAAACCTTTTCAGTAGTAGTAAATTCGTAGCAATCCAGAGTATCAGACCGTAGAGGTCCGCTCACCAAGGCCAAATACCGAGCCAAACGAATTGGCCTCGGCCATGATCTTATCCTGCAGCTTCATCAAACCATACAGAAGCGCCTCTGGACGGGGAGGACAGCCAGGGATATAGACATCAACAGGCAAGGCCTCATCAATACCCTGCACAACGCTATAGGTATCGAAGACACCACCGGAGCAGGCACAAGCACCCATCGCAACTACCCACTTCGGCTCCGGCATTTGCTCATAGACAGTCTTAATGACCGGCAACATTTTCTTGGTTACCGTGCCGGCAATAATGATACAATCCGCCTGCCGCGGTGACGCCCGGAAAATAATGCCAAAACGGTCAAGGTCATTATGCGAGGCACCGGTTGCCATCATCTCGATGGCGCAACAGGCCAGACCGAATGTCATCGGCCAAATGGAGGACTTCCTGACCCAGTTGACCAGCTTATCAAGGGACGTAACGGTTACGTTACCACCAAGCTGCTGATTTACTCCCATTCCAGTGCTCCTTTTTTCCAGACATAGATATAACCAACAAACAGAATCACGATAAAGAGTCCCATCTCAACCAGGCCAAAAATCCCCAGCTTTTTATAGAGGATGGCCCAGGGATACATAAAGACCGCTTCAATATCGAACAGGATAAACAGCATGGCAACCAGATAAAACTTGATCGGAAACCTTTCGCGCGCAGTGCCGATCGGCTCACAACCGCACTCGTAAGGCGCCATCTTCACCTTAGAGTACTTCTTTTGACCAATCAGCGATGAAAACACCACTGAACCAAGCCCAAAAGCAAGCGCAATCAGGATTAGCAGTATAATCGGTAGATACGTTCCAAGCATGTGCTCTTTCCTCCCAAGACCGTTCTATTCAAGCATTTACACGTATACTGTATACAAAACGATGCCAAACTATGTCATTTAGCCACTGCTTGTCAAGCACTTTTTCCCCTTTTTTTTAGCTTTGCTTAAAAAATTCAAATATTCGTAACACCCTGTTGTTATTGTTTTTTTCATTGCAAGCAAAATACAATTTTAGTCCTGTTCCTCAATTCCAACCCACGTAGTAATCCTGTTTGACAAATCAATTCCTCTACAGGTAAAAGCGTAATCCACACTCAGATAAAACCCTCTTTGCAACCAAAGGAGCGCACCATGGTCACCACCCGTTCCCAGGCACTGTTTCAACAGGCACAAAACATCATCCCAGGCGGCGTCAACAGCCCGGTACGCGCCTTTAAATCCGTCGGCAGCAACCCCATTTTCATCAAACAGGCAACGGGCTGCTTTATCATCGACGAGGACGACAATCGCTACATCGATTATGTCGGCTCCTGGGGCCCGATGATCGTTGGCCACTGTCATCCACAGGTGGTTCAAGCCGTGCAACGCTGCATGGAGAACGGCTCCAGCTTTGGCGCACCAACCGCTCTTGAAATAACCTTGGCCCAGATGGTGATCGAGGCCGTCCCTTCAATTGAGATGGTGCGCATGGTCAGCTCCGGCACCGAGGCCACCATGAGCGCTATCCGCGTCGCCCGCGGCTATACCGGTCGGGATAAGATCCTCAAGTTCTCCGGCTGCTATCATGGTCACGCCGACGCCCTTTTGGTCAAGGCCGGATCGGGCGCTGCCACCTTTGGCGTACCAGACTCACCCGGCGTCCCGGCCGATTTCGCCAAGCACACCCTTACAGCAGAATACAATTCACTGGCATCGGTCAAACAGTTGCTGGCTGACAACAAGGGCCAGGTAGCCTGCATCATCCTTGAACCGGTAGCCGGCAACATGGGCACGGTACCGCCGCGGCCCGGCTTCCTGGAAGGCCTGCGTGAACTCTGTACCAATGAGGGGATCATCCTTATTTTTGACGAGGTCATGTCCGGCTTTCGTGTGGCCTACGGCGGTGCACAGACACTCTATGGGGTCACCCCGGATATGACCACGCTGGGCAAGATTATTGGCGGCGGACTACCGGTCGGTGCCTTTGGCGGCAAAAGAGAAATCATGGAAAAACTTTCGCCGTCAGGTGGCATCTATCAGGCCGGAACCCTGTCCGGCAACCCGCTGGCCATGACTGCAGGTATCGAGACACTTTCGTTACTACAGCAACCGGGCTTTTACCAGCAGCTGGAGGAGAAGAGCCGCCTGCTTGCCGACGGTATCGCCCAAGCTGCCAAAGAGGCTGGCTACCCGCTCTACTCCACCCGGGTCGGCAGCATGTTCTGCAACTTCTTCACCGCTGGCGAGGTATATGATTGGCCAACGGCTTCGGCCTGCGACACAGCGGCATTTGCGCGCTATTTCAATGCCATGCTTGCAGAAGGGATCTATCTGGCCCCCTCCCAGTTTGAAACCGCCTTCATGTCGGCGGCACACACCGAACGCGAAATCGAGGCCAGCATTGCCGCCGCGCGCAAATGCTTCAAGCAGATCAGCTAGCCGAGGAAGTCATTGACAGACCCCGACCAGCTATGCTATGAGAGACAGGTTTTGTATACAGTCTACACATGCTTGAGGTGGAAATGAGCGAACTCCGTGATATTTTCCGCAACTTGAGTACCGTATCGGGCATGGGTATTTCTGTGGTGCTTGCCATCGCCATCGGAGTCTGGTTCGGCTTGACACTAGACCGTTGGTTCGGGACAGCACCATGGTTCTTTTGGATATTTTTGCTGATAGGGATCGCAGCCGGCTTCAAGAATGTCTACGTGATCACCCGACGCGAGATCAAGGTTTTCAACCGCGACGATGATCAACGAAGCTAAACTGCCCACGCGGATTGTGCAACTCAGCCTGCTCCTGCTGTGTCTCGCAACTCTTGTCGGCTACTTTGTGGTTTCTCCCTCGGTGGGTTTCGGCATCGTGGCCGGCGGCAGCATCGCTATACTGAATTTTGTTTGGCAACGCAGGACGTTACGTCAGTTGCTGTCATTCCAGATTGCCTCCTCACCAGCAGCAACAGCGGCGCGCTTCCTGTTTCGGCTGAGTTTTACGGCGATCGCGTTGTATTTTATCCTGATCTCAGGCCGCGTATCAGTCTTTGGCCTGCTGGCAGGTTTATCGGTCATCGTTGCTGTAATACTGATTATCACTCTGTATTCAGCGCTTCATAAAGGAGATTGAACCATGGTTCACCCGTTGTTATTCCTACAGTTTCTCAGCAACAAGCTGACGGCCCTGCTGCACATATCGGATGCCTCAGCAAACGCCATCGTGTACACCTGGACCGTTATTGCGCTGTTGCTGGTCGTTTCGCTGCTCGCCACCAGCGCCATGAAGACCGTACCGAGTGGAATGCAAAACTTTATGGAAGTTGTCGTTGACGGCATTGAAAACATGATCGTTGAAACCATGGGAGAACACGGCCGCCCCTACTTCCCGCTGATTGCGACCTTGGCCCTGTTCATTCTGGTCTCTAACCTGATCGGTCTGATCCCCGGTTTCTATCCGCCAACAGCCAACGTCAACACCACTGCGGCTTGTGCCATCGTCGTATTCCTGGCTACCCATGTGGTCGGTATCAAGCATCACGGCCTGCATTACCTGAAACACTTCATGGGTCCGATCTGGTGGCTGGCCCCCCTGATGTTCTTCATCGAGGTGATTGGGCATCTCTCTCGCCCGGTCTCACTGACCCTGCGTCTTTTCGGCAACATGAACGGCCATGAGCTGGTGCTGATGATCTTCTTTGCCCTGGCACCTTTCCTGGTGCCCCTGCCGATGATGTTGATGGGGGTGCTGGTGTCATTCATTCAGGCCTTTGTCTTCATGCTGCTGGCCATGATCTATATCCAAGGGTCGCTTGAAGAGGCCCACTAATCGAGCGTGCTTTTACTCCTATACTGTTTAGGAGCAACTATCATACGGAGGTAGTACGATGAGCTTTTTCACGATGTGTATGCTGGCTGCTGGTTTTGGTATGGCTATTGGTGCATTCGGTACCGGTATCGGTCAGGGTCTGGCCGTTTCCCGCGCCGTTGAAGGCGTTTCCCGTAACCCCGGCGCTTCCGGCAAGATCCTGACCACCATGATGATCGGTCTGGCCATGATCGAGTCCCTGGCAATCTACGTTCTGGTTGTCTGCCTGATCATCCTCTTCGCCAACCCCTTCAAGGATGTTGCCATCAAGGCCCTGGAAACCGTTGCCAAGTAATTAAGCGTTTCCGTTTTGTAAACTAAAAAAGGCGACCATCTCAGGTCGCCTTTTTTAGTTATCGCTGCGCATCAGAATAATTAGTCAGGTGAGTCGGGCAGGTTCACGATGACAACCGGAGAAAGCTCACTTTCGACGAGTAATCCGTCGCGCCGCTTTGCTATCAGTTGCGCAGCATACTGATACTGCCGGCCCAGTTGAACGGCCTGATCATCATATCTGCTAACCCCCGCAGACAACGTTGTAAGGGGAACTAACCGACCTTGCCCTTCACGACGCAACAGCGTGTACCCAATCAAGGTGAGGCCTTCTGGTGTAAGCCCTGCAATATCGATACGGATTGCGCCACCAAACACGGCTGCTGCGCTGACCTGTGGTGCAGCAGCAGCCGCACCGACTCGCGCAGACGGTGTATCTGTTGCGTCCCCAGCTATTCCATCCTTTTGTTCAGCTTGCAAACGATACTGAAAGGTTTCTCCGGCATGCACGTCGGTATCGATCCAACTGACCTGATTGCCGACACGCTCAGCGCTACCCGGATAGGCCAGCCCAATACGCTGTAATGGCTGGAAAGGTTCCTGGCACCCCTTACAATCGGCCTCACGGCACACGCGACGAAGGATCCGTACCGCTTCAACATCCTTCAGTCTATGACCGGCAAGATCCTTTTGGGGTACAACAAACGACAAGCGCAGGGAAGTACCACGCTGAGCGACGGTCACCTGCTGCGGCGGCTGCGCAACCAGGCTATCCGGGTAGAGCAATGGCCCCTTTTTACCGCACCCGGCCGTAAGCAACAGCGTTGCCGCGGAGGCGGTCAGGGTACGACGAAGCAATACTCTGCTGTTCATGGGCTAACGCCCCTCCCGGCAGCGCCTGATCTCGGCCTCTACGCGGTTGCGGGCGGTACCACCGATGATATTGCGGGCATTCACACTGGCCTCGACGGTGATGAATCCGAAGATATCCTCCTGGAAATAGGGCGAAAACAGCTGCCACTCCGCCAGCGACAGTTCCTCAAGGTTCATCTCGTTCTCGACACAGTAAGCCACCGCCTTACCCACCGCTTCATGGGCATCTCTGAAGGGGAGTCCCTTGCGCACCAGGTAATCGGCCACATCCGTAGCAGTGGAAAACCCCTGCCCCGCAGCCTTTGCCATCATGTCGGCATTGACCCGCATCTCACGGATCATGTCGGCAAAGATCTTCAACGAACCTTTGACCGTGTCAATGGTGTCAAAGAGCGGTTCCTTGTCCTCCTGCATGTCTTTGTTGTAGGCCAAGGGCAAGGCCTTCATGACGGTCAGCAACGCCATCAGATTGCCGTAGACGCGGCCAGTCTTGCCGCGCACCAGCTCCGGCACATCCGGATTTTTCTTCTGGGGCATGATCGACGAGCCGGTACAGAACCCATCCGAGAGATCGATAAACCGGAAGGCGCTGGTGGACCAGATGATCAGCTCCTCTGACAACCGGGAGAGGTGCATCATCAGGATCGATGAAGCGGACATGAACTCCAGGGCAAAGTCCCGGTCGGAGACCGAGTCAAGGGAGTTGCGGGTGACTGCCGGGAAGTCGAGTTGTTCTGCCACATACTCACGGTCAATCGGGAAGGTAGTCCCTGCCAGGGCCCCGGCTCCCAGCGGCAGCACGTTCACCCGCTTCAGACAATCATCCATACGCCCCTTGTCCCGCTTAAACATCTCCACATAGGCCAACAGGTGGTGGGAAAAGAGGATCGGCTGTGCCGACTGCAGATGGGTAAAACCGGGCATGACCACTGCAAGATTCTTTTCTGCCTGTTCAAGCAGGGCATCAATCAGCATATCCAGGTACATATTTATTTCTACGATCTCATCGCGCAGATAGAGCCTGATGTCCAATGCCACCTGATCATTGCGGGAACGCCCGGTATGCAGGCGCTTGCCGGCCTCCCCGATTTTCTGGGAGAGGCGGGCCTCGATATTCATATGAATATCCTCAAGCCCCACCGAAAAGTCAAACTGTCCAGCCTCAATCTGCTGCAGAATGCCGACCAGGCCATGGACGATCTTGTCGACGTCCTCCTGCGGAATGATGCCCTGACGTCCCAACATCCTGGCATGCGCCACGGAACCGCGGATATCCTGATGATAGAGACGTTTATCAAACTCAATCGAGGCAGTAAACTCTTCTACGAACTTGTCGGTGGGCTGGGTAAAACGCCCGCCCCACAGCTTATCCTGTGCCATCTGCTGCTCCTTCAGATTTGTCTGTAACTACATAAAAACTTCAAATACCGCCGGCAAAATCGACGGCCGGCACCTTTTCCCATCCGCCCGACTGCGTTTGGCGCATGATGGCATGCACCTTGAGCGGCACACGGGAACTGCGTGGATCAATTTCATGGTGCAACGGCAGGTTGAAGTAAAACAGCCGAGTCGCGCTGCCGAAGCGTAACCGGCAAACCGGTGCCCCACCGAAATCGTCGGTCTGAAACTCGCCGGAGGACAGTTTTTCAAGGCGGTGGTGCCGGTTGATGACAACCGATGCCTGCCCAAATCCCTGCGACTGCACCGCACCTTCGAGGGTGGTCTCATCAGAGGCATTGCCAAAGATGGTCACGGTCTCGCGTACTCCCGGGGTATCCTCAAGGTACTCGCCGTAAAAGCCGCTGACCACCTCTTGGTAGGCCCGGTGCTCCGGTTTGGGGTTGCACTGAATCACGAAAAGCGCATCCAGCCCCTGCCGCGTACCAAAATACAACTGATTGGCATGATCAATAATCTGCTTGACGTTGGAGTGATACAGGTCGCGGTACAGATAATCAAGACAGATAATTGCCATAAAATTGAAGCAGGACGGACGGCTGCGCAGCAGATAGAAATGTTTGCCCCGGTACAGGTCATGGTAACTGTCGATAAACTCCTCACCATGGAAGGGGTGCGTCTTCGCCTCCAGAAAGACCCGCAGGCGGCCGTCATCCTCCTTAACCATGATCAGACACCAGTTGACCGGCATCTCACGCACGTCACCCGAATCAATGTCCTGATCAACCAGCGCAATCGCCTGTTGATTGTCTGCGCTGAAACGCTCCAGCAGCTGCCGGTACTCCCGTAGCCGCACATGTTCCACCCCGATCATGGTGACCGTGTTGGGCCTGAAACGTTCTGCAACCGTCTCAAGCAGCTGATCCAGGTAATTAACCGGCAGGCAGGACTCAGGAAAAAGCAGAAAGTGCAGTTTTTTCAGATTGCCGTCACCGCAGGCCACCAGTTCGAGCACCGAGTTGATGGCCTGCCACTGCAGCTCCCGTTCAACCGGATGAAAACCGACCGAACGGTGCAGATGGTTGGGAAGCTGCGCAACCATGCAGTGCAAATGATGCCCCAAGGGAAACGCCAGATTCACCTTGGTGTCAATGATGGTGGGCATCGGCATTACTCCGTCCGGAGCCCGGCAAACTCCGGGAAGACCTTGCCGAGGATGTAGCGCGTTCCCTCCGGCATATGGTACCGCGCCAATTCATCCCGTGGCACCCAGGTTACTGCGGCAACCTCCTGCGGGTTGTGCGCAAGTTCAAAATCCACGGGACGGCAACGGTAGAACAGGATGATGTAGTGGCAGTTTTCCTCACCGGGAGTCAGGTGCTCAAAGACATCAATCAGGCTGCCAACCTCGATCTGCAGCCCCACTTCTTCATCGACTTCACGCTTAAGGGCGGTGATGATCGGTTCACCCAGGTCAATCTGTCCACCCGGCATGACCCACATATCCTTGAAGGGGGGGATGCTCCTCCTGGTGAGGAGCACCCGTTCCTGGTCATCGATAATCACTGCCACCACCGAGGTGACAATATGTTCCTTCCTGAACAGACCTCTGGTCACACCCTACTTCTTGCCCTGCATCAGGGAGCGGATCCGCAGCCGCAGGGAGTTGATCTTGATAAACCCTTCGGCATCGGCCTGATTGTAGACCTTGTCCTTCTCAAAGGTGGCAAAATCGAGGTTGAACAGCGAGTTGGTCTCGGACTTGCGGCCCACGGTACGGCAGTGTCCCTTGTACAGCTTGACCCGCGCCACGCCGTTGACGGTCTTCTGGGAGTCATCGATCAGGGCCTGCATCATCTCACGCTCCGGGGAGAACCAGTAACCGGCATAGACCTGCCAGGCGTACTGCGGGATCAGGGAGTCACGGATCCGCATCACCTCACGGTCCATGGTGATCTGTTCCACGGCGGAGTGGGCCTCACGCAGGATGGTGCCGCCAGGGGTCTCGTACACGCCGCGGGACTTCATGCCGACGGAACGGTTTTCAAGCAGATCGACCCGGCCGATGCCGTGCTGACCGCCGATGGTGTTCAGGTGGGCCAGCAACTGGGCCGGTGACATCCGTACGCCGTCAACCGCCACGGCGTTGCCCTGCTCAAACTCGATCTCCACATACTGCGCCTTGTTGGGAGCCTTCTCCGGCTTACAGGTCAACACATACATCTCTTCCGGGGCCTCGGCCCAGGTGTCCTCCAGGATGCCGCCCTCAAAGGAGATATGCAGCAGGTTACGGTCGGATGACCAAGGACGCTTCTTGGTAATCGGAATCGGAATATCGTTCTTCTTGGCATAGGCGATCAGGGCCTTGCGGCTGTTCAGTTTCCACTCCCGCCAGGGGGCGATCACGGTGATGGAAGGATCGAAGTGGTAGTAGGCCAGCTCAAAGCGCACTTGGTCGTTGCCCTTGCCGGTGGCGCCATGGGAGACAGCGTCGCAGCCTTCCAGCTTGGCGATCTCCATCTGACGCTTGGCGATCAGCGGCCGGGCAATGGAGGTACCCAGCAGGTAGTGCCCCTCGTAGATGGCATTGGCCCGGAACATCGGGTAGACGAAGTCGCGGACAAATTCTTCCTTCAGATCGTCGATATAGACCTTGCTGGCGCCGGTCTTGAAGGCCTTTTCACGGATCGGATCCAGCTCATCCCCCTGCCCCAGGTCTGCGGAAAAGGTGACGATCTCTGCGCCGTATTCATTCTTGAGCCACTTCAGAATAATGGAGGTATCCAGCCCACCGGAGTAGGCCAGGACGATCTTGCTTGCTTCCTGCTTCTTTGCCATGGTGTGTCTCCTTGAAAGTCTCTGGTATTACATCAGAGTGGCCATGATGGCCTTTTGTATATGTAATCTATTCTCAGCCTCATCCCAGACCACCGAGTGCGTGCCTTCAATAACGCTGTCACTGATCTCCTCGCCCCGGTGGGCAGGCAGACAGTGCAGCACAATGCTGTCCGGCTTGGTCACGGCCATCAGCTGGTCATTCACACAGTAGCCCTGGAAGGCCTGCTCGCGCTGTTTCTGCTCGCTCTCCTGTCCCATGCTGGCCCAGACATCGGTATTGACCACATCGGCTTCCCGCATCGCCTCTTCCGGATCCTCGGTAATGGTGATGCTGGAATTCCCCTGTTTTTGCGCCCACTCCCATACCTGGCGATCAGGCTCGTAGCCGTTGGGGCAGGCCAGGGCCAGGTCAAAGCCCAAGATGGCGGCGGCCTCGATCCAGGTGTTGGCCATGTTGTTGCCGTCACCCACCCAGGCAAATTTCAACCCCTGGTACCCGCCTTTGTGTTCGATCACCGTCTGCAGATCAGCCAGAATCTGGCAGGGGTGGAACAGGTCGGTCAGGCCGTTGATCACCGGCACATCGGCATAACGGGCAAACTCATCCACGATCTCCTGGCCGAAAGTGCGGATCATCACGCCGTCGCAGTAGCGCGACATGACCCTGGCCGTATCCTTAATCGGTTCACCACGCCCCATCTGGGAGTTGGCCGAAGAGATAAACAGCCCATGACCACCCAGCTGGAAGATCCCCACCTCAAAGGAGATGCGTGTCCGTGTCGAGGCCTTTTCAAAGATCATGGCCAGGGTCTTACTTTCCAGCAATCGGTGTGGAATCTTGTTGTGCTGTTTCTGCTTCAGGTCTGCAGCCAAGGCCAGCATGGCGTCCAGTTCCTGCTTGGAATAATCGTGTAACGCAAGAAAATGCCGTATCATGCCGTTAACTCCTTGAAAATCTGATCCAGCAGCACAATCATTCGGTTGACCTCCTGCTTGCTGACCGTCAGAGGCGGCACAAAACGCAGGACCGTATCGTGGGTCACGTTCAACAGCAGTCCGCGTTCATGGCCTTTCTTGACGATATCGGCGCCGGGAATGGCAAGGGACATCCCGATCATCAGGCCAATGCCCCGCACCTCTTTGACAAAGGCATACTTCCCGGCCAGCGTCTCCAATTCACCATGCAGGTACTCCCCCATCTCTTCGGCCCGGTTCAAAAGCCCCTCTTCCAGGATGGTGCGTACCGTGGCTACCGCCGCCGCCGTCACCAGCGGATTACCGCCGAAGGTGGAGCCGTGGGTGCCGGGCGTGAAGGCGGCAGCGACCTCATCCCGTGCCAGCATGGTGCCGATCGGGGCGCCGCCGGCCAGCGCCTTGGCCAGGGTCATGATATCCGGGGTAATGCCAAAATGTTCGTGGGCAAACAGCTTGCCGGTACGTCCCATCCCCACCTGGACCTCATCTAGGATCAACAGCAGCCGGTGGCGGTCACACAGTTCCCGCACCCCCTGCATATATGCGGTTGTCGGAATATTGATCCCACCTTCGCCCTGAATCGGCTCAAGCATGACAGCACAGGTCTGGGGTGTAATCGCCGCTTCGAGTGCCGCAAGATCATTGAACGCCACATGGCAGAAACCATGCAAAAGCGGATCAAAGAAACGCTGTACCTTTTCCTGGCCGGTGGCGGAAACCGTGGCCATGGTCCGGCCATGGAACGAATCGGCCGCGGTGATGATGCCGTAGCGCTCGGGATTATCGAACTTCTCGCGGCTGTATTTGCGGGCCAGCTTGATGGCTGCCTCATTGGCCTCGGCCCCGCTGTTGCAGAAAAAGGCCTTGTCGGCAAAGCTATGGCTGCAGAGCAGTTCGGCCAGTTCGATCTGCTGCGGGATCTGGTAGTAGTTGGAGCAGTGGATCAGGGTGGCGGCCTGCTCCTGCAGCGCCTTGACCACCCGGGGATGACAGTGCCCCAGATTGTTCACCGCCACACCGGCCAGGAAATCCAGATACTCCTTGCCGTCGGCGTCCCACAGGCGGCACCCCTCGCCCCGGACCGGGACGATCGGGTAACGGCCATAGGTCCGCATAATCACCTTATCTGAACGTTCAACCCACTGTTGATTAGTCACTTTGTAATCTCCGTCCCTATGCCGACGTCAGTAAAAATCTCCAGCAGCACCGAATGCTCCATCCTGCCGTCAATGATGTGGGATTTTCTGACGCCATCACGCAACGCCTCGGCGCAGCAGACCACCTTGGGGATCATACCGCCGGTGATCGACTCGTTTTCAACCAGACCATGTATCTGGGCGACTTTGATCTTGGGGATCAGCTTTTTTTCCTTATCCAACACCCCGGGGGTGTCGGTCAGCAGGATGAGTTTCTCGGCATTCAGGGCCGCCGCTACCCGACCGGCAACCACATCCGCATTGATGTTGTAACTTTCCCCTTCCAGCCCCACGCCGACCGGCGCTATCACCGGCAGGTAGCCGCCCTGTTCAAGGGCTTTGATCAGATCGGTATTCACCTTGACCACATCACCGACATAGCCGATATCGACCTGTTCGAGCATGCCGTTCTCACCAGGCAGTTCCTGCAGCAACTTCTTCGCGAGCAAGAGAGTACCGTCCTTGCCGCACAGACCGACCGCCTTGCCGCCATGCTGATTCAGGTAGCCGACCACCTCTTTGTTGACCTGCCCCACCAGCACCATCTCCACTACCGCCATGGTCTCGTGGTCGGTAACCCGCATGCCGCGTACAAACTCCGACACAATCCCATAGCGCTTCAGGGTTTCGTTGATCTGGGGGCCGCCGCCATGCACAATCACGGCATTGATCCCCAACGACTTCAACATGATCACATCCAGGGCAAACGACTCCTTCAGTCGTTCATCCGCCATGGCATGCCCGCCATATTTAATGACAAAGGTCTTGCCTGCAAAACGCTGGATATAGGGCAATGCCTCCATCAGGGTATTAGCTTTGCCTATCAGATGCTGCACGTTTTCACTCCTCTACTGTTTTCAGGGCAACGTCCACCGTAGTTCCCTGGTTTGGAACGCTCGTAAGCATCAGGGTGCCACCATGCTGCCGGACAATCTCCCGTGCGCAAAACAACCCCAGCCCCAAGCCGGGCACCTGGCCGGTGTCGTCCGGGTCAACCTGATAGCACTGTTCAAAAATCTTGGCCATTTCATCGGCAGGAATGCCACAACCGGTATCGGTAATCCGCACGCGGGCGTCCCCGCTGCCGGCAGTGAGCTCGACGGAAACGGCCCCGCCGCTCGCGGTAAACTTAAAGGCATTCTCCAGTAATTGCTGCAGGCAGAATATCAGACGGTCACGGTCACCCACGACAACCGCCGCCCCGTGCAGATCAAGCTGCAGGGCAACCCCGGCCTTTTCGGAGCTGCGTTCCGTGGCCTCCACGGCAGAACGCACGACCTCAGCCAGATCACACCGCACCAGATGCCTGCTCTGACGTCCCATGATCTGGCTGATGCGTAATACGGATGTCAGCACCTGCGAGAGGGTAGCGACATCTTCATGCATGGAGACGAGCCGTTCCTGGTAACTGTTACCCAGACCGGTCCGCACAGCGTACCGCTCCATCTCCTCAAGACCAAGAGAAAGCGCGGTCAGCGGCGTCCTGAGCTTGTGCGCAATCTGCGTCAGAAAGGCCCCTTTCAGGCTGTCCATCTGGCGCAAAACTGCAATTTCCTCCTTTAGCTCCTTCTTGGCAAGCGCCTTTTTAACGGTTGTTTTCAGATGCAACAGGTTGACCGGCTTATCCAGAAAGTCGTCCGCATCTGCCCGCAGGGCCTTCAACACCGTATCCTTGTCGCTGAAACCGGTCATGACCACAATCACCGCTGCCGGGTCACGCCGCTTGATCTCCTGCATCAGCTCAATACCACTGCCGCCGGGCATCATCACGTCGGTCAGGACCAGATCGATCTTTTCCTTGTCGTAGAGGGCTAGTGCCTCCTGCATCGAGGCGGCCTGAAACGTCCGGTATTCCTCCAGTGCCCGTGAACAGATATCACGGATGACCAATTCGTCATCCACCACCAAGATAGCGGTTTGGTGCTCACGGGACATACAAGACGCGCTCCGGGGCTACAGTAGACCGGCAACGGCCGCCAGTGCCGCGTCCAGTTGTTCCGGCTGGCTGCCACCGGCCTGGGCCAGTTCCGGCTTACCGCCGCCGCGCCCGCCGACCAGCGGCGCAAGTTTACCCACCAGCTCCCCAGCCTTGTAACGGCCGGTCTGGTCCTTGGTGACGGCCACCAGCAGGTTGGCTTTGCCTTCCAATTCGGCCCCCAAGACCAGGACGCCCGAGCCAAGCTTATCGCGCAGTTGATCGGCCAGATCGCGCAGGCCCTTGATATCCGGCACCTGAACCTTGACCGCCAGTAGCGATACGCCGTTTACCTGTTGCACCTGCTCCAGGAGATCACCGGATTGGGCCGCATTCAACTTGGCCTGCAGCGTTTCGAGTTCCCGCTGCAACTCTTTCTGGCGTGCCAACAGCTTTTCGACCCGCTCAACCGCGCTATCACCATCGGCCCTGACCAAAGCGGCGATGGCACGGCGGTCTTCCTCAAGCCGTTTTACCAGGGCCAAGGCATTAAAACCGGTGGCAGCCTCGATACGCCGGACACCCGCTGCAATGCCGGCTTCGGAAATGACCTTGAAAAAGCCGATGTCACCGGCGGCCCGCACATGGGTGCCACCGCACAACTCCATGCTGACCTCGCCGACCTTGACCACCCGCACGGTATCGCCGTACTTTTCGTCAAACAGGGCCGTTGCGCCACCGTCAATGGCCTCCTGCATCCCCATTTCGCGGACAAGCACCTCGTCATTCCCCATGATCCAGCGATTGACCAGTTCTTCCACCTGCTCAAGCTCTGCAGGGGTCATGCCGGTAAAATGGGTAAAGTCGAAGCGGAGCCGGTTCGGCTCAACCAGCGAGCCGGCCTGTTTGACGTGGTCCCCCAGCACTGTGCGCAGGGCCGCCTGCAAGAGGTGTGTCGCCGTGTGGTTGCGGGCAGTGGCCTGGCGCGGATCAACGGCCACGGTCAGGTTGACCGCGTCGCCAACCTGCAGGCTGCCTTCGCGCACCACGGCATGGTGAACCACCAGATCCGTAAAGGGACGCGAGGTCGACTGCACCTCCAGGTGTGCCGCGCCGCTTGAGATACTGCCGCAGTCGCCCGCCTGTCCGCCTGACTCACCATAAAACGGGGTGGTATCGACAATCAGATCCACCCGGTCACCGGCTGCAGCATGCCGTACTTCCTGACCGTCACGTACCAGTGCGGTTACCGAGCCAAAGGCGGTCAGGGCACCGTAACCGACAAAAGTGCTCTGCAGACCGCGGTTGTGCAGGGCCTTATAGACATCGGCAATCCCGGCCTCACCCGAACCTTTCCAGTGTTCGCGGCCCAACTCCCGCTGCCGCTCCATGCAGTGTTCAAAACCAACCTCGTCGACACCGAACCCTTCGGCCCTGACAATATCTTCGGTCAGGTCAACCGGGAAGCCAAAGGTATCATACAGTTTAAAGAGGGTCTCGCCCGGAATAACTTTTTGTCCGGCGGCGCGCAGGCTGGCCACTTCCTCGTTCAGGATAGCCAGGCCGCGGTCAAGGGTCTCGTTAAAACGTTCCTCCTCGGCCAGAATCACCTTTTTGATGTACGACTCCCGCTCGGCCAGTTCGGGATAGGCATCACCCATCATCTCTTTAACGGCATCCACCATCCGGCAAAGCAACGGCTCAGCCACCCCCAGCATCTTGGCATGGCGGGCCGCCCGCCGCATGATCCGGCGCAGCACGTAGCCGCGGCCTTCGTTACTGGGCAGGGCGCCGTCGCAGATCAGGAACGTGACCGCCCGGCAGTGGTCGGCAATGACCCGCATCGAGACGTTGTCCTTTTCGTCTGCACCGTACTTCTTGCCGCTGTGACGCTCGATGTGCCGGATGATCCCCTGCAGCAGATCGGTATCGTAGTTTGAACGGACGCCCTGCATAACGGTGGTGATCCGCTCCAACCCCATACCGGTATCCACCGCGGGTTTGGGCAGTGGATGCAGCACGCCGTCCGGTGTCCGGTTGAACTGCATGAAGACGTTGTTCCAAATCTCCATGTAGCGGTCGCAGTCACAGCCCACGGCACAGTCAGGTGAGCCACAGCCCACTTCCGGTCCGTTATCCCAGAATATCTCCGTGCAGGGACCACAGGGACCGGTATCCCCCATGGCCCAGAAGTTGTCCTTTTCACCAAAGCGGTAGATCCGCTCGCGGGGCACCCCTTCTTGCTGATGCCAGATATCGGCGGCCTCGTCGTCATCGGTATAGACGGTGACATACAACCGGTTCTTGTCCAGCTTCAGGTCCTGGGTCAAAAACTGCCAGGCAAAGGCGATGGCCTCTTTTTTGAAGTAATCGCCAAAGGAGAAGTTACCCAACATCTCGAAAAAGGTATGGTGACGCGCCGTCCTTCCGACATTTTCCAAGTCGTTGTGTTTACCGCCCGCACGTACGCATTTCTGGGATGAGGCGGCCCGATAGTAGCCCCGGTCCTCCATGCCCAGGAAGCAATCCTTGAACTGGTTCATGCCGGCATTGGTAAACAGCAAGGTGGGATCATTTTTGGGGATCAGGCCGGAACTGGCCACCACAACATGTCCGCGCTCTTCAAAGAACTTCAAAAAACGTGTACGAATCTCATTACCGGTCATGACTACTTTTCCTCTCCTGAACTGGTCAACGCTTGGCTGCTGCCGGCAGGTCCGTAGGCAGCCAGGTTTCAATGTACTGTCCGTTTTCATCGATCTTGTTGATATACCGTTTGACTTCCCCGGTCTGGCTGTCTAACAAAAAAACCGCCTGGTGCACGTAGGTTTCCTTACGCTTCAAGTCAAAGGTGGTGTAGCTTCCCTGAAACAGCTGATAGCGGCCCGACTCCTGGCAGGACGCCGGATCGCGACTTGGCCCGCTTTTAGAGGGATTTGCCAAGGCAAACCCCGGCAGAAGAGCACTGAATAGCAGACAAGCCGACAGTACTGCGGCATACCGTTTCATAACGCCCCCTTTACTCAACAACTATCCCTGTCGAAGGCTCACTTTCAAGGCCATCGGCATCCTCTGCAGTCACGTACAATTCCAGCTTGCCCGGCTCGACAACACGCCACTCGGTTACGCCAACCGTGGCCAGTTTCTGGCCGCCGAGAAAACCTTTCTTGTACACGTGATAGCGTTTGACATCGGCTTGGGCCGATTTCTGCCAGGCAATCAAGCGGGTGGCCCTGTCCTTCACCGCCAGTCCTTCAACAACCTTGGGAAGCGGCTTGGTGGTGCCGGTCACCGACTGACAGAACGGCCCCAGCAGGCCATCCCGATCCACCGCCTGCAGCCGGTACTGGTAGGCCGTGCCATCCTTGAGCTCGGCATCGACCAGCATCGTTTCCGCGGTGCGTCTCAACTCCTTGAAGTCACCACTTTCTCTCTGCCGAAAAACAATGTATTCGGCAATATCCTTTTCAGGATTTCTTTGCCAGCGCAGCGTCACCCGGCGTGGCTCACCCGACGATGCCTGCACCCCTTGCGGCATTGCAGGGACCGCTTTGGTCGTGGCATTGGCGCGGGCACTCAGGGGACTGACCGCTCCACCGGCATTAAAGGCGGCAATCACGTAGGAATAGCTTGCGGCGTCCTTCAGAAGCTCCGTATCGTCACGATAGCTACGTTTATCCGCTGAAAGTTCGGCAATCTTAACCAGTTTCTCCTGGCCCGGCTCTCCCCGATACAGGTAGAAACCTTTCAACTCATCGTCGGCAGTTGTCGTTGTCTCCCAACTGAGCGTCACCCGGCGCGGTTCTCCCTGTCCGGCTGTCAGCTTTATCGGCACCGGCGGCAGGTCACGGGTTGTTGCGGCCACTGCCGCCGAGTAACCGCCGATCCCCTGTTCTTTACAAAAGGCGCTGATCCGGTACCAGAAGGTGGTGTTATCAGCCAGGCCGGTATCCAGATAGCTGGTCTGCGAACGTTCGTTGAGGGTCACCAGATCCTGGTAAACGCCCTCCTGAGCGATTGCCCGCTGAATGCGATAGCCGCTGACTGCGCCAAAAGGATGTACCTGCCAGCTCAGTTCGATACGCCGCACCTTACCGCTGCGCGCGGTCAATCCTGCGGTAGCCGGGGGAGTCGTGACAGAGAGCTGTACGGAGCGTTCACTCTCTGCACCAGCCTGATTCACGGCGGTGATGACATACAGGTACGTGGTACCATCAAGCAAGCCCTGGTCACGAAAGAGCGCCGGCTCATTACCGGCCCTGCCGACCGGAGAAAACTCTTTTTCAGCCGCAGTGCGCCGGTAGATCCGTACTCCCTGCGGAATGCTGCGCGCATCGGTGGAACTGCAGGGACGCTGATGCCAGGTCAGGATGGCTCCCGCCAGAATCGGCTCCACATTCATAAAGATCGGTGCAGCCGGAGCCACCGAGGTTGCCCCCTGTACGACCGCAGTCGGCTCACTGGCAGCCCCCCCCTGGCCGATCGTTACCACCTTATAATAATAGGATTCATTCAATTGCAGCGGCTCATCGGTGTAGGATGGCTCCGTGACGGTACTGACCGTGGTGAACGGCCCTTGTGCGGTAGGAGCGCGCATGACCATATAACCGACCACACCGGCGGGGTCGGGATGCTTCCAGTTCAAGCGGATGGCATTGGTTGAACCGACCGCCTCCAGCGCGACCGCGGCAACCAGCGGTTTTACGACGGCGACTTCAACGGTTGCCGTGGTTGCAAGGCTTTCCGCAGCGTTGCGAATACGAATGGCAAGTTCCTGCAAGACCCGCGGCGCATCAGCCTCGCTCAAACGCAGCTTTTCCTGCAAAATGGTCCGTTGCCCCCGCAGATTGAGCAGTTGCAGGTCAAGCTGCATCCCTTGGGCCTGGCTGAGTACGCTGCCGCTTACCAGAAACTCGACCCCAAGCCGACCGCCAAGCCGCTGCAACTCTCGCTGTCCCAAGACGTCGGAACGCACCCCTTCCAGGTCCATTGCCGCTTCAAGCCGCTTCCGCTCTGCCACCTCAAAGGTGCCGGTGCGTTCCAGCTCGTTCAGAAGGACGGTGGTTAAATATTCCGTAAAGGCCATGGCCTCGATGTTGGCAGCCACAAACGGCACACACCCCAGCTTTGATTTCAGGCGCTGTTCCACGGCATGGGCAGCGTCTCTTGCCCCAACCGTCACGAACAAACACGCAAGCATGAGCACCTGTAACACTGCCCAGCGCGTGCAAGTGATCTTACGTGCGAAAGAATGCAGGACGGTAACCGTGCTCATTATTTTTCCGCCGCCTCCAGATACTGGGTAATCCCTTTATGGGCCTGTACACTGATCGGGCTGGCAACATGTTTGACCTCTTCCGAAACGATCGCATCCATGTAACGCTCAACCACTTGATCGCCTCCATTCCGTTTGTTCAGCAGTTCCGCTGCCTGCAGATAGCCGGCTTGCCGGTTCTGGAAGCGGGACAGCACCAGGTGCCCGAGCTCGGCAATGCCGTCATCCACGGCTTTTTCCAGCAAGACCGCATCGGAAGGCAGTTCCAGCGGGTCAAACGGAATATTGGCAAACTCAACTCCTTCAGAGTACTTATCTTCAGCCACCTTACGACTCTTGATGGTGGTAGTGATAACCACCTCGCCCGACTCAACATCGATTACGCGAAATGAAATGGCAACATTGGCTGTTTTCTTGACTTCTCCAACCTTATATTTGACCGTCTCCCGAATATCCTCGCTGATCAGGGCAGGCGGCGCAGCCGCCAGTTCCTTTTCGTTGGGCGAAGGATGGGTTAAGAGCCAGCTCTGGTAGGCCGGGTTAGGGATCTGCTTCTTGGCCACCACCACGTTCACCATCTTGGAACCTTCTTCAGCGTTTTTCTCCACGTTGTACTGCAGCACGCTGCCGAAGATAAAGATATCGGTCCCTTTCAGCTTACCGGTCTTCTTGGCGGTCTCAATATCGTACAGTCCGGCCTGACCGAACTCAATCTCCTTGATGATGGCACCCAGGACGTCCCGGGCCAGGATCTTGACGTCGCTGCTGGCATTCTTGGTCATATAGGAAAGCAGGCTGTCGGTCACCAGCCGGCCGGCGTCGTTGCTATTGGCCGGCGGGGTAAAATCCATCACGGCAATCTTCTTGACCACCCGTTGCCGCAAGCGCTCTTTCAGGCTCTGCAGACGCTGCTGCCCCTCCCGGTCACCCCCGGAAAGCCGCATCGACAGATCCAACCAGTACCAGGCGCTTCCCAAAAGTCCGGCCGCTTCAAGTTCCTGAGACTTTGCCCCCATCTCGGTGGTCAGTTGCTTACGCAGCTCAACCCCCTCATTTTCCTTTAAGAGGGCAGGAGAAAACGATGCCGCCGCCTGCAAGGTCAGAAAGGCGCTATACAGCTGTTTCTTGCTCAACTGCACTGTAACCTGCTGCAACATCCGCTGACCACCCTGCTTTTTCAGCTCATTCATCTTGTCTTGCAGTACCTGATCAGGGTTAAGGGCCTCGGCCTTGCCCAGGTAGGTTGCCGCTTGGGGCCACTTTTGCTGTTTTGCCGCCTGCTCGGCCTTGGCAAACCAGACCGGCGCCGAATTTTTTGCCCGTGCATCCTTCAGCAGCCCGGCGATCTGTTGATTGGAAGGTTGGAAGGCCAGGGCCTGTTCAAGGCTGGCGATCATGCCGTTCAAGTCATCCTCAAGCCGTTGGCGCTCAGCCTCCTTCAGATAAAATGAGATCGCTGCTGATTCCGTTTGCGGCAGTTTGATCATCAAGTCAAGGTAGCCCGGGTAAAACTGACGAACTTCCCGCAGCTTATTGACTGCGGTCGGCCAGTCCTTCGCCTCAGCTGCCTTCGTTGAGGCGGCATACAACTCTTCAGCCCGCTTCAGCAGCGCATCCGTCTGAGCCTTGACACTTGTGGCAAGCGCCCTGGCGTCACTATTTGCAGGGTCTGCCTTCAAGGCCTTATCGATATCCAGCTGGACCACACGCAGCTGGTCATAGCTGGCCGTACCACCCTGGAGGTGCTTGCGGGCCTGCTCAATAAAGCGGGATGCCGCACTCGAACGCGCGCCGGCCAATGCGATGCGATATTCCGGATTATCTTGTTCCTTGGTGATCGCCTCTTCGTAGAGGCTGATAGCCTCATCCACGCGTCCCTGGCGTTCCAACTGACGGCCAAGCTCGAAACTCTCCTTGCCGGGATTATTACAGCCGGTCAGCACCACCAAAAGACCGATCACCAACAGTATACGTCTCATTTTGTTCTTCCTCCTTGCACAGCGCGCGCCTGCCATTTTAACTGGATCTGCCCCGCCGAATAGCCCGTTACCCGTAAGATAGCCTGTCCAAGATCAAGGTCGGCCAGTTCTCCAGCCAACTCCTTGAACGGGCCGGAGACCTCAAGATCAAGGCGCAGCTGTTGGTCCCGATAGCCGCGATCATGCACCTCTTCTACCCGGCCAAGCTGTTCTTTCAGGGCATTCTGGACATGCTTGATCTCGGCATGGGGGATGTTGCTCACCGTCACCCGCAGCGTCCTCAGCCCGGTCAGACGTTTGGTCCACGCCTTCACCATCTGATGATGCAGCGTTTCAGTCAACTCAACTGCGGCCTTGTGAAACGCCTCAGCTGCTGCTGCCGACTGGTTGACATGCAAGGCCCTTTGCGAAGCGCTGACCGTTGCCAGCAACTCGGCGGTGTCAACCTCGACCGCCCGCCCCGTAACCGAAACCTGAACCGGACGAAGATTGGTGCCATTCAGCGCTGGGGCAGCCGTTGCCTCAGCCCGTCCGATGATCACCACATCGGCGCCACCTGCTGCAGCGGCCCGCACAACGGCGTCAGTCTGGTCTTGCACGCCGGAGCCTGCCGCATGTTCAACTGCCAGCATAACCTGGCGGTCCACCAGCGCATACCCACGTTTCCCCAGGGTATCAAGCAGGTAGGTCTCCACAATGCCCCCGGGGACCGCACCCCCTTCAGGATTCTTTTCCAGGACGACCACAGCGACCCGCGGCTTGCCGAGCTTCCTGATCAGCAGCCCGGCGTCATCCAGACCCTGCTCAAGCTTTTGGCGGGACACCGCGGCAAAAACCGTCACACGGTAGGCGTCGCCCTCCACCTTCTCCCCAAGGATCCGGTAGGTCTTGATAAAACCCTGGCTGCGGGAGAAAATCCTGTCATTCAGCAGCTCGGCATCCTTGACGACCGTTTTCGACTCAACGGCCACGCCGACAACCTGTTCAACCGCGCGCCGGAAGGCATCTCGCAAGGCCGCCTCACGGGCCTGATCCTTGCGGCCGGCTACAATGCTGGCATAGCCTTCCACCTCAACGGCGCCACCGGCTGGCTCCGCCCAGGCAGGTCTGCCCAGCAAGGTCACGCAGCAGAACAACACCAGCAGCCACCACTGCCCCGGACGAAAATAGAGGGTAATCGCCTTCACGGTTTGTCCCCTTTCAGCACTACTCAAAGTCAGACCCGCTTCGCTGGAACAACGCTTGAATCGTTGCAAAACCATACCCGCGTCGCTGCAGAAAACCGGCAATTCTCCGGCGTTCCCGCTCATCGGCCAGATGGAGCTCAACGCCCGGATAGCGGCGTGCGACCAGTTGCCTGGCGGTTTGTGTCTGCCGCCCCGGTTCTTCCCCGGTGCCGTCACGCACGAGCTCGTCAAGCAGTTCTGCCGGTATCCCCCGGCGCAGCAGTTCCTGACGCAGGCGGTAGCCGACAAAACGTCCCGTCTCTGCAGCCGCCGCAGCAAACCGTTCTGCATAACGCCGGTCATCCAGATACCTCTCCGTCACCAAACGTTCAACAACGGCCTGAATATCCTGTGATTCATGGTGACGCTGCTGCAGCTTGCGTTGCATCCCCAGCACCGAATAGTCCCGTGCTGCCAGCAATCTGAGCGCCGCCGCATAGCAGGCGTCTGTCCGGCTAGAAGCGGTCAACAGCCAGTTTATCCTCCTGCAGCACTTCGTCCGTCTTGGCGTCCTTTTGTTCAAAACTATCCCAGGTCGCATCAGAGGTCGAAGAGATGCCGGAGACCTTGAGTGCGAAGTCGTCCGGGTTGGAGCTTTGCCGCAAGGCCTCCTCGTACGTGATCAGCTTAGAGGTAAAGAGCTTCATCAGTGACTGGTCAAAGGTCTGCATGCCGTAGGAAACAAAGCCCTGGGCGATGGCATCACGGATCTGCTTGGTCTTGTCTTTATCGTCAATGCACTCCTTGACCCGGGCGGTCCCCAACAGCACCTCCACCGCCGGTACCCGTCCCTTGCCGTCAGCTTTCGGCACCAAACGCTGGGACACGATCCCTTTTATGATACTGGCCAGCTGGATCCGCACCTGCCGTTGGTGATAGGGGGGAAAGACCGAGATGATCCGGTTGATGGTCTCCGGGGCATCCATGGTATGCAGGGTCGACATGACCAGGTGACCGGTCTCGGCGGCGGTCATGGCAGTCTCGATGGTCTCGTAATCCCGCATTTCGCCAACCAGGATAACGTCAGGGTCCTGCCGCAGAGCCCCCTTGAGGGCGCTTGAGAAGGTCGGGGTATCAGTCCCGACCTCGCGCTGGCTGATGATGCACTTATTGTCGCGGTGCAGGAACTCAACCGGATCCTCAATGGTAATGATATTGCAGGTGCGGTTGTTGTTGATATGGTCGATCATGGCCGCCAGAGTGGAGGATTTACCTGAGCCGGTGGTACCGGTCACCAGGATCAAGCCCCGCTCCTCCAGGCAGAGTTTTTTCAATACCGGCGGCAGATTCAGCTCATCAAGGTTGGGAATCTTGACCGAGATGGAACGGAAGACCATGGCGATGGTGCCGCGCTGGCGATAGCAGGCCACCCGGAAGCGTCCCAGGCCGGGCACGGCATAGGCCATGTCAACCTCTGAGTTCTCCTCAAAAATCCGGCGCTGCCGGTCATTCATCATCATGTTGGCGATGCTGGTGACCTGATCGGGCGGCATCCGCTGGGCATTGGGGATCGGGTGCAGCTTTCCGTCAATCCGCACGATCGGCGGCAGGCCGGTCTTGATGTGGATATCGGAACCGCGGGCCTTAACGGCAATAGTGAGAATTTCGTTCAGTTCCACAGGCCACCTCCCCGCTTCCTGCCGCTTAGTGAACGCTTACGCCTCTGCCTTGGGTGCAGCCGGCGCGATCAGCTCCAGCAGTTTTCCTTCAATCTCAGCCAGCATTGCCGGGTTTTCCTTGAGGAACTGGCGGGAATTTTCCCGTCCCTGGCCGATCCGCTCCTTATTGTAGGAGAACCAGGCCCCGCTCTTGTCGATAATCCCCTTGTCAACCGCCAGATCGAGCACATCCCCGGTGCGGGAGATCCCTTCCCCGTACAGGATATCGAACTCCGCTTCCTTGAAGGGGGGGGCCACCTTGTTTTTCACTACCTTGACCTTGGTGCGGGAGCCGATCACCTGATCCCCCTGTTTGAGGGTAGCAATCTTGCGGATATCCAGACGAACCGAGGAGTAAAACTTGAGGGCATTACCACCGGTGGTGGTCTCCGGATTGCCGAACATCACCCCGATCTTCATCCTGATCTGGTTGATGAAGATCACGCAGCAGTTGGATTTACTGATGATACCGGTCAGCTTACGCAGGGCCTGAGACATCAGGCGGGCCTGCAGACCAACGTGGGAATCACCCATCTCGCCTTCAATCTCGGCTTTGGGCACCAGTGCCGCTACCGAGTCAATCACCAGTACATCAATGGCGCCGCTGCGTACCAGGGTCTCGGCAATCTCCAGCGCCTGCTCACCGGTATCCGGCTGGGAAACCAGCAGGTCATCGGTCTTGACCCCCAGCTTGCGGGCATAGGTAATATCCAGGGCATGCTCGGCATCCACAAAGGCGGCAATCCCACCCAATTTCTGGGCCTCGGCCACAATATGCAGGGTCAGGGTTGTCTTACCGGAGGACTCCGGGCCATAGATCTCAATCACCCGTCCCCGGGGCACGCCGCCAACCCCAAGCGCCAAGTCGAGCGAGATGGCACCGGTGGAAATGGCTTCAACACCGGGCAGCACCTCATCATTACCGAGCCGCATGATTGCCCCTTTGCCGAACTGCTTTTCAATCTGGGACAGGGCAAGCTCTATGGCCTTGTTTTTATCACTCACCGGAGGACCTCCTTGAATCGGGTTTCAGTTTATTGAAGAGGCAGGAAAGTAGCATATCAAAACGACCAGCGGCAAGCTAAATTGGGGCTATTCAAGCCATTTCAGACAGCATAAGTCGCTTTTTCAACCAAAAAAATGCTTCTGTGACAGTTTGTTGACGTACACTGGCCCGATCTCCCTTGAACTGGTATCTGGCAACCCTGCAACCGCTCTCATCGGCCAGGGCAAGATAAACCGTGCCGACCGGTTTTTGCGGCGTGCCCCCCTCTGGTCCGGCAATGCCGGTTACTGCCAGGGCCAGATCGCTCCCCAACAGGCAACGCGCCCCTTCAGCCATGGCCACGGCAACCTGCTCACTCACCGCGCCATGCTGTTCCAGCAGTTCAAGCGCCACCCCCAGCACCCGCTGCTTGACCTGATTATGATAGGCAACCACACCGCCGCGGAACCAGTTTGAGCAACCCGGAATTGCCGTTATCTGCGCTGCAATCATACCACCGGTACAGGATTCTGCCAGTGCCAGAGTCAGGCCGCTTACGGCCGCCAGATCAGCCAGTTCATGATCATAGTTCATCACGGTCTGCTCCTGTGACACGGCGCTGCACCTCGCGCAGCGGCAGCCCCTGTTCACGGGCAATCCGGCAACAATCCTCATATTCGGGCTTGCTGCCATATCTGCTGAGCTTGAAACGGACCGGGCCATAGCAGGTCTGACGCTCTTCAATCCGGCGCGCCTGCACAAGGCGTTGCACCGTTTGCAGCCGTACCCCCAGGCTGCCGGTCTGTTCCATCAGACATGTCGCCAAGGCGGCCTGCTGCTCTACCCTGCAGAGCAGTGACAGCAGTACCGCCGGACGCTGTTTCTTCATCTGGATCGCGGTGTGCCAGACATCCAGGGCCCCGGCCGCCAACAGGCATTCCATCGTATAGCCCAGCACCTCCGGCGTCACATCATCCAGATTGCAACTCATCTCACACACCGTTTCCGATCCAGCCCCACCATCCCGGCAACCTGCAAATACCCGCAAGACATTGGGGCAATCCTCAAAGTCCTTGCTACCGGCCCCGAGGCCAATCCGCTCAACCGTCATGGCCGGCATGGTCCCCAGCGGTTGCGCCAGGGCCGCCAGGATAGCCGCACCGGTCGGCGTTACCCGTTCACCTGCCCCACACTGGCTATGCACCGCCAGCCCTTTCAACAATAACGCCGTGGCAGGCGCCGGGACCGGTAAACGACCATGGGCGGTTTCCACAAAACCACTCCCCAGCGGCACGGCAGAGACATACAGCTGTTCTACCCCCAGCCAGTCCAGACCTATGGCTGTTCCCACAATATCAACAATACTGTCCACCGCGCCAACCTCATGAAACCGGACCTCATCAAGCACAACCTGGTGCGCCTCGGCCTCGGCCTCGGCCAGCTTCAAAAAGACGCGGTGCGCAAGCTCTTTGCTGTGAGGGGAAAGCGTGCTGGTGGCAAGCATGGCGCGGATATCAGCATAGCGACGGTGGTGGTGATGCCGATGGCCCGCATGTAACTGGTGGTCGGCCACCGGCAACTGCACGATAAAATAACGTGCGGGTACCCCGCGCCGCTGCACCCGTTCTTCGCCAAGCTCAAACGAGCCTTCCGGCAGGCCCAGTTTAGCCAGCTCCTGCCGGAGATAGTCAAGCGGCACCCCCAGATCAAGCAGGGCGGCCACGGTCATATCACCGCTGATGCCTGCGGCGGCGTCAAAGTAAAGGATCTTGCCCATTTGAAACTCTTACTCCCGGTTCATCAGACTGGCTGCGCAGGCGGCGCCGAAACCGTTATCGATATTCACGACCGTGACCCCGCTGGCACAGGAATTGAGCATTCCCAGCAGTGCCGCAATCCCGCCAAACGAAGCACCATACCCCACGGACGTCGGTACCGCCACCACCGGCCGATCCACCAACCCGGCAACCACGGAAGGCAACGCCCCCTCCATACCGGCAACCACGATCAAGACCGTAGCCGAACGAATCAGCTGCAGATGCGCCAGAAGCCGATGAATGCCGGCCACCCCCACATCGCAGAGCAGTTCGGTCTTGTTGCCCAAGAAGCGGGCAGTCACCACAGCCTCGCTTGCCACCGCCAGATCGGAAGTACCCGCCGACACTACCAGAATCGTCCCGCGGCCTCGCTCCTGTCGCGGGGTCGCTTCAAGGGTCAAACAACGTGCCTCATCATGATAGCTGGCCTGAGGGAACACCGCCAACAGCTCGACAGCACGGACTTGTTCCAGTCGGGTCACCAAAACGTTACTGCCTCGGCCAACCATAACCTTCATGATCCGGCCAACCTGCTCCACGGTTTTGCCTTGGCCGAAAATCACCTCGGGCTGCCCCTGGCGCAGGCTGCGATGATGATCAACCTGCGCAAAGCCCAGATCCTCGAACGGCAGATGCCGGAGCTGCTCCAGTCCCTCTTCCGGACTCAAGCCCCCTTCGGCAATTGCCTGCAACAATATTTTCAGTTGTTCTTCGCCCATGCGTGTCTACCTATCGTTTGTGAACGTGAGGTTCTTATACCATCATCTCACCTTTTTTCCACGCCACAGTTCTTTAAAATTCTGTTTACTGGTACAAAAACAGCAGGTTATCGCACCAAACTGTAGACTTGCCAGCCTGTTTCTGGTACATCTGGATACACTAGTACTCACAGGGAAAGGATGGACTGAACGAATGGGTAAGACCACTGCTGAAAAGATTTTTGCCGCCCATTTGGTGGATGAACCGTTCAGCGGCACCAAGGTGCTGCGGCTGGACGTGGTACTCTGCCATGAAATAACGACGCCGATTGCGATCGTCGACCTGGTGGAACGCGGCAAGGATCGCGTTTTTGACCCTACCAAAATCAAGGCGGTGATTGATCACGTCACCCCGGCAAAAGACTCAAAAACCGCAACCCAAGGCAAAATTCTGCGTGACTGGGCGCATCGCCAGCAGATCAAGGACTTCTTTGATGTGGGCGCAAATGGCGTGTGCCACGCCCTTTTCCCGGAAAAGGGGTTCATCCGCCCCGGCAACACCGTGATCATGGGCGACTCCCACACCTGCACCCACGGCGCCTTTGGTGCCTTTGCCGCCGGTGTCGGCACCACCGACCTGGAGGTCGGCATCCTGAAGGGGGTCTGCGCCTTCCGTGAGCCCAAGACCATCCGGGTCAATGTCAATGGTGACCTCCCCAAAGGCGTTTACGCCAAGGACGTGATCCTGACCCTGATCGGCAAGATCGGCGTCAACGGCGCCACTGATCGGGTTATTGAATTCCGTGGCACCACCATTGATGCCATGACCATGGAATCCCGCATGACCCTCTGTAACATGGCGATAGAGGCTGGTGGCACCTCCGGCATCTGCATGCCGGACATGACCACCGTTGAATACCTCTGGCCGTTCATTCAGGGGGAATTTGCCTCCAAGGAGGCCGCATTGGCCGACTACCAAAAGTGGTGCTCCGATGCCGATGCCGTTTATGAGCAGACTCTTGAGATCGACGCAGCCACGCTGGTACCGGTGGCCACCTTCAACTTCAAACCGGATCAGGTCAAGGCGGTCACCGAGTTCGTTGACAACAAGGTAGATCAGGTCTATCTCGGTTCCTGCACCAACGGCCGCCTGGAGGACCTGCGGATTGCCGCACAGATCCTGAAAGGGCATAAGCTGGCCGACAATGTCCGCGGCATCCTCTCTCCCGCCACCCCCAAGATCTACCGGGAAGCCCTGAAGGAAGGCATTCTTGATATCTTTCTGGATGCCGGTTTCTGCGTTACCAACTCCACCTGCGGCGCCTGCCTCGGGATGAGTAACGGCGTCCTGGCTGATGGTGAAGTCTGCGCCTCCACCACGAACCGTAACTTTAACGGCCGGATGGGCAAAGGCGGCATGGTACACTTGATGTCACCCGCCACAGCCGCTGCCACGGCAATTGAAGGTAAGATCGCAGACCCACGCAAATATCTCTAGATCATTTTACGATAAGGAGTTGCAGCTATGAAAACTTTTGGTGGGCCGGTCTTATTTCTCGACCGTGCCGATATCAATACCGATGAGATTATTCCGGCCAAGTATCTGACCGAAATCACCAAGCAGGATCTGAAACCCTACATTCTGGAAGACCTGAAACTCGATGGTTTTGACCCCAAGGGAGAGAAAACCAAGCAGGCCCGAGTGGTTGTCTCCCGCGCCAACTTCGGTTGCGGCTCTTCACGCGAACACGCGCCCTGGGTCTTTGAAGTCAACGATATCACTGCCGTAGTGGCCGAATCGTTTGCCCGTATTTTTCGCCAGAACATGTTCAACTGCGGCATGGCAGCCATCGAACTGCCCAAGGCAGATCTTGACCAGATTTTCGCCCATGCTGCCGATGCCGATGCAACCATGAGCATCGACATTGAGGCCCAGACCCTGACCATGTCCGGCGGCGGCAAACAGAAGAGCTTCAGCTTCGAGCTGTCACCCTTTGACAAGGCGCTGGTACTGGCTGGCGGCTGGGTTGATTACGCCGACAAGAAGTACTGATCACACTCCCCAACTGCGTACACGAAAGGCCATGTCAGCTGACATGGCCTTTTTCAGTATTTTTTAGACCGGCCGCCCCCCTGTCCCGGACAGATAGTCGCTGATGGTGGATACCGTCAACTCCACCTGCCGAGCAAAGCGCTCCGGATCGACTTGATCGGTAGACAAACGCAACTGCTGCTCCAGATCAACAGCGGCCTTTGCCAGATCAACCGCACCAAGGGTGCCTGCCACCCCCTTGAGGGTGTGTACCAGATGCCCTCCCTCAGTGATCTTATTCGTTGAAAACAGGGTTCGCAGCGTGGCTGCATCCCGGCCATGGTCTACCGCAAAGGCCTCAAGCAAGCCACGGAACAGGTGGAGGTCGCCGTTCATGCGATAGCGGCAGGCCTCCATGTCAAAACCGGGCAAGTGCGGGAAAACATCGTCATGAACCGGTGCCGGAACAGGCCGCCTCTTGTCCTGCTCAGACGGCGTCGCAACGTTGCGCCATTTCTTTAAAACAGCCAGAAGTTCGGTCGGATTGACCGGTTTTGCCAAAAAATCCACCATACCGGCCTCCTTGCAGCGTTCACGATCCTGCTGCATCACCGCAGCGGTCATGGCAATGACCGGCAGTGTTTGACCGGCATATTGCTGACGAATACGGCGAGTGGTCTCAAAACCATCCATGACCGGCATATGCAGATCCATAAGGATAACGTCAAAGCTGTTCTGCTGCAGCAGTTCGAGTGCCTCTGTACCATGTTCGGCCGACGTGACGTGAGCCCCATAGATCCGCAACATCTCTGTCGCGACATCCCGGTTGATCCGATTATCCTCCACCAGCAAGATACGCAGCCCTGCCAGCTCAGACGCCCGTTGTTCCAGCATGCCCTCTGCCGGAGGGACCGGTTCATCTGCACCTGCAGACAGGTTGGTTGGCCTGGTGCCGGGCGCTACTTTTCCCAGCGGAACAACAAAGCTGAAGCTACTGCCGCCACCCTTTTGGCTGCTAACCGTGATTTTACCCCCCATCAGCATCACCAGACGTTGACTAATGGTCAACCCCAGACCAGTACCGCCGTATTTTCGACTAATGGTGCTGTCTGCCTGGGTAAAGGGGTGGAACAATCGCTCAATTTCCTCTTGTTCAAGACCGATACCGCTGTCCTGCACGGTAAAGCAAAGCGACACGGACCGGGTGTCCTCCTCCAGCTGCTCCACCCTGATCCGAATCTCGCCGTGATCCGTGAATTTTACGGCATTCCCCACCAGATTGTTCAGCACCTGGGCAAGCCGCAGCGGGTCACCCGAAAGTACTGCAGGAAGTGACGCCGGCAGCTCAGCAGTAAATACCAGCCCCTTGTCTTCTGCCTTTACCCTAAAAAGGTCCATGGCCCCTTGCACCACCGCTTCCAGCGAGATAGGCAGGCACTCCAACTCGATCCGCCCGGCCTCGATCTTGGAATAGTCCAGGATGTCGTTCAGAATCCCCATCAGCGCACGGGAAGAGCTGTACACCTTGTTCAAAAAATCACGCTGGTGCCCAGTCAACTCGGTTTCGAGTACCAGATGGGTAAGGCCGATGATGGCGTTCATCGGGGTACGAATCTCATGGCTCATGTTGGCAAGAAAGTCCGACTTGGCCCGATTGGCCGCCTCAGCCTCAAGAGTTCGCAGCTCAAGTTGTCGCTGAACCTGCTTCAGCTCAGTGATATCGGTGGAGATACCGCAGATTCCCCAGACAACACGCCTTGCCGGATCTTCATAGATCGGGGTCTTGATCTCCCAGTAACAACGGCTGCCTATTGCGCCGTTATCCACCTCAATCTCCGCGCTTGTCTGCTCACCCTGCAGCACTCGCTCATCAACCTGATACAGCTTGGTCACGGTTTCAGGAGGAAAGAAGCGACTGTCTCCGGAGCCGACCAGTTCATCCCGGGTCACACCGAACAGTTCCAACGTCGCCTTGTTGGCATAGACGTAGCGATGATCCCGGTCCTTCATGTAAATGTACGACGTGACATGATCCAGCGCCTCTCTGAACCGCTCCAACTCGGTTAAGGCGCTCCGCAACAACACCTCGACCTCTTTGCGCTCAGTTATATCCCTAGCTGCAGCGTAGATCAGGTCGGCATAGCTGGTCGAGCGCCATTCGATCCAGCGGTAGGAACCGTCTCTACAGCGATAGCGGTTAATAAAATTCAGGACCTGCTTATCGGCAGCCAGGTCGGTCATTGCTGCCAGGGTGCCCGGAATATCGTCAGGATGGACAAAATCGAGAAAATTCCGGCCGATCAGTTCATCAATCCTATAGCCGAGGCGTTCCTCCCAAGAGCGATTCAGCCGCCTGAAATGTCCTTCTAAGTCGGCAATACAAAGTAGATCCAACGACGTACTGAAAAAGCGGTCCAGCTCCTCGCTCAACTCGCGAACCTGACTATCATAGGCCTCCTGACGCCGCCTGAACTCCTCCTGACGCTTGTTGTATATCTGCAGACAGCCACCGGATAGTAGCACAGCAGCCAGAAACAGCAGCGCCAATAAGCCCGCCTCTTTACGCCAGCCTGCGTAAATGGCCGCCAGGTCACGCGAGACAGCAACCACCAGCGGCTTGTTCATCTTGAGCGACTGAGGTTGAATGGTGATCTGCGCCATCATTTGTTTTTTCCCGGTGGCATAGACCACTCCGCGCTGCACGCTACTGACCTTGCCGCTGTCGCGGTGTTTGCTGAAAAAACTGCCCGGTACGGCCAGATTTTTACCAATGGCTGCCGCACGTCCCGGTTCCATCAGAAACAGCAGGCCATCACCGTGGGCCAAGGCGGAGAGCATGTCGGGTGCGTACGACACAGAGGCAAGCAAGGCACTGAAGTAGTCCGGATCAAGAGAGGCAGCGACCACACCGGCAAAGCGTCCATCGGGTCCACGTAACACTCTGCTCAGGTTAATGACATAGGTATTCAGTGTCGTCCGGAAGGGGGGAGATACGTACAAGCGATCAGCAGCTGCCTGCTGTTGGGGGATTTTAAAATAGTCGCGATCGCTGAAGTTTTTCCCCAGCAACTGCACGTTGCTGGATACCAGAACCGAGCCCTCCGCATCCAGTGCCAGCATCGTCCGGACGCCGGGCATGGCCTTGGTCAGGTCTTCAAAGCGTTGGTTGTAGACGTTTGCACCGGAACGCAGCAAGGGATCATGCTGGAGACTGAGCAGCAAATTATTGAGCGCCTCAAGATTCAGGACCGTGTTCCTGCTGATAATCTCGGCTCGCTGCAGCAGTCGTTCCTCCTGGAGCAGCGTTGATTTGTGGTATTCCCGTGAAAGGTAAAAGATCAGCGCCAGACCGGTTAGCGCCACGCCAAGCCCAAAGACCAGCCAGCGGGCATTCGTGCCACGGCTGTGATTATGTGCGGCCGTCACCGCAGGCACCCTGCTGCAACGGCCAACTGACACCGTAGCAGACGCGGCTTATGCCGAGATCTGAATGAACCCCGAGGAGTCATCGTATAACCTGTCAACATTAATTTCCCTAGCCTACCTCGTCACCCTAGCGCAGTTCAGCCCATTGTCAAGCAAGCGCACCTGCCGTCTGTTACAACCACTGCTGCTGTTGCCGGTTATCCTTGATTTTTTTGTCCGGTACGGGCACTATTTACGAAACTTATTTTGGAGGAATGGCTATGTTTGGATTCGGCATGCCGGAACTGATTGTGATACTGGTAATTGTACTGGTGGTTTTTGGGGCTGGACGCCTGCCGGAAATCGGATCAGCGCTTGGCAAGAGCATTAAAAACTTCAAAAACGCTTCTGATGGTAAGGACGAAATCGAAATCAAGCCCAAAAAGGAAGATCCCAAAGCCTGATCATCGCACGGTCAACCTCGTTGCGCATCATCCAAGAGACAGCCGACACCCTTGTCGGCTGTCTCTTTTTTCCAGTTCTGCATCAATTGCATTCAGGACTTCAAGCTTCCGACGGGACCAGTCCGGCGCCAGCAGCTCCGAGCGGCCGTCCCCCATTACCCGTTGTACCACGATACGCGGATCAAGACGTTCGAGCAGATCACAGACAAGGGCAACGTAGCTATCCCGCTCCATAAGCGTTAGTTCGCCCGCCTGATAAAGCTCGGCAAAACGACTGTTACGTAAGACATGCAGGTGGTGCAGTTTAACGCCATCAACACCGAGCCGGTTGACCTCGGCCAGCGATGCCAACATGTCGGTACGTTCCTCCCCTGGCAGGCCTAGGATAAGATGCAGGCAGACGCGTAACCCGCGCTGTTTGCAGCGGGCAACCGCATCCACCAGGCAGGTATGTCCATGCCCACGGTTGATGGCACGCAGGGTGCGGTCATGCATGGTCTGCATCCCCAACTCCAGCCAAAGGTAGGTCCGCTGATTCAGTTCTTCAAGCAGATCAAGCACCGCGTCCGGCAGACAGTCGGGGCGTGTGCCGATAATCAACCCCACCACCTCGGGGTCCTGCAAAACCGTTTCGTACAATTGCCGCAGTTGATCTACCGAAGCGTAGGTATTGGTGTAGGCCTGAAAATAGCCTAAAAATTTTTCCGCTCGGAACTTCCTGCGCAAGTACTCCTTGCTGCGAGCCAGCTGCTGCTGCAACGGCAATTCAACCGGTACACCAACCGCAGCGGCACCACGGTCATTGCAGAAACTGCAGCCGCCGCTGCCAATGGTGCCGTCCCGGTTAGGACAGCTGAACCCGGCATCCAATGATACCCGCTGCACCCGGCAGTGAAAGCGTCGGCGCAATTCATCGGTAAAGGTTGTGTAACGCTTCATCAAGACCACCAATAAAAAAAGGAGCGGCTTCATCGCCGCTCCTTATATACCGCGCAGTGACCGTAATTGCTACTTACGAGCAGCCTTACCGGCAACCTGCATACGAATCAGGGCACGTTCGAGCGCCGCTTCATAAATCTTGAACTGCTTGTCTTCAGGCGACAGCTCCTTCAGCTTTGCCTCGGCCCGGCCCAAGGCTGCCTTGGCACGCTCAAGGTCAATCTCATCGGCCTTCTCAGCCGTCTCTACCAGCACGATGATCTTGTCGTCACGAATTTCAAAGTATCCCCAGTTCAGCGCCATACTGACGGCGGCGCCATCCTTTTTGTAGCAGAGTTCACCGATCTTGAGCGAGGTCAAAAACGGTGAGTGGCCGGGCAGCACACCAAATTCACCCACTTTACCGGTGGCCGTTACTTCATCAACCTGCTCGTCCAGAACCTTGCTGTACGGGGTGACTATTTCAAGCTTCATCTTTTCAGCCATGATTCAATCCTTATGGGCGATTCAATCCAGTGTGATTAAACTGCAGCCAGCTTCTTGCCTTTTTCGATCGCTTCTTCAATGGTGCCGACCATATAGAAGGCCTGTTCGGGCAGGTCGTCGTACTTGCCGTCCACGATCTCCTTGAAGCCCTTGATGGTGTCCTTCAGCTCGACGTAGACACCGGGGGTACCGGTGAAGGCCTCGGCAACGTGGAATGGCTGAGACAGGAAGCGCTGGATCTTACGGGCACGTGCAACCACCAGCTTGTCCTCTTCGGACAGCTCGTCCATACCAAGGATGGCGATGATGTCCTGTAGATCCTTGTACTTCTGCAGCACGTACTGAACGGAACGGGCAACCGCATAGTGCTCTTCACCAATCACCTGCGGATCAAGAATCCGTGAGGTCGAGTCCAGCGGGTCCACGGCCGGGTAGATACCCAGCTCGGCAATCTGACGGGAAAGAACGGTGGTGGCGTCCAGGTGGGCAAAGGCGGTGGCAGGAGCCGGGTCGGTCAAGTCGTCGGCAGGCACGTAGATTGCCTGCACCGAGGTAATGGAACCCTTTTTTGTGGAGGTAATACGCTCCTGCAGCTCGCCCATTTCAGTGGCCAGGGTAGGCTGGTAACCAACGGCGGAAGGAATACGACCCAGCAGCGCCGAAACCTCGGAACCTGCCTGGGTGAAGCGGAAGATGTTGTCTATGAACAGCAGAACATCCTGGTTTTCTTCATCGCGGAAGTATTCGGCGATGGAGAGGGCGGTCAGCGCAACCCTGGCACGCGCCCCGGGAGGCTCGTTCATCTGGCCGTACACCAAGGCAGCCTTGTCAATAACGCCAGAGTCCTTCATTTCGTGCCACAGGTCGTTACCTTCACGGGTACGCTCACCAACACCGGCGAACACCGAGTAACCACCGTGCTGTTTGGCGATGTTGTTGATCAATTCCATGATCAAAACGGTCTTGCCGACGCCGGCACCGCCGAACAGACCAATCTTACCACCGCGAGCATAAGGAGCCAACAGGTCAACAACCTTGATGCCGGTTGTAAAGGCTTCAACCTTGGTGGACTGATCTTCAAAGAGTGGCGCATCACGGTGAATTGCATACTCTTTTTCGTGACCGAGCGGCCCCATCTCGTCAACCGGCTCACCAATGACGTTGATGATACGACCCAGGGTTTTACGACCAACCGGAGCACAGATCTGCTTGCCGGTATCAACAACGACCTGTCCGCGCTTGAGACCATCAGTTGAATCCATCGCGATGGTACGCACGGAATTTTCACCGAGGTGCTGAGCAACTTCGAGCACGAGGTTGTTTTCGCGCTCATCGATAGCCGGGTTGGTCACCCGCAGGGCGTTGAAAATCGGCGGCAGTTGACCGGGTTCAAATTCGACGTCGACAACGGCGCCGATTACCTGTGAAATCTTACCTGTGTTCTGGCTCATGTACCTTGTTCCTCCTGGGCCTGAAGGCCATCAGTATCGTAACGTTAAACGTGTATTATCCTTTGATTGACTCTGCGCCTGAAATGATTTCCATCAGTTCAGTCGTAATTGCCGCCTGACGTGCACGGTTGTATTGCAGGGTCAGTTTGCCAATCATCTCGGAAGCGTTCTTGCTGGCGCTGTCCATGGCGGTCATGCGAGCACCATGTTCTGCAGCCACAGACTCAAGCATCGCCTTAAAGATCTGGACTTCGATATTTTTCGGCAGGATCTCGTCGAGCAGTTCCTGTACCGACGGTTCGTAAAGGTACTCCACAGTCGGTTCATCAAGCACCGATGCTTCGGTCTCGGGCGGAATGACAGGCAAGAGCTGCTGGAAGGTAATATCCTGAGACATCACGGTTTTAAAGGCATTATAGAGGATCACAACCTGGTCGTACTGCCCGTCATTATACCCCTCAATAATTTCCTGAGCCAACAGCGCAGCTGTTTGATAATTCGGCTTGGAAATCAGGTTGGGATAATTTTTCGCTACCGCATGCCGGTTCTTGAGGTATTCGAACCCTTTGCGGCCGAGGGTCAGCAGCGTGATCTGCTCGTAGGATTCCTTATGCTCACGGATGTACCGATCTGCTGCCTTGCACAGGTTGGCATTGAAGCCACCGCACAGGCCGCGATCAGAGGTAACGACCAGCAGAAGCAGCTTTTTTGCCTCGCGAACTTCAAGCAGCGGATGTGCATCCCCTTCCACGCAGGCTGATAATGATTGCAGTACTTCTTCCAGCTTGGCAGCATAGGGACGGGCTGCAATGATGTTATCCTGTGCGCGGCGCAGTTTTGCAGCTGAGACCATTTTCATGGCCTTGGTGATCTGGCGCGTATTTTTAACGGAGGCGATCCGCTTCTTTATGGATTTCAGGCTTGGCATGATTTAGACCGTCCTTGTCCTAGGCGGAGAATTCCTTCTTGAACTGATCCAGTGCACTGATCAGCTTTGCCTTAACGGCGTCATCAATCTGCTTTTTCTCGCGCAACTCCGGCAGTACGTCACTGGCGCGATTATCCATGAAAACAAGCAATTCAGTTTCGTAGCGCTTCAGTGCAGCGACCGGATAGTCGTCAACATAACCATTGTTGGCGGCGAAAATGATCAGAACCTGCTTCTCGAATGAGAGCGGACGGTACTGGGGCTGCTTGAGGATTTCAACCAGACGCTCACCACGGGCGAGCTGCAGTTGCGTTGCACGGTCCAGGTCGGAACCGAACTGGGCAAAGGCGGCCATCTCACGATACTGAGCCAGGTTCAGACGCAGAGTGCCGGCAACCTGCTTCATGGCCTTGGTCTGGGCGGAACCACCAACCCGTGAGACCGAGATACCGACGTTGATGGCCGGACGAACACCGGAGTAGAACAGGTCGGACTCCAGGAAGATCTGACCGTCAGTAATGGAAATTACGTTGGTCGGAATGTAGGCCGAAACGTCGCCAGCCTGGGTCTCAATGATCGGCAATGCGGTCAGAGAACCGGCGCCAACATCGTCGGACAACTTGGCGGCACGCTCCAGCAAACGGCTATGGAGATAGAACACGTCACCAGGATACGCTTCGCGTCCTGGCGGGCGACGGAGCAGCAGCGAAAGCTGGCGATAGGCAACAGCCTGCTTGGAAAGGTCATCGTAAATAATCAGGGCGTGCTTGGCGCTGTCGCGGAAGTACTCACCCATGGTAACACCGGCATACGGGGCAATGAACTGCAGCGGGGCAGACTCGGAAGCAGTGGCGGCCACCACGATGGTGTAGTCCATGGCACCGTTTTCCTGCAGCTTGGAAACCACTTGGGCGACAGTGGAACGTTTCTGACCGATAGCAACGTAAATACAGATCACGTCGCCACCCTTCTGGTTGATGATGGTATCCATGGCAACCGCAGTCTTGCCGGTCTGACGGTCACCGATGATCAGCTCCCGCTGGCCACGCCCGATCGGCACCATCGAGTCAATCGCCTTCAGTCCGGTAGCCATCGGCTCATGCACCGATTTACGCTTAACAATACCAGGAGCCTTGATCTCAACCTTGCGGTAGTGCTCGGTCACGATCGGACCTTTACCGTCGATCGGCTCACCAATGGCGTTCACCACGCGGCCAACCAAGGCGGGACCAACCGGCACCTCGACGATCCGGCCGGTACGCTTGACCGTGTCGCCTTCCTTGATCTCGATGAAGTCACCGAGGACAGCGGCACCGACGTTGTCTTCTTCCAGGTTCAGCACCATGCCTGACACACCGCCGGGGAATTCCAGCAGCTCGCCGGCCATTGCGCCGGACAGGCCATGGATACGGGCAATACCGTCACCAATGGAGATGATGGTACCGGTCTCGGAGACCTCAACCTCTTTACCGTACTCCTTGATCTGCTTCTTGATAATTTCGCTGATTTCTTCGGCTCTCAGTTCCATAGAAGTGCTTACCCCTTCTGTAGTATATCGTGAATCCGTGCGAGTTGAGTCTTTACGCTACTATCATAGGCAATATCGCCGATCTGGGTTACAACACCACCGATCAACGAGGAGTCCACCACCACCTGCGGCACCACCTTCTTGCCGGTCTTCTGCTCGAGCGCCGTCTGGATGGCCGCAACCTGCGCATCACTCAGGGCAAATGCACTGGTAATGAACGGCCGGACAACTCCGGACTGCTCATCAGCAAGTTTTTCATAGGTTTGGACAATCTGGGATAGACAAACCATCCGGTTTTTATCGACGAGCAGCAGCAGAAAATTGGTAACTAGCTCGGAACATGCAAGCTTGGCAACCAATTCACGCACGATCTGCTTTTTTTGCTCAGCAGTGAATGCTGGGTTTCCAAAGACAGCACGCAACTCGGCATTTCCGCTTACCAGCTGATCTACCGCCTTCAGTTCTTGACTGAAGCGCTCGATCTGGCCGTTTTCGGAGCCAAGCTGCACCAGTGCCTTGGCATACCTTCTGGCAATGGCATTGTTGATCACAGTTGTCCCACCTTCCCGAGATAGTCTTGCACCATACGGTCATGGTCTGCCTGCTGCACTGCACCAGTCAGCTTTCCGGCAGCCAGCTCAACCGCCAATCGTGCGGCCTCGGCACGCAACTCTGCACGCGCCTTCAACACCTCTTGATCGGCTGCCTGAGCAGCTTGTATCGAAATTTTATCCGCTGAAATCTTCGCCTCGGCAACGATTCGCTGCTTCTCAGCCTCTGCCTCTTTCAGCATGGCAGCACGCAACGCATCAACCTCTTGGTTCGCCTTGGCCAGCTTCTCCGTGTATTCTTTCAGCTTCGCTTCTGCAGCTTCTCGGGCCTCGCGCGCTTCTCGCAGGTTCTTTTCGATCTGAACCTGGCGATCCGCGAGCGATCCTTTGACATTTGCCTTTTTCAACGCCCAAAAGAGGATGCCTGCCAACAGCAGGAAGTCAACTACACGCCAGCCAAAATCCTTTAGTTGGGCCCCGCTGTCAGCATGGTGTTCACCGCCGCCGGATGCTGCCGCTAACGTTGCAATCAATAAAATTGCAACAGCAGACACACAGGAGAGGATTCGTTGTTTGCGCAGATCGTTCTGTTTCAACATGGGCTTACAGACTCCTCCCCAGAATTTTTTCACAAATATCACCGGACAATGCCTCAGCCTGCTTTTGCAACATCTGACGGGCGTCTGTCGACTCCTTGGCCACCCGCTCACGGATTGCCGCCAAAGAGGCCCCAGCCTCTTGACGTGCCTTCTCAAGCAAAGTAGTTTCTTCCGCCTGCGCTTCCTTCACCAGCTCAGCGCGCTTTGCCCCAACCTCGGATTTGGCTTCACGCAGACGGGCCTCATACTGAGCCACCTTCTCCTGCACCTGCTCATCCACCGCAACGGCACGTTCACGAGCAGACAGAATCTCCTGACGCCGCTGCGCCAACAGTGCCCGGATCGGCTTATAAAGGAAGATGTTCAGAATCAGCACAAGAAGTCCAAAGTTTACCACCTGGACAGCAAATGCGAGATCGAGATTGATCACGGCCTACCCCTTAATCCATCGGTTTTTGTATACTGTGTCCCACAAAAACATGCCCGACATGAAGGTCAGGCGTCAAACGCTGGTTAGCTATCATGGTTGTATACAGGCTGTCAACCAAAAAGTAGCCAGCCTGTTGCAGAACAGCATCAAGATTGCAACAGATCAACGATGCGGGTTAATTCGTCAGCTGAGTTGAAATGTATCTCCAACGCCCCCTTGCCGGTATTGTTCCGGCGGATGGCAATGCGGGTCTGAAACTGTTTTTGCAGCTGCTCTTCCAGCGCGACCATCAAGAGATCCGGCTGGCGAGCCGGCTTTGCAGCGGCCCTGACCCCGCGCTTGATCCGGTTAACCAGTTCCTCGGTCGCCCTGACGCTGAGCTGGCGGTGCAGAATCTCCTGTCGAGCCTTTTGGAGCTGCTCTTCATGCTCCAGCCCCAGCAGGGCGCGGGCATGCCCCATCGAAAGCCGCTCTTCGACCACATCTTTTTGGATATCTTCCGGCAGTTTCAATAACCGCAGGGCATTGGTGACGGTGGTGCGGTTTTTCCCTACGCGCTTGGCAACCTCGTCCTGAGATATGCCAAAATGTTCAACCAGCGACTTGTAGGCCTGCGCTTCTTCGATGGCGTTTAAGTCCTCACGCTGGATATTTTCAATCAACGCCAGCTCCATCACCGCATCTTCGCTGGCCTCGCGAATAACGACCGGCAACTCGCGCAGGCCGGCCTTCTGGGCTGCACGCCAGCGGCGTTCCCCGGCAATAATCTCGTAAAAGCCGTCCTTTTTGGTGACAACCAGGGGCTGGATGATCCCTTTTTCGCGGATGGACGAGGCTAATTCCTCAAGCTTTTCGGGGGCGAACTGCTTGCGCGGCTGATTCCGGTTGGGGCGGATCTGCTCAATCGGGCAAACAAAATAATTTTTGTCATCAGCTGCGGCGACGACCGGCAGCAGTGCCGCCATGCCCCTGCCAAGCCCACCTCTTTTAAGCATGGGTCGCCTCCCGCTGAATCAGCTCGCGAGCCAATTGTAGATACGCAGTGGCCCCCCGGGAGGTAATATCATAGTAAATAATCGGTTTACCGTGGCTCGGGGCTTCAGACAGGCGTACATTTCTCGGCACAACCGTTTCAAAAACATCGCGCGGGAAATGGGTGCGCACCTCATCCTCGACATCCTTGGAAAGGCGGTTGCGCCCGTCGGCCATAGTCAGCAGGATACCCTCGATCCTGATGGCAGTATTCAGACCTTTTTGCACCAGCCGGATCGTATTCAGTATCTGCGAAAGCCCCTCCATAGCATAAAATTCACACTGCAGCGGTATCAAGACGGTATCCGCCGCTGTCATGGCATTCACGGTCAAGAGACTAAGGGAGGGGGGGCAGTCGATCAGAATATAGCGGTAGCGTTCCCGTAGCGGCTGCAGGGCGGTTTTCAGCTTCTGTTCCCGCCCGGTTTCGGTTGCCAGCTCCAGCTCGGCGCCGGCAAGGTCAGAGGTGGCCGGCAGGATATGCAGGAAGGGATGCCCGGTATCCAGCACCAGTGCTGCCGGATCGGCTTCGTTGATCAAGAGATCGTATACCGATTGGTGCAGCTGGGTCTTGTCAATCCCGACGCCACTGGTCGCATTGCCCTGCGGGTCGATGTCTACCAGCAAAGTAGGGCATTCCGCAGCAGCAAGGGCAGCAGCAAGATTGATGGCTGTAGTGGTCTTTCCCACGCCACCCTTTTGATTGGCTATGCAGATAATTTTTGACATAAGTTATTGAATAAAAACACAAATATTGTATTCAGCCATTCCTGCGCAAGTGTGGCACGGTAGCACAAAGCGCAGGGTGCTGCAATGAACTTTTTTGAGAGGTGTTTTTCACCAGCAGTCGCCGCACTCCTCGACAAATGCCGCATCCGGCCGGGCTTCGAGACACCGTTCACTGCCATCCCGCGCGGTAAAGGCAAGCCCGAGGCAATGCAACATCAAGCGGGATGCAACCACTCCACCATAACCCACATCCCCCACAATCGGCAGACCGGCATCTGCCAGATGCACCCGAATCTGATGCGTACGCCCGGTCTTCGGCAGCGCCTCAAGCAGGGCACGCCCACTCGCCGCCTTCCGCACGGCAAACTCCGTCAAGGCCGGCCGCCCTCCTGGCACCACTCCCCAACGGGCACTGCCGATCTTACCGATCGCACCATCCGCACTCCAGACTTGCCGGCTCGGCACGCCGGTAACCAGCGCCACGTAGCGCTTCCGGATCGTACCTTCCTTGAACAATACGGAGAGCCAGGCAGCCGATTGTCTGTGCTTGGGAAACAGCATCACCCCGGATGTTCCCCGGTCCAAGCGGTGTACAACCCTCACCGGTTCTTTGATCCCCTGGCGCGCGAACTCCTCGCTCACCCAATATTCCAATGTCCCCTTCAGTTGGTACGGGGTGCGTTGGCTTGCAACGCCGGACGGCTTGCAGACCGCCAGAATATCGCGGTCCTGGTAGACTATCGCTGTCGATGGCAGCACCAAATCATGAAACTCCCCCGCCTGCATGATACCAACCGTCAGGGTCTCACCACCTTTCAGCAGTCGGGATGCAACCCGCACCATGGTCTGGTTGATGGCACAGCCTCCCCGGTCGATGATCCGGCGTGCCTCACCTTTACTCATCCCAGCCAAGCGTGCCAAGCCTTCATCCAAGCGCTGACCGGCCAATTCCGCAGTAACCTGTAGTAGCTTGATCATGCAGTTTTTCTACCACAAGAAGCGGCTACCAGGCAAACAAACCTGTTGGCAGCGAGGTAACGATTTGCTACTTTGCGCCATTATGTCCCAATTTACCGCACCACATCCTGCCCTGCGGGGGCCGGTCCCCCTGATACACCTCTTATTGCAGCGCTTTATCAAACAATCCGATCGGGTCATTGACGCCACCTGCGGTAATGGCAAGGACACCCTGCTACTGGCCGAACTGGTGGGGAATCGTGGGCATGTTTTTGCCTTTGATATTCAGCAACAGGCGCTTGACAGGACTGCCGAGCGCCTGCAGGCTCAAAACCTTCGCCAGCGCGTCACACTTCTGTGCGACAGCCATGAACACATGGGGCATCTGATAAAAGAGCCGGTTCAGGCGATCCTCTTCAATCTTGGGTGGCTGCCGGGGTCATCACGGCAAATCACCACGACCAGCCACACAACCTTGGCTGCCCTCACCGCCGCACTGCCACTGCTTGCCCCCGGGGGGCTGGTGCTGATCACCTGCTATCCTGGGCATGCCGGCGGCGATCTTGAAGCAGCCGAGGTGCAAAGCTGGGCCAGCCAGCTTACTGCGCGCAGTTACTTTGTCTGGCGCATGGGACAGTTGAATGTTGCCGAAGACGCTCCGTTTTGCTTGATAATTCAAGATGGCAGGCCCAGCCATGCACACTGATTGGCTGCCATTTCTGACAATCATACCTGCCGGTATCTATGCGCTCCTCACACTCTGGTGCGGCTTTGCGTTTTTCAATCGCCCACACCACCTACGGCCGCAGACAGACACTCCGGTCACGATACTGAAGCCCGTTAAAGGCATGGATGAAGGCAGCTACGAAAACTTTGCCTCATTCTGTCAACAGGAGTATACCGGACCAGTACAACTGCTCTTTGCCGTGGCAACGCCGGACGACCCGGTCATACCGATCATCCGGACCCTGATGACGCACTTCCCCGAACAAGATATCAGCCTGCATGTGGATGGCACCATCCACGGCCCCAACTACAAGATTTCCAACCTGATCAATTCCTTTCACCTGGCCAAGCATGATCTGCTGATTATCTGTGATAGTGACATCAGGGTCGCACCGAACTTCCTGCAGTCCGTCACCGCGCACTTCGACGATCCGCGGGTGGGGCTGGTCACCTCGCCTTATCGCAGCTCAACAGTGCATGGTGTGGCCACGGCCTTCGAGGCCCTGGCCTTTACCTCCGAGATGATACCAAACGTCGTGACAGCCCTGAAACTAGAAGGACTAACCTTTGCGCTGGGCGCAGCCATGACCTTTCGCCGCCAGGCCCTCGAAGACATCGGCGGGCTTGCAGCACTGGTCGAGTACCTGGCTGACGACTACCAGCTGGGCAACAAGATCCACCACGCCGGCTGGCGCCTGGTGCTGGATCGTCAGTTTGTCGAGAGTATGCTCAAGCCTGAACGGCTCAGCGCCATCCTTTCCCGTCAACTGCGCTGGTCACGCACCATGCGCGTCAGCCGCCCCGGCGGCTATCTGGCGTCAGGCATCACCCTGCCCGGCCTGGCCATTGTTGCCACCCTGGCACTGGGACGGCCCGCCTTCGCCCTGGCCGCCCTGGTCTGCCTTTACCTCATCAGATTATCGGTAATCACCTATTTTAGCCGCGTTTTTGTCAAAGACACCCTTCTGCCGCGCTGGGGCTGGCTGCTCCCCCTGCGTGATCTGCTCGCCTTTGCAACCTGGCTGCTGGCCTTCCTCGGCAATCGCGTCAACTGGCGCGGACACTGTTTTTTGCTACAACCGGACGGAAAACTCAAAGAGCTCTAATATCATCCCTTTACAAGCAGGACTGTTACCTCTATATTGAACTTTGTGCAAACTTGTGGAGCCACCTGAATATGACTGATTTCATTCAAGGCCTTGGTCATTGGACCTTGGGATTGCTACAGGAGCTGGGCAGAACTGGCCGGTTTCTGATGTACGCCTTGTACTCGATTCTGAGACGACCGGGACGGCCGATCCACGTATTGAAACAGATTCGCTTTATCGGCGCCAAATCACTCTTTGTCATCGTCCTGACGGCAGGGTTTACCGGGATGGTACTGGGGCTCCAGGGGTACTACACCCTGACCAAGTTCGGCTCGGAGGGGATGCTGGGGACCGCGGTAGCCCTGTCACTGATTCGTGAACTGGGTCCCGTGCTCTCGGCGTTGATGGTAACCGGCCGTGCCGGCTCGGCCATTACCGCTGAAATCGGGATTATGCGGATCAGCGAACAGATCGACGCCCTTGAGACCATGGCGCTTGATCCCTACAAATACCTGATCACCCCCAAATTTATCGCCGCCATGATCTCGCTGCCGCTGCTCTGCTCTATCTTTGATGTGATCGGCATTTATGGCGGCTGGCTGGTCGGTGTCAAACTCCTGGGGGTGAATCCCGGCGCCTACTTCACGGAAATGTATAAATCCGTTGAATGGAAGGATGTCTATTCCGGCTTTATAAAAGCTTACTCGTTTGGTGTCATCATCGCCTGGATCGGCTGCTACAAGGGGTACTACGCCGGTCATGGCGCCGAGGGCGTTTCACGGGCAACCACCGAGGCCGTGGTGCTGACCTCGGTCTTGATACTGGTCTGGGACTATTTCCTGACCTCGATACTGCTATGATTGAACTGATACAGATCCATAAGCGTTTTGGCAGCCAGACCGTGCTGAACGGCCTGAACCTGCGGGTGCCGGCCGGCAAGATTACCGCCGTCATCGGGCCGAGCGGCGAGGGCAAAAGCGTCATGCTGAAGCACATGATCGGCCTGCTGCAGCCTGATCAGGGTGATGTGCGGGTGAACGGCAAGAGCATTGTCGGACTGCGTCGTTCACAGCTGAATGCGGTGCGGGAAAAGTTTGCCATGGTATTTCAGAATGCCGCCCTGTTCGACTCCATGACCGTCTATGAGAATGTGGCCTTCCCCCTGGAGGAAAAGACCTCCTTAGACCGCAACGAGATTGCGGACAGGGTTGCCGTGGCTCTCCAGGAAGTCGGCCTGAAAAACGTGAACCACAAGTACCCCGACGAACTTTCCGGTGGCATGAAAAAACGGGTCGGTCTGGCACGGGCATTGCTGCTGGAGCCGGAAGTGGTGCTCTTTGACGAGCCGACCACCGGTCTTGATCCGGTTATCCGGCGGGCAATTCACCAGCTCATCAAAGAAACCCAGCAAAAATTCGGTTTTACCGCGGTGATCGTCTCGCACGACATTCCCGACATCTTTGAGGTGGCCGATCAGATCGCCATGCTCTACCGGGGAGAAATCTTGCAATTCGGCACACCTGCAGAGATACAGGCCTCGGACAATGCCGTGGTACGGCAATTTATCAGCGGCAGCCTTGACGGCCCGATAAACAGCGGAGTTGCATAACCATGAACAGCACCAAACTTGAATTGACAGTCGGCGTCTTTATGCTGATCGGCATTCTCTGCCTCGGCTATCTCTCGATCAAACTGGGCAAAATGGAGCTCATCGGCGGCAACTACTATCAGGTTACTGCCCGCTTTGACTCTGTTTCCGGCCTCAAGAAGGGCGCGCGCGTCGAGCTGGCCGGCGTTGAGATCGGTAGCGTAGACAAGATTGGCCTCTCCAATGCCAGCGGCGATCAGGCGGAGGTAACCATGAAGATCAAAGACGGCATCAAAATCAGTGATGACGTGATCGCTTCGGTGCGTACCAGCGGCATCATCGGTGATAAATTCATCAAACTGAAGCCGGGCGGATCGGACCAGTTTCTGAAAAACGGCAGCCGGATACAGGAAACTGAATCAGCCATCGATATTGAAGAGTTGGTCAGCAAGTTTATCCACGGTAAGGTCTGACGAGGAGTTTGTATGAAGCTGTTGCTTGCTGCAACCGTGCTCAGCATCCTGACGGTGCTGGGCACGGCGTCTTTTGCCCTGGCCGGCAGCCCCGGTCAGACCACCCTGATTTTTGATCTGGATGAATGCATCCGCACGGCCCTGCAGGCTGCCCCGGAAGTTGGTGAGGCCCAGGCAGACCTTGCCTATACCGCCAGCAAACTTGAGGAAGCCAAATCGTATCGCTACCCCCAGCTTGATGTCATGACCCTGTTTGGACCGGCACCTTCGGCCCGCCAGCAGGATATCAGCCCCACGATCAACACCAACAAGCCCTTTAGCATCCGTGACCTGACCTGGTTTACCAGCACCAACCTGCTAATCACACAACCGCTTTGGACGTTTGGCAAGATCAGTGAAAACATGGCGGCCGCCACCCGTGGCATGGAGGTGGACAAGGCCCGTAAGCAGCAGAAAGCGAATGAAGTCGTGCTGGAGGTCAAGAAGTACTACTACGGTGTCCTGCTTGCCCGGGAACTCCAGACCGTCCTGGCCGAACTCCAAAACTACATGAAACAGGGCAAACAAAAGGTCCAGGAGATGATTGACAACGAGTCGGCCTCCGGCGACCCGATGGATATCTATAAACTCGATGCCTACTCAGGTGCCATCAACAAATACATGGAAGAGGCGCTGAAAGGGGAAAAGCTGGCTCTTGCCGCGCTCAAGGCGCGCTTGGGGCTTGCCGACAATGTGGATGTCACCGTCTCGGCCGAACGCCTGGTAATGCCCGATGCACAACCGCCTGTTCTGGCTGACATGATTGAAAAGGCTCGCCTGCAGCGTCCTGAATTCAAGCAACTGGCTGAAGGAATGGCGGCCCGCAGCGCCCTTGTTGAGGCCGCCAAGGCCAATTATTACCCTGATATCTTTCTGGCCGGGATGTTTTCCTGGGCCTATGCCGACGACCGCGATCGCATCAAGAACCCCTATATCTCGGACACCTTTCAGCACACCTACGGCGGTGTCGCCCTGGGGCTCAAATGGAAGCTCGACTTCGGCATCACCGGAGCCAAGGTTTCAGGCGAACAGGCGCAACTGAACCGTCTCAGCAGCACAAAACTGTACGCAGACAACTATATTCCGCTGCAGGTCAAGAAGGCCTGGCTTGAAATGCAAGAGGCGTACAAAAACGTCGGCATCACCCACAAGGCGTACCAAAGCGCTAAAAAGTGGGGGGCCGCCGCTTTGGCAAACTTTGATTTTGGAATCGGCAATGCGCGGGATGTCTTCGATGCCGTCGAGGTGTACGGCAAAATGAAGGCTGCCCACTACCAGGCGATCTATGATTATATACTAGCCAAGGCAAATCTTGACTATGCCATTGGAGAAAACCCAGTACCGGCGAGCCACTAATCGCTGCCAGGTTGAAGGAGAATGTCCATGTTGAAACGAATCAGTGTATTGACCGTAGCGAGTCTGTTGGTTGCTGCGACGGCCTTTGCCTCGGTAACCGACACGGTAAAAAGGACGGTTGACGAGGTTATCCATATCGTCACCAACCAGGATATGAAGAAGAAATCGCACGAGAAACAGCGTCGTGCCGCCATTAAAAAGGCCATTGCCAGCATCTTTGACAGCCAGGAGATGGCGAAGCGATCGCTGGGCAGACATTGGAACGAGCGCTCGCCAGCAGAACGCAAACAGTTTGTCGAGCTGTTTGCAACCCTGCTCGAAAATTCCTATGCCGGCAAGATCGAATCATATAAGAATGAGAAGATCGTTTACACCAAGGAAACCATTGATGGTGATCATGCTGAGGTCAGATCCAAGGTCATCACCCCCAAAAAGGACGAATATTCGCTTGATTACCGCCTGCTGAAACGAGATAATGGCACCTGGGTTGTCTATGATGTCGTTATTGAAGGCGTCAGCTTGGTATCCAACTACCGGACCCAGTTTAACAAGATTATCTCAGCCAACGGCTACGCGGAATTGGTGAAGAAGCTGCAGACAAAAACCAATGAACTGAAAATGTAGTTTATTTATCTTGACAGTCCTTAAACGCTGTGCTACGAGGACGCTGCGATAAGTTTCGGACGTGACAGCAGTATTCACGAAGCACCCGCTGGACAGGCCTTGCTTGGCGACACTCCTGCAACAGCTCCGGAAACTTAGAAGATATTTTCAGATCCGGCGCTGTCCGGCAACACACGAAGGAGGAAGTAAAAGATGGCTCAAGGCAAGGTCAAGTGGTTCAACGACACCAAGGGGTTTGGCTTTATCGAGCAAGAAGGTGGTGAAGATGTGTTTGTGCACTTCTCCGCTATCCAGTCCGAGGGTTTCAAGTCTCTGGCCGAGGGCGAAGTGGTAAGCTTCGACATCGTTCAGGGTCCCAAGGGGCTCCAGGCTGCAAACGTGTTGAAGCAGAAGTAAATTCCTTCAATCAACCTTTTAAACAGCCCGCTGAGTTTACTCAGCGGGCTGTTCTTTTGTTCACCATCCGATGACGCGCCAGCCGATCACTGTTGCCACCCAGCACCTGCAGCAGATGTGCATAGCCCTCCTCGCGCAACAACCTGGCCGCCCTCTGGCGTTCTTCCGGCAGATGCCACAACAGAATCGCTTTTTGTAATAACTTGGCACGATCCGTCTTGGCTACATATACGGCTGCCCCCGTGGCAGGGTCCATGCCGGTGTAATACATACAGGTGGCAGCGGTACCGGGGGTCGGCGTAAACTCCTGAACCTGCTCCACCTGCACCCCCAAACGACGCAGCTCAACAACCAGCTCCACCATATGCTCAGGATGGCAGCCCGGATGTCCCGACATCAGATAGGGTAGCACCGACTGACGTTTGCCCAGACGCGTGCTTTCCTCTCTAAAGCGCTCAACAAACCGGGCAAAATGCTGTTTACCGGGCTTACGCATCAGTCTGAGGACCTCGTCCACAAGATGCTCCGGCGCAATCTTCAACAAACCGCCGACATAACTTTTTACCAAAGCCCGAAAGTAGGCCGGTTGCTGTTCCAGCAGGTCATAGCGGATGCCGGAGGCAACGGTCAGGTGCTTGACCTTGCGTTCCAAGGACTGCAAGGCGGCAACGGCCGCCGCGTCATCAGCCTGCAAGAGCGGACACGGCTCCGGATGAAGGCAACTGGGACGACGGCAACGTTTGCCCTGATCCGCGGCACCGCAACCGGTACGGTACATATTGGCGGTTGGACCGCCAACATCGCTGATGCTGCCACGAAACCACGCTTTACCTTGCAGCTGTTGCAGTTCTGCCTGCAGGGACGACAAGCTGCGCGATTGAATAAACTTCCCCTGATGAGAGGTAATGGCACAGAAGGAACAGCCGCCATAGCAGCCGCGATGACTGGTCAGTGAGGTTCTGATCTGCTCAAAGGCCGGTATGGCAGTACGATACGCGGGATGTGGTTCGCGACTGAACGGCAAGGCATAGACCGCATCAAGCTCGGCTGCTGTCAACGGCAGGGCGGGAGGATTACAGACGATCAACCGGTCACCATGGGGCTGGAGCAGAACATCGGCGCAATACGGGTTCTGCTGTTGTTCTGCCAGCTTGAATGCCTCAAGGTAAGCCGTCTTGTCATCCCGCACCGTTTCAAACGAGGGCAAACGAACACCGTCCAGGTCAGTCTCTTTCGTGCTGTAGACGCTACCGCGCAGATCGTGAATCTGCTCGATCCGCTCGCCCTTGCGCATACGCTGCGCCAACTGTAACAGAGAGCGCTCCCCCATGCCGTAGAGCACCAGATCGGCCTTGGCGTCCAGCAGGATCGAGCGGCGTACGGCATCATCCCAGAAATCGTAATGGGCCAGACGCCGCAGGGAGGCCTCAATGCCGCCCAGCACCACCGGAACATCACGAAAGGCCTGCTTCAGACGCGAGGTGTAGATGATCGAAGCGCGGTTCGGCCGGGCACCATGCTTCCCGCCGGGCGTATAGGCATCGTCATGCCGCAACTTCTTACGCGGGGTATAGTGCGCCACCAGTGAATCCATGGCGCCCGCCGAGACGGCAAAAAAGAGTCGTGGACGACCAAGCACCGTAAAGGAGTCGACCGTGCGCCAATCCGGTTGCGGAATGATGCCGACCTTGAAACCGTGCGCCTCCAGCCAGCGGGCAAGCAGCGGTATCCCGAACGCGGGGTGGTCGATATAGGCATCACCGCTGATAAAGATGATGTCCAGCTCGTGCCAGCCCCGGTCTCGGGCCTCAGTCAGCGTTATGGGCAGATGGCGGCTCAAGGGTAGATCGCAAGCCCTTCAAGACCTGCGGTCTCAGGGAAACCGCAGATCAGGTTCATGTTCTGGATCGCCTGACCGGAGGCTCCCTTGACCAGATTGTCGATGGCCGAAACGATCACGATCCGATTGGCGCGTTCATCAAGCACCACACCGATATCGCAGAAATTCGAGCCTTTCACGAAGCCGGTTGCAGGCAGCTGCCCCTTGGGCAGCACCCGCACGAACGGTTCGTCCCGATAGGCCGCTCCATACCGTTCAAGCAGCTCTTCGGTCGAAAGCCGCCGCAACGGTGTGGCATAGATTGTTGAAAGGATGCCGCGGTCCATCGGCACCAGATGGGGCGTAAAGGTAATGGTCAGCGCTTGGCCCGCCAAGGCGGACAACTCCTGCTCTATCTCCGGCGTGTGGCGATGGACGCCGCCGACACCATATGCCTTAAAAGAATCATTTACCTCGCAATAGAGTGATTCCACCTTGGCGCTCCGCCCGGCCCCACTGGTACCGGATTTGGAATCGGCAATAACGCTTTTCAGATCAATCAATCCCTGCTCCAGCAAGGGTTTCAAACCAAGAATGATACTGGTCGGATAGCAACCGGGGTTTGCCACCAGCCGTGCGGTTTTGATCGTCTCACGCCGCACCTCGGGTAGCCCGAAAACAGCCTCCGCAAGCAGTTCAGGGTTTTGATGCGGTGCATACCATGCCCCGTACACCGCCGGATCGTGCAGACGATAATCAGCAGAGAGATCCACCACCTTTTTGCCCGCCCCGAGCAACGCAGGCACCACCGCCATAGCGGCCTGATGGGGCAAGGCAGTGAAAACCAGATCGGACTTGGCCGCAATGGCCGCAGGGTCGAGCGCTTCCAGAATCAGGTCACACCGTCCGCGCAACGACGGAAAGATCGAAGACAGCGGCTTTCCCGCGCTTTGTTCCGAGGTCACACAGCTAATCACAACACCGGGATGACGATCCAGCAGCCTGATCAATTCCACGCCGGTATACCCACTGGCTCCTACAACGGCAACCTTAAGCATCACACCCACTCCTTACTCTTCCGGTATCAATACGGTCCTATCTGTTGACGGCCCAACCACATACAGCTCATACAGAATCGCCAGTAAGAGCGGCCCCAAGATAGCGCCAAGTACCCCAAAGGCCGACAGGCCGCCCAGTGCCCCCAGCATCAACGGCAAGAACGGCAGGGTCACGCGACTGCTCATAAAGACCGGCTTGACTACATTGTCGGCCATACCAACGACAAGCAGCCCCCAGACAACCAAAATGAGTGCCTTGACCGTAGCCCCCTGCAGGTAGAGATACACGGCAGCCGGTAGCCAGATGATGGCGGTCCCCACTATGGGGATGAGCCCGCCGATAGCGGTCAAGACGGCCAGCAACAGAGGCGACGGCACGCCAAAGAGGCCATAGGCGGCACCGGCCAGGACCCCTTGAACAAGGCTGGTCAAAAGGGTTCCAAAGATGAAGCCGGCCAAGACATCCTGGGTCACCCGGCCCAGCTTTTCCTGCAGGCCGGCCTCCAGCGGCAGCATCCGCCGCAACCAGACCAACACCCGCTCACCATCGTGGTAGACGAAAAACAGGATAAACAACATCAGCACCATATCCATCAAAAAACTGAAGGAGTTTGCCAACAGCGAGGTTAAAAAGCCGAGCAGTTTTGCCAGGCCTTGCTGTGAATTAGCCATCAGACTGTCAGTCAGGTCAAAGCTGCCGCCGCTGAATGCCTTAAAACGTGCAAGATACGGTGCTGCTTGCGAAGTATCCAGCCACTGGTGCAGCACGGCATTTGCGGACCCACCGGTAACCGAACTGCTCAGCCACGTATAGACCTGGGCAACCTCCTGGGCCAGCACAGTCAAGAGACTGATAGCCGGCAGCACAAACACGAGCGTAACGGCAAGGGTCATCAAGGTGGCGGCCCGGCCTGTGCGCTGGTTCAGCAGCGCACGCAAGTGGCGGTACAACGGCGTCGTAATGATACCGATGATCATGGCCCAGGCAATTGAGGTAAAGAATGGTTGCAGGATCTTGAATAACACCCAGCCCCCCGCCAGCAGCAAGGTATAGACAAGCAGTGTCTTCAGCAGTGCGCGGTCCATGGCCACCACCTCTCTGGTGCGATAAAAAAAGGGAAGGTCCGTAAGGACCTTCCCCCTGTAGCATACTTCGCAGCGTATGACCAGATTCGGATTAACGCTTGGAGTACTGGAAGCGCTTACGAGCAGCTGCCCTGCCGTACTTCTTCCGCTCCTTGACACGTGAGTCGCGGGTAATGAAGCCGGCCTTCTTCAGCTCGGCTCGCAGCTCAGGATCTGCCTCAAGCAGCGCCTTGGTGATGCCGTGCTTAATGGCGCCGGCCTGACCGGAGTCGCCACCGCCGCATACGTTGACATACACGTCAAACTTGCCGACGTTTTCAGTCAGTTCCAGCGGCTGACGTACCACCATCTTTGAGGTCTCACGACCAAAATACTCGTCCAGGGTCTTGTTGTTCACGACAATGCGGCCGGCGCCGGGCTTAAGCCACACGCGGGCAACCGAACTCTTTCTCTTGCCTGTGCCGTAGAAGCTGACTGCTGCCATATCTCTATCTCCTCAATTAAACGATAAAAAGTAAACTGGATTACAAGGACAGCTGTGCCGGCTGCTGCGCCTCATGGGGATGACTGCTGCCGCTGTAGATCTTCAGCTTCTTCAGCATATGGCGAGCCAGCTTGTTTTTCGGCAACATGCCTTTGACAGCCTTACGGATCAGCTCTTCCGGCTTCTTGGACAGCATCTCGCCGGCAGTGGCCGACTTGATCCCACCGGGGAATCCGGTATGGCTGTAATACACCTTGTCGGCGACCTTTTTGCCGGTCAGCGCGATCTTTTCAGCGTTCACGATAACGACAAAATCACCGGTGTCGACACTGGGGGTATAGACCGGCTTATGCTTGCCGCGCAGGACATTGGCAACCTGGGTAGCCAGACGGCCCAGCACGACGTTTTCAGCATCGACCACAAACCACTGGTGGTTGACGGTTTCTTTCTTGGCAACTTCTGTTCTCATTCTTGAACCTCACATCGGCAAGCCGGAATGCCGCCTTAGTTTTACGAAGAGGTGTACCATACGTGACCGCTAGGGGTGTGTCAAGCAAAAAATATATGTTTTTTCCCGAACAGAGTTGCCAGGATAGTCGTTTTTATGGTACAGAGACCAGACTTTTTACCAATTTAACAGCCCGAAGGAATCTGTCATGAGTATAACCCGGCAGGATATCGAGCATGTGGCCGCCCTCGCCCGACTGGCGCTAAGCGACGAAGAGCAACAGCTCTTTACGAGCCAGATGGGCGCGATCCTGAGTTATGTCGAAACCCTGAACGAGCTCTCCACCGACGGCATCCAGCCAACCGCCCACGCCGTACCGATGGCCAACGCCTTTCGCCCCGATCAGGTCGCCGCCTCCATCGGGCATGACCGTGCCCTGGCCAATGCGCCGGACAAAAACGAAACCTATTTCAGGGTGCCCCCCGTTATCGAATAGACGAGAACTGCCATGGAACTTTACGAACACACCATTCACACCCTGCATCAGCAACTCAAGTTGCGGCAGGTTTCCTCCGTTGAACTGACCAAGGCGTTGTTGGCAAGGATCGCGGCAACCGACCCCAGTGTCAACGCCTTTATCACGGTTACCAGCGAGCAGGCCCTTGCCGACGCCGCAGCTGCGGATGCGCGGATTGCACGGGGTGACTGCGCCCCCCTGACCGGCATCCCGGTTGCACTGAAAGATATCTTTCTTACCGAGGGTATCCGCACCACCTGTGCCTCACGGATGCTGGAAAACTTCATCGCCCCCTACGATGCGACGGCCTGGGCCAGGTTAAAGGCCCAGGGGGCCGTGCTGCTGGGCAAACTGAACCAGGATGAGTTTGCCATGGGCTCTTCCAACGAAAACAGCGCCTTTGGCCCTGTCCACAACCCTTGGAACCGCGACCATATCCCGGGGGGGTCCTCCGGTGGTTCGGCGGCCGCCATCGCCGCCCAACAGGCCATCGCCACCCTGGGCACCGATACCGGCGGCTCCATCCGCCAGCCGGCCTCCCACTGCGGTTGCGTCGGCCTCAAGCCAACCTATGGACGGGTCTCGCGCTACGGGGTGATTGCCTATGCCTCGTCACTGGATCAGGTTGGACCGCTGACCCGCGATGTGACCGACGCCGCCCTGCTGCTGGGGGCCATCGCCGGTCATGACCCCAAAGACTCCACCAGCGTCAACTGCCCGGTGCCGGACTATACCGCCGCACTCACCCTGGATCTCAAGGGCCGTACCATCGGCCTGCCCAAGGAATATTTCATTGAAGGCCTTGACCCTGAGGTACAGCAGGCCATGCAACAGGCAATCGAGACCTACCGCCGATTAGGCGCCGAGTTTGTCGAGGTCTCCCTGCCCCACACCTCCTACGCCGTGGCAACCTACTACCTGATTGCCACCGCCGAGGCCAGCTCGAACCTGGCCCGTTACGAAGGAGTGCGCTTCGGGCACCGCGCCAAGGACACCGCCGGCCTGATCGACCTGATGATGCGGTCACGCTCCGAAGGGTTCGGAGCCGAAGTCAAGCGCCGCATCATGCTGGGCACCTATGCCCTGTCTTCCGGCTACTACGATGCCTATTACCTCAAGGCCCAGAAGGTGCGCACCCTGATCCAGCAGGATTTCACGAACGCCTTTGAAAAGGTCGACCTGCTGCTCACGCCGGTGGCCCCGACACCGGCCTTCCGGATCGGCGAAAAAACCGCCGACCCGCTGCAGATGTACCTGTCCGATATCTTCACCATCCCGGTCAACCTGGCAGGGATTTGCGGTATTTCGGTACCGGCCGGCATCAGCGACGCAGGTCTGCCGATCGGCCTGCAGCTTTTGGGTCGGCCCTTTGGCGAAGAAACAATCCTGCAGGCAGCCTACAGCTTTGAACAAGCCACCGACTGGCATACCAAGAAGGCAGCATTATGAGATATCAACCGGTTATCGGACTTGAGGTCCACGTACAACTGAAGACCGACAGCAAGATCTTCTGCGGCTGCTCCACCCGTTTCGGGGCCGAGCCCAACCTGAACACCTGCCCGGTCTGCCTGGGACTGCCCGGCGCCCTGCCGGTGCTGAACCGCCAGGTGGTGGAGTTTGCCATCATGGCCGGCCTGGCCACCAACTGCAGCATCACACCGACCAACATCTTTGCCCGTAAGAACTACTTCTACCCCGACCTGCCCAAGGGGTACCAGATCAGCCAGTTTGACCTGCCGATCTGCCTGGCCGGGCACCTGGATATCGCCGTGGGAGAGCAGACCAAGCGGATCGGCATCACCCGCATCCACATGGAAGAGGATGCCGGCAAGCTGGTACACGGCCAGGGAGGCGGCTCAGGAGTGGACCTGAACCGGGCCGGCACCCCGCTTTTAGAGGTGGTCTCCGAACCGGACATGCGCACGGCGGACGAGGCCGTGGCCTACCTGAAGAAGCTGTACCAGATCGTGACCTACCTGGGGATCTGCGACGGCAACATGGAAGAAGGGTCCTTCCGCTGTGACGCCAACGTCTCGGTCATGCCGATGGGGTCCGACAAGTTTGGCACCAGGGCGGAGATCAAGAATGTCAACTCCTTCAAGTTCGTCAAGGCGGCCATTGAATACGAGATATCCCGCCAGATTGAACTGATCGAGGACGGCGGCACGGTGGTACAGGAAACCCGCCTGTTCGATCCCGCCAAGGGGATTACCCGCTCTATGCGGGGTAAGGAAGAGGCCCACGACTACCGTTACTTCCCTGATCCCGACCTGGTGCCGGTGGTGATCTCGGATGAATGGGTCGACCGCGTCAAAAACGGACTGCCGGAACTGCCCGAGACCAAATACCAGCGTTTTCTGAGCCAGTACGGCCTGCCGGAATACGATGCCGAGGTAGTAACGGCATCCCGTACCCTGGCCGATTACTTTGAACAGTGCGCACAAGCCTGTGGAAACGCCAAATCAGCCGCCAACTGGGTGATGGGCGAACTGACCCGTTCCTTGAACGACAACAGCGTCACCATAGAAAACAGTCCGGTTTCACCGGCGCAGCTGGCCGGACTGATCGGTTTGATCGACAAGGGCACCATCTCCGGGACCATCGCCAAGAAGGTCTTTGAAGAACTCTGGAAAAACGGCGGTGATGCCGCCACCATCGTAGAGCAACAAGGGCTGGCCCAGGTCTCGGACAGCGGTGCCATCGAGGCAGCCATCGACCAGATTATGGCAGCCAACATGGGGCAGGTTGAGGAGTACCGCGGCGGCAAGGAAAAGGTCTTCGGTTTCTTTGTGGGACAAGTCATGAAGGCCATGAAAGGCAAGGCCAACCCGGCCGTGGTCAACGACCTTCTGAAACAAAAACTGGCTGGATAACCCGTTGGAGCAGCATATGCCGCAACCCATCGCTTAGCCATGGATATTGGCCGCTATCGTGAGCTGTTTGTCAGCGAAGCCAGGGAGCATCTCTCGGCCCTTGCCAATGCCGGCATGCGTCTGGACGAGGGAAGCGCGGACAATGACTGCATCAACGAGATGTTCCGTCACGCCCACTCGCTGAAGGGCATGGCGTCCACCATGCGGTTTCAGTCCATTGCCGCCCTTGCCCACGCCGCCGAAGACCTTCTGAGCCAGCTCCGGGACAACAAGCTCACCATCTTTCGCGGCGTGATCGAGCTGCTGTTTAGCGCCATCGACACCCTTGAGCAGTTGGTGGGGCTGGTAGAGCTCGGCGCAGAGCTTCCCGACACGCAGTCGTTGACCGATAGAATCCGTGCTTATACCCCTGATGACCAGGCGACGCCTGCAACTGTCGCTCCACCGTGCCCCCCCCCTGCCCCGGCAGCATCCTTCGCTGCCCTGCCGCAGCAGGGCAGCGAAGGTGCAACCACCAGGATCAGGACAAGTCTGCTGGACCGCCTGGTCAATCTGTCCGGTGAACTGTTGACCGTGCGGCACTCCCTTGAAAATCTGGCAGAACAGTACCAGACCAAGGCCCTGGCCCCCCCGCTTAAAGAGCTTTCAACGTTGCTGCGGCAGTTGCAGCAGGAGGTCTTTCAGGCCAGAATGGTGCCGTTCTCAAGCATTATTGAGCGCTATCCCCGCATGGTGCGCGATCTGGCCAAGACTGGCGGCAAAGAGGTTGCCTTTCGGATCGAAGGGGCCGAGATCGAACTTGACCGCGGCGTACTGGAGCGGATTGGCGAACCATTGGTGCATCTGCTGCGCAACGCCGTCGATCACGGGCTTGAGCCGCCAGCCGAACGGATTGCCAAAGGCAAACCGGCCACCGGCACCCTGCAGGTAACGATTACGCGCCAAACAGATCAGGTCCAGCTGGAGATACGGGACGATGGCCGCGGCATGGATCCGCAGCTGATTCGTGCCAGGGCGGTGGCCTGCGGCCTGCTGGATCGACAGCAGGCAGAACTGTTGACACGGGAAGAGCTGCTGTTGTTGATCTGTACCCCCGGTTTCTCCACCGCGGCTACCGTCACCGAGATCTCGGGACGCGGCGTGGGCATGGATGTTGTGCAGCATGCCGTACAGGAAATTGGCGGCACCCTGACCATCGACTCAACCCTTGGTCAGGGTACCAGCATGACCCTGCATCTGCCGATCAGCGTTGCGATCATCCACGCCCTGCTGGTCGGATGCGACAAGCTGACGCTGGCGCTGCCGATCAGCGCTGTCACCAGCACCCGCGAGATAACAGCACATGAGATCGTTCACAGGGCAGGCCAGCAGTTCCTCATGCACAACGACCGCGAGATTCCGTTGCGTCACCTGATGCCGTTTTGCCGGCGACCAGAGGCGGCGGTGCCGGCCGCCAATCTGCTGCCGGTGGTGCTGACGGAGTTGAACAAACAACCGGTTGGCCTGCTGGTTGACCGTCTGTTCGGGCAGCAGGAGATCTTTACCCGACCGCTCAGTCGTCCTCTGTCGGCGTTGCGGGGTCTGTCCGGCGCCTGCCTGACCGGGGACGGCCAGATCATCTTTGTCATTGATCCGGCGGCCTGCGCCGTTCCTCTTTTCAGCCGTTAGCCCGCACCGGGGCAGCGGCCACACGACGTATCTGTGAGGCTACCCATGAAAACGCTTATCCCTATCGTCAGTATGGTAGTTCTGTTGTGCAGCTGCGCAAGCTCTGTCCTGGCAGCCGAGGCAAGCCTGCAGGAGGTAGTGACGACCCTGGAACAGGGCTACGCCTCACTGCAGGACCTGCAGGCAGCCTTCAGCCAGTCAACCCAACTGGCCGGTTTTCCCAAACCCCAAAAAGGCGCCGGTGAATTGGCGCTGCGTCGTCCCGCCAAGGGGGCGGCCCAGTTTCGTTTTGACTATAGCGTCCCCAGGCAGCAGATCATTTCAAACGGCAGACAGGTCTGGTTTTACCAGCCGGAAAACCACCAGGTCGTGGTTTCATCGCTTGAATCGATGCTAAAAGGAGGCAACAGCATTGCCATGGCCTACCTGACCGGGCTCGGCCATGTTTCCCGGGATTTCACGGTCAGCTTTGCCAAACCGAGCCGCGACAAACAGGGCAACTACCTGTTGGAGTTGATTCCACGCAAGCCCACCCCGCTACTCAGGCTGCTGCGCCTGGCCATCAGGGATGAGGCGGTCACCGCCTACCAGACCACCGGCCAGGCCAAGGAGCACTTTCCCGTGGCAGCCTCGACGGTGACCGACGCCAGCGGCACCGAGACCAGGATCAGCTACAGCCGGATCAAGACCAACAGCGGTCTTTCTGCAGCCAAATTCACCTTCAAAGTGCCGCAAGGCGTCGAGATAATCAAACCGTAGGAGGAAGACAGATGCCGTCGTTTGACATTGTTTCCAAAGTAGAGATGCAGGAAGTAGACAACGCCGTCAATCAGACCGTCAAGGAGATCGGCCAACGTTACGACTTCAAGGGTTCAAAGAGCGAGATCACCCAGGAAAAGGAAAGCATCAAGATCCTGGCTGACGACGACTACAAGCTGAAAGCGGTCATCGACGTCCTGCAGTCCAAGTTCCTCAAGCGCAACATCTCGATCAAGGCATTGCAGTACGGCAAGGTCGAACCGGCCTCCGGCGGCATGGTACGCCAGAGCATCACCATCCAGCAAGGCATCTCCAAGGAAAAGGGCAAAGAGATCATTGCCGCAATCAAGGAAAGCAAGCTCAAGGTGCAGGCCCAGATCCAGGATGATCAGGTGCGGGTTACCGGCAAGAACCGCGACGACCTGCAGGCAACCATCCAACTGCTCAAGGGCAAAGACCTGGAGGTGGAGATGCAGTTTGTAAACTTCAGGGAGTAGTCGTACCAAAAATGATGGAGAGGAGCAGTTTCCTGCCCCTCTCCATACAAACAGCACTCGATACAGACGGCCTGTCTACGGCATAACTACCGCGTTTTAGCGCGCCAGTGCCGCCTGAATGCCGCTGACCGCCTGACCGTCAAGATCAACGGCCTGGAACTCGGCAACGCTAAAATCGCTTGATTTCGGTATAATGCCACGGGTCAGGTTCAGATTAAGCACCATGGTCGCACCGACACCAAAACCGCCGGAGGCCTTGCTGGCCACTGCCAACGAAAGCTGAGCAGGCTGGCCACTGTCGGAAGTCAGATGAACCGCCGCAACAGCCAAACCGCCGCTTGCGGCAACACCGGACGCCGTCACCAGCCGGTTGCCGTCCACCTGGCCGGCAGCATCAAGGGGAGGCACAACCCCGTTCGGTAACGTGATGGTCATGCCGATACCGGCAAGCGACTTCCCCGCCGGAAGTGTGCCGCTGGTGGTCACCACCAGACGCGTCTGCGGCGGCGGATCGGAACTGCAGCCGACCACCAGCACCCCCAGCAGTAGCAGCGCCATAACCCGTACTAGTCTCATGAGCATACCTCCCGGCCTTACAGCCCCATGCTGCGACGCAGCATAATAATCGAATCGATCAGATCGATCTTGCCGTCTCCGTTGGTATCAAGCTTCACCGGGTCACTGTGATCTGCCGTACGTTTCTGATGCAACAAAAGGCCTGTCTTCGCGTCCTGTGCCGTATAGGCGGCCGGACAGACCGTAGGATCATAGGTCCCCTGGGCACAGTGCGTCGGCGCACCCAGTCCGAGCGTGTTGCTGTTATTTACAATGGCCCCGAACCCAAAGGAGGCGCAGTCATATTCCGGCGCACTTTTCGGATTTACGGTAAAACTCGGCACGCCACTTGTCATAGCGAAAGTAGCGCTACAGGCACGGACCATCTGCTTACCATCCTTTTTGCCGCAATCCTCAACAACCAGAATGGTATCGCCATCAGCCAGGGTAAAATCGTCCGGCGGCTTGGGACCGGCAAAAACAACCGGCTCTGTGTTTGCCCCCGTCCCGACACAGGCAAAGCCGTTCACCCCCTCACCCGGGCCAATATGCAGTTTGTAACGGGAATCGCTCACACAGGAATTATTGGCAGGGAATCCCAGCCCGATCTGTTTGCTGCTCCAGTCATAGGGGGCCTTGGTTGAACAGGCGGGCGCACTCTTCGGCAATGCGGGATCGGTATTTACCACAAATCCCTGACCATCCTTGTAGATGAAATTGCAGCCCATCGTAAACCCTTGATCGCGACAATTCAGCAGCAGTGAGAAGAGATCGCCATCCTTTGCCTCAACACTGACCGGCTGGGGCCCTTTGAACTGATACAGCTTTGAGGTAAAACCGTCTGTCGTTGTTAGCCGTTTCCAGATCAGACCACTCACAGCAGGATCGGTAGCGGTCTTGTCCGACGGGGCAAAGGTGATTTTGGTCGCCCGGGTGGTTGCGGTGTCGTTGGGCAACCGCTTGGTCAGGGTGATGGTAAAGCCGAGCGGGTCGCTGCCGTCAGTGGCATCAAGGCCGCACTTGAACAACCCGGCATCATCGCGATACTGCCAGGTATAGACCCCTTGCCCTTTGCCGCCGCAATACTCGGGCTTGTTGAGCCGGGTAAGGTACTCCTTGTAGTAGGCCGGCCAGGGATGACACTGAATCTTTTTGCAGTCAGGACCGGTACAGGTCGGGTCCAGATTAAAGACCGTGTCGGTGCTGTTCTGCTCCGGATCACAGGTAATCTGCTGCTGTGCCGTGACATCATCCTTGTAGCTACTGGTCGCCATCTTGGGAAGCGGGGAGCAACCACTGGAGATCAACTGCACGTCCTGGTTGGTAAACGGATTCGTTGCCGGGACGATGGTGGGACACGGATGGTCCTTCATCTTGGGGTCAGCCGTGCACTGGTTACCACAGCCGCAGGCATTTTCCTGGGCACACATGGCTGCCAAGACGTAGTAGGAAGGCTGATACTTGTAGTCATAATACCCCAGCTCAAACCGCTTGTACGGCCCGAAGCAGATGCCATCCACCACCACCCCCCACGGGCAGGGGGGCAGGTTGGTGCAACCGGCCGACTTGCACGAGGCAGTATCCGGTTTGGTCGGCACCATGGTCATACCGAAATCATAGCCGTCTACCAGGCTGACATCGTAAAACGTCCCCTGCTTGGAATCAAAAAAGATCTCTGCCAGGGTTGTCGGTTCGGGCGAGACGGAGCATTTGTTGGTGCTGCTGCAGACAATCCCGTTTTTTGCGTCGTTGATACAACAGTTGCCGGTCTTGCAGACACCATCCGTGCAACCGGTACGGGCAAAGAACCGACCGTTGAAGTGCTTGGGGGCGCACCAGCTCATGGTACCGCCGGCGGCCAGGTTCCAGTTCTTGCCGCTGGGGTCGGTATACCCCCTGAACGGGTTATCCTTGTCCGGCTTGTCATCCAGGTTGAACTCGGTCCCGAAAACCCCGATCACCACCGGCTCACCGCTGTTGTTGGCAATGCTGACCAGGTGGCCGTCATTGTTATTGAAATCCTTGCAGGGAGTCGCCTCCGAAGAATGCGGCAACAGCACAACAACAACCAACAGCAGCTGCACCAGCCCCCTTCCCAGCCATCGCGGACTCTTCACCATGGAGCTCTCCTTTCTTCACACCAACGAGCCGGTTTGCGAACGCCTGCCTGCAACAACAGCTCTGCGCAATGCTTGACGGGTATTCGTTTCTATACAAGCAACCTCAGACATCCCAAGCGACCTGCGCAGACCGAAACCGTGAGGATCCAGCTGAATATATCCTGGCGCCATGTCACTCTAACGCTGTTCTCTTTCGTGTCAAGCCGTCTGCGCGCGTCCCGCCACACGGACAAACCCCTTGCCGCTGCCGGTCGAATCAGGTATGAATGCGGAATTGTTTAATCAGATAACGAGGTATCCGGTGACGAACACAACAAAACAAAAAGTAAGCATGGTCAGCCTGGGCTGCCCCAAAAACCTGGTAGATGCCGAGGTGATGCTGGGGGTACTGGCCAAGCAGGGCTATGAAATCACCATGGATGAGAAGGAAGCCGAGGTGATCATCGTCAACACCTGTTCCTTCATCAAGGAGGCGCGGGAGGAAAGTGTCGACGCGATCCTGGACCTGGCGGACCGCAAACAGGACGGCAAGTGCACGACCCTGGTGGTGGCCGGTTGTCTTCCCCAGCGCTATCAGGAGGAACTGGGCCATGAACTGCCCGAGGTGGATATCCTGATCGGGACCGGTGACTATCCCCGTATCGCCGAGATCCTGGCCGAGCATCAGGCCCAGCAGGGGCAGATTAAGTATGTTGGCGACCCCAACTACATCTATGACGAGACTCTGCCGCGCCTGAATTCGTCACCCGGCTGGTATGCCTATCTCAAGATCGGCGAGGGCTGCTCCAACTGCTGCACCTACTGCGTGATCCCTTCACTGCGCGGCCCTTACCGTTCACGCCCGCTGGAATCGCTGCTCGCCGAGGCGCGGCGCCTGGTCGGCAACGGGGTGCGGGAACTGATTCTGGTCTCCCAGGACATCACCCGTTACGGCAGTGACCTGGCGGATCGTACCAGTCTGGCCGAGTTGATCCGCCAGCTGGCAAAAATCGAGGGATTGCAATGGATCCGACTGCTCTACGCCTATCCGGACGGCATCACCAACGAGCTGATCGAACTCTTCCAGACCGAACCGAAACTCTGCAAATACCTGGATATCCCGATCCAGCATATCAGTGACAACGTGCTGCGCCGGATGCAGCGCCGCAGCAGTGAGCGACAGATTCGCGCGTTGATCGAGCGTTTGCGCAATGACGTGCCCGACATCACCTTGCGCACCTCGCTGATTGTCGGCTTTCCGGGCGAAACCGTTGAAGACTTCATGAGTCTGGTGCAGTTCGTGGAAAAGGCGCAGTTTGATCGGCTGGGGGTCTTCTGTTATTCAAGAGAAGAGGGCACACCGGCAGCAGAGATGCCCGAACAGATCTCCGAACGGGTCAAACGAGAGCGCCACCGCAAGCTGATGAAGACCCAGGC
>CAZUSH010000007.1:0-94804 GCA_964622705.1 uncultured Geobacter sp. | reverse complement strand
CAAGCTGCCGGGCTGGCCGGAGCGGGTGCTGGTGATGCAGCGCAACTGGATCGGCAAGAGCACCGGCTGTGAGATTGACTTTGCCCTGGATGGTCGCGATGGTGCGATCCGCGTCTTCACCACCCGTCCCGACACCCTGTTTGGCGCCACCTTCATGTCCCTGGCACCGGAGCATCCGATGGCGCTGGAACTGACCGTTCCTGAACGGCGGGCCCAGGTGGAGGCGTTCATCGACAAGGTCAAGAAGACCGACCGGATCGCCCGCACTGCCGATGACCTGGAAAAGGAAGGGGTCTTCACCGGCTCCTACTGTATTAATCCGACCACCGGCGCAAAGATGCCGATCTACCTGGCAAATTTCGTGCTGGTAGAGTACGGCACCGGCGCGGTCATGGCGGTGCCGACCCATGATCAGCGTGACTTTGAGTTTGCCAAGAAATATGACCTGCCGCTGGTGGTGGTGATCCAGCCGGAAGGGGAGACCCTTGACCCGGCCACCATGACCGCTGCCTACACCGAGGTGGGCAGCATGGTCAACTCGGCCCAGTTTGACGGCCAAAAGAGCGATGCAGCCAAGGATGCCATTGCCACCTGGCTGGAAGGGCAGGGCAAGGGGAAGAAGACCGTCAACTTCCGTCTGCGGGATTGGGGGGTATCACGTCAAAGGTACTGGGGTTCTCCTATTCCAATCATCTACTGCGACTGCTGTGGCGTGGTACCGGTGCCGGATAAGGATCTGCCGGTGGTACTGCCCCGTGATGTCCACTTCACCGGTGAAGGGGGCTCTCCCCTGGCAACCCTGGAGAGTTTCACCAAGGTGGATTGTCCGCTCTGCGGCAAACCGGCCCGCCGTGAAACCGACACCATGGACACCTTTGTGGAGTCCTCCTGGTACTTCCTGCGCTACTGCTGCCCGGACTATGAAGGGGGCATGCTGGATAAGCAGCGGGCCCAGTACTGGATGTCGGTGGACCAGTACATCGGCGGTATCGAGCATGCCGTGCTGCACCTGCTGTATGCCCGCTTCTTCACCAAGGTCATGCGTGATCTGGGCTATGTGGATGTGGATGAACCGTTCACCAACCTGCTGACCCAAGGGATGGTGATCAAGGACGGCGCCAAGATGAGCAAGTCCAAGGGGAACGTGGTTGACCCCGATGCCCTGATCAAGCGTTATGGTGCTGATACTGCCCGTCTGTTCTCCCTGTTTGCGGCACCGCCGGAAAAGGATCTGGACTGGAATGAACAGGGGGTTGACGGCTGTTACCGCTTCCTGAACCGGGTCTGGAAGCTGGTGCATGAGCAGCTTGAGGCCGTAGCTGCGGCTCCGGCGCTTGATTCGTCAGCACTGAGCGATGAAGAGCGCAGCCTGCGCCGTGCTGTGCACAAGACCCTTAAAAAGGTAACCGAGGATATTGATGAGCGCTTCCACTTCAATACCGCCATTGCTGCGGTGATGGAGCTGATGAACAGCCTGCAGGGGGCGCGCCTGAACACGCCGCAGGCCGCGGCCGTGATGAAGGAGGCCCTGGAGCTGGTGGTCATTATGCTGGCGCCGTTTGTCCCGCACATCACGGAGGAACTCTGGCAGCAGCTGGGCCATACCGTGCCGCTTTCCGCAACTGCCTGGCCCGCCTGGGACGCTGAGGCGGTGGTGGATGAGGAACTGCTGGTGGTAGTGCAGGTCAACGGCAAGCTGCGTTCCAAGCTCTCGGTGGCGGTTGGGATGGATGAAGAGGCGATCAAGCAGCTGGCCCTGGCCGATGAAAAGGTCAAGGTCTTTACCGATGGCAAACAGGTCCGCAAGGTGATCTATGTGCCGGGTAAACTGGTGAATATCGTTGTCGGCTAGGGGATTTTTAGCATACCGGCTTGCCATGCTGTTGCTGGCGGGGCTGCTCCTTGGCAGCTGCGGTTACCGTTTTACCGCTGACAGCGGCACGCGCCTGGCTGCTAACCAGACGATCTGGGTGCCGTACCTCAAGAACGCCACCGTGCATGCCAATGCCTCGGTGCTGCTCAAGCGGGCACTCTTTGAGCAGTTTGCCGCCCAGCGCGGCATTGCGGCGGCCACTGCCCCCGAACAAGCGGACTTCGTGATTGAAGGTTCACTCACCTCTTATGGCGCCTCCGTGGTCAGCTATTCAGCCGCAGATACCGCAACGGAATACCGTCTGACGCTGACGGCGCAGCTGGTGGTCCGTAAACGTGGTGAGGACAAACAGGCCACGCCACTCTGGCAGGGAACCCTGACCACTTGGCAGGATTATCCGGTGGGGGCGACCCTGGAACTGCAACGCAGCAGCGAGGATGCCGCCATGCAGGCCGCCTGCCGTAAAATGGCACAGCAACTGATCTGGCATCTGGAACAACAGTACTAACTGTTCTTCTGCTGTCGGTGTTCGAACAATCATGAGCAACCGGGAGGATATGATGCAGCTTTGGTTACTTGCCGTGGTGGTGCTGGTTCTGTCCGTTGCCGGCACGCCTGCATTCGGGAGTGAGCTGGATGAGCTGAAATCAGAAGTGCGTCGTATATTGCAACGGATTGAGCAGCTGGAGCAGCGCCAGAGGCAAGAGGAGACGGCCAGGCAGCGTACATCAGCTCAGCCGGTTGAAACCGGCAAAGCGGTGGAGACTGCCAAATCAGCAGAGACATCAAAGCCTGTAGAGGCGGCAAAGTCCGAAGGTGTTGTGATCAGGGCAGGCTCCATGCCCGGTTCAATCCTGATACCGGGTACGGATACCTCGGTCAAGCTGTACGGCAATGTCCGGGTGGATGCCACCTACGACACGGCGGGCCGCAATAACGATATCCGCAATAACGATTGGGCCTCTGCGGTCTTTGCCCAACCGTTTGACCACAGCAGCGCAAATGTCCAGCGAAAAGGACAGTTCTACGGCACTGCCCGTGCCAGCCGCCTGGGACTGCTCAGCAATACCCCCACACGGTTGGGTGAGTTTGAGATCAAGGTTGAGGCTGATTTCAACGCACCAAACGATTACATGGGCGAACTTGGCTCCAACGGCGTGATGTTCCGTCTACGCCATGCCTACGGACGACTGGGCAACCTGCTGGTGGGGCAAACCTGGTCCAACTTCATTGACCTCCGTTCATATCCGGAAACCGTTGACTTCAACCCTCCTGGTGACGTGACCCTGATCCGTCAGGCACAACTGCGCTATACCATGCCGCTGGGCCCCACCACGCTGTCACTGGCAGTGGAGAACCCGGAGAGTCTTTCCAGCCTTCCTCCGTCGCAGACGCTTTCAAATGGGGGCCGTAACGATTTTAACCGCATGCCTGATGTCACGGCAAATTGGTCATGGAATGGCGATCGTGCGCATTTCTCACTTCGGGCTGCAACCATGGAGTACCGGAATGACCACCACAGTAAACAGGGCTATGCCGTCGGGTTGGGCGGCAGCTATACGCTGGGGCCCGGTGTGCTGGTGGCAGGGGTGCAAGGTGGCGAGGGGATTGGCCGGTATATGTTCAATGCGATTATGCAGGGCGCGACCGAGACCGGGACCAGCCTGCAGCTCTGGAAGGCAGCCGGTTCCCACCTGGGCTATACCATGCCCTGGACCCCTACCGTGCGTTCCAACTTCATTCTCAGCCGTACGGTCTTTGCCAACAATGCGACTGCTGATGCATACCAGCGGGGCATTTGGCTTGGCGCAGTTGATGAGTTTGTACCGAACAAGCGGGTGGATCAGGCCTTTGTCAACCTGTTCTGGAATGTCACGAAGAACATCGAAACCGGCATTGAATACGCTTGGGGAGAGCGCCTGACCTTTGGCGGTGAACGGGGAACCCAGCAGCGGATCAATGCCATGATCCAATATAATTTACCCTAGCAGGCGTTTTTCGTACGCTGGGCTCTGAATAGCCCTGAAAGAGAGAAATTGCATGATATCAAACCGTTGCGTCACCACACGCAAAATGGCAGCTAGCAGTATGCTGGTAGCCCTGCTTATGACGCTCAGTATTGTCAAAGCTGACGCCAGGATGATGCGTGTCGGCGTGACGCAGATCGTGTCTCATGCAGCACTGGATGCTGACCAAAGGGGATTTGAGGCTGCCCTTGCCGGTGCAGGATTTAAGGAAGGGGTTTCTATTGTTTATGATCGGCAAAACGCGCACGGCAATCCGGCAACAGCCGATGCCATAGCGCAGAAGTTCGTCAAGGACAAGGTTGATCTGATTCATGGCATTGCCACCCCCACCACCCAGGCCGTGGTGAAGCGTACCACCAATATACCGGTTGTCTTTTCATCCATTACCGATCCGGTCAGTGCCGGCATTGTACAGAAAAACAGTGCGCCGGGTAAGAAAACCGGCACCAATATTACCGGTGTCAGCGATCTATGGCCCGTGGCCCTTCAGTTGGAGACCTATGCCCGCTTTGTCCCCAAGGCAAAGAAATGGGGGACGATCTATAACCCTGCTGAAACAAATTCGGTCATGCATATCAAGGCCATGCGCGAAGCAGCCAGAAGGATGGGGCTTGAGCTGGTGGAGGTAACCATCTCAAACAGTCGTGAGGTGCCCAAGGCTGCTGCCTCGCTGGTGGGAAAGGTGCAGGCCATCACGATTACCTCGGATAATACGACGGTAACCAATCTGGAGTCGATTGTAGCGGTCTGCAACAAGCATAAAATAGCGCTCTTTGCCGGGGATGTGGACAGTGTGCCGCGGGGAGCGGTTGCAGCATACGGTCTGGATTATTACCTGGTAGGATATTCGGCCGGCAAAAAGGCCGCCTTGATCCTGAAGGGGGTAAAACCGGGTGATATCCCCTGGGGACCGGTTGAAAAGTTTAGCCTGGTGATCAACGAAAAGGCGGCCAAGGCCCAAGGCGTCACCATCAGTCCTGCCATGCTGAAAAAGGCCGACAAGGTGCTGCGGTAAAAAGCGACACAGGGAACAGGCGGGTTGCGCATGGGATTTTTGAACAGCGTCAAGGCACTCTACATGGCCGTAGCAATACTGCTGCTAACCATTGCGCTTGGCTTTTACGTTGACCTGAAAAATGAAGAGATGCATGCCCGCCACCTGGAGGTAACCACCGGCCTGGAGCGGATGATCGCGCTTAATCAGGAGCTGACCAATATGTTCCTGATCGCAACCTTGGAACAAAACACCCTGCGTACTGCCAGCTATGCCACGCTGATCAATGAGCTGGAACTCTGCATCCAGACCGTGGTCACCCAGACAAAAAAGCAGAATCTTTCACAAGAGATCTCAGCCTTAAGCGAGGGGCGCCGGAAATTGCATCAGATTGAGGAGCAGGCACTTGAGCTGATGCGCAAGGATGCCTGGCATGCGGCTCGTAATCTGTTGTCGAGTGAGACCTACCTGCTGGCGAGAAAAACCTATGAGATCGACAGTGAAACCGCCGTCGGGGCGGTAAGCGGTGAACTGGCTGCAACGGCGCAGCGTTTCCGCTGGATCAGGACCATCTCACTCTCCACGCGCCTTGGCGCTCTGGCGCTGCTGACCTGGGTCGGCGTCATGTTTTCCCGCAAGACCAGAGCCGACCTGGCAGAGCAGATCCGTTTGGGGGGGGAGCTTGCACGGGCAAATGAGGTGCTGGAGGAACGGGTACAACAGCGTACCGCAGATCTGACCAGTGCCAACCAACAGCTTGAGGCATCCCAGGCCAGGATCATGGAAAGCCTGCTCTATGCCCGGGTGATCCAGGCCTCGATTTTACCCGATCCCCGGCTTCTTGATCAGTACTTTACCGAATGGTGCGCGCTGTACCGCCCCTGTGATATCGTTGGTGGTGACCTATATTGGGTTCGTGAGGCAGCAGACGGTGGTCTGCTGGTGGCGGTGCTTGATTGTACCGGACACGGGGTGCCGGGCGCCTTTATGACCATGACGGTCAACTCAGTGTTAAACCATGTTGTTGATACTCTCTGCAGTGATGATCCCGGGCGGATGATACAGGAGCTGAACCGGTTACTGCAGGAAACGCTGCGTCTGCGTCAGACCGGAGAAAGTCTGGTGGATGCCGGGCTTGATATCGGTCTGTGCCGGATTGACAAAGAGCGCCGTAACCTTACCTTTGCCGGTGCCGGTATCTCACTCTATCTTTCAGAGAACAGTCGGATCAGGGAAATTAAGGGAGAGCGTAAATGGGTCGGCTACAGCGGCAGTGATTGCCGGTTTGTCTTCAAGAACCATCAGATCCCGCTCGACACGGTTACCTGCTGTTACCTGACCACTGACGGCTATCTGGACGAAGGCGGCGGACCCAAAGGCTACGGGTTTGGCACCGGCCGCTTCCGTGAACTGTTGACACAGCAACAGGGACATGACCTGCAGCGTCAGCAGGCAAATCTTGAGCAAACATTGGACGCGTGGCGCGGCACACGAAAACAGCGTGACGATATTGCGGTGGTAGCCTTCCGTTTCTAGCCCAGGAGAGGAGTTGTCATGGATCTGTACAATCTGAGACAGCAGTTTGATGAGTCCGGCATGATGATGTGCTTTAACGGTCCTTTTTCCCACAGCATCATCGAGGAGATTGGAACCGCACTGCGCAATTACCTGGCAGCAGAAAACATCGCCAAGGCTGCGGTGCTGGATGTCTTTGCCGTGTACATTGAGCTTGCCCAGAACGTACGCAACTATATTGCGGTGCGGGAGATCAACCAGGGCGAGGCGGCTGCCTCCATCATCACGATTGCCCGCTGGAACGAAGGGTATGCCATCTCATCCGGCAACATGGTGCTGCATGAAGATGCTGCGCCGTTGTGTAACCGTATCAAAGAGATCAGCGCCATGACACCTGAGGAACTCAAACGCAGCTACAAGGAACAGATGCGCAGGGATGTGTCGCCGGGCGCCCTGGGGGCCGGCCTGGGATTGCTTGAGATAGCCCGGCACTCCTCGGCGCCGATGGTCTGTTCAGTGCGTGATGTGGATGCAACCTACTCTTTTTTCAGTCTTACGGCCTTTATATAGCCCGGAGGTTACCATGGCAGAGCTTAAGATTCCTCAAACAACCACAACACCGTTGATCTGTTTTGACGAAGCGTCAACAACCCTGCGGATCTCCGGTGAATCTTATCCTGAGAACTCCTTTGCCTTTTACGCGCCGATCCTTGACTGGGTCAAACAGCAGCTGCAGGACAGCGGTTCATTGATCATAGAGTTCACTATAACCTACATGAACAGCAGCAGCACCAAGTGTATGCTTGACCTGCTTGATATCATGGAGGAGGCCCATGCAGGCAGTGCCAAGGTATCCATTATCTGGAATTACGATCCTGAAAATCCCCGTTCTTTTGAGCTGGCTGAGGAGTTCTGTGAAGAGGTCAGTTTCCCGTTCCAGATCGTGGCGTTTCACCCATGACCCGGCCGGCTACAAAGAAAACCGGATCAACGCAACCGTTTGATCCGACGCTGCAGCGTGCGACAGAGATCCTGGCCAACCCTCCGGAGGGGCAGGCAGCGTTGCTTGAAGAGTATGCCGAACTTTCTGAGAGCTTTCGCAAGCTGCATCATCAACTGTACAAGACCATTGCCATCAGCGACTCGTATCAACAGCAACTGAAAGAGCTCTCTCGCAAGCTGGAGCTGTCCGATATCAAACTACGTCAGTTAAGTGAAGTGGCGTTGCCGATCTGCATGTACTGCCACAAGATCCGTAGCGATGACAACTACTGGCAGCGGCTTGAGACCTATTTCAGCAGTCATGTGGACATCATGTTCAGCCATGGTATCTGCCCCGACTGCGTCAAGGCCACCTACAGCAAACTTGAGGAACGCGGGCCGGGCAGTGCAACAGCGACTCAGCCGCTGGTTACCCGTCCGAAGGTAGCGGCACCTGAGGACGAAGCGCTGCGGGAGATGCAGCAGCTTTTGCAACGGATCTCCAGCAGCGGCGATCCGCTGACTCCTGAGGTTGACAAGATCATCAGCCGCTATGCCAAGTTGTTGCGGCGCTTCAATAAGATTGTCAGCATCAGCGATTCCTATCAGTCGCAACTGCAGGATCTGAACATGCGGCTTGAGTTGATGGTGCGCACCGACATCCTGACCGGCCTGGCCAACCGGATGGAGATGCTGAGCCAGTTGGAGATTGAACAAAAAAGGTCTGAACGCCACAACAAGACCTTCTCTCTGATCCTCGGGGACCTGGATCATTTCAAGCAGATCAACGATACCTACGGCCATCTCGCTGGCGACCGGGTGTTGCGCCAGGTAGCCGCCCAGTTTAGGAATAACCTGCGCACCGAGGATGTTTGTGCCCGTTGGGGGGGAGAGGAGTTCATGATCCTGCTACCGGAGACATCCCTTGAACAGGCCGTGACCGTAGCTGAAAAGCTCGCGGCTTCGGTGCGGGAAAAAGAGATAACCTGGGATCAACAGGTAGTATCGGTGACCATTAGTTTTGGTGTTGGGGCATATCAGGCGGGTAATGGCGCGGGCAGTATTGATGAATTTATTCAGCGGGTTGATAACGCTCTGTATGCAGCCAAGCATCTTGGGCGGAACCGGGTGGAAATTGCAGCAGTTCATGAGCAGGCCAGTTGATGACCGAACAGGAACTCGATAAACAACTTAAGGTCGGCAGCCTGTTGCCGGTCTATTTCTTTTACGGCGAAGAACCGTTTTTAGTGGAGCGGGCTGCTCGCAGGGTCGTTGAGCGGGCAGTGGACCCCGCCATGAAGGACTTTAACCTGAACATCTACTATGGTGCCGAGTGCAAGGAAACCGAGATCCTTGACACGGCCCAGACCCTGCCGATGTTCAGCGACCGCCGTGTTGTGGTGGTTCGTCAGGCCGACAAGCTGCCTGCAGCTACCCAGGAACAGCTGCTTGGCTATCTGGGCAATCCCTGTCCGGAGACCTGTCTCCTGTTCCAGGCGGCCAAGCCTGACCTGCGCCGCAAGTTCTTTGCCGAGCTGAAAAAACAGCCGGGCACCCTTGAGTTCAAGAAGCTGTACGACAACAAGCTCGGGCCGTTCATCAGCGCCGAGGCCCAGCATCAGGGCAAGAAGATTGATGGAGCCGGGGCCGAGCTGTTGGCCTTCATGGTGGGTAATAACCTGCAGGAACTGGTTTCGCAGGTTGAAAAGGCTGCCCTGTATGTTGGTAGCCGTGCGGTGATCGGGGTGGAGGATATCAAGGCGATTGTCAGCCAGAGCAAGAACTTTACCGCCTTTGAACTGGCACGCTTCATGGGGGAGAAGAACCTGCCCAAGTCCTTGGCAACCATGCAATCAATGCTGCAGAACGGCGAAGAGGCAATCATGGTGTTGGGGGCCCTGGCTAGTCATTTCCGACGGCTCTGGCGTGTCAGGGAACTGCTCGATCAGAAGCTCTCACCGGCGGATATTGGCAAACAACTCAAGATCCATCAATTTTTTCTGAATGAACAGGTCACACAGGCCAGAAAATATACTGTACCAGAACTGGCTGCCCTGTTCGAACGGCTGTACCAGGGGGATGTGGGGCTGAAAACCGGGGGACAGGCAGCAACAATCCTGCAGGGATTGGTCTATGATGCCTGCAGCAGCAGATTGTAAGACCGCTTCCATTTAGTGCGCTTGCTTCGTTGGCTCGTTTTCAACTCCTCGCTGTACTGCCTGTACCCCAGCGTCATCTGATTCCTTTGCCGTCTTGAGATCATCCCTGAACTGAAATCGGAACTACCGTTTTATCGATAACCGGCATGTTCGATGTTGTGCTCGGCTGAACGTGAAAAAGGCCTTTGCAGATGCAAAGGCCTCGTGTGTACCGGGTATGGGTGCCGCTAATGAATTAGCCCAGGGTGTTGACCAATTTGGTCAAGCGGGATACGTTGCGGGCTGCATTGGCTTTATGAATCACACCTTTGGTAGCGGTCTTGTCAATAACCGGGATGGCTGCCTGCAGTGCGGCCACCGCAGCCTCTTTGTCCTTGCTCTCAACCGCCTCGCGTACACGCTTGATGTAGGTCTTGAGGGTTGATTTCTGATGACGGTTACGGGCATTGCGCTTTTCATTCTGCTTGATACGCTTGATTGCCGACTTGTGATGAGCCACGTGCTACCTCCGGATGTTATACAGCACTTTTGCTGCACTAATGTCAAATTGAAGCGCAATTTTTAGCATGCCGTAAAGTGTCTGTCAAGCCTTAAGTGTGCGCCTGGTGTGTGATGATGACCCTGCGTCCCTCCACCTTCAGGCGACCTTCGCAGAACAGCCGGACCGCTTCCACATAGCTGCGGTGTTCTTCGCCATGGATGCGTTGGGTCAGGCTCTCAAGGGTATCATCCTGCAGCACCGGAACCACTGCTTGCAGGATAATCGGGCCGGTATCGGTGCCGGTATCAACGAAATGCACGGTACAGCCGGTGTAGCGCACCCCGTAGTCCAGGGCCTGCTTCTGTGCGTCAATGCCGGGAAACGCCGGCAGCAGGGCAGGGTGGATGTTGATGATGGCGTGGGGGAAGGCCTCAATCATGACCGGCGATAACAGCCGCATGAAACCGGCCAGCAGTACCAGCTGGACATCGTGCTGACGGAGCAGTTCCACCAGGGCACCATCATAGGCCTGACGGTTGGGATAGGCCTTGTGCTCCAGCACGAGGGCAGGGATGTTATGTTTCTTTGCGCGTTCCAGCGCATAGGCGTCGGGCTTGTTGCTGACCAGGCAGACGATGCGCGCCCGTTGTATCCGGCCGCTCTCAATGGCGTCAACGATTGCCTGGAAATTGGTCCCGTTTCCTGAGACCAGCACGGCAATGTTGGTTATTCCGGTTGGGGTCATACCAGTACGACCTGGTCGGTCTGGCCTTTGGCCATGCCGGTCACTTCACCGATCAGCCAGGCCTGTTCCCCCAGGCCGTTCAGACGGGACAGCATATCGTCAACATCTGCTGCAGCCACGGCCAGCACCATGCCGATTCCCATGTTAAAGGTGCGGTACATCTCGGCCTGTTCAACGTTACCAGCCTCCTGCAGGAGCGGGAAGATGGCAGGCATGTTCCAGGAGCCGAGATGGAAGGTTGCCGAACAGCCTTTGGGCAGAATGCGCGGGACATTCTCCAGCAGGCCGCCGCCGGTGATATGGGCAATGCCGTTGATGCGGAAATCCTTGAGCAGGTTGAGCACGGAGCGGACGTAGATACGGGTCGGTGTCAGCAGTACGTCTGCCACGCTGTGCCCGGTGTCTGCCAGGGTGTCATTGATTGCAAGCCCCATCCGCTCGAAGATGATCTTACGGGCCAGGGAGTAGCCGTTGCTGTGCAGACCGCTGGAGCCGATGCCGATCAACTTGTTGCCGACCGTGATGGAAGAGCCGTCAATGATCTGGTCCTTTTCGACCACCCCAACCGTAAACCCGGCAATATCGTACTCGCCGTCAGCGTAAAACCCGGGCATCTCGGCGGTTTCACCGCCGATCAGGGCGCAACCGGCCTGACGGCAACCTTCGGCAATCCCTGCCACGATCTGGGCGGCCTTGTCCGGTTCGAGCCTGCCGGTGGCCAGGTAATCAAGGAAAAACAGCGGCTCGGCCCCCTGTACCACAATGTCGTTGACGCACATGGCCACCAGGTCGATGCCGACGGTGTCGTGCTGGTCGGCCAGAAAGGCCAGCTTGAGCTTGGTGCCGACCCCGTCGGTGCCGGAGACCAGCACCGGGTTCTTGTATTTGGAGGTGTTAAGGGAGAACAGCCCGCCAAAGCCACCGATTTCAGTCATGACTTCCGGCCGGAAGGTCGATTTGACCAGCGGTTTGATCTTCTGGACAAAGTTGTTGCCGGCTTCAATATCAACACCGGCGTCTTTGTAGGTTGCACGTGGTTTGGTCACGGGGTGCGGCTCCTTGTCTGGCAGGGCAGGGCCCTTTGGGCAGTGCAGAATTCTGAAGATATTTCTTCTAGCCAATCGCTCGGAAAAAGTCAATCAGCTCTGCTGCGCTATGGCGGTTTTGGCAGTTTATGCTTGACAAATCGGCTACTTTTGCCGAAAGGTAAAATCACTATGGATGCCTGTGTCTCTCGATGCCTGCTGTACAACCGCGTACTCCGGCGAGCGCTGCTGCTGTTCTGCGTCGTGGCGTTGGGTGGGCACCTGCTGGCCGGTCCGGCGTCCGCCGATATTTACCGTTACGAGGATGAGGAGGGGGTTGTCCATTTCACCGATGCCCCCACCAGCAAGAAGTTCAAGATCTTCATGCGTGACCTGCGCAAGGATCAGCAGCTGCGCACCCGTTTCAGGGCAGCATCGGGCAATCCCCAGGAGTTTGAGCACCTGATTACCGCTGCGGCGAGCAAGTACGGTGTCAGCGCCTCGCTGGTCCGGGCCGTGATCCAGGCCGAGTCCGGCTATAACCCCCAGGCGGTATCGCGGGCCGGTGCCGGTGGCCTGATGCAGCTGATGCCGGGAACCGCCAAGAGCCTGAAGGTGGCCGATCGTTTTGATCCGGGCCAGAACGTGGATGGCGGGGTACGCTATCTGCGGTTTTTGCTTGATACCTTCAAGGGGGATGTTTCGCTGGCGCTGGCCGCCTATAATGCCGGTCTTTCCAAAGTGGCCAAATACGGCGGCATTCCACCCTATGAAGAAACACGGACGTATGTCAACAGAGTCCTTGCCAATATGAGATAATTTCCGTATGTCTGCGCGCCATCCCATTCTTAACCCTCCCAATATCCTGACCATGTTCCGGGTGGCCTGCATCCCGCTCATGGTGGTGCTGTTGCTCTCGCCCGAACGCGAGGCCTGCTTCTGGGCCGCCTGGATCTTTGCGCTGGCCTCGGCAACCGACTGGTTTGATGGTCATCTTGCCCGAAGGATGGGGATCGAGACGGTCTTCGGTAAGTTCCTTGATCCGATTGCCGACAAGCTGATTGTGACCGCGGCCCTGATCATGATCCTGCCCTATGACCGGGTACCGGCCTGGATGGTGTTTATCGTGCTGGCCCGCGAGATCGTCATTACCGGTCTGCGCAGCATCGCCTCAAGCGAGGGGATCGTGATCCAGGCCTCCGACCTGGGTAAATTCAAGACCATCTTCCAGCTGACCGCCATCATCGGGCTGCTGCTGCACTACGATTACCACTGGCTGTTCGGCATCCAGCATCCGCTGGTTACGGTCAACATGCATAATGTCGGGATGTTCTTCTTCTGGATCGCCTTTGTCCTGACGGTCTGGTCCGGGGTGGACTACCTGGCAAAATTCATCAGGGTTATTGCCCGTTGATTGAGCCAACCGCCTGCGTTTCCCTGACAGAGCTGGCCGAACGTTTCAAGCTTGATGCCGCACCGCTTGCAACGGTTGCTGCCCGCTATCCCGTCCGTATCAGCCGTTACTATGCCTCCCTGATCGAAACCATCAACGATCCGATCTGGCGCCAATGCGTGCCTTCCCCGCAGGAACTGGACGATACGGACCAGTTGGCCGACCCCCTGGATGAAGAGCGTCTCAGTCCGGTACCCGGTTTGATCCACCGTTACCCTGATCGGGCCGTGTTGCTGGTTTCCAATCACTGCGCCACCTACTGCCGCTTCTGCATGCGCAAACGTCAGGTGGGCTGTAGTGCCGGGAAGTTTGAGCTTGGTGCGGCCCTGGCCTATATCGCCGATACCCCGCAGCTGCGTGATATCGTGCTCTCCGGCGGTGACCCCTTGATGCTGCCGGATGAGGCCCTGCATGACCTCCTCGGAGCCCTGCGCCGGATTCCCCACGTTGAGGTGATCAGGATCGGCAGCCGCATGCCGGTGACGGAACCGGCGCGGATTACGCCGCAGTTGTGCCGGCTGCTGGCAGCGCACCACCCCCTCTACCTGAATACCCATTTCAACCATCCCCGCGAACTCAGTCCCCAGGCCCGTGCCGCCTGCAGCATGCTGGCCGATGCAGGGATTCAGCTCGGTAACCAGACCGTGCTGTTGCGGGGGATAAATGATGACTATACAGTGCTGCAGGAGCTTTTTACCGGGCTGTTGCGGCTGCGGGTGCGGCCGTACTATCTGCATCAGATGGACCTGGTGCAGGGAACCGCCCATTTCAGGACCCCGCTTGAGCGGGGGAGGGAGCTGATCGGGGCATTGCGGGGGCGTGTGTCAGGCCTTGCAATTCCCCATTTTGTGGTTGATCTGCCGGGTGGTAGGGGCAAGGTGCCGCTTTTGCCGGAAAACCTGCAGAAAAGCGCAGACGGGTGGTCGATTCGTACCTGCACCGGAGAGATGGTACGCTATTACGACCCGTGACGTTTCTCAGTGCAATCGCTTGCGCATCTCAAGCATGTTACCCCCTTCCACCTTGTAGTAGTTGACCGAATCCATCAGGGAACGCATGATGAACAGGCCCCTGCCATGTTCATCAAGCGTTTCTTGCGACTCCTCTAACCCTTTCGGAATATCCTCGATATTAAAGCCCTGCCCATGGTCAAACACCTGCAGGATGATCTCGTGCTCTGTGATGATGATCTTGATCTGCACCTCGTCATCAGGATTATCGGCATTGGCATGCCGGATGGCATTGACCAGTGCTTCGGTCAATACCACATTGACATGCTGTGCCAGTGTCTCCCGGTCGCCGCGGTAGCTGTGGAGCTGGTTGGCCAGGATTTCACTGATTTTGCCGATCAGGTGCAGGTAACGTGTCTGGTTCGGCACGGTCATCTGCAACTCAATCTGTCTGTTATCCATTGCTGCTCTCCGCAACCGTCAGTTCAGAACGCGTCAACCGCCTCATCAATGGTGGGGTAGATGTCAAACACCCGGTGTAGCCTGGTGAGTTCGAACATGGATTTCACCTGGCTTTGCAGGCTGGACAGCTTCAGACTGGCCTGCCGTGAGGAGGCGTTCTTGAAGCCCGAGACCAACGCACCCAGTCCGGAACTGTCGATAAAGCGCACCTCCTTCAGATCCACCACCACACCGGTCTTGCCTTCGCCAAACAGCCTGCTCAGCTCTTGCTTGAGCTGGTCAGAGTTGTGGGCGTCCAGGCGCTCTTCCTTGACCATCAGTATCACTACCTTGCCATTGTCTTCGAGTTTCAGATTCATGGAACCGGCTCCTTTCTAGGCTTCTATCTTAACGACCACCAGTGAGATATCGTCTTGCGGCGTCGTGCTTTGGGTATAGTTGTTGATCAGTGCCCGGAACGAATCGGCGATCACGGCCGCCGGCTGGGTACACTGCTCGGTCAGGTGCTGACAGACCCGGCCGTTCCCCAACAGCTCGCCGTGGGGATCCATGGCCTCCGGGATGCCGTCGGTATAGAGCAGCAGGGTATCGTTCTGCTGCAGCATGATGGAGCATTCTTCAAACACCACCGAGGGTTTGATCCCCAGGATCAGGCCGTCGGCATCCAGCTCCAGGCAGCTCGATTCGCCGAAACGGTGCAAAAGCGGTTTGTTGTGGCCGGCATTGGCATAGGAAAGCCGGCCGGTTGCCGAGCTGTAACGGGCGTAGAACATGGTGATGAACAGCTCTGCCCTGCTTAAATCTTCGTACAGCAGACTGTTCAGGATTCCCAGGATGCCGCTGGGGCTGGCGGCCTGGCCGGCGTGGGCCCGCAGCAGGGTGCGCACCTCGGCCATGATCAGGGCCGCACCGACACTGTGGCCGGAAACATCGGCGATCAGCAGATCGATGGTGTGGTCGTCCCGCAGAAAGAAATCATAGTAGTCGCCACCGACATGGGCCGCCGGCCAGCAGCGGCCGGCAAGCTCCACCCCGAACAGTGACGGCGGTGAGGCCGGCAAGAGCGAGAGCTGGATCTGTTCCGCAATCTCCATATCGCGCTTGACGCGGGCATTGGCCAGTTGCGCCTGTTCCTTTTCACGGCGCTCCCGCTCCTTGGCGGCTTTTTCGGCAGCCAGCCGGGCTGTCTGGGCCAGCTGACCGGCCAGACTGCTGAGCAGGCTGAGGAACTCCTCGGTGAAGAGGCCGACAATGGCCTTTGAGTAGACGGACAGGATCCCCAGGCTTTCTTCTCCCTCGCGGAAGATCGGGATATGGGCAAAGGAGATAAAGCCCTCCTGCTTGGTCCTGGGCATGGCCACAATATCTTCTATGTTGTTGATGTCGTTCACAAAGTGTGCGGTCTGCTCGATCATGGCCATCCGCACATACGGGTCGCTTTCCTGATACCAGTGCTCGCTGGTGATGGGCCTGCGGTCGCAGCCCTGGTAACTCTGCACTGTCAGCGGCACATCGCTGCTGGTGCGCAACTGGATCAGGGCCACATCAATCTTGAACTCCTTCAGCAGCAGTTGCAGCAGTTCATCCATGATGGTCTGCAGGTCAAGGGTGCGGTTGATGATCTCCGACGCCTTGAGACGGACATACAGTGCTTCGCGGCTCTGATCCAGCGAGGCCCTGACCGTACTGAAGATGTCGTAGACCGATTCCATCCTGCTGCCCATGTCGGACAGGTAGCTGTCCATGATGGCCCCGGCAGCGGCAGCGCCCACCGAACCGGCCAGGGTCCGTTCCACAAACCGTTTCAGGCCGGGCAGCTCAAATTCCGGCACCTGATGCTGGTCGCTCAGATTTTTCCCTTTCAGGTAGTCGTTCATGGCGTGGCGGGCCTCGTCCAGGCCGATGAATTTTCCCATCAGGGCAATGAACTGCGGAATGGTGACCGGTTTGGAAAGCCGCTTGGCCTCTGATTTGACCTGGCGGCGTTCAAGTTCAAACCTGCCGATAAAGCGGCGGATCTGTTCCTTTTCACCCTCACCCTGACGGATCAACAGGGAGCAGACCAGGTAGGAGCCGATATTGAACAACATGCTCCAGAACAGTGAATGGCTCCACATGTCCATGCCGCTTAAGCCGAAAAGCGCGGTAGGTTTCAGCAGGGCCTGGCCGAACAGGCCGTCACGCATGATGGGGCTGGCGGGGCTGGCGGCAAAGAACGACGGCAGCAGCAGGGTGTAGGACCAGACCAGAAAACCGAACAGCATGCCGGTAATGGCGCCGATCCGGTTGCCCCGTTGCCAGTATAGTCCCCCCAGCAGCGCCGGCATGAACTGCATGGCAGCCAGAAAGGAGATCAGTCCCATGTTGACCAGCATGAAGGAGTCGCCGACCGCGCGGTAATAGAAATACCCCAGAAAGACCACGATGAAGATGGCCAGCCGTTTCAGGTTGAGCAGCAGCAGCGGAAACCATTGTTTGGGGGTGATCCTGACGATCACCGGCATGAACAGGTTGTTCAGCAGCATGGTTGAGATGGCCACCGACTCCACCATCACCATCCCGGCAGCTGCCGACAGCCCGCCCAAAAAGGCCAGCAGCGCGATTGCCTCGTTGCCTGCCGCCAGCGGCAGGCTGATCACGAAATAGTCGGCGCCGCTGGTGCTGCCGGTCTGCAGGATGCCGCCCAGGGCGATCGGCATGATGAACAGGTTGATCAGAAACATATAGCAGGGAAACAGCCACATCGCCTTACTGATGTGGCGCAGGTCGGCGTTCTCGATCACGAGCACATGAAACTGGCGCGGCAGCAGGAGGATGGCACCCATGGAGAGAAACAGCATGGTGGAAGCCGGGATATCGCCGTTGCCTTCGGTGGGGCGCAGGGTAAACAGGCGGGTGAACAGCTCGGGGAAGCGGCTGTGGAACCGCTCCAGGATATCGCTGAAGCCGTGGAACATGAACCAGGTCACAAAGATCCCCACCCCCAACAGGCTTGCCAGTTTGACGATGGACTCAAACGCCACGGCAGCTACCAGACCTTCGTGACGTTCCGAGGAGGGCAGGCGTCGGGCGCCGAAGACCACCCCGAACAACGACAGCAGGATAGCCAGAGTCAGGCCGGTGGGCAGCGAAAAGGGCAGCTCCACGCTGGGGAGGGCAATGGTGTGGCCGGTCACGCCGCTGACCAGGGCAAAGGAGGATACCACCGCCTTAATCTGCAGGGCAATGTACGGCATGATGCCAAGCAGGGCGATCAGGGTTACCAATGACCCCAACAGCTGCGAATTACCGTAGCGCAGGCTGATGAAATCGGCAATGGAGGAGACGTTGTTCTCCTTGCTGATCCGGATGATGCGCCGCAGGATGTAGAACCACGAAAAGGCCACCAACGAGGGCCCCAGGTAGATCATCAGAAAGTCGATGCCCGAGGTGGCTGCCTTGCCGACACTGCCGTAGAAGGTCCACGAACTGCAGTACACCGCGATGGAGAGGCTGTAAACGTACGGGTTGTTGACCAGGCTGCGTTTCTGGTCGGCGCGACGACGGGCATACCAGGCGATCAGGAACAACAACGCGGCGTAGGATACGGCTATTGCGGCAACATGCAGGATATTCAGTTTCACGAAGATCCCTGTTCATCGCTGTGGTGGTTGGTCTGCTCCTGTTCGACCGAGGTGGCAAACAGGTAGATCACCCCGATGGAGATGGCCCAGCCGATGGTGAAGTACAAGTACAAGAGAGGGAAACCGAAGATGGTGCTGGGCTGGTTGAAGATCTTGAGGAACGGGAAGTTCAGCATGACATTGCCCAGCACAAAGAAAATCACCCATGATTCCCTGAGTTGCAGTCGCTTCAAGAATTGGTGGATCCGTCTTTGTCGCATGGAGAAGTGTGCGCTCCTTTCGGAAACATCCCGTGGAAAACCTGCGTCAACTGTACCATTGAAGCCCTGTCTGCGCAACCAGTGCAGGTGCAGGAACAGCTTAAGCGGAATCGTTTGACGCTCTTTTGGTTGTGTGATAGCGTCGTAAAACTTAAGTGTCCTATCTCTGCCTGCTTCACTGGATGGTGTTCCATGTTGCGTTTATTGCTCGCTCTGCTCTGTGTCGGTCTGCTAAGTGCCTGCAGCACCCTGCGGTCGTCTGACGGTTCCTCCGTTGGAGAATCCGAAGGGTATGAGATGGGAGCGCTCGGCTACTATGCACAGGCTCGCCTGGCCTGGAACGAAGGCAATGCTGAACAGGCCCTGGCCTGGACAAAGCAGGCGCAGGAGGCCGACCCTGAATCGCCCCAACCGATCCTGCTTGAGGCTGAAATCCTGGTGAAGGGAGGGCGCGTACAGGAGGCCATGACCGCCATTGACCGCGCCATTGCGGTTGCACCCGATTTCCGTCCCCCCTACCTGCTGGGCGGCAGCATCATGTCTTCGTTGGGCAAGTTCAAGGAGGCGGCCGGTTACCTGCGGCATGCCGTGCGGCTTGAGCCGGGCAAAGAGGATGCGGTCCTGCATCTGGTCACCATCTTGATGCAGTTGTTTGAGTACGAAGAGTCGGTCACCGTCCTGAAAGACCTGATCAAGGTCAAGCCTGACTCGGCCGTGGGCAACTACTACCTCGCCAAGGTCTATGGCCAGATGAAGCTGTACCGCGAATCGATCGGCTATTACGAACGTGCCCTTGAGCTGCGCCCCGACCTGACCCAGGCCTCGATCGACCTGGCCATCTCCCATGAGGCGCTGGGGGAATACGACAAGGCCATTGCCATCTACACCAGGATCATCAACGACGCGGAGAATCGTGCTCCGCTGATCCAACACCTGATCCAGCTCTTCATCCAGAACCAGCGCTATGCCGATGCCCTGACCTACCTGGAAAAACTGAAGGAGATGGGGCTGGCCACCACCGAGACCAACCGCAAGACCGGCCTGATCTACCTGGAGCTTGAGCGTTACGACGACGCCATCAAGCTATTCAGCGAGATGCTCAAGTCCGATCCTGATGCTCATCAACTCAGGCTCTACCTGGGGAGCGCCCTGGAGGAAAAGGGGGAGTTCGACCGTGCCATTGTAGAGTTTCAGCGGATTCCGGCCGATGCAACCGCCTATCCCGAGGCGGTCAGTCACCTGGCCTTCATCTATAAGGAGCAGGGCAAAAACGACGAGGCGATCACGTTGCTTGAGCAGGCCATTGCTGCCAACCCGGCCAATCTTGACCTCTACCTTTCCCTGGCAACCCTGTACGATGCCCTGCAACGTCCTGCCGAAGGCCTCAAGCTGCTCTTGGCCCATGACATCCAGTTCAGTAATGAGGCGCGCTTCCAGTTCAGGCTGGGGGTGCTGTACGACAAGCTGGGTATGCGCCCGCAGTCCATTATCCGCATGAAAAAGGTGCTGGAGCTTAACCCGGATGATGCCCAGGCCCATAACTTCCTGGGCTACACCTACGCCGAGCAGGGTACCAACCTGGACGAGGCCCTGGCCCACGTCAAGCGCGCCCTTGAGATCAGACCGGACGATGGCTTCTTTATCGACAGCCTGGGTTGGGTCTACTTCCAGATGAAGCGCTATGACGAGGCGATCCGCTACCTGGAAAAGGCCGCCCAACTGGTGACCGATGACGCCACGGTGCTGGAACACCTGGGCGATGCCTTCCATGCCCGCAAAGAGCCCAAACAGGCCCTGCGCTACTATAAAAAGGCCCGCGCCCTTGATCCCAAGAAAAAGGAGCTGGACGAGAAGATCAGACGGATCCTGCGGGGCGAACTGGAAGAGCGATGAAGCGCCACGCCCCGGGCCATCTGCGCCTGCTGCTTTTGGCAGGCCTTGCCTGCATGCTGCTGTCCCTGCTTGCCTGCACCGAAACAACACCCCAGAAACAAAGCGCTGCTGCACCGGCTGATGCGCGGCCCGCCTACGGTGACACCCTGGTGGAAGGCACCATCGGCGAGGCATCCACCCTGCTGCCGATCCTGGCCTCGGACAGCGCCTCTATGAGCGTTGCCGGGCTGATCTACAACGGCCTGGTCAAGTACGACAAAGACCTCAAGATTGTTGGCGATCTGGCAGCATCCTACCAGGTCTCCCCCGATGGTCTGACCATCACCTTCAAGCTGCGCCACAACATTACCTGGCACGATGGCGCACCCTTTACGGCGCAGGATGTGCTTTACACCTACCGCGTCATCATTGATCCCAAGACCCCCACTGCCTATTCCGAAGACTTCAAACAGGTGGCCTCGGTCAGTGCGCCGGACCCGTTTACCGTGGTGGTGCGCTATGCCAAGCCCTATGCGCCAGCCCTGGCCTCCTGGGGGGTGAGTATCCTGCCTGCCCACCTGCTGCACGGCCGCGATATCACCAAAAGCCCCCTGGCGCGCCAGCCGATCGGCACCGGACCGTTCCGTTTCAAGGAATGGGTGGCAGGGCAGAAGATCGTGCTGGAGGCCAACAAGGATTACTTTGAGGGGCGTCCCTATCTTGATCGCTACGTCTTCCGCCTGATCCCTGACACCTCTACCATGTACATGGAGTTGAAGGCCGGCGGCATTGATGAGATGGGCCTGACCCCGGTCCAGTATGCCCGCCAGACCAGTACCCCGGAGTTCAAGGCTGCTTTTGACAAGTACCGCTACCCCTCCAACGGCTACCTCTACCTGGGCTATAACCTGCGGCACCCGCTCTTCAAGGACAAGCGGGTGCGCCAGGCCATTACCGCGGCCATCAACAAGGAGGAACTGATCCAGGGGGTATTGTTCGGTATGGGCCAGAAGGCCGACGGCCCGATGATCCCCGGACGCTGGGCCCATAACCCGCACATCAAGGATATCCCGTTCAACCCCGACCATGCCCGCCAGCTCTTGGCTGAGGCAGGTTGGACACCGGGTGAGGATGGCTTTCTGCAAAAGGATGGTAAACCGCTGCGCTTTACCATCCTGACCAATCAGGGCAACCAGCAACGCCTGATGACAGCCCAGATCATTCAGCAACGTCTGAAGCAGGTGGGGATTGATGTGCGGATCAGGGTGGTGGAGTGGGCTGCCTTTTTGAAGGAATTCATTGATAAGGGCAACTTTGAGGTGGTGCTGTTGGCCTGGCTGACCTCACAGGACCCGGATATGTATGATATCTGGCATTCCAGCAAGACCAAACCGGGCGAGCTGAACTTTATTGGTTACAACAACCCCGAGGTTGACCGGCTGCTGGAAGAGGGGCGCAGTACCTTTGACATTGCCAAGCGCAAAAAGGCCTACTACCGGATTCAGGATATCCTGGCCGATGAACAGCCCTACACCTTCCTGTATGTGCCGGATGCCCTACCGGTGGTCTCCTCCCGTATCCTCGGCATTGAGCCTGCTCCGGCCGGGATCGGCTATAACATCATCAGATGGTACGTGCCCAAACAGGTCCAGCGGTATTGATGTGGCTTGACAGCCTCAGCCCGGCTGTTTTATAGAAGCTGTCATGCACACCAATATAGGATTACCCATGCGAACCCGGCCTTTATGCCAAGCAGATAGCGTTCAATCACAAACCCCGCCCCATCAGGCGGGGTTTTCGTTTTTTTAAGGTGTAAAGAAATTTTACAGTTGTTTGCAAGATGCTGTTTTTGCCTGTTTTAAACTGGCTGTGTGATTGTGATCGACTTTGTATACTTACCTTGAAATTTTATCACAGATGCAACGTGCAACTGTTCAATAATGAATTGGGTGGAAACGCTTTAGGGATGTAAAGGGTTCCTGCCTTGACGTTGAATAACAAGACGTCAACACCCCTTACCTCAGAAAATCAGTAACCTAAGCTCGTTGCCTTATCACCCCATCTATGCTAGAAAATGAAGGCTATTTTATTTGCTAACCTTGTAATACTTCCATGTAATTTGTCTAAATGAGGGGAGTTTTTTTATGATAACTCGTTTGACACTGCGCAACTTCAAGAGTGTTGAGGAACAGGTTTATGACTTTACTCACTTTGACCTCTTGGTAGGGCGGAACAATAGCGGTAAAAGCACCGTTCTTCAGGCTCTGGCCATATGGCAGTATTGCGTGGATGAGTTCCATCGATTGAAGCGAAGCGGAACCAAAGGGATACAGGTTGTTTTGCCGAACTTCACCGCGTTGCCGGTGCCTGAATTCAACTTGCTATGGAAGGATAGAACCGATCGCCATTGGCCCATGGTCAACGGCAGCAAGAAACAGGAATACATCCTGATATCAATCAGAGTGGAATGGCGACTGCCGTCAGGGGAAGTGGATTCTTTTGGCGTGGAACTGCGATATCACTCACCTCAAACTATCTATGCTATTCCCACCGATGGTTGGGCCAAGTTCCGTGACTGCGAAAAAAACGGAACACTACCCAAAATTGCCTATGTGCCGCCTTTTTCAGGATTGGAGCCAAACGAAAAATGGCAGGATGTTTCACCTATACGACAGCAGGTGGGAAAGGGCCAACCGGGCAGTGTGTTGCGCAACCTGTTACTGTGGGTATCGTCCCCTTCTCCGGGCCAGGAAGCGTATGGTCGGACTACGAAAAGGATAACGTCTAAAGACTGGCAGGAATTGGCCGATGTCATTGAACGATGGTTCTCCGTGATCATCCGTGAGCCGAAGTACGATTCTACCGGAGATGTCTATATAACGGTGGAGTACCGCCAGAATGGCAAGAACTACGATATCATTTCCGGTGGGAGCGGTTTCCATCAGACATTGACCCTCCTCGCTTTCCTTTACGGCTATCAACCAACCACCATACTCCTTGACGAACCTGATGCTCACCTCCATGTGAATCTACAGCGGGAAATTTTGGATTATTTCAAGAAGAAGTCACTTGAAAGAAGTACCCAATTTCTCATCGCGACCCACGCTGAGGAATTTGTCCGTGGAGTAGATGCCAGTCAGATCGTTTCCTTGTTAAGCCAGGTGCCGACAAGAATACGCTCTACTCCGGAAGTGTTGAGGGCGATGTCGGAGGTATCCAATGAGGAAATAACACGGTTGATGTCATCGCCGTACATCCTTTATGTGGAAGGTGAAAGTGATGAGCGGATATTGCGAGCGTGGGCCGATCAAAGCGGGGCGCAGGCTGCAATGGATAAAGTCTGCTTCAAAGCGATGGGTGGCGGCGGCAAAGAAAACATGAAGACAAGGGCCGACGAGCACTTCGCTGCAGTAAAGCAAATCATTCCTACCGTGTCTAGGCTGATGCTTTTCGATTATGACAGTTCGGATAACGCGTTCCATCCGGCACCTGAAAACCCCACATTGTCGGAGTGGAAACGCAAGAACATCGAGAACTACCTGCTTGTACCGGACGCCTGGAAGCGAGCAGCGTTGAAGCAAATGGAAATGGACGAGGAAAACCTCTTCGCCCAGCCGATCCTTCAATCCATAGACACTTTTTTTGCTGAGCAGAACCTGACATTGCCGGCAGGAAAGACTTGGAAGAACATCTCAGCCAATATTTTCAGCGTTGTGGATGGCAAGCGTATGCTGTTTGAAAATGACGACTCTCTGTTTCATCTACTGCGAAATAGCAAGCCGCCGCTTCAACTCGTCCGAGAAAATGTCGCCATGAGCATGGCTGCTGATGAAATACACGAGGACGTATACCATTTTATTGGCAAGCTTCTTTCGATGATCGGAAACTAGCTATCGGGGGCAGGCCCCGTTAAAGGTATACAGTTGGACCAGCTCAAAAGAAAACGGTCAGCTTTGTCTCATTGTAAATACAGCTCATGCGGAAGGGGCACCCTGGCTTACCCAAGCTGTCCGGTCTGTCTGAGCGCTTCATACAGCACCACGGCCACGGCATTGGACAGATTGAGGCTGCGGACCTTGCCCGGCATCGGTATGGTCAGGCACTGTTCCGGATGGGCAGCCAGCAGCTCGGCCGGCAGGCCGGCGGTCTCTTTGCCGAACACCAGAAAATCACCGGGCTGGTAGATGCCTTCCTCATAACAGTTTCTGGCGACCTTGGTGCTTAAGTACCAGAAACGTGCTTCAGGATACTGCTGTTGCAACTGCTCCAGGCTATCCCACTGCTTGAGATCCACCTTGTCCCAATAATCCAGGCCGGCTCGTTTGAGGTAGCGGTCATCAATGGAAAAGCCCAGCTTGCCCACCAGATGCAGGCTGGCGCCGGTGGCAGCGGTCAGGCGGGCGATGTTGCCGGTATTGGGGGGGATTTCCGGTTCGATCAGGACAATGTTGAAGGTGTGCATGCCAGACGTATACCATAAGACGGTTTCAGTCCGCTTGCTTTTTTTGGCCTTCAGGGCTAGGATGCAAAAACTTGAATACACTGACGGCGGGGATGCGAACCATGAAAATTATTGTGACCGATGAAGTTGCTGATCAAGGGCTGGCTTTACTGAAACAGGATCCGCGCATTGAGATGGATGTGCGTCTGGGACTGTCCAAGGAAGAGCTGCATGCGGTAATCGGCGACTATGAAGTGATCATTACCCGCAGTGGCACAACGGTTGACAAACCCCTGCTGGATGCGGCCAAGAAGCTGAAGATGGTGGCACGCGCCGGGGTGGGTATCGATAACGTGGATGTGGATTATGCCAGCTCCAAAGGGGTGATCGTGGTGAACGCCCCCTTTGGCAATACCAACAGCGCAGCCGAGCATACCATGGCGCTCTTGATGGCTGCCTGCCGTAACGTGACCGTGGCAAACGCCTCGCTAAAGAGTGGTGAGTGGAAGCGGGCCCCCTTTACCGGGGTGGAGCTGAAGGGCAAGACCGCCGGAGTGATCGGCCTGGGCAAGGTTGGGGGCCGGGTGGCCACCCGATTGAAGGCCTTTGAGTGCGAGGTGCTGGCCTGCGACCCGTACATTGCGGTCAAGCGTGCCCATGACCTGGGGGTCAAGCTGGTCTCCCATGATGAGATCTACAAGAACTGTGACATCGTCACCGTCCACACCCCCCTGACCGATGAGACCAAGGGGATGATCGGCTCCCGTGAGCTGGCCATGATGAAGGACGGCGTGATTGTGATGAACGTGGCCCGCGGCGGGATCATTGATGAACCGGCCCTGCTGGAGGCGTTGAACAACGGCAAGATCGCCCTGGCCGCGGTGGATGTCTGGAGCCAGGAACCTCCCACTACCGATACGCTGAAGGCGCTGATCGGTCATCCCAAGGTGACGGTGACCCCGCACCTGGGTGCCAATACCCACGAGGCCCAGGTCAACGTGGCGGTGGATGTTTCCAAGGAGATTCTCAACTACCTGGATGAGAAGCCGCTGGAGAATGCGGTCAATATCCCGCGCTTTGATCTGGCCCTGATGGACCAGATGCGGCCGTTCCTGAATCTGGTCAATGTGATGGCTGATTTCGGCATCCAGTTGCTGGAGGGGCATCCCTCCAAGCTGACCTTCAGCTATGCCGGCGCCATTGCCCACTATGACTGCTCGCCTCTGACCGTCTGCGGTCTGGCTGCCATGCTGGGCCGGGTGGTGGATCAGGAGGTCAACATGGTGAATGCCTCGCTGATCGCCGATCAGATGGGGATTGTGGTGGAGGAGACCAAGTCCACCTCGGCCGATGCCTTCTCCAACCTGATTACCCTGATTGCCGAAGGTGACGGCAAGCGCCGCACCATTGCCGGTACCCTGTTTGAAGGCGCACCCCGGATCGTGCGGCTGCGCGACTATGCCATGGACTTTACCCCTGAGGAGCATATGCTGCTGTTGCACTATGCCGACCGTCCCGGCATGATCGGCAAGATCGGCACCATTATGGGCCGCCACGACATCAACATCGGCGCCATGAACCTGGGCCGCAGCGAAAAGAAGGGCGAGGCCATGGTGATCCTGTCCCTGGACTCGGCCGTGCCGCAGCAGGTGCTGGACGAGATCAAGCAGGAGACCGAGGCCACCTTTATCAAGGCGGTCCGGATGAACACCGTCAAAACTTCTCCTTGACCCCTCTGCTGGTGAGGTGGTAGGGTAGCAAAACTTTTACGCATATTTGCCTTTTAAACTAACCCCGTGAGGTTAACAAAGGTGCAACAAAACCAACCACATAAAGAGGAAGGGTCTGTCTGCGCCTGCGCAGAGAGGCCCTTTTTTGTTGCCGAAAGGAGCGCTTGGCCATGACAGCTACCCTGATCAGAACCGTTATTCTGGACAACAGCGGCATCAGACGGGCACTGACCCGTATTTCCCATGAAATCCTTGAGAAGAACAAGGGGCTATCAGATCTGGTGCTGGTGGGGATCCAGTCCGGCGGAGCCTATCTGGCCCGCGAGATCTCCAACTGTCTGGAGCTGATCGAGGGGGAGCGGGTACCGTTCGGTTCCGTTGATATCACGCTCTACCGCGACGATATCAAGCAGCAGGCGCCCCACAAGTCGGTGGGCAAGACCGATATTGCCTTTTCGCTGGAAGGTAAGCGGGTGGTGTTGGTGGACGACGTGCTGTTTACCGGCCGCACCATCCGGGCTGCCATGGACGCGCTGATGGACCATGGCCGTCCCAAGATCATCCAGCTGGCGGTGCTGATCGACCGGGGCCATCGTGAGTTGCCGATCCGGGCCGATTTTGTCGGCCGCAACGTGCCCACCAGCCTGAAGGAAAATGTGGCGGTTATTTTTGACGAACAACAGCAGCCACGTGAAGTGGTTCTGGAAAAATAGGGGAGGGGCTATGGCTGAATTCAAGCACAAAGACATCATTGCGCTGCGCGACCTGACCAAGGAGGAGATCGAGCTGCTGTTGGCCACCGCAGAGAACATGCGTGAGATCAACAGCCGCGAGATCAAGAAGGTGCCGACCCTGCGGGGTAAGACCATCATCAACCTGTTCTACGAGTCTTCTACCCGTACCCGCACCTCCTTTGAGATTGCCGGCAAGCGCCTTTCGGCCGACACCGTCAATATCGCCCCTTCCAACAGCTCGGCCACCAAGGGTGAGACCCTGGCGGATACGGCCCTGAACCTTTTGGCCATGAAGCCGGACATCATCGTGATGCGCCATGCCGTGTCCGGTTCCCACTACTTTCTGTCAAAAAAGGTCGGCTGCTCGATCATCAATGCCGGTGACGGCGCCCATGAACACCCCTCACAAGGCCTGCTGGACATGCTGACCATCAAGGACCGCTTTGGCCGGCTGGATGGCCTGAAGGTGGCGATCGTGGGTGACATCACCCACAGCCGGGTGGCCCGTTCCGATATCCAGGGCCTGACCAAGATGGGTTCCTCGATCTATCTGGCCGGTCCCCCCACCATGATGCCCCCCGGCGTGGAGCGTCTGGGTAACGTCACGGTCTGCAGCAGCATGAAAGAGGCGATCCAGGATGCCGATGTGGTGATCATGCTGCGGATTCAGCAGGAGCGCCAGGGCAAGACCCTGATGCCCAATACCCGCGAGTATTCCCGCTATTTTGGCCTGAACCCTGAGAACATCAAGTGGGCCAAACCGGATGCGATGGTGATGCACCCAGGCCCGATCAACCGCGGGGTGGAGATGTCCTCCTACGTGGTGGACGGCAGCCAGTCCCATGTGCTGAAGCAGGTGGAGAACGGTGTGGCGGTGCGGATGGCGATGCTGTATCACGTCTGTGGCGGCGAATTGGAGTAATATGAACGCTCACTTTTGCGCAATCTCGGCGTCAGATTTCGCGTTTCCTTGTGCGGCGTACTTCGTGGTACGCCTCCGCGAAAACGCTCATCTTCCTTGACCTTGCACAAAATTGAGCGTTCTTGACAGTTGACTGAAAACTTCACATTTATGAATGAGGTGACTATATGAATCTGCTGATCAAAGGCGGCCGGGTGATCGATCCGTCCCAGGGGCTTGACGCAACCCTGGATGTGGTGGTTGAAAATGGTCTGGTCAAGGAGATCGGCCAGGGGCTGGCAGCACCGGCCAATGCCGAAACCATTGATGCAAGCGGCAAGTACGTGGTGCCGGGGCTGATCGACATGCACGTGCACCTGCGCGACCCGGGGCTTGAGTACAAGGAAGATATCATCTCCGGCGCCAAGGCCGCGGTGGCGGGCGGTTTTACCTCGCTGGCCTGTATGCCCAACACCAAGCCGGCCATTGATAACAAGGCCATTGCTTCCTACATCATCAATAAGGCCAAGACCGAGGGGCTGTGCAATGTCTTTCCGGTGGGCACCATTACGCAGGGCATGGCCGGAGACCGGCTGTCCGAGATGGGGGAGCTGAAGGAGGCCGGTTGCGTGGCCGTATCCGACGATGGCAAACCGGTCAGAAACAGTGAACTGATGCGGCGGGCTCTGCAGTATGCGGCCGGCATGGGCATCCTGGTGCTGACCCATGCCGAGGAGCTGGACCTGGTGGGCGAGGGGGTCATGAACGAGGGCTTTACCTCCACCGAGCTGGGGCTGAAGGGGATTCCCCGTGTGGCAGAGGATATTGCCACAGCCCGCGATGTGCTGCTGGCCGAGTACTGTCAGGCGCCGGTTCATATCTGCCATGTTTCCACCAAAGGGGCGGTTCAGATCATCCGTGAAGCCAAGGCCCGCGGCGTGCAGGTGAGCTGCGAGACCGCGCCGCACTACTTTACCCTGACCGATGACGCAGTGCGCGGCTACAACACCAACGCCAAGATGAATCCACCGCTGCGCGAGGCCGATGATGTGGCAGCCATCAAACAAGGGCTGAAAGACGGCACCATTGACTGCATTGCCACTGACCACGCCCCCCACCATCTGGATGAGAAGGATGTGGAGTTCAATGAGGCCTTAAACGGCATCATCGGTCTGGAGACCTCGCTGCCGCTGTCGCTGCAGTTGGTGGAGCAAGGGGTGCTGACCCTGGCGCAGCTGGTGGAGAAGATGAGCTGCAAACCTGCCGAACTGCTGGGGCTTGGCCGTGGTACCCTCAAGGCCGGCAGTGTGGCCGATATTACGGTGATCGATCCCACGCAGCAGTGGACCGTGACGGAAGCAGTCCTTGCCAGCAAATCCAAGAACTCGCCCTGGCTGGGTGAGACCATGACTGGCGCCGCAGCCGTGACCGTGGTGGGCGGCAAGGTCGTATATTCAAGAAGATAACACACGAATCAGGAGTAACACGCATGAAAGCAATCCTTGCGCTGGCAGATGGGCGCATCTTTGAAGGCAGATCATTTGGCGCCGGTGGCGAGGCAACCGGCGAGGTGGTGTTCAACACCGCTATGACCGGGTATCAGGAGGTCTTGACCGACCCTTCCTACAAGGGACAGATGGTCACCATGACCTATACCCAGATCGGCAATACCGGTATCAATCCCGAGGATGTCGAGAGCCGCGGCCTGTTTTTGTCCGGCTTTATTGTGCGCGAATATCTGGACTTTCCCTCCAACTTCCGCTCCAACATGAGCCTGGATGCCTATCTCAAGGAAAACGGGGTGATCGGCATCCATGGTATCGACACCCGGGCACTCACCCGTCACCTGCGGGACCATGGCGCCCAGAACGGGATCATCTCAACCATTGACCTGGACCATGCCTCGCTGGTGGCCAAGGCCAGGGCCCTGCCCAGCATGGCCGGCCTTGATCTGGCATCGGGGGTCTCCTGTGACAAGCCGTACCACTGGACTGAAGGACTCTGGAAACTGGGTGAAGGTTATCCCCAGATTGATCCAAAGAGCCTCAAGTACAAGGTGGTGGCCTACGATTTCGGCATCAAGTATAATATCCTGCGCTGTCTGGTGGATGCCGGCTGCGACGTTACGGTGGTGCCGGCCACCTTCCCGGCCGAAGAGGCCTTGGCCATGAATCCGGATGGTATCTTTCTGTCCAATGGCCCCGGCGACCCTGAGCCGCTGGTGTCGGTGCAGCAGGAAATCCGCAAGTTTGTGGGTAAGAAGCCGATCTTCGGCATCTGTCTGGGACATCAACTGCTGGGCCTGGCCTTGGGGGGTAAGACCCTCAAGCTGCCGTTTGGCAACCACGGTTCCAACCTGCCGGTTATGGATATGGCCACCCGCAAGGTGGAGATCACGGCCCAGAACCACGGCTTTGCCGTGGACCTGGAATCTCTGGGCGAGGCAGCCTGCCTGGGGCATGAGAACCTGAACGACCAGACCGTGGAGGGGATCAGCCACTGTACGCTGCCGATCTTCTCGGTGCAGCATCATCCCGAGGCCTCGCCCGGACCGCATGATTCGCACTACTTGTTTTCACGTTTTGTTAAACTTATGGAGCAGCACAAGCAACACTGATGCAGCCGTACCACACTCTTTGTCAATCAGGTGAACTGCTTGAGCGTATCCGCGCAGGATACCGCAGGCTGGCGGCCTGTGATCTCTGTCCCCATCGCTGCGGGGTCAACCGGATCAAAGGGGAGCAGGGACGCTGCCGCAGCGGGTTCAGGCCCCGGATCGCCTCGGCCAACCTGCACCGTGGTGAAGAACCGCCCATCAGCGGCAGCGCGGGCTCCGGTACCATCTTTTTTTCCGGTTGCACCCTGCAGTGCGTCTTTTGCCAGAATTTTCCGATCAGCCAGCAGAACAACGGCGAGACCATCAGTACTGCTGCCTTGGCCGGGAAGATGCTGCAGCTGCAGAAGCGCGGCGCCCATAATATCAATCTGGTGACCCCCACCCACTGGTTGCCGCAGATCCTGGCGGCAGTGTGGCTGGCGGTCCGGCAGGGGCTTCACCTGCCGCTGGTCTGGAACTCCAGTGGCTACGAAACCGTGGATGCCCTGCAACTGCTGGATGGGGTGGTCTCGATCTACCTGCCGGACATGAAATACAGCGATGAGGCGCAGGCGCAGGAACTGTCCGGCGCACCCGGTTATCCGGCCATCAACCGGCTGGCTGTGCAGGAGATGTTGCGACAGGTCGGGCAGTTGCAGGTGGATGCCGAAGGCATCGCCACCCAGGGGCTGATCATCCGCCATCTGGTGCTGCCAGAGGGCAGGGCAGGCTCGGCTGCAACCCTGCCCTGGATTGCGGACCAGCTGGGCCAGGAGACCCACATTGCCCTGATGAGCCAGTATTTTCCGGCTGACCGGGCCATGTCCATGCCCGGTATGCACCGGGGCCTGACCCACGCTGAGTACGATGCAGCGGTCGAGGCGCTGGAAACGGCCGGGCTGGAAAACGGCTGGGTGCAGGAGCTGGAACAGGAACGCGGTACGGTATAATCTTTGGGAAGCCAGAGGGTCAAACGTGAAAGAACTGCTGCAGGCATGTGCCAGAATCGAGCGGGCTGTCAGCAACCTGTATTTCTCCTTCAGGGATATTCATCATGACTCTGACCCTGAACTGGCAGCTTTGTGGGAAAAGACCGCCCAAGAAGAGCTGAATCATGAGCAGCAGTTTCTGATGGCCGAGCGCCTGTATGCTGCGCAACTGAATCCTGATCCAGGCGTTACTCTGGAACTGCTGCAGAAGGTCTTGCAGTCTGTTGAATCGGTGCAGCAGAAGGCCCAAGCGATGCGGCCCAATGCCCAGCAGGCGCTCAAGATGGCGGTCAGCCTGGAAGAACAACTGGCTGAAACCCATATGAAGACGGTCATGCGTTTTACCGACCAATCCGTCACCCGGCTGTTTGCAGCCATGATGGCAGCTGACCAGGACCACATCGCCTCTCTGCGTCAACGCCTGGCTGCGTGTGCTGAACAGGCATGAGGACGGTTGTTTTATTGGTTATATCGAACATCTTCATGACCTTTGCCTGGTATGCGCACCTGAAAAACCTGCACAACCGGCATTGGATGATAGCGGTGCTGGTCTCCTGGGGGATCGCCTTTTTCGAGTATCTGGTGCAGGTCCCGGCCAACCGGATCGGCTACAACGGTTCCTTCAGCCTGGCCCAGCTCAAGATCACCCAGGAGGTGATCACCCTGTCGGTCTTTATCCCGTTTGCCGTGCTGTACATGGGCGTGCCGCTGAAACTTGATTATCTTTGGGCCGGCTGTTGTCTGGCCGGCGCTGTATATTTCATTTTTAGATAACAACACGAAGGAGTAACGTGTAGATGCCGAAAAGAACAGACATCAAGAAGATCCTGATTATCGGGGCTGGTCCGATCGTGATCGGTCAGGCCTGCGAATTCGACTATTCCGGTACTCAGGCCTGCAAGGCGTTGAAGGAGGAAGGGTACGAGGTGGTGCTTTTAAACAGCAACCCGGCCACCATCATGACTGACCCCGACTTTGCCGACCGGACCTATGTGGAGCCGGTCACGCCGGAGATTCTGGCAAAGATTATCGAGCAGGAGCGTCCTGATGCGGTGCTGCCGACCCTGGGGGGGCAGACCGCCCTCAACACGGCGGTCGGTGTGGCCGAGATGGGGGTGCTTGACAAATTCGGGGTTGAACTGATCGGCGCCAAGCTGCCGGCCATCAAAAAGGCCGAGGACCGCACCCTGTTCAAGCAGGCCATGGAGAAGATCGGTCTGGAGGTACCCCGTTCCGGCCTGGCCCATAATCGCGACGAGGCGCTTGAGGTGATTAAAGAGGTCGGCTTTCCGGCCATCATCCGGCCCTCCTTTACTCTGGGCGGTACCGGCGGCGGCATTGCCTACAACATGGAGGAGTACGAGCGGATGGCCATGATCGGCATCGACGCCTCCCCGACGGACGAGGTCCTGGTGGAGGAGTCGGTGATCGGCTGGAAGGAGTACGAGCTGGAGGTAATGCGGGATACGGCCGACAACGTGGTGATCATCTGCTCCATCGAGAACTTCGACCCGATGGGGGTCCACACCGGCGACTCCATCACCGTGGCGCCTGCCCAGACCCTGACCGACAAGGAATACCAGATCCTGCGGGATGCCTCGCTTGCCATCATCCGTGAGATCGGCGTGGATACCGGCGGTTCCAACATCCAGTTCGGTATCAACCCCCGTGATGGCCGGTTGGTGGTGATCGAGATGAACCCGCGGGTCTCCCGCTCCTCGGCCCTGGCATCCAAGGCCACCGGCTTCCCGATCGCCAAGATCGCGGCCAAACTGGCGGTTGGCTATACCCTGGACGAGATCCGCAACGACATCACCCGCGAGACCCCGGCCTGCTTTGAGCCGACCATCGACTACGTGGTGACCAAGATCCCGCGTTTCACCTTTGAGAAGTTCCCGGCTGCCGATGCCACCCTGACCACTCAGATGAAGTCGGTGGGGGAGGTGATGTCCATCGGCCGCACCTTCAAGGAGTCTCTGCAAAAGGCGCTGCGCTCGCTGGAGATCGGTGTCTGCGGCTTTGATTCAAAACTGTTCGACCTGGCCGAGGAAACCCGCCGGGCCCTGACCGAAAAAGAGCAGCAACTGCTGCAGGAAAAGCTCAAGACCCCCAATGCCGAACGGCTCTGGTACCTGGGGGATGCCCTGCGCAGCGGTATGTCGGTGGAGGAGATTCACAACAGTACCGCCTTTGACCCCTGGTTCCTGCACTGCATCCGCCAGATCATCGAGAAGGAGGAGGAGCTGAAGCAGCTCACCCCCGAAGCCGTGACGGCGGAACAACTCTTTGAGGCCAAGCAGTACGGTTTTTCGGACAAGATGCTGTCAAAGCTTTGGAAAATCACTGAAGATGCGGTGCGTGAGCTGCGCTGGCAGAAAAACATCCGGCCGGTCTACAAGCGGGTGGACACCTGCGCGGCCGAGTTCGTGGCCTATACCCCCTACCTTTACTCCACCTATGAGCAGGAGTGTGAGGCGCAAGCGACCGACCGCAAAAAGATCATCATCCTGGGGGGCGGTCCCAACCGGATCGGCCAGGGGATCGAGTTTGACTACTGCTGTGTGCATGGTGTCTTTGCCCTGGCAGAGGACGGGTACGAGACCATCATGGTCAACTGCAACCCGGAGACGGTCTCCACCGACTATGACACCTCGGACCGGCTCTACTTCGAGCCGCTGACCCTGGAGGATGTGCTGGAGATCGTGGCCAAGGAGCAGCCGGTCGGGGTGATCGTGCAGTTTGGCGGTCAGACTCCGCTCAAGTTGGCCGTGGCACTGGAAAAGGCCGGGGTGCCGATCATCGGTACCACCCCGGATGCCATTGACCGGGCCGAAGATCGCGAGCGTTTCCAGGAGATGCTGCACAAGCTAAACCTGCTGCAGCCGGCCAACGGCACGGCCCGCTCCACCGAAGAGGCCCTGGTGGTGGCCAACCGGATCGGCTATCCGGTGGTGGTGCGTCCTTCCTACGTGTTGGGTGGCCGGGCCATGGAGATCGTCTATGATGACGAGAACCTGACTCGCTACATGACCACGGCGGTGCAGGCCTCGCCTGAACACCCGATCCTGGTGGACAAGTTCCTGGATGCCGCCATCGAGGTGGATGTGGATGCGCTCTGCGACGGCATGCAGGTGGTGATTGGCGGGATCATGGAGCATATCGAAGAGGCCGGTATCCACTCCGGTGACTCGGCCTGCTCGCTGCCGCCCTATTCGTTGTCGCAGGAGCTGATCAACGAGATCCGGCGCCAGACCGAGGTGATGGCCCTGGAGCTGAACGTCAAGGGTCTGATGAACGTGCAGTACGCAGTCAGGGACAACACCATCTATGTACTGGAAGTGAACCCGCGGGCCTCCCGGACCGCGCCATTTGTCTCCAAGGCCACCGGCCGCCCGCTGGCCAAGATTGCGGCCCGGGTGATGGCTGGTAAGTCTTTGATCGAGCTGGGGGTCTCCGGTGACATCGTGCCGGGGTACTATTCAGTCAAGGAAGCGGTCTTTCCCTTTGTGAAATTTCCCGGGGTCGATACCCTGCTGGGGCCGGAGATGAAGTCGACTGGCGAGGTAATGGGGATCGGCGACACCTTTGCCGAGGCCTTTGCCAAGGCCCAGATGGGGGCCAATGTCAAGCTGCCGCTTTCCGGCAACGCCTTTATCAGCGTGCGGGATGCCGACAAGAAACTGGTTGTCAATGCGGCAGAAAAACTGTATAAAGCTGGCTTCGGTCTGCTTGCCACCGGTGGTACGGCTGCGTTTCTCGAGGAAAAAGGGATACCGGTCAAACGGGTCAACAAGGTCAAGGAAGGCCGACCCCACATTGTGGATGCCCTGAAAAATGGCGAGGTGCAACTGGTCATCAACACGACCCAAGGGGCCCAGGCCGTTGCCGATTCCTTTTCCATCCGCCGTGAATCCCTGATGCACAGTGTGGCGTACTATACCACCACTGCCGGTGCCAATGCAGCGGTCGATGCCATCATCAACCTGAAGGAGCAGGATCTACGGGTCAAGCCACTTCAGGATTATCTTTTTTAGGAGCTTGTTCGCTACGATGTCGACTACGATTCCTTTGACCAAAGAAAGCTACGAAGCGCTGCAGGAAGAACTGAAGCGCCTGATCCGTGAGGAGCGTCCCAAGGTGATTCAGGATATTGCTGAGGCGCGCAGTCATGGCGATCTTTCGGAAAATGCCGAATACGATGCTGCCAAGAACCGTCAAGGGTTTATTGAGGGACGTATCCTTGAGCTGCAGGGTAAGCTGGCCCGAGCCCATGTGGTTGATTTGACGGGGCTCAAGCCGGACAAGGTGGTGTTCGGCGCCACCGTGACCCTGTATGACACGGCCACGGAAGAGGAGATCACTTATAAGATTGTGGGTGAGGACGAGGCCGATATCAAGTTAAGCAAGATCTCCTGCACCTCGCCGGTGGGCAAGGCGCTGATCGGTCATAAGCTGGACGATTCGGTCAAGGTCAAGGTGCCGGCCGGTACCAAGGAATATGAAATCATCGAGATCAAATACGAGTAGGAGGCAGTGATATGGCAAAGGCTGCAAAGATCAGCAAGGATATGACCTTCCTCGAAATGTTGCGTACCTATCCGGAGACCGCCAAGGTGTTGAAGAAATACAACCTGGCCTGCGCCGGTTGCCTTGGCGCGCAAAGTGAACCGATTGACCTGGGGGCCATCAACCATGGCCTTGATCCTGAGCAGCTGTTGGCTGACCTGAACGCAGCGGTAAAGTAGTCCGTCTTCAGCGTACAAGACGTGCTGTCTCTGTCGTACTCAAACAAACACCCCGGAGGGTTTACCTCACCGGGGTGTTTGTTTATAAATTCTGCATCCGCGCAAAGAAGTCCAGTCCCATGTCTACCGGTTCCTGCTGCGCCTCGGCAGCGGGGCCGCCATCGAACAGTTCGGCAGGAATCTCCGCCAGAAAGCGGCTGGGCTGGCGTTCCTCCCAACTGCCGTACTTGCGGCGTCTCAGGCAGTGCGAGATGGTCAACTGTTCCCGTGCCCGGGTGATACCGACATAGCAGAGTCTGCGCTCCTCGGCCACCTCCGGGTCTTCATCAATGGAGCGGTGGTGCGGCAGGAGCCCTTCTTCCATCCCCACCAGAAAGACCTGGGGAAACTCCAGTCCTTTGCTGGCGTGCAGCGACATCAGGGTGACAGCGTCCTGGGGCTGATCAGTATCAGTTTCCCGCCGGTTGTCTTCCAACAGGGCGATCCGCTCCAGAAAGTCCGCCAGTCCTGCAGTCGGGTTTCGCTCCTCAAAACTGGCCAGGGCATTGATCACCTGTTCAATGTTTTCAATCCGCTTGCGGGCCTGCAGCGGGTTGTCGATGGTGCGATACAGCTCCTGATTGATCCCCAACCGCTTGAACAGGGCGGTTGCCTGGGAAGCCATCTTGGCGCTGGTAAAGTCAGCCAGTTCCTGTCTGATCATGGCATGAAAGCCGTTCACTGCCTTACGGGTCGCCTCACTGAGCCCTTCAATCTGATCGGCCATGCCCAGGGTGTCGTACAGTGACAGATTGTGCTCCAGGGACCATTGCTGCAGGCGTAGCAGGCTGGTGCCGCCGATGCCCCGTCTGGGGAAGTTGATGGTCCTGACCAGGGCGGCCTCGTCGCGAGGGTTGGCCAGTACCGCCAGATAGGAGAGGGCATCCTTGACCTCCTTACGTTCAAAGAACTTCTGGCCCCCCACTAAGACATAGGGAATGCCCTCCATGCGCAGCACTTCTTCAAAGGCCCGGCTCTGGGTATTGGAACGGTACAGGACCGCAAAGTCGCGCCAGGGGCGCTGGGAGCGGTATTGGGCCAATTGCAGCTGTTCCACCACCAGGCGGGCCTCGTCATCATCGGTGTCCGCTGCAAGCAGGTTGATCAGTTCGCCGGTGCCCGAGGCGGTCCAGAGCGCCTTGTCGCTCCGCTTGCTGTTATTGCGGATCACGGCATTGGCGGCCTGCAGGATGGCGCCGGTGGAGCGGTAGTTCTGCTCCAGCTTGACCACGCTGCAGCCCTGCCGTTCCTGGGCAAAGTTAAGGATGTTGGCAACATCCGCCCCCCTCCAGCCGTAGATGGCCTGGTCGTCGTCCCCCACCACGCAAAGGTTGCCGTGCTGCTGCGCCAACAAGGAAATCAAACGGTACTGGCAGGCGTTGGTGTCCTGGTACTCATCCACCATGATGTAGCGGAAACGGGTCTGCCAGTACTGCCGCACCTCTGCCAGCTCTTCCAGCATCTGCACGGTCAGCATGATGATGTCGTCAAAGTCGATGGCATTATAGGCGCGCAGCAGTTGCTGGTAGCGCGGATAGGCCTGGGCAGTGACCTGTTCGAGCGGCGTGCTGCCTTGTTTGGGGTACTGTTCGGCTGAGACCAGCCGGTTTTTGGCCATGGATATCTGCCAGCGCACCATATCCGGGGGGAACTGCTTGGTGTCGATATTCAGGTCTGTGAGGGCCTGGCGTACCACCCCGGCCTGGTCGCTGTCGCTGTAGATGGTGAAGTTGGGTTTGTACCCCAGTCGGCGGATATCACGCCGCAGGATCCGCACACCCAGGGAGTGGAAGGTGCTGATCAGGATCCCTTCGGCCTGTTTGCCGGCGGCATGCCTGACCCGCTCCTGCATCTCCTTGGCCGCCTTGTTGGTGAAGGTGACTGCCAGGATCTGGTCGGCCGGTACGTGCAGTTTGGCAAGCAGGTGGACAATGCGGCTGGTGATGACCTGAGTCTTGCCGGATCCGGCCCCGGCCAGCACCAGCAGGGGACCTTCGGTATGATGGACAGCTGAGAATTGTTCCGGGTTGAGGCGAGCCATGGGATAGGTGGTGTACCATAGATGGCCCGCTTGATCAACCGATTCAAAACAACCGCTGTTTGTTGCATGATTGTAACAGTACGGTAGAATATTTTAATAGTATAACCATCCGGAGGTGGTCTGTGACCGCAGCTCGCAAGTCTGGGAAACATAAGGTGAAAAAGATGGATCAACCGCTTGATGGCGCTGAGAACGTTACGCCCAAGGTAACGGTGTCCAAGAGACGCCGGGCACCTGCTGTGCCCAAAAACACACCAGCGCCGGATACTGCCGTGGATGCTGCTGCACCGGTTATTGATCTGGATGACAGCCAGTGGTACCTGAATCGTGAGTTGACCTGGCTGGCCTTTAATCGGCGGGTAATGAGCGAGGCAGCCGATCCGCGGGTGCCGCTGTTGGAACGGGTAAAGTTCCTGGCCATTGTCAGCTCCAACCTTGACGAGTTCTTTATGAAGCGGATCGGCGGCCTGAAGCAGCAGCTGGCCGCCGGTGTGATGGAGCTGACCCTGGATGGCCGCACCCCGCGTCAGCAGCTAATGGAGTGTCACCTGGAGGTCCGCACCCTGGTGACCGACAAGGCGGCCCTGTTCCGCCAGATCATGAATCTACTGGATGACAAGGGGATCGAGATCGTAACCTGGAAGGGCTTGAGCAGCAGAGAACAAAAAAGCCTGCGCGAGCTCTATAGCCGCGACATCTATCCGCTCTTGACCCCCCAATCCATTGACCCGGCCCATCCTTTTCCCTTTGTCTCGAACCTTTCCCTGAACCTGCTGGTGGCGGTGCGCTATCCCCGTGAAAAGGATGTCTCCCTGGCGCGGGTCAAGGTGCCGCTGGGGCCCGGTGTGACCCGCTTCATCAGGGTGGGGAAGGGGGACCGCTTCATCCCGCTGGAAGAGATCATGGCCGCCAACCTGGATATGCTCTTTCCCGGCATGAAGGTGGTGTCCTGCGAGCTGTTCCGGGTTACCCGCAACGCCAACACGGAAAAGGACGAGGAAAAGGCCGACGACCTGGTGGCCATGATCGAGTCAGAGCTGCAGGAACGCAAATTCGCACCCATCGTCAGGCTCGAAGTGGTGCCGGGGATGGACCCGGTGCATAAAGGGCGGCTGGCTGCAGAACTTGATCTGGATGAGGCCAGCGATGTGTTTGAGGTCTCGGAAATGCTGGGGATGCGTGATCTGTTCGAGATTGCCCGCGTCAATCACCCCAAACTGCACGATCCTCCCCATCATCCTGAGGAACATCCGCTACTGATGACCACCCGCAACATCTTCCACATCATCAGGAACAGCGGTGACCTGCTGGTGCGGCACCCTTACCAATCCTTTGCCGGTTCGGTCGAACGCTTCCTGAACGAAGCCGCCGATGATCCCAAGGTCTGCGCTCTCAAGATGACCCTCTATCGCACCTCCAAGGAGGGGCGCCTGATCGACTCGCTGATCAGAGCTGCTGAAAACGGCAAGCAGGTGGCGGTGGTGGTCGAGCTGAAGGCCCGCTTTGACGAGGCTGCCAACCTGAGGATAGCGGAGCGGATGGAGGAGGCCGGTATCCATGTCACCTACGGCGTGGTGGGGCTTAAGACCCACTGCAAGGTGATCCTGGTGGTGCGGCGTGACTATAACGGTATTCGGCGCTATGTCCATATCGGCACCGGCAACTATCATACCGATACTGCCCGGCTCTACAGCGACCTGGGGCTCTTTACCTGTGATGACGCCATTGGTCGGGATGTGACCGAGTTGTTCAATTATCTGACAACCGGGCTTTCACCCAAGCGGGTCTACCATAAGCTGCTGCCTGCCCCCAAACTGCTGAAACGTGCCCTGCTGGAAAAGATTGAACGGGAGATCCTGGCGCACCGTGAAAAAGGTGGCGGGCTGATCCAATTCAAGATGAACGCTTTGGATGACGGCGACATCATTAAGTCCCTGTACCGCGCCTGCCAGTCCGGGGTGAAGGTGGACCTGTTTGTGCGGGATTCTTGTCGTTTCATTCCGGGTATTACCGGGGTATCCGAGAGCGCCCGTGTGATCAGCGTGGTCGGGCGTTTCCTGGAACATAGCCGGGTCTATTATTTTCATAATGGTGGCCAAGAGGAGTATTTCATCGGCTCTGCCGATGCCATGAAGCGCAACCTTGAGTCGCGCGTGGAGATTCTGGTGCCGGTGGAATCGCCGGTGTTGCGGGAGGAGTTGCGGATGATCCTGAATGCCCATGATGCGGACCTGCGCTATGCCTGGGAGATGCAGCCGGATGGCAGCTATCTGCAACGTACCCCAAAGCATGAACAGGAACATCATGGTCTGCACCAGATTCTGATCCAGCACGCCAGTCAGGCTGCCCGAGAGGCTCAGCGCCTCAAACGTCGGGTCAGCAAGCTGTTGAGCAGTTGATCTGTCTGTGTTGCAGGAAGAACCCCGTGCGCCGGGTGTTGCAGTGCGGGGCAACATGATAACATATTAATATTGCATTGGTTGTGGTGTTTTGTTGGGGGGCGGTGTTGCAGGTGCAACAGCGTGGTGAGTGGTGGTATTTGTGTAACATATTGAAATGATATGGTTTGCCTTGTTGGCACGTCTCCTGCTAACAGTCTGGCAGATAGTTGGACTGATGGCTGTGCAGGAGGATGCTATGCGAGCAAAAACTAATTTCAGTGCCCTGACCGGCATGGTTTCAATTGGTCAGACCGATGTCAGCGGTGTGGTATCGTTTTCAGGTGGTGATGCACTACTGAAACAGTCGGATCGGCTGTATCAGGCTGGTCAGGATCAGGATGCACGTCTGGCTGTGCGGGAGGCCCTAAAGATTGCCTTGCAGCGGTTGGACGCGGTGCATGGTACCGGTGCAGGTCAGGATGACACCCAGGAACTGGCAGCCGGCTTGGAGTGCAAGATATAAGGTGCTGATGCAGAAAAAGACCGTTTCAGTCTGTTAGCGCAGGCCGAAACGGTCCAACAGTTTACCCCACAGGCGGCTGATCCAGCGACCGAGCTTAATGGACACCCGCTCCAACCATGTCTCCTCACCCCGCATCTTTTTCAAGACCAAGGCCATATTCAAGCGCGTCTCATAATCCTGCGGATTGACGGTTTGGGCAAGCCGCAACCACTGCAAGGCACCTTCGTAATCGGCCAGCATGGCCAGAGAAATTCCCATCTGGCGCATGGCATCGTAATCCTGTTCATTGATGGCAAGGGCCTTGCGAAACCAGTCCAACGATTCCCGGTCCTCACCGAGTTTGGAGTGTGAAACACCGATCTGACGCATGGCATCGCTGTCATTTGGATTGACCTGCAGGGCCTGGCTATAGAACTTGATGGCCTTGCGGTCACGGTCGAGGCGGGAATGGGCAATCCCCATGCAGCGCAGGGTCTCGCCATCGTTGGGATCAATAGCCAGCAGGCGGTCAAAGGTCCGTACGGCGGCCCATATCTTGCCGTTCATCAGCTGCCAGACACCGTTGACCCGCATCAGAAAGAGATCATCCGGGGCATGCTGCAGGGCCTCTGCAAAGAGGCGGCCCTGTTCCTTACTGTTATGGTCGAGGTAACCGGCTACTTCAGCCTGGAAATAACACCGGTAGGCGGGGTCGTCTTCGGTTGCCGCAAGGGCCTCCTGAATGGCTGCCTTGCCTTCTTCCTGGCGCCCCAGATCGAACAAGGTATCAATTTCGTCTGCTTTTTGCTGCAGTTCTGCGCGTATCAAGCGGTGTCCCCCCTCTTGTTCCGTTCCCATTTCAAGGACGCGGCTTGCGGCTACGACTACGTTACCGTCTGCCGCGCCTGCCCTGAACCGGAGGAGTCGGCATTACACCTCCTTCACCCCCAACCGCTTCATCCAACGCCAGAGTGTGGTGCGATCGATGTTCAGCTCACGGGCCACTTCGGCACGGTTGCCGCTGTAACGCTGGAGCAGCGACTGCAGCTCTCCGGCAGTCGGAATCTTGCCGGAACGACGCGTGGTCGGGGATTGCTCCTGGGTCTGGCTCAGAAAGCTGGTTGGCAGGTGATCGAGCGTGATCTCGGTACCGCGGCAGAGTATGACTGACTGTTCGATCAGATTCAAGAGTTCTCTGACATTACCCGGAAATGCGTGGGTCAGCAGCAGTTTGAGCACCTCCGGCGAGACCGCTCGGACCTTTTTGTTATAGGTTAGGTTAAAGCGTTGCAGCGCCATATCGACCAGCAGGGGGATATCCTCGCGACGGTCGCGCAACGGCGGGATGTTGAGGGTGACGATGTTGATCCTGAAGTAGAGATCCTGGCGGAAGGTGCCCTCTGCAACCATCTCCTCAAGGTTGCGGTGGGTGGCGGTGATAAAGCGCACATCGGCCTTGATGGGGGAGCGAGCGCCCAGCGGTTGGAACTCGTGGTTTTCCAGCACGCGCAGCAGCTTTACCTGCAAGGGTAGGGGCAGATCACCGATTTCATCCAGGAAAAAGGTACCGCCGTTGCAGAGTTCCAAACGACCGGGACGGTTTTCCGTGGCACCGGTGAAGGCGCCTTTGCGGACCCCGAAGATTTCGGATTCCAGCAGGGTCTCCGGCAGAGCGCCGCAGTTGACCGTTACCATCGGGCCTTCGCGACGCGGGCTTAAGTCATGGATGGCGCGGGCAAACAGCTCCTTACCGGTGCCGCTTTCTCCATGCAGAAAGACCGTGGCGTTGCTGGTGGCGATATCCTCCATCACGTCGAACAGGCGGCGCATGGCCGGGTTGCGGCTGACCAGGCTGCGGAAGGAGTATTTTTCTCGGATCTCTTCCTTGATGGAGGTAATCGGGGTCAGGTCGCGCACCGTCTCAACGCCGCCCATGACATTGCCGGCTGCATCGTACAGGGTGGAGGCGCTGACGGAGATCAGCTTCTTGCGCCCCTTGCGGTCGGTAATGTCGACCTCGCGCTGGATCGATTGGCCGGTGGCGATCGCCTCGACCATCGGGCAGGCGCCGGTGCAGGCTTCAGATTTAAAGATTTCGTAGCAGGGCTTGCCGATCGCCTCGACGGCCGATACACCGGTGATCTCTTCAGCAGCCTTGTTGAAGTGGGTGATATGCATCCCTTCATCAACCGTGAATAGACCATCGGCAACGGAATCCATAATGGCATAGATCCGCTTCATGCTGCGCAGGGTTTCGACCCCGCCGATCGGGTTGCCTTCATCATCGTACAGGATGGAGGCGTTGACCGAAACCGGGATAGCCTGGTTATCGTGATTGGTAATGGTCACTTCACGGTTGGTGACCGATTTGCCTTTTTTTATGGCCTCCCGTACCGGGCAGGCGTTGTTGCATGCCGAGGTGCGGAAAATCTCATGGCAGGGCTTGCCGACAGCATCCTCCCGTTTGATGCCGGTCATCAGTTCGGCCGCCTTGTTAAAGGCGATGATCTTCATTTCGCGGTCAACGGTAAAGACACCGTCTGCCACAGAGTCCATGATATGACTGAAATATTTTAGCTGTTCGCAATTTTGCTTGTCGGCCATGACGGTTCAGTTCCCCCCGGGAACGGCACTATACTATCAGCAGGTTGCTGCCTGGTACAACTTCTGGTTGGTACGGTTGCGGATGACCCGCAGGGTCAGGACACCTGCCACGGACATGCAACCGCCGACGCACAGAAAAAGATATCCCAGTGATGAGGCAGTACCCAGTCCCCAAAGGTTTTTCGTTTGCAACATCAGGATCATGATCAGACCGGAGAAGATACCCAGTCCACCAACGATATACAGAATAAAGGCCAGAATGGAAAGCGGTAGTGAAAGATCTTTTTTCATATGCGATACCTCATACGTAGAGAAGTAGAAGCGGGGGCGGCGGTGCCGCCCCCGCTTCCGGTTCATCAGGACAAAAAGGCCCACATCATGGCCACCACCAGGGCAAGGCCGGTAAAGACCGCAATGAAGCCGAAGGTCTTGAAGATGAAGTCATAGACTACGCCGCTGGGCTTCTCAACCTCGAAATGCTCAAGGATGCCTTGTTCTTCATAGCGCTTCCACTGGTCACCACGCTCTTCGATGAACTCTTCCTTGTTCATCTGACCGTTAAAGATCACGAAGTCCATCGGGAACTTCTCGGGACGGCCATGGGTGTTGAAAAAGTGGACCGTAAAGATAAAGCCGGTTGCCAGCAGCGCCTCGTCGGAGTGGACGATGGTGGCGATGTTGAATGCCCAGCCCGGCAGGAATTGACCGAAGAATTCCGGGAACCAGAGCATCAGGCCGGAGCCGCCGATGGCAAACATACCCCAGAAGACCGCGATGAAGTCGAATTTTTCCCAGTAGGTCCAGCGCTCGAAGGTCGGCTTCTCTCCTTTGAAGAGGAACCACTTGACCATGCCGATCACGTCCTTGATGTCACGGAAGTTCGGCATCAACGAATCCGGTCCGAACATCCGTTGCAGGAAGTTACCTTTGATGTCCTTGCGCAGGAACAGGAAGTCAATGCTCATCCAGAGGGCGCCCATGAAGTAGTAGAAGGTCAGGACGGCGCAACCGCGATGGATCAGACCGGCATATTCGACACCGCCGTAGAAGGACATCATGGTCTGGGCCCAGGCCTGATCACTGAACTTGAGCGGTAGACCGGTCAGAGAAAGACCCAGGAAGCTGACGATCACGGTAAAGTGCAGGAAGATGTGACGTTTCTTGAAGCGGTAGTACAGTTTGTGTGGTTCATCAACGTGGTGAACACGGCCTTCAATCAGGGCCTTCTGCTTTTCGCGGTTCTCAACAAAGCCGCGGAACATCCAGAGCAGGGTGTGGACCCAGAATACGGCAAAGGTGCCGATCAGCAGGCCGGACATGGCCTTGAAGGTCCAGTACATCAAGGGGTAGTTTTGACGGTCGGAGTGGCTGCCGTGGGCATAGAACTTGGCAAACAGGTCGGTTGCTTTGCTGTGGCACTGGGCACAGGCCTTGGCGGCGTTTTTGGGATTTACCGATGATTCTGGATTGTCCTTTTTCAGGACCTTGTGGGCGGTATGGCAATCGGAACAGCCGGCAGCCTTCTGCAGCATGCCCAGGCGATAGCCCTTGCCGTGGTAGCTTTCCAGATAGGTCTCAACGGAGCTGGGATTCACATGGTTGCGATGCATCATCTTTTCGTCTTCGTGACACTTGACGCAGGCATCCACATGGAACATCCGGCCTTCGATGGTGCTGGCCGGTTGAACCTTTTTGATATTGTGCAGGTTGTGGCAGTCGGCGCAGCCCGGCGCATCAGGATTGCCGTGCATCAGGGCCTGACCGTGGACTGAGTTCAAGTGCACCTTCTGGTTCTCGTGACACTTGATGCAGGCCAGGGTGGCAGCCTTCTTGTCGCCTTTCTTGGAGCCAAAGGCGTGGATGTCGGAGTGGCATGATACGCAGGTCAGCCCTTTCTGGGCATGCACACTGTTCGCAAACTCCTTGGTCTCGTTTCCGTGGCAACGTGAGCAGTTGACCTTCTCCACCTTGATATTGCCGGTCATATGTTTTTTCAGCTCGGCGCTCTGCAGGTGGCAGCTGGTGCAGCCGTTTTTACCATGGGGCGATGCGGCAAACTTGTCGAGTTCGATCTTGTTGCCGTGGCAACCAAGGCAGTTCTCAGGGTCGAAGGCCATCTTGTCCACTGCTGCGTGGAGCATGCCCGGCAGCATGAACAGCACTGAGAAGAGGAGTACTACGAGTGTTACGGGTGTTCGGCGCATATGCTTTCTCCTAAGTAATGTGTGTTACGCAACAGCAAGGTGGTGCAGGCAAAGTTCCGGCCCGCACAGACTCTCACGGTCGTTGTAACGAAACTCCATCTCACGCAAATACTGAAAAAAATTGTGTCTGAATCCACCTTGGTAGTGCACGAGCCCCTGTTTAACGAAACGCCAAAAGGGGGCGGTCAGCACAATACTGTCACTGTCTCTGGTCTGGCAGTGGATCTTGTCAAGGTTGAGCCTCTGCTTGCTCTCGTCGTCCTGGGCGTAGAGCCATCCCAGGATCAATTGCTCGGAAAAGCATGGTTCAGGTGTGTGGTCAACGACCTGCAGCAGGCTGATGCCGCCATCGGTTCTGACAATGGCTGCAAGCGGCCGGGCGTGGTTGCCGCAGCCACTGCGTTGCGGGAAACCTTCAAACCAGACGGGCGGTAATTTATCTGTGCCGAGCTGTTCAGACAGCCCTCGCTGGGAGTGGTCAGCAAGATTTTCGCGCAACATGCTGAAGTACTTTTGCACGGTCTTTACGTTCAGCTCCAAACGGGCAGCGGTGTCGGCAGTACCTGACATCTCCCAAAACGCCTTTGCCAGCTCTTCTCTGGACTGTTGCGACAGCCTGGTGTGTCGATGGTCGGCAATGCTGAAGACTCGCCGGCAGATAGCGCACTTCATTCGCCCGTCAGCCAGTTGGTACAGTCTGGTGGTTGAGCAAGTCGGGCAAGCTAAAGCGCTATGTTGCTCAGATTGTTGCATGTTCTGGTTCATCTGCATGGTGTAGTCCGGCTCAGGGCGCAAAAGAGGGCAGTGTCGGATGACGCTGCCCTGCCTGCATTAACCGATCAGTTTCTGGGCAATGTGGCTCAGTCCGGGCCAGGCAACAGCAGTTGCTGCGCCAGCTGCAAAAATGCCGAATACCCCTAAAACCCTGCCAATGTACTTTCGGTCATCAAGATCTGAAAAATTCTGTTTTGCCTTCATGGCATCCTCCTTGTGGCTATTGTTGGGTGATTAGTTAAAAAGGTTGATCAGTGCGCTGATGGCACCGGCTGCTGACCAGGTGATGAAGCCGGCCAGAAAGATCCCGATCCCGGCAAAAAGGGCAAGGCTCCCCTTTGCGGTGGTTTCTGCTACCAGGGTTGAAAAATTGCTTTTTGCTTTCATGGCTGACTCCTTTCAGAATTGAAGCGTTGTTACCGTGGTTAAATGAGGCAGAGACTTTTCAGAATCTTGCGGGCCTTCTCGCTGCCTTCGCCAAAGACCCTGATGCCGGCCTTCAGCATGGTTTCAACCAGTGAATGGTCCGGTGTGCTGCTGCACACGACCTGCTTGATGCCGTTTTGGTGCAACCATGCCGGAAGTAGCGGGATTTCACTCGCATCCCAGATGCCCATGCTGACCTGGTTTTGTTTGGTCTGGTTGTTTTCGTCATGTTCAAGAATAAAGAACACCCGCTCAAACCCGCTGCTGGGGTGGCTCAGTGTTCCGTAATACGGTATGGCGATCTTTCCGGTGGTCATGGTGTGCCTCATGCTAGGGTGTTGCAACAACATTCGTTGCATAATGCCTTATCCAAGGAATGTGCCAATGCAGTCAATTGGAAGGCCACGTTTTTCAATATACTTATTTTATTGATGTAATTTGCTTTGGTGGTTGGTTGAACGGTGTGGTCTGTCTGTGGCAGAAATGTTGCAATTGCAACATATATTGATATATGAATAGTGCCAACTTGCTGTTATTTTACGTTTATTTTGCTGTTGCAACCGTATACGTCATGTTGCACTGATGTTGCATGAGGTGCGGCGCATCACTGTTCAGCGTTGTTAGGAAGGTTTTTTCGGTGAGGGGCTGATGGTGTGGTAACGGTCGAAAGATTGGTAATAACGTAACAATACTAGCTTTATACTTGAATGCCCGGTGGTGGCTTCAATAGCTTTCAGTGGGGGGATGATTTGCAACACATGGTGCTGTTCGTGGAGGCCGGGGTGTTGCAACTAAAAGAGAGAAGCCAGGCAACGAACCGATTGGTCAATCCGTTGCCTAGCCATGGTGGCACACGTTACTCGGTAATCTTGTACTTGTCACCTTCAAAGCTGATATTGGCTTTCAGCAATTTCACATTGCTGTAGCCCTTGCCTTTGAGGATGTCGTAAGCCATTTCGGCGCGGGAACCACTGGCGCAGTGAATATAGACCGGCCGGTCTTTTGGAACCTCGGCGAAGCGCTTTTCCATCTCTTCAGAAGGGATGTTGACGGCACCACGGAATTTGCCCGCTGCATATTCACCTGCGGTGCGTGCATCCACAATCAGGGTGCCGGAACCGGTGACGGCCTTCATGAAATCGGCAATGTTGACTTCATAGGGGGCGAGTTTTCGGATGTAAGTGAGTTTTTCCGATGCAGGCTTGGGGCCGCCTTCCGCTACATGGCCCGCCTTTTGCCACTTGGCCAGTCCGCCGGGGAAGTAGGTTGCCTTGGTGAAGCCGTAATCCCGCATCAGTTCCAGTGCCTTGTCAATATCGGCCTGGTTGTCGCTGTAATAGACAATGAGCGCGCCTTTGTATTCAGGGAAATTTGACTCCTGATAGTTGACCAGTTTCGTCAGAGGCAGGTTGAAAGCGCGCGGGATGTGGCCTGCAGCGAATTTATCCGGCGTGCGCAGGTCAAGCAGCAGGATGTTGTCCTCTTTCACGAATTTTGCCGAAGAGGCAAAGGGCAGATCTGCCTTGGCCCAATCGGGATCGCCACCAGAGTAGACCTTGACATTGGTGTAGCCTTGTTTGACTGCCAGACCGGCAGCCTTGGGTGAGAGTACTCAGGTGGGGCCTCCGCAATAAAAGACCACCAGTTTGTTTTTGTCCTGTGGCAACAGGGGGGAAACCTTGCCTTCTTTGTCAAGTTTCTCCATCTCGGCAAAAGGCAGGGAAAGCGAGGTGGGGATGTGGGCCTGGTGGTAGCGTCCGGCGGGACGGGCATCAAACAGCACGTAGTTGCCTGTTTCAGGCCCTTTGGCCACCAGCTGCTGCATCTCTTCGGTCTTGATCAGGCCGGTTCCTTTGGGCAGCTCGGCCACGACCTTGGTGATGACCGTGGCAATAGTTTCGGAGCCAACGGTTTTAAACTCAATTTTCAGCAGTTCATCAGCATGCAGGTCTTTGTAGCTGGCAGCATTTTTGAATGTTGTGTCGCTGGTAAATTTAAAGACCTTGAGTTCTTTGCCAACCTCGATTGAGAGGGTATTGCTCTTACCCACCACGGTCTTGACCTTGCCTTTGACCATGGGGGCTTCTGCTGCCTTTGGTGCAGCAGCGACGGTCTGGGGCGGCGCGGCCTCACTCTTGACCTGCGGCCCGGTTTCACAACCGGCAAGCAGGGCAACGCTAAACAGTGAAACAAGGCTTACGACAATTCTGTTGCGAATGCTCATGAATCGCTCCTTTCGGTGGTTTCCTCGTACCTATGTTCGAGGGTAACGGGTTGGTATATAAATGAGTTGCGTACGGACGAAGCGGAATCAGGTGTGTTTTTGAGGGGGGACGAAGATATCGAAGAAAACGTTGGGCAGGGTAACGCTGGGGGTGTCGTTGCGGTTAATCGTTATGAGGGGAGCGGACAGAAATTGCAATGCTGGCAGTAGGTCGGTTGTCGGGTGGGGGCAGGCATCAGGTTGCGGACTCAGGTGCTTGCCGTCAAGGTCGTCCTGTACAATAATAGAAGTTACGGACTGAATCTGATGCTCTGGAAAGACAAGATCTTCGCAGTAGCCTGCAATGATGCTTGCAAGCAGGACAAGTGACACGGTCACCAGCAGCAGAATATGCCGTCGCAGGCTGTGCATGCGGGGCAGTATACAGAGAGTTTCTGAAAGGTCAAATTCATGCAAAAAACGTTATATATTAAAATGTTTTTATTGGTGATCCATTGTTGATCCCAAAACGAAGACAGAAAATAAAAACTGTACCTTGCGAAAAATGGAAGGTGGAGTATACTAAAAAACATTGTTTGTAAATTTTGTTATGCCTGCAATAAGCAACGGATAGGGCGAGGTGTCATGAGGTAAGGTCACGATCAAGGAGGTGTCTATGGACATGGACGAACGTGAAGATCAACAGGTTGAAAGGTTTTCGGTATCCCGTTTGCTCGCAGAACGGGGGGTCTCCCGGCGGGACTTCCTGAAATTCTGTTCTACTGTCACTGCGGCCATGGCGTTGCCGGCAACCATGGTGCCCAAGGTGGCCCAAGCACTCGACAAGGTGCAGCGCCCGCCCCTGATCTGGCTGGAGTTTCAGGATTGCGCCGGTGATACCGAGGCGCTGCTCCGTTCTGCCAACCCGACAGTGGGTGAGCTGGTGCTGGATATCCTGTCCGTTGACTACCATGAGACCATCATGGCTGCTGCCGGGCATCAGGCAGAGGCGGCCCTGGAAAAGACCGTCAAGGAGTTCCCGGGCAAATACCTCTGCGTGGTGGAAGGTTCTATTCCCATGAAAGAGGGAGGGGCCTATGGTTGTGTGGGGGGAAAATCCCACCTCGACCAGGCCAGAAGGATCTGCGGCAGTGCCGCTGCCACCATTGCCGTGGGCACCTGCGCCAGTTTTGGCGGGATTGCCGCCGCAGTACCGAACCCAACCGGCGCGGTCGGGGTCAGGGAGGCGGTGCCGGGCGCCACGGTAGTTAATCTGCCCGGCTGTCCCTGCAATGCCGATAACCTCACCGCCGTGGTGGTGCACTACCTCACCTTTGGCAAACTCCCTGCCCTGGACAGCCATGGCCGTCCGCTGTTTGCCTATGGCAAGCGGATTCACGACAACTGCGAACGCCGTCCCCACTTCGATGCCGGTCAATACGTGGAACATTGGGGCGACGATGCCCACCGCAAGGGTTTCTGCCTCTACAAGATGGGCTGCAAAGGGCCCGCCACCTTCCACAACTGCCCCACCCAGCGTTTCAATGAAAAGGTCAGCTGGCCGGTCGCAGCCGGTCATGGCTGTGTCGGGTGCTCAGAGCCGCAATTCTGGGATACCTCGCCGCTGTACCGTCGCCTGCCTAACGTGCCGGGCTTCGGGATTGAGCAGAGCGCCGACAAGATCGGTCTGGCCTTTGTCGCCGGTGTCGGCGGCGCCTTTGCCATCCATGGCGCCCTGAATGCCCTGCGCAAGGACAAGGAACCGGAAGCTGACGAGACCACGAAAGAAGGGGGGGCATAGGCAATGGCCAAGATCGTTGTTGATCCGATCACCAGAATAGAAGGACACCTGCGGATTGAGGCCGAGCTGGAAGGCGGCAGGATCAAGGATGCCTGGAGCTCCAGCACCATGTTCCGTGGGATCGAGAAAATCCTGAAAGGACGTGACCCCCGCGATGCCTGGTACTGGACCCAGCGTTTCTGCGGGGTCTGCACCACGGTCCATTCCATCGCCTCGATCCGGGCGGTTGAGGATGCCCTCAAGATCAAGGTGCCGCCTAATGCCCAACTGATCCGCAACATCATCATCGGCATCCAGGGGGTGCAGGACCATGTGATCCACTTCTACCACCTGCATGCCCTGGACTGGGTGGATATCACCTCGGCCCTCAAGGCCGACCCGGCCAAGACCGCGGCGTTGGCCGCGTCCATCTCGGACTGGCCCAACAACTCGGCCACCCATTTCAAGGCGGTTCAGGATAAGTTGAAAGCCTTTGTGGGGACTGGCCGGCTCGGACCTTTTGCCAATGCCTACTGGGGCCACCCGGCCTACAAGCTGCCGCCTGAGGCGAATCTGATGGCCACGGCCCATTACCTGGAGGCGCTGGAGTGGCAGAAAGAGGTCATCAAGATCCACGCCATTTTAGGCAGTAAAAATCCCCATCCCCAGACCTTCCTGGTGGGCGGCATGTCGATTCCGGTGGACCCCGATTCCCAGAACGCCCTGAACGCCGACAAGCTGGTCACCATCAAGCGCTTGCTGGCCAAGGCCCAGGAGTTTGTGGAAAAGGTCTACATCCCCGACCTGCTGGCCATTGCCTCATTCTACAAGGACTGGGCCGCGATCGGCGGTGGAGTGGGCAACTTCCTCTCTTACGGCGAGTTCCCCGATCCAATCACCGGCCAGCTCTGGTTCCCGGCCGGCGCCATCATGCATAAGGATATCAGCAAGGTGCTGCCGCTGGATCAGCAAAAGGTGACCGAGTATGTCGATCACTCCTGGTATGAATATCAGGAAGGGGCCGGCAAGGGCCTGCATCCCTGGAAAGGCGAGTCAGAGGCGAAATACACCGGTCCCAAGCCACCCTATGAGTTTCTGGATACGGACAAAAAGTATTCCTGGGTCAAGGCCCCCCGTTACGATGAGGCCCCCATGGAGGTCGGCCCCTTGGCCCGCGTCCTGGTGGCCTATGTTGCCGGCCAGAAAGAAAGCAAGGCGGCCGTTGACATGGTGCTGGGTAAGCTGGGGGTCGGACCGGAGGCGCTCTTTTCCACCCTGGGACGTACGGCGGCCCGCGGAATCGATGCCCTCTTGATCGCCCGCCAGACTCCGCTCTGGCTGAACGCCCTGATCGACAATATCGGCAAGGGTGACTACCGCATCCACGCCAATGAAAAATGGGATCCCAAGGAGTGGCCGGCTGAGGCCTCCGGCTATGGTTGGCATGAGGCTCCCCGCGGTGCCTTGGGGCATTGGATCAAGATCAAGGACCAGAAGATCTATAACTACCAGGCGGTGGTTCCCTCCACCTGGAACGCCTCGCCGCGCGACGCCAAGGGACAGCGCGGACCCTATGAGGCCGCCCTGGTGGGTACACCGGTGGCCAAGGCTGATCAACCCCTGGAAATCCTGCGGACCGTGCATTCCTTTGACCCCTGTCTGGCCTGTGCCGTGCATCTGACCGATACAACCGGCGCTGAGCTGGTACGGGTCAAGGTTTCCTAGGGGAAAGGGGGAAGCCATGCAAGAAGAACATCACTGCAAGTTTAAACAGTATATCTGGGAGCTGCCGGTACGCTGGTGCCACTGGGTCAATGTACTTGCCATCGTGGTGCTGGCCGGTACCGGTGTGTTGATCGGCAACCCGGTCTTTATCGGCAGTTCACCCGAGTCCTATCTGATGGGTTGGATCCGTTTCATCCACTTTGTCTTTGCCTATGCCTTTGCCGTCAGTGTGATCACTCGCATGATCTGGACCTTTACGGGCAACTGTTTTGCCGGCTGGCGCGAGTATTTCCCCTTCTTTGGCGCTGCCGGCCGGGCCGAGATGAAGCAGGTCTTTGACTATTACACCTTCCGCAGCAAACATCCTCCTGAAACGGTTGGCCATAACCCGATGGCGGCTACTGCGTACTTCGCGCTGTTTCTGGTCTACTGGTTCATGATCCTGACCGGCTTTGCCATGTATGCGGAGCATGCGCCAAGCGGCGCGATGCATACCCTGTTGAAACCGGTCTATGTCCTTTTGACCACCCAGCAGATGCACCTGTACCATCACCTGGGCATGTACCTGATCTTCGGTTTTGTGATCAACCATGTCTACAGTGCCTGGCTGATGGATATCAAGGAAAAGGGGGGCGAGATATCCAGCATGTTCAGCGGCTACAAGTTTACCACCGGTGAGTATGCGGTCTGCAAAAGCAGGCTCTGGAACTTCTTCCCTTGGAACAGAAAATAACGGCACAAAACGGGGTGGGCAACCACCCCGTTTTTCTCGGAGGGGCAACATGAAAACAACCCTGGTGCTTGGCCTGGGCAATACCATCATGTCTGACGACGGTATCGGCCCGGCACTGATCGGCCTGTTACAGGCATCCAACGGAGTGCCTGCTGGGGTGCAATTGCTGGACGGCGGTACCCTGGGCCTGGACCTGCTGCCGCATCTGGAGGGGATACAGCGCCTGATCCTGCTTGATGCCGTAGAAACCGGTCAGCCAGCGGGCAGTGTCGTGCGGCTCTGTGATGATGAGGTGCCGATGGCTCTTGAGACCAAGCTCTCGCCCCACCAGATGGGGATGAAGGATCTGCTGGCCGTGGCCCGCCTGATGGGGCAGTTGCCGGAGGAGATTGTGCTGTTCGGGGTGCAGCCCCGGTCGCTGGAGCTGGGTACCGAGCTGAGTCCCGTGGTGGCGGCAGTCCTGCCGGGACTGACCAGCCGTATTCTGGCTGAGCTGTAGCCCCCAAGACACTCCCTGTCGTAATCACGCCGGTTTCCGCTTGTTCCCGCCTTGTCGGCTCTGGTATAACCCAAGCATATCGTCATCACTTTACACCTGAGGTCCTGTTGTCATGTCCGTAGCGATCCTGTCCGGCCTGAGTCTGCTGTGCCTGCTGTTGTTGGTTGTGCTGCTGGTGCAGTTCCAGCGTCAGCGTGCCGTTCAGGCCCCCGTGAACGCCCGGCTCGAAAACCTTGAACGGCTTTTGGAGAGAAATGAGCGGACCATGCGGGAGGAACTGGCCAGGGGGCGGGAGGAACTGCAGGCGGTCAGCCGCCAGGGCCGGGAGGAGTCGTTCCAGGGGGTCACGCTGCTGGGGGACGGCCTGTTGCAGCGGATGACCGAGCTGGCCGGTCTGCAGAAGAGCCAGCTGGATATCTTTGCCGCTCAGCTGAAAAACCTGACCGACAGCAATGACAGCAGGATGGAGAAGCTGCGCGAGACCCTGCAGAATCGTCTGCAGGCCATTCAGGAGGACAATGCCAGACAACTGGAGCAGATGCGGGCAACCGTGGATGAAAAACTGCATGCCACCCTGGAAAAACGGTTGGGTGAGTCGTTCAAACTGGTCAGCGAGCGGCTGGAACAGGTGCAGAAGGGCCTGGGTGAGATGCAGAGCCTGGCCAACGGGGTAGGGGACTTGAAGCGGGTGCTGAGCAATGTCAAGACCCGTGGCACCTTTGGCGAGGTGCAGCTTGCCTCGCTGCTGGAACAGATCCTGGCGCCGGGGCAGTACGAGGTGAATGTGGAAACCCGCCGGGGCAGCAACCAGCGGGTGGAGTTTGCCTTGCGGTTGCCCGGCCGCGACGGTACAGCAGATAGCGTGGTCCATCTGCCGTTGGATGCCAAGTTTCCGCAAGAGGATTACCTGCGTCTGGTTGAAGCGCAGGAAAGGGCTGATGCAGTGGCGGCAGAGGAGGCCGGCAAACTGCTGGAGCGGGCCATCCGGCTGGCGGCAACCGATATCCGCGATAAATACCTTGATCCTCCCCACACCACCGATTTCGGGGTCATGTTTCTGCCCACCGAAGGGCTGTATGCCGAGGTATTACGTCGCCCCGGCCTGGCTGATGCCTTACAACGGGACTTAAAGGTGCTGGTGTCTGGTCCTACCACCCTGGCAGCCCTGCTGAACTCGTTGCAGATGGGTTTCCGCACCCTGGCAATTGAAAAACGCTCGGCCGAGGTCTGGAACCTCTTAGGAGCCGTGCGCACCGAATTCGGCAAGTTCAGTGATATCCTGGACAAGACCCGCAAAAAACTGCAGGAGGCCGGCAATCATATCGATGCCGCTGCCACCCGTACCCGCCAGATGGAGCGTAAACTGAAAAACGTGCAGGCCCTGCCCAGTGGTGAGGCCCAGGGGCTTTTGGAGCTTGAGGTCGATGTTGCCGCAGAAACGGAAGGATAACGGCATGTTTCCGTCTTTCCGTTTAACCCTTGTCCAGAAGATGATCATCAGTTTTGCGGTAAGCGGAATCTGTCTTACCGCGGCACTTTTGTATGCCCTGGCTGGCCTGGATACCATGCACCGCATGGAAGAGGAGATCGCCCGCAAGGACCTGGTTGCCGTGACGGTAACGATCGGCCTGCGCGATGCCCTGCTGGCGCAGGAACGCTCTTTAGGGAAATTTCAAATCCTGAAGGAGGAGGAGTTTCGTGAGGGGTTCCGCCAGAGCTCACTCATCTTTCGCCAGGCCCTGGTTTCGTTGCGTCAAGTCTATACCGGAGAGCGTCTGGCAGAGCTTGAAAGGGTCTATCAGGACTATCTGAAGGCCAGCCAGGAGATCCTGGCCGGTCAGGATGCTGCCCTGGTAAGGGCAAAACAGCAGTCGAGCAGGATTGAGACCATCATCAGTGTCATCAGGGATGATCAGCAGAATGATCTGGTGCGTAAACTGACCATAACCGACCAGGCCGAACGGAAGACGGTTTCCCGCTCCATTTTTCTTGCTCTGGGCGGCGTGCTGGTCTCGGCCGTGATCGCCATCACACTGATTTATTCCTTTGCGCAGTCCATTGGCAAGCTGCAGAAGGCGACCCATCGCATTGCAGCGGGTGAGTTCGATTATGACCCCGCCATTCCGCCGGGAGACGAAATCGGCTCCCTGGCAAACGATTTCACCCGGATGGCGGCACGTCTGAAGGAACTGGAGCAGATCAGCCTCGATGCCAGTCCGTTGACCAGACTGCCGGGTAACATCGCCATTGAACGGGCTATCCAGCAGCGCTTGCAGGGGAAGGCGCCCTTTGCGGTCTGTTATCTGGACCTGGACAACTTCAAGTCCTACAATGACCGTTACGGTTACATTAGGGCGAGCGAGTTGATCAGGGAGGCCGGACGGGTCGTGTATGATGCTGTTCAGGCCCTACATGAGCCCCAGGCCTTTGTCGGCCATATCGGTGGCGATGATTTTGTGGTGGTGATTGCCGCGGACCGTGCAGAAACCGCCTGTCAGGCGATCATTCAGGCCGTAGATGCACTTGTCCCCGGGTTCTACTCGGAAGAAGATCGCTGCAAGGGGCAGATTGAAGGGGTTGATCGCTATGGTGTGCCGCGGATTTTTCCGCTCATATCCATCTCCATCTCTGCCTTGATCTGTACGCCGGGCAGCTGCGGCACTGCCGCCGAGATCGCCACCGCTGCCGCCCAGCTCAAGGATCAGGTCAAAAAGGACAGTGGCAGTAATTATTGTATTGTCACCAGAGGAGGGGGTAGTGGTGGTGATGCGGTCTAGTCTGGCAGTGCTTCTACTGGTATTGCTCTGCAGTGGTTGTACGCTGTTTCAGCAGGGGCAGACGGATGGTATTTCTGAACAAGAACGGCAGTTTGCCGGTGCCTTGCAGTTTTTACGTCAGGGAAACGAGCAAAGGGCGCGTGCTCTGTTGGAGCAGGTTGTGTTAGGACCGAGGCATGCCGGTATCAGCGACGAAGCCCTGTTCCGGCTGGCCCTCCTGAAACTGCGTGACGACGAAAAGGGGCCCCAGGAGGCCCACACCCTGCTCATGCAGCTGAGCACTCAGCATCCTGACGGCATCTGGGCGCGCCAGGCCGCACCGTTAGTGTCGTTTCTTGCCACAACGCAGAAGCTGCTGGCGCGGCAACGGGATACCCGGGGATTGCGGGAGTTGAACAGCCAGCTCTACCGTGAAAACAAAGAGCTGCGCCTGAACATTGAAAAATTGAAAAAGCTGGATCTTGAGCTGGACCGCAAGAGCATCCGGTAACCGGAAGGCAGGGCTATGTCGGAAAAGAAGGGAATACTGAAGGCTGCCGGGGTATTGGGAGCAGCCACGATCCTCTCCCGTATCATGGGGATGGTGCGGGATATGGTGACCTCGCGGCTGTTCGGTGCCGGTATGGCCACGGATGCCTTTTTCGCCGCCTTTCAAATCCCCAACATGCTGCGCAGGTTTTTTGCCGAAGGCGCCCTGACCGCCGCCTTTGTGCCCACCTTTTCCGAGACCCTGGTGCAGGAAGGCGAGGAACGGGCCCGTGAGCTGGCCAACCTCTGTTTCACGCTGCTGACCCTGCTGGTGGCTGCAATAACCCTGCTGGGGATTGTCTGTTCGCCCTACATCGTCAAGCTGATGTTTCCCGGTTTTAGTGCGGTTCCCGGAAAATTCGAGCTGACTGTGCTGCTGAACCGCGTCATGTTCCCCTATATCTTTTTTATATCGCTGGTGGCGCTCTGTATGGGCATCCTGAACACCCTGCGTCATTTCTTCACCCCGGCCATCTCGACGGTCTTTCTGAACCTGGCCATGATCGTTTCCGCCTTGGCCCTGCGTCCGTTTTTTCGTTATCCGATCACCGCCCTGGCCGTGGGGGTGCTGCTCGGCGGCAGCGTGCAACTGATGTTACAACTGCCAGTGCTCTGGAAAAAGGGGTTCCCACTCCGCCCCCGTTTTCATTTCAATGATCCCAAGTTGCGTAAGATTGCGCTGTTGATGTTGCCGGCAACCTTAGGGGTCGGCATCTATTATCTCAATATCACGGTGGGCAATATTCTGGCCTCGCTGCTGCCCCAGGGCTCGGTTTCCTATCTGTACTATGCCCAGCGCTTGTTTGAGTTTCCGCAAGGGGTCTTTACCGTTTCAGTGGCACAGGCGGTACTGCCAACCATGAGTCGTCAGGCTGCCGAAGGCGATCTGACCGCCATGAAAGATTCTGTCAGTTACGGAGTACGTCTGACCCTGTTCATTACCATCCCGGCCATGGCGGGACTGGCTGTCTGTGCAGAACCACTCATGACCCTGATCTTTATGGGGGGACGATTTGACTATCATATGGCGCGGGAATCTGCCCGGGCGCTGTTGTATTACTCAGCCGGACTCTCCTGCGTAGCGCTTGTGCGGGTTCTGGCCCCGGCGTTCTACGCCCTGCAGGACACCAGGACGCCGGTTATCACCGCAGCAATCGCGTTTCTGCTCAACCTGGGGTTCAGCCTCTGGCTGATGGGGCCGTTGTTGCATGGAGGGCTGGCGTTGGCCTCGTCGCTGGCTGCCCTGGGGAACATGCTGTTGCTGTTCTGGTTGTTGCGCCGCAAAATCGGGTTGTTGGGGGGACGCAAGATGCTGCGCACCGCGTTTGTATCTGTGGTGGCATCACTGCCCATGGGACTAGTGGTCTGGGGACTGTGTGGCCTGTATGACTGGTCGTTAAGCGGCCATAAATTGATCAAAGCCGGGGTGGTCGCCGCTGCTGTGGCAGTGGCAGTGGTGGTCTATCTGGTCGTCAGTCACCTGTTTCGTTCAGAGGAAGCGGATGAATTTCTTGTGATCCTGCGTCGCAAGTTCAGGAGGTAGGGCCGTATGCAGACCAGTGCAAGATCATATTACAGCACTGCTTGGGGGCAGGGCGCGGTATCGGTTTCAGAACACGGGGTTAACCGGGTCTGGCTGCCGGGTGAGGCTGACAATGCAGGTGCGGAGCAGGGTGAATCGCTCCTGAGCAAGCGGGCAGCACAGCAGTTGGAGCGTTACTTTCAAGGTATTCTACAAATATTTGATCTTCCTGTGGATCTTTCCTGCATAACACCCTTCAGACAGCGCGTTTTACGTGAGACCTGCCGAATTCCGTACGGTACGGTGACGACGTATGGCGCCCTGGCCCGGGCCATTGGCGTGTCGGCAGCGGCCCGGGCTGTAGGCGGCGCCTTGGCGGCCAATCCGATACCGCTCATCGTTCCTTGCCACCGTGTAGTTGCCGTTTCAGGAGACCTGACCGGCTTCAGCGCGGCCGGCGGTCTTTCGATGAAAAAATTCTTACTAAGCCTGGAACATGTTGATATGAGTACAATCGACAGGCGTCAAAAAGTCCAGGTTATGAACAACGTTTTTTTGTAACGAAAATGATCTTTTTCTCTTGACACCTAAAACCGTCGAAAAATTAGAGATATGACGGTGTTTTTGTCTAACTTACTGAAATTACATATGTAAATTAATGCCTAAAATTTAGGCAATCGGAAAAAATCTCTTGTAAGGATATTACTTTTCTGTTTCATCAACATCATTATCCACAGCTTATCCACAAATTTTGTGGATAAGGATTCAACCCGCTGAAATCGCTTCAGTGGAGGGGGGATTCCGGCCATTGTTCCGGGAATTTTCCAACTGCTTGGCCTCCTGCCAGAGCTGTTCCATCTCCTCCAGGCTGGCATCCTGCAGATGACGTCCGGCAACATGCAGTCGCTCCTCAATATGGCTGAAACGTTTCTGAAAACGGCTGATGGTTTTACGGAGCGCCTCCTCCGGGTCGAGCGAAACGAACCGCCCCAGGTTGACGATCGCAAACAACAGATCACCCAGTTCGGCTTCCATCTGCACTTGGTCGGCCGCTGTCAGGGCTTCTTCAAATTCATGCAGCTCTTCGAGGACCTTGGCCATGACCTGTTCGATCCGCTCCCAGTCAAAGCCGACCCGTGCGGCCTTTTCGGTGATCTTGTGCGCCTTCATCAGGGCCGGCAGATGCGGTGGGATGCCGGCCAGGGTCGAACGCCGCTCATCGCCCTTTTCCTGCTTTTTGATCTTTTCCCAATTGGCAACCTGGGCAGCGCTGTTTTCGATCTGCTGGTCGCCAAAGACATGGGGGTGACGGCGTATCAGCTTGTCTGCCAGGGTTGCCATGACGTCGTCGATGGTAAAGGCCCCGCGTTCTTCAGCGATGGCAGCGTGGAAGACCGGTTGCAGAAGCAGATCTCCCAGTTCTTCTTTCAAAAGCTCGTCAGAGCCGGCATCAATGGCTTCGATAACCTCATAGGCCTCTTCAAGCAGGTAACGCTTGAGGCTTTCATGGGTCTGTTCCGCATCCCAGGGGCAGCCCCCTGGGGCGCGCAGACGGCGCATGATGGCTACAATTTCTGAAAACCGTTCAGTTGTTTGAGACATTATTCCGCTCCCTTAGGTGATGAGTCTTGGCTTGACAGCAAGCGTCAGCATGCTAGAAAGAATGTACCGTAGCATGTCAAACGTTACAAAAGGTATTTATCCAATGGCTCCCAAAGGTCAGAAAGCTGACTCGATAACAGCTACGTCTCTTCGGGCATTAATGGAACTGGCTTCACTGGTCAATTCATCCCTTGATCCGGCTGAAGTGCGCCGTTTGGCTGTTGAGGCCGTACCGCGCTGTGTCGATGCCGATGCGGCCAGTCTGCTGTTACTGGACAACAACACGGGCGAACTGTATTTTGAGGCAGCCAGTGGTGAAAAGGTTCAGTACCTGAAAGAGATTCGCCTGAAGCCCGGTGAAGGAATTGCCGGATGGGTTGCCCGAAAGGGTGGCGCTGTAATTATTGATGACGTACGGAGTGATTCTCGCTTTGCAGCCGGTGTTGATCGTTTTACCGGCTATGAAACAAGAAATATGGTGGTTGCTCCCGTTGCCACCAAAGAAAAGGTGTGGGGGGTGTTGCAGGTATTAAACAAGCGGTCCGGCAACTTTTCGGATGATGATCTGAAGCTGGTGGAGGCGCTGGCTGATCAGGTTGCCATTGCCATTGAAAATGCCTCCATCTATCAGGAAATGCGTCAAACTTTTTTGGGGGTTACTACTGCACTGGCAGAAGCCTTGGAGAAACGTGACCCCTACACCGGAGGTCATACCCGCCGGGTACACGAATATTCGGTAATGATTGCCGAGCGGCTTGGTCTGCCCCAGCATGAAATAGATACGTTGCGTTTGGCTGCCATCATGCATGACATTGGGAAAATAGGTGTTTCAGATCAGGTGTTGCGAAAACCGGGGCGGCTGAACGATGAAGAATTTCGTGAGATGAGTCGTCACCCTGAAGCTGGCGTCGATATTATCGAACATCTACCCCAGTTGTCCGGGGTCATCCCGGGCGTGCTTTCACACCACGAACAGTACGACGGCAGTGGTTATCCCCATAAACTCAAGGCAGAGGATATTCCGCTGCTTGCCAGGATTATTGCTGTTGCTGATGCCTTTGATGCGATGACCTCGGACCGTCCCTATCGTACTGCTCTTGATTTCAAGACCGCTTTTGCTGAATTAAAACGTTGCTCCGGTACCCAGTTTGATCCCCAACTTGTTGTGTTGTTTGAAGAAATGTGGAGTCAAAGAGAATCGTGAGTAGACGGTGGGCCTGGTTGGTATGGATAAACTGTTGACTGGGGTGCTGCTCTGTGTTATCTACAACAACTCATTTTAACCCCGTTTCTCACGTATCGGTGCGTAGCGCAGCCTGGTAGCGCACTACCTTGGGGTGGTAGGGGTCGCTGGTTCAAATCCAGTCGCACCGACCAGTTGAATATCCGGAACCATCCGGATGCAGGTGAAAGCCTCGGATCTTCCGGGGCTTTTTCTGTTTGTAGTACTTTTCCCCTGTACGGTGAGCGCCATGGCCGTTGCTGCTGCATGCAAACCTGTTGTGACTCTGGTTGAGACACTCTGCACCCAGCACCTCCAGGGTAAGGATGAGGTGGTGCGCCTGGCAGTGATCGCCCTGCTCGCCGGCGGGCATATCTTGATCGAAGACCTGCCGGGGCTGGGCAAGACCACCATTGCCCTTGCCCTTGCCGGCGCCACTGGTCTGTCCTTTGGCAGAGTCCAGTGTACCAGTGACCTGTTACCCTCCGATATCACCGGACTTTCCGTGTATGCGCGCGAGTCCGGTCAGTTCCGCTTTCTGCCGGGTCCCATTTTCAACAACATTGTGTTGCTGGACGAAATCAACCGTGCCATGCCCCGCACCCAGAGCGCCATGCTTGAAGCAATGGAAGAGCAACGGGTCACCATTGAGGGGGTGACGCACCAGCTTCCCGACCCTTTTCTGGTGTTCGCCACCCAGAACCCCTCGGACCAGAGTGGTACCTTCCCATTGCCGGAGTCACAGCTTGACCGTTTTCTGATCTGCACTGGGGTGGGGTATCCGCCCGATGCGCTGGAAAAGGCCATTATTGCCGGTGGCGGCATCAGGGAACGGCTTGGCGGTATCATGCCGCTGGTGTCTGCCGAGCAGCTGCGTGCGGCACGGCTGGCAGTCAGCCGGGAGATCTACCTGGCGGATAAGGTCGTGCAGTATATCCATGCCATTGTCAAGGCTACCCGTGCGCACAGCGGGATCGTGACCGGTCTTTCAACCAGGGCGGCCATTAATCTGGCCCAGTCGGGCAAGGCTGCAGCGTTTCTGGCTGGTCGTGATTTTGTTGCACCGGATGATATTAAATCCATTGCACCGGCGGTCTGCGCCCACCGCCTGGTGGCCCGCATTGCCCAGACCACGGCCGACAGAGGAGCGCTCCTACGCGAGATCATCGCCGCTATACCACTTCCTTTGGCCTGAAAATCAGCAAAGCTGGTGTCCTTTACATCCTGATCACCATCCTGCTGGGATTTTCTGCCGTCAACACCGGAAACAACCTGCTCTTTCTGGTGGTTGCCGGACTACTGGCCTTTATGGCTGTCACCGGCTATGCCGGCATGCAGAACATCAAAAGCATCATTCCCGAACTTCTTCCCCCTGAAGAACTGTTTGCCGATCAACCGGGGCGTTTTACGCTCCTGCTCCACAACACCAAGTCGCTCTGGCCATCCTTTTTGATCCGGGTGGCTGTTCCCGGTCAGGCAGAGACCCTGGTGCCGTTTCTGAAACCAACTGAAACCGTTCGTGCCGAACTGTTGTTGACCTTTTCGCACCGTGGCTTGCAGCCGCTTGGCCAGCTCCGCATCAGCTCCCCCTTTCCGGTCAATTTTTTCATTCGCTACTGGAACTACAGTCTTGCTGATACCTGTGTCGTCTTTCCCCGTCCTCTGCCCTGTCCCGGCGGCTATGCTGCTGATGATCAGACCCATGTCGGCGAGGCATTGCAGTATCAGCGGGGGCTTGATGGCGAGCTGGAGGGGATCAGGGAATACTCGGGCAGTGAGCCGTTGCGGGCCATTCACTGGAAACTGTCGGCACGGGACCAGCAGCTGTTGGTAAAGGAGTTTGGCACCCATACTGCGCCGCCGCTGCTGATCAAGGTTGGTGAACTGCCCGGTGCAACCAGTGAGGAACGTCTTTCCCAGGCGACCTGGCTGATTACCCAACAGGAACAACAGCGGGCAGTTGGGATGCAGCTGGCTGAGCAGGTCTTTGCGCCTGCCCCTGGCCGTATGCATCGTCTGGAACTGCTCACCGCACTGGCACAGTATGCTGAACACTAGGCGTCTGAGCATAGTTGTTGCCTTTGTGATTGCCCTGATCGGGGTGGTGCCGCTGCTTGCCTGGCTGGAATGGTTCCCGCGTCTGCTGCTGCTGTTGGGCTTCAGCGTGGGCTTGACGCAGGAGTGGCGCAGTTATCGGCCGCTGCATCCCTGGATCTTGAACCTGCTGCTGGTGGTGATCTTTTTCTGGTATCTGCTTCACTATAGCCGCAGCAATCCGGTGCAGCCGGTGGTAAGCATGATCGTCATCATGCTGGCGGTACGGGTCGGGGGAGAAAAGACGGTTCGAAACCTGCTGCAGATCAACCTGCTGGCCCTGATCTGTCTGGCTGCCCGCTCCCTGTACGACCTCAGTCCGGTCTTTTTGGTCTGGCTGGCCCTGCTGGTGCTGCTGATCCCGGTTTCGCTGGTTTTGTTGACCTTTCTCGATCAGGATATGCAGTTACGCCTCCAGCGCAGGGAGCTGCTCCGGGTGCTGCTGGTGGCATTGTTTATGACGGTCGTGACCGTGCCGGTTATGGCGGTTCTGTTTCCGCTTTTGCCGCGCACCGCCTTTCCACTCTGGAACTTCATGGCCGCTGCCGCAAGCGCTCAGGCCGGCGTCAGCGACCGGGTTGAACCGGGGATGGCGGCAAATGCAACGGTCTCCCGCACGCCGGTCTTCCGTGCAGAGCTGATGAAACAGGCGCAACCACCGTATTGGCGCGTGACGGTCTTTAACCAACTGGCAGGAAATCGCTGGACCCGCTCTGCCGATGTTCCGCATGAGAATGTGCAGTTACGCGGCCAAAGGATCAGTCAGACCATCTACCCGGAGCCATCATCGTCACGCCTGCTGGTGGGCCTTGATGCGCCGGTAGAATTTAGTCTTCCTCGCGTTAGAACAACCTCGGATCTGGTGTCCGAGCTGCCGAGAAACCTTGGTAAACGGCTGGGGTACCAGGTGAGCTCGGTGACCAGCGGCCTCTTGCCGGTAACCTCGTCCATCAACCGCGCCTTTTATCTGGCTGTACCGTCAGAATTGCCTGTACCGTTGCAACAACTGGCAACGCGGATTCGGCGCGAGGGAACCACAGATGCCGCACGCCTGGCCCTGGTTGAACGTTTTTTCCTGAATGGCGGGTATCGCTACACTCGTCAGGGGCTGCCCACCGGCAAGGATGCCTTGTACCGCTTCCTGTTTGTCAGCAAACAGGGACATTGTGAGTTCTTTGCCGCTTCCTTTGCGTTGCTGTTGCGCGCCGCCGGGGTACCGGCCCGCCTGGTGGGCGGGTATCTGGGGGGGGAGTACAACCAGTTGGGGGGCTACTACCTGGTGACGGAGGACAATGCCCATGTCTGGGTTGAGGCCTACCTTGGCGGTCAGGGCTGGCAGCGGGTCGATCCGAGTCGTTTTGCCAGCAATGCGGCCCTTGTCTGGCAGGACAAGCCGGGCAAAAGTCTGGGCAGGCAGCTTGGACTGATGCTTGATGCTCTGGAATATCGCTGGAACCAGACGGTGGTGACCTACGACTTCGAGCGACAGCTCGAACAGGTGCACAAAGCCGGCAGAACCTTGCACCAACTGGAACAGGGTGGGGCACTCAGAAAGACGGTTGGTCCGGTGCTGGTGGTGTCGCTGTTGCTGGTACTGTTCAGCATGCGTCGACGTCTGCCGCTTCCTTGGCGGGGCACGCGTCATGAACGACTGTTGGCGCAGTTCTACCGGGTCTTGAAAAAAGTCTACGGCCAGGATCTGTCACCTGAAAACAGGGGGCTGTTTGAGCTTGCCGCAGCACTGGGTGACCCGCTTGTCGACCGATTTGTGGCAATCTATGCCGGCGGTATCTACCGCGACAGGCGGCTCGCATCTGCAGAGCTGACCGAGCTGAAGCAACTGCTGAAGGAGCTGCGGGGGCGCGCCAGGGACGGTCAGGTGCGGCCGTAACGCAGGTTCAGGGTTGCATACTGCTCTGCCAGTTCCCGGGTCAGCCGGCTGCTTTCGAGCCGCCAGTTCCAGTTGCCCAGGGCCACGCCGGGGCGGTTCATGCGTGCTGCTGCGGGCAAACCCAACAGATCCTGCATCGGTATGACGGCAAAGCGCGCCACCGACATCAGGGTGGTCCTGATCAGATCCTGAACTGTGGGGGCAGGACCGGGTGTTCCCAGGTACTCGCAGATGCGTCTGTGTGCCTTGGGGGGCAGGCTTTCAAGCCAGCCGCGGGTGGTGTCGTTGTCATGGGTGCCGGTGTAGACCACGCTGTTGTAGCGGTGGTTATGAGGCAGGTAGGGGTTGGTTGCATCGGAATCAAAGGCGAACTGCAGGATCTTCATGCCGGGAAACGCAAAGCACTCTCGCAATTCCTCCACCTCGGGGGTAATCACCCCCAGGTCTTCGGCAATAAAGGGCAGGCTGCCCAACGCTGTACGGACCGCCTCAAAAAAGCCGGCACCCGGTCCTGGCATCCAGCTCCCGTGTACGGCGGTTTTGGCCTTTGCCGGTACATGCCAGGCAGCCTCAAATCCTCTGAAGTGGTCAATCCGCACATAATCGAACAGCTCAATCATACTGCGCAAGCGGGCCAGCCACCAGGCATACCCCTGCTGCTGCATGGCCTCCCAGTTATAGAGCGGATTGCCCCACAGTTGCCCCGTGGCACTGAAGTAGTCCGGCGGCACGCCGGCCACCACCTCCGGCATGCCGCCCTTATCCAGTAAAAACAGTTGCTGGTTACACCAGACATCCGCGGAATCATGGGCCACGAAGATAGGCAGGTCGCCGATAACGGCAATGCCGAGTTTTTCGGCCAGGGCCTTGATCCGCTGCCACTGCCGGAAGAATTGCCACTGCTGGTATTTCTGGGCACCGATCTCCGCTCCCAGCTGTTGCGAGGTAGTCGAGAGCGCTGCTGCTGAACGTTGCACCAGCTCGCGGGGCCATCGATACCAAGGCTTATGGTGGTACTTCTGTTTTAAGGCGCGATAGAGGGCATAATCGTGCAGCCAGTAGGTGCTGTCGCAAAAGTGCCAGAATGCCTCCAGCCGTGCGGTCCTGCCCTGGGCAAAGAAGTTTTGGGCGGCTCGGTGCAGCAGGGCCTCTTTCCAGGGGATCAGTTCGTCAAAGGCCACCTGCTCTGGTGGAAACGGCTGCTGAATCTCTGCCAACGAAAGGTCGCCTTCAGCCGCCAGTTGCTCCAGGTCGATCAGCAGGTGATTACCGGCAAAGGCAGAATAGGCTGAATAGGGGGAGTTGCCTGCTGCAGGCGGGGTGAGCGGCAAGACCTGCCAGAGTGAAAAACGGGCCTGGGCGAGAAAGGCAAGGAACTGTTCCAGTTCCTTGCCCAGGGTCCCAATACCGCCGGCCCCGGGCAGGGAGGTGGGATGGAGCAGGACACCGGCACGTCGTGGCATGGTTGTCATGGTTTTGCCTCGTTAAAACGGAGTTTTTGTTTGAATTACCGGATTTGTGTGTTATAGTCAAACCATTACAACCCCAGGGAGTTTTGTGCTCGATTCCGTTCTTGCAGATCTTGCCTCTCCTGCCTTCAGGGCAAAGGCCGTGGTTTCCGTTGCCGGCGATCTGAATATCGCCCGACGCAACTGGAATGCCTATCCGCCCGGCCACCCACAGACCGAAGCCTCGCTCCAGAAATTACTTGAGTCGTTCCGTCAACTCTGCCAGGGCAGTACTACGGTACAGCTGGGGGTGACCAGAGACGGGTTGTTGCTGGGGGCCGAGTATGTGGAAAAGGAGAACCGCATCTGCCGCAATCTAGCTGGCGTGCTGTTTGAACGGGGCATTGGCGCCTTGGTGGTGCAACAGCCGCCTAACCGCGACGAGCTGGCTGCCCTGCTGGGGCTTCTGACGCTTAAACGCGAAGATGTCTTTGCCCGGGGAGGGATTGCGTTGCTCTGGCAACAGGCCGGGATCGCCTCGCTGCAGGTCCAGCCGGTCCGCTACGACCGCTTCAGCGGTACTGAACAAACCAGTCTGACACAGGATGATCAGGAGGATGAAGACGAGGGCGGCAGCCTCTGGGAGCGGTTTGTGCGCGTCCTGGTGCGCGGCGATGGGGACGGGCTACCCGGCATGGATAACCAGGGAGGTCTGCATCCTGAACTGCTGGCCGCATCACTGAATGCCTTTTTTGCGCGTCAACCGGGCAGCCGTAAAGTAACGGCGACGACGATCAGTTCGCTTGCCGCTGTTGTGCGTGAGGCATTCCCTGCCGCAATGGCGGGAGGCGGCGCAACAGGCCGTGGCGGGAGCACCGCCGGTCAGGGCGGGGGAGCCGGCAGTGGAGCTGGTGTGTCGGAGGAAAGCTGGTCGGATCTGACTGACACCACCACGGAAATCAAGACCGATCTGTTCGCCTTTATCGCGGCCCTTGATCCGGGCTTGCGCCGTCAGATCCTGAACGGCTTCTGTGAGACCGGGGCGATCGAGAGCGAAACAGCGGCTGAGCTGTTCAACTATCTCGGCCCGGCGCTTGTACAGGAAACCTATGCCTCTGCCGAGGAATATGCCGCTGCCCCGCCGCTGTTGCAGGGGATCCTGCGCAAGCTTCTGCCGCACTTGGGGGTGACGTATGCTAGCGATGCAACGGCTGAAGAACAGCATGCCAGCATACAAACCCTCTTGCAGGAACACCAGGTTGAATCCTACATGCCGGAGAGCTACCTGCAGGGACTGATTGATGCCCTTGCCTCAGGGGCGGTGCGGCAGCTTGCATCCTCTGAACTGAATCTTTTGTTACAAACACTTGATGAACAGGCCATCCACAACCGTTGCAGCGAACTGATCCTGCAACTGGTCTTAAGCGATCCAACCGGTGCCTCTGCTCAGGAACTGATCGCGAACCTTGCGGAGATGTGCGGATATTTTCTTGAATTGGGTGATTATGGGCAGGTCTTGAAGATCCTGAACCAGGCTGCTGATCCGCGCCTGCCGCAACCATTACGGCTGGCCATGCGTGATGCCTTTTGCCGTCGGGAGTTTCTGGATGAGATCCTGAGCGGTCTTTCTGTCTGGGGCAAGCCGAAATACGATCAGGTGGCCCTCTTGATCCAGGTCCTGGGGCGGGCCTTTATTGAACCGCTCTTGGATCGGATGGCGGAAGAAGAGAATATGTCGTTGCGGCGGTTCATGATGGACCGGGTGCAGGCCTTTGGCGCCAGCGCCCGTCCCTATCTGCTGGCCCGGCTCAGCGATCCCCGCTGGTATGTGCTGCGCAATATCATCCTGATGCTGCGGGCCATCGGCCATCCGGATGATGCGGAACAGTTGCGGCCCCTGTTGCGGCACAGTAATCAGAAGGTTCGCCAGGAAAGCCTGAAGTCGCTGCTCATGCTGGGGGATCAGATGGCGCAACGTCAGGTCTTGCGCGACCTTGACTCAACTGACCGGGAGGTCCAGTTGAACGCCATCAGCATGGCAGATCGTTCCAGCTCAACCGAGATGGTGCGCAAGCTGTTGGGGCTGGTGACCTCAGGTGGTTTCACGGTCGTGGAATGTGAACTGAAATCAGCCGCAATTCAGGCGCTTGGCGAAATCGGTCGACCCGAGGTGCTGCCGGAGCTTGTAAAACTTTTTGCTCTGCGCAGCCTGCTGTCATTTAAGGCGTTAAACCGCCTGAAGCTCGATATTGTCCGCTCACTGGAACGTTATCCTGAAACAGCAGTCAGGCCGCTTTTGGAGCGGCTTGCCGCAGGTAGCGACGAGGTTGCGCGGCAGGCAGCCGAGTCTCTGAGAAACCTGAAAAACAGGGGGCCGGCATGACCGTTTTGAAGGCCCACCAGGAAATACACGAATTCATCCGGCACCTGTTGTCGGCGGTGACCGGTGCTGCCCTGTATACCGTGCAGCATCCCCAGGTTAACCGGCTGGCGGAGGCAGCCCATGGCAGTCTGTCCCGTGCCCTGGCGGAGCGGCCGGATATTGCCCTGCTTGAGGTTGATGGCGAGCTGGTGATCGATGGTGAGCCGCAACCCTATTCCTTGGTGTTGGGACGATTTGTCCAGCTGTTGCGGGACTATGGCGTCGGCCATCTGCGCTTTCTGGCAGGAGCACCGCGCCCGGAAGTCGACCATCTGATTGCCCTGTTGGCTGGCCAGATACAGGCTGACCAGTTCGGTTCATCCGAACATATCCGGATCGGTAAGGTAGAGCTTGCTGAGCATACGGGCGATGGTTTCGGCGGCGGATATGAAGGGACCGGAGATTCGAGCGGAGAGCCATCCTCAGGACAGGGGGGAGGAGCTGCTTTGCCGGATATTCCGGCACTTGAACTGGCCCGTCTGGAAGCGGTCTACGAGGCGGTGAAGCGTAAAGAGCGTTTGAAGCCGAGCGGCATTGCGGCAACCGTGGCCGACCTAGTGGAAGCCTTTCACCGGGAAGGGGAAGCGATGCTGGTGATGGCGGCCCTGCGTGAGCGCGATGAATACACCTTCACCCATGCTGCCAATGTCTGCATCCTGACGTTGGCACAGGCCCAGTCCTTGGGGATCAAGGGACAATTGCTGAATGATATCGGTATTGCCGCCATGTTGCATGATGTCGGCAAGATGTTCGTGCCGGAAGAGATTCTGACCAAGCCCGAGCGTTTGACCGCAGAAGAGTTTGAGCAGATGAAGCAACATCCGTTGCTGGGGGCACGCTACCTGATGGAGTCCGCCGGAGTTCCGCGGCTGGCAGCCATCGTTGCCTTTGAACATCATATGCGTTTTGACCAGTCCGGTTATCCCCATGTGCCTGCCGGTTGGCAGCAGATTGTAGCCAGTCAGATGACGGCAATTTCTGACTGCTTCGATGCCATGCGGACCCGCCGTCCGTACAAGGACCCTCGCGAGCTCAAGGATATTGCCAGTGTGTTGATCCGGGGAGCCGGGACAGAGTTCAACCCGCTGCTGGTCAGAAACATGTTGTCGCTTTTATCCCGTTTAGGCAGGATTTAGGATTGACACCCTGCGGTTGAATGCGTTACTGATTTTCTTTACTAACGTTGTTATAAAGCAGGATTTTCTGAAAGGAGCGGCAGACTGATGAGCCTGGTCAAACTGTACGACACCACCCTGCGTGATGGCACGCAGGCTGAGGATATTTCTTTTCTGGTGGAAGATAAAATCAGGATTGCCCATAAACTTGACGAGTTGGGAATCCATTACATCGAGGGGGGCTGGCCCGGCAGTAACCCCAAGGATGTGGCGTTTTTCAAGGATATCAAAAAGGAAAAGCTGCAGCAGGCCAAGATTGCGGCCTTTGGCTCCACCCGGCGCGCCAAGACTACGCCGGACAAGGATCACAACATCAAAACCCTGATTGCGGCTGAACCGGATGTCATCACGATCTTCGGCAAGACCTGGGATTTCCATGTCCGTGAGGCCTTGCGGATTTCTCTGGAGGAAAACCTTGAGCTGATCAACGATTCGTTGGTGTTTCTCAAGCAAAATGTGGCTGAGGTGTTTTACGATGCCGAGCATTTCTTTGACGGCTACAAGGCCAACCCCGAATACGCCATTAAGACCCTGCAGGCAGCCGAAGCGGCCAAGGTCGACTGCATCGTCCTCTGCGATACCAACGGCGGTTCCATGCCCTATGAGGTGGCCGAGATCATCGCCAAGGTTAGACAGCAGATCAAGACCCCCCTCGGTATCCATACCCATAACGACGGCGAGTGTGCGGTGGCCAACTCGATCGTTGCGGTTGAACAGGGGATCGTGCAGGTGCAGGGGACCATCAACGGTTTTGGTGAGCGCTGCGGCAACGCCAATCTCTGTTCCATTATCCCGGCTGTCAAGTTGAAGATGAAGAAGGACTGTGTAACTGACGAACAATTAAAGGGATTGCGTGAACTTTCACGCTTTATTTATGAATTGGCCAACCTTTCGCCCAACAAGCACCAGGCCTATGTCGGAAAGTCGGCCTTTGCCCACAAGGGCGGAGTCCATGTCAGTGCCATCCAGCGTCATCCTGAAACCTACGAGCATATCCGCCCCGAACTGGTGGGGAACTCGACCCGGGTGCTGGTGTCGGACCTCTCCGGTAAGTCCAACATCCTGGCCAAGGCCGAAGAGTTCCAGATCAATCTGGACAGCAAGGATCCGGTGACCCAGGAGATTCTGGAAGAGATCAAGGAGATGGAGAATCGCGGCTTCCAGTTTGAAGGTGCGGAAGCCTCCTTTGAGCTGATGATGAAAAAGGCCCTGGGGACCCACAAAAAATACTTCCAGATCATGGGGTTCCGGGTAATAGACGAGAAGCGGACCGACGATCAGAAACCAACCTCTGAGGCAACGGTCATGATCAAGGTGGGGGGCAAGATCGAGCATACCGCTGCTGAAGGACATGGTCCGGTGAACGCCCTTGACAATGCCCTGCGCAAGGCGCTTGAAAAGTTCTATCCGCAACTGAAGGAAGTCAAGTTGCATGATTATAAGGTGCGGGTCCTGCCGGCCGGCCAGGGGACAGCCTCGGCTATCCGGGTACTGATTGAACTGGGTGATAAAAACAGCCGTTGGGGGACTGTCGGCGTCTCCGACAATATTATTGATGCATCCTATCAAGCGCTGATCGATGGTATTGATTACAAGTTGCACCGAGAGGATGCGGTGTAACAGGGTGTTCACGCAACGCTCTGCCCTGCTGGCAGTAGCTGCGCTGATCGTGATGCATCTGTTTGTAAAGGGTCGTCAGGCGGGAAACAGCCCCGTTTTGACGGCCCTTGCCGTTTCCGGCAAGCCACCTGCAGTGGTTGAGGTTGTTGGCGATGTCGAACATCCGGGGATATACCCGGCAAGCGACAAATTATTGGCGGACAGCGTCATGCGAATGGCGATTCCCCGCTGTGATGGCACCTTTGTCGGGGCAATAAACGACCAGCATGAACTCGCTCCCTTTGGTAAAAAAGTGTTGGTTGTTTGTAAAGCAAACAATAACGGCATATTGGCATATGTTTACCCATTGCCGGCAGCACATGGTCTGACGCTTGGACTTCCGCTTGACGTAAACCGCGCCACTGCAGCAGAACTGGAATTGGTACCCGGTATCGGGCCCAGGCTTGCGGAGAAGATCATACAGTTCCGTCAAAATAATGGCGGTTTCGGGGCGTTGGACGAACTGATGCAGGTGGAGGGGATCGGTGAAGTAAGGATGCAGCAGTTGTACAAGTATTTTAACGTACAGTAATCAATAGCATTATTCGCTTTGCGTGAGCTTTCTGAAACGTTGCGCAAAGATTGGCATACTTGCTGTATAGAGCTATTTCACCTTTTTGATGGGCCGATACTCATCACATTCTATACTCAGGAGGGGATGCCATGAAATGTCCACGCTGCCAAGGTCGTATGTATTCTGAAAAATATTATGACTTTGTACGTTCCTTTGATGCCTGGAAGTGCAGTTGTTGCGGTGAGCTTGTTGATTCCACTATCCTGGCAAATCGGGCGCGGAGCAGCAGTACCTACCTGGGGTAGCCGTTTCCGTTTCACAAAAATGCTGATACAAGGGGGATCCGGGATACGCGGGTCCCCTTTTTGTTTGACACACGCCTGTCCTACCCGTACATTTTTCCCATCAACACCTTTGCAAGGAGAGCATAATGGCACGTGAAGGCCGTGGCTTGCAGGAGCTGCGCACAATCAAACTGACGCGACATTTTATCAGGCACCCTGAGGGCGCCGTACTGGTTGAATTCGGCGATACTCGTGTGATCTGCACCGCCTCGGTAGAGGAATCCGTACCGCCGTTTTTGCGGGGCAAGGGTACTGGCTGGGTCACGGCAGAGTACGCGATGCTGCCCCGCGCCACCCACACCCGTTCCCCGCGTGAGGCTGCCAAGGGTAAACAGAGTGGTCGGACCCTTGAGATTCAGCGCCTGATCGGACGGTCATTGCGGGCAGTAACAGATATGGGCAAGCTGGGAGAGCGTACCATCTATCTTGACTGTGATGTGATTCAGGCCGATGGCGGCACCCGCACCGCCTCAATCACCGGGGCCTATGTGGCGTTGGCCGATGCGGTGGCCTCGCTGCTGGCAAAGGGGCTGATCAGCGAAAATCCGCTCAAGGAGGCTGTGGCAGCGGTCAGTGTCGGTATCGTTGACGGCCAGGTGGCGCTTGACCTTGATTATCACGAGGATTCCTCGGCGGAAGTGGATATGAACTTTGTCATGACCAGCTCGGGCCGTTTTGTGGAGGTGCAGGGTACTGCTGAGGCAGAGCCGTTTACCCTGGAGCAGATGGATGCCATGCGGCAAACCGCCATGCTGGGGATCGACCAGCTGTTCCGGCATCAGCAGGAGGCGCTGGCGCCATGACCACGCTGCTGGTTGCCACCCGTAACCGCGGAAAGATTAAAGAGATCAGGGCGCTGCTGGAAGGGCTGGTGGACGAGGTTCTCTGTGTGGCCGACATCCCCGATCTGCCTGAAACCGTTGAAGATGGCGCGAGCTTTGCGGAAAATGCCCTGAAAAAGGCCCGCGAGGCCAGCCGGGCATCCGGTCTGGCTGTGCTGGCCGACGACTCGGGCCTGGTGGTTGAAGGGTTAGGGGGACGTCCAGGGGTTTACTCGGCTCGCTTTGCCGGTCCGGATGCCGATGATACGGCCAACAACCGTCGTTTGCTGCAGGAGGTTGCGGGTCTTTCGGCAGAAGAGCGGCGAGCAGCCTTTGTCTGCAACATGGCCTTTGTCACACCTGATGGCACGGAACAGTTGTTTGAGGGCAGGGTGGGGGGGAGCATCATTGACCAGCCCCGCGGAGCGCATGGTTTTGGCTATGACCCGCTCTTTCTGGTGGATGGTTTTGAGCAGACCATGGCAGAACTGCCGCTTGAGCAGAAAAACCTGATCAGTCATCGCGGCCAGGCCCTGCGGGCCTTTCAGGCCTATCTGGCACAGCAGGCATGACGCGCTACCTTCTCAAACGACTGGCCATGCTGGTGCCCCTGATGCTGGGGATCACCCTGATTACCTTCAGTGTGATCCATCTGGCACCGGGAGAGCCGGTGGATATGCAGATGGCCATGAATCCCAAGGTTGGTAAAGAGGCCCGCGATCGGCTGACTAAATTCTATGGCTTGGATAAGCCGTTGCACGAGCAGTATATTACCTGGTTGGGCAGGCTGGCCAGGCTCGACCTGGGGCGTTCCTTTTCCAGCGATAACCGGCCGGTGTTGGACAAGATCAAGGAACGGCTGCCGATCACCCTTTCACTGAACCTGATTGCCCTGGTGATCGAGTTCGGCTTGGCTGTCCCGATTGGTGTACTGGCTGCGGTCCGACGGGATACGTTGCTTGATAAGGGGATCACGGTCGTTGTCTTTTTAGGTTTTGCCGTGCCCACCTTCTGGCTGGCCCTGCTGCTGATGTATCTCTTTGGCGTCAGATTGAACTGGCTGCCGATCTCCGGCCTGCATACCCTGGGATATGAGGCCTACAGTTGGTTCGGCCGAATCTGGGACCTGACCAAACACCTGCTTTTGCCGATCTGCGTGGCCTCGTTCGGTTCCTTTGCCGGTGTATCACGCTATATGCGTTCCGCCATGCTGCAGGTCATCGGCCAGGAGTACATCACCACTGCCCGTGCCAAAGGGCTGTCGGAGCGGGTGGTGATCTGGAAACATGCCCTGCGCAATGCCCTGTTGCCGCTGATAACCCTGTTGGGGTTTTCCCTGCCCGGTTTGATCGGCGGCAGTGTGATCTTTGAGACCATCTTTGCCATCCCCGGCATGGGACAACTGTTCTACCAAGGTGTTATGTCGCGGGATTACCCGGTGGTGATGGGGATTCTGGTGATCGGCGCCTTTCTGACCCTGCTGGGCAACCTGATTGCTGATATCAGCTACGCCCTGGCTGACCCGCGGATTCGACAGCAATGACCGATTTCAAACGATCCTTTTTTGCAGCGGTGTTCTGGCCGCGTCTGAAGCGCAACCGTCTGGCCATGACCGGTCTGGCTGTGGTGCTCTTGTTGTTTGTGATTTCTTTGCTTGCCCCTGTCCTGACCCCCTATGATCCAAGCGCCATTCATGCCTGGGATGTGCTGCAGCCTCCTTCCTGGAAGCACTGGTTCGGTACCGATGAGTTGGGACGCGATGTGCTGACCCGGGCGCTGTTCGGGGCGCGGATATCCCTGAAGGTCGGTTTTGTTGCGGTGGGCATAGCCGTGGCTTTGGGGACCGTGGTCGGCCTGGTTGCCGGCTATTACGGCGGCTGGGTTGATACCTTGTTGATGCGTTTTGTGGATATCATGCTTTGCTTTCCAGCTTTTTTCCTGATCCTGGCGGTGATCGCCTTTTTGAATCCTTCCATTTGGATCATCATGGCGGTGATCGGGTTGACCGGCTGGATGGGGGTAGCCCGGATGGTGCGGGCCGAGGTGCTGGCGATCCGCGAGATGGATTACATCATGGCTGCACGCTGCATCGGCTGTTCCGACCTGCGGATCATCCTGCGCCATATCCTGCCCAATGCCCTGTCGCCGGTGCTGGTGGCAGCCACCCTGGGGGTGGCCGGCGCCATTTTGACTGAATCGGCCCTCTCGTTTCTGGGGATCGGGGTGCAACCGCCCACGCCCAGCTGGGGAAACATCCTGACCTCGGGCAAGGATTACATCGAGTTCGCCTGGTGGCTGTCGCTTTTTCCTGGACTAGCCATCTTGGTAACCGTATTGGCCTACAACCTGTTGGGGGAAGGGGTGCGCGACGCCCTTGACCCGCGTACCAATCATTGAATACGGGAGTTGTATGACTGAGATTGTCTTTGATCACGAAGATTTTGATTTTGAGACCCTTGAGGAGGAGCTCAAGGTCGATGAACAGTGCCGGAAGTTGTTGCAGCATCTGTACGCCTGGTTGCAGCTGCAGGGGCAGACCCCTGAGCGGGCCTCGGAACTGGCCTACAGCGCTGATTACTATGTGCGGGATTTTCTGCTGGATTTTCTGCGCAGCAATGTCCTGCGTCCCCAGCCGGGCCAGGTACGGTTCTTTGCAGGCAACTGGTATATCACCCGTACCATGGAGCCGGAGATCACGGTCTTACAGCGGCACTTGGATGGAATTGCCGCCTTTTACCGTTTCCTGTGTAACCGTCAGCTGATCGCAGCCAAAGAACTGGCCATGATTGAGGCCGAGCTGGGACCGTGCGACTACTACCAGGAACGGATCAATCGTTTCCTTGACCTGAAGGGTGACGGATACGAGGAATGGGAGCGTGAGTGTGCGCTGAACGTGCAAACAGGAGCCGGGGCATGAAACCGTTGCTGATCACCATCGTGGCGCAGGAGCACCAACGTCAGGACTGGTATTTTGACTTTGCGGGGGAGCGTTTCAAAGATTTTATTGAGCGCTTGACCAGCGATATGCAGCCACTAGGGATTGCCGTGCAGCTTGCCTACCGGGCAGAGCAGGTAATCGTGATCAACAGTTATGCCGACCTGCTGAACTGCGTCAAGATCTCATCACCGCAGGATCATCACCATAACCAGTGTGTTGGCCACATTATCGACAAGAGTGCGCACCTTGACATCCTGGAAGACATCGACCGGGCAGTCCGGCGGGTGGCCTTTGCGCCTGAGACCATTGCGCCGGACAGCGCCTTCCGCAAGGTCTGCCACAACTGCGGCTGCGGCTGTTAACCAGAACGACTGGAGCAGACATGACACAAAAACGCGATTTTGATAAAGGCGCTGCCCAGTGGGACCAGTTGCCGCGTCGGGTTGCCCTGGCTCAGGCCGTGGTTGCGGCGATCAAGCAGGAAGTTGCCTTGAATCCGGACATGCGGCTTTTGGACTACGGTGCTGGAACCGGTCTGGTGACCATGGGGCTGCAGCCGCTGGTAAAAGAGGTCATTGCTGTGGACAGCTCCCGCGGCATGCTTGAACAACTGGAGAACAAGGCTCGTGAGGCCGGCATTACCAACCTGCAGACCATCCTTATTAATCTGGAGCAGGACTGGCAGCTGCCAAGAGGGCTGGATCTGCTGGTCAGCAGCATGACCATGCATCATGTTCCCCTGGTGGCCCCCTTGCTGGCCCATTTCAGGGAAAGCATGCGTTCCGGTGCGCAACTCTGTATTGCCGACCTGGACCGAGAAGACGGCAGTTTCCATGATGATCCAACCGGGGTGCATCACCAGGGGTTCAGCCGTGAGGAGATGGAAGGGTATTTTCGGCAGGCCGGTTTTACCGATGTCAGGACGGTGCTGGTCATGACCGTGCACAAGGAACGTGACGGGCGTGTTGATGACTATCCGGTCAACCTGACGCTGGGAACCGCCCCTTAGGTACTACGGATTGACAATTACCGGAATTTACCTTAGATAGACATAACTTTACCGCATACGTGTGATTTCTAGCAGGAGGGATGCATGTCCCAGGTTGCTTTGCCCGAAACCGTCAGAAAGCTGTTGGCCTCTCAGCCGATCGAACTACCGATCTTCCATCCGGTTGCGCTGAAGCTGCAGCGGATGCTGTCGGATTACGACTTTACCGTGGACGAAGTGGCCCAGGTTGCCAACGAAGACCAGTCGCTGGCCAGTCAGATGCTGAAGATGGCCAACTCGCCCATGTACATGGGGCGTACCAAGGTGGCCACCATCAAGGAGGCGGTGATCCGCCTGGGGGCGCAGCAGGTGATCAACATCGCCATTGCCGCCTCGCAGGCCGCTGAAAACCCTGCGCTGGACAAGTACATGAAGGAGCTCTGGCTGCACAGCCATGGCTCAGCCCTGGGGGCGCGCTGGCTGGCCCACAACTGCGGCATGCGCGGCATTGCCGATGAGATCTACCTGGCGGCATTGTTGCACGATGTGGGTAAATTGTACCTGCTCAAGGCGATTGAGCGGCTCAACAAGGCCGGAGTGATCAGCTCCATGTTCGACGATGACCTGATCATGGAGATATTTGAGGTGATGCATGTTGAGCAGGGCTATCGCCTGATGCAGCACTGGAACTTCCCCAGCATGTATTGCGATGTGATCAGGGACCATCATCTGGAAGAGTGGGATCCGGTCAACAAGATGCTGGCGATCGTGCGTTTTGTTAACCTGGCCTGCCATAAGGTAGGGTTGGGGCTGATTAAGGAGCCGGAACTGGCGCTGCAGATGACGCTTGAGGCAGAGGTGCTCGATATCGGCGAATTGCAGATTGCCGAGCTTGAGTCGTTGCTGCTTGAAACTCGTGAGGCTGAATTCTGATTTTCTGAAATCGCACGAAATTGCAATCAACACGATGGCCCCTGACAGATGTCAGGGGCCATCGTGTTTTCAAGGGGCTATGGTAAGGCGTCGCAGGATTGCGTACACCATCTCTGCCTCATCAGGTTCTCCCACTGCCGTGGCGATCACGGCGGCATCGCTCTCGCTCGGGTGGTCAAGCAGAAAGGCGTGTACCTTTTGCTGCAGTGCAATGATGGCACCGGCCGCCTTTTTGCCGGCCTCAACCCCGGGCTGGTGGTAGGCGTTGATGTTGACCAGTGCCGCATACAGTCCCACCGTACGTTCAAACAGGGCGATCAGGGCGCCGATGGTGGCGGCATCGATCCGCTCAACCGTTATGGTCATGGATTCCCGCCCTTTGTCAGCCAGGGCCTTACGGGTGCCGTAGAGGAAGCCGAACAGGAAGTCACCACTGGTGATGCCCGGTTCCACTTCCAGCGAGGCACCCTGGCGGTCCTGCAGCACCTCGATAAAGGTCACAAAGAAGTTGTGCACCCCGTCGCGCAACTGCTGCACATAGGCATGCTGGTCGGTTGACCCCTTGTTGCCATAGACCGTCAGTCCCTGGTTGACCTCCTGACCTGCCAGATCAAACTGCTTGCCGAGCGATTCCATGATCAACTGCTGCAGGTAGCGGGAAAAGAGCAGCAGGCGGTCCTTGTACGGCAACAGCACCATATCCTTACTGGCGTTGCCACCGGTGGCATGGTGCCACATCAGGGCCATCAGGGCAGCAGGGTTAAAGGTGGTAATCCTGCTGCGGGTGATCTGGTCGCACAGCTGCGCCCCTCGCAGCAGCTCCCTGATGTCGAGTCCCTGCAGGGCGGCGGGCAAGAGCCCCACCGCCGAAGTCACCGAGGTACGGCCACCTACCCAGTCCCACATCGGGAAGCGGGCCAGCCATCCTTCTGCAACCGCCAGTTTGTCCAACTCGCTCCCCTCGCCGGTGATGGCCACGGCCTGACTGCTGAAGTCAAGGCCGGCCCGCTGCCAGGCAACCTTGGCCTCCAGCATGCCGTTACGGGTCTCTTTGGTGGAGCCGCTCTTGGAAATCACCAGCGCCAGGCAATCGCCCAGGTCGCCAAGCTGCGCAAAGACCCGGTCCATGCCGTCCGGGTCGGTGTTGTCCAGAAAGTACGGTGTCAGTTTATCGCTGTTACTGCCCAGGGCGTCGGCCACGAACTGGGGACCCAGGGCCGAACCGCCGATGCCGATCACCAGCAGCTTTCTAAAGACACGTTTGCCCGGCGCCGTGATCTTGGCGGTATGGATATCGGCGACAAACGACTCGATCCGTGCAATGGTAGTCTCGATCTGCTGCCTGATCTCATCAGCAGGGGCCAGGCCAGGGGTTCGTAGCCAATAGTGCCCGACCATCCGGTTTTCATCCGGGTTGGCAATGGCGCCGCTTTCCAGGATCTGCATGGCGCTGAGCGCCTCCTGCATGGCCGGCTCCATCCGGTTGAGAAATTCATCATCAAAGCGCATGCGGCTGATATCCAGCCAGAGCCCGATTTCAGGACAGTGGCAGAGGTGTTGTTGAAAGCGGTTCCAGGTCATAGCGGGTTGCTCCTTGCGATAGATGCTCTTTTCTATACCACAGCCTGCCTGAAAATCCAGACTGGGCAAAAAGAAAGGCGGGAGCATGAGCCCCCGCCTTTGTCCGGCAAACACAGCCAGCTGAATTATTTCTTCACGTTGTAAAAGACATCCGTACCCTTGAACTGGGCCACAGTATCAAGTTCATCCTCGATCCGCAGCAGTTGGTTATACTTGGCAACCCGGTCGGTGCGGCACAGTGAACCGGTCTTGATCTGGCCGGCATTGACCGCCACAGCCAGGTCGGCCAGGGTAGTGTCCTCGGTCTCGCCGGAACGGTGGGAGATCACGGTGGTATAACCGGCCCGCTTGGCCATCTCAATCGCCTCCAGGGTCTCGGTCAGGGTGCCGATCTGGTTGAACTTGATCAGGATCGAGTTGGCAATCCCTTTTTGAATCCCTTCTTTCAGGATCTTGGGGTTGGTCACGAACAGGTCGTCACCCACGATCTGAATCTTCTTGCCGAGACGGTCGGTCATCAGCTTCCAGCCTTCCCAGTCGTTCTCTGCCATGCCGTCTTCAATGGAGATGATCGGGTATTTATTGACCAGATTTTCGTAGAACTGCACCATCTCTTCCCTGGTCTTGACCTGTTGCGCCTCGTTTTCCAAGGTATAGGTGCCGGTTTCCTTGTCGAACAGCTCGGAAGAGGCCACGTCCAGGGCCAACAGCACATCCTCGCCCGGCTTGTAGCCAGCCTTGACGATCGCCTCCATGATCACTTCCAGGGCCTCTTCGTTTGACTTCAGGTTGGGGGCAAAGCCGCCCTCGTCACCCACGGCGGTGTTGTACCCCTTGGCCTTCAACACGCCTTTCAGGGCGTGGAAGATCTCGGCCCCCATACGGAGCGCCTCCTTGAAGCAGCAGGCACCGGCCGGCATGATCATGAACTCCTGAATATCCACGTTGTTGTCGGCGTGGGCGCCACCGTTGATGATGTTCATCATCGGCAGGGGCAGCTCGCGGGCATTGGCGCCACCGATATATTTGTAAAGCGGCATACCGGCCTCTTCGGCAGCAGCCTTGGCAACCGCCAGGGAGACCCCCAGCAGGGCGTTGGCCCCCAGGTTGCTCTTGAACTCGGTGCCGTCCAGTTCCAGCATGCGCTGGTCAATCCCGACCTGATCACTGGCTTCCATGCCGATCAGTTCATCAGCGAGCTTGTTGTTGACGTTATCCACGGCCTGCAGCACCCCTTTGCCCAGGTAACGTCCCTTGTCGCCGTCGCGCAGCTCCAGGGCCTCGCGCTCGCCGGTGGATGCCCCGGAAGGGACGGCTGCGCGGCCAAAGGCGCCGGACTCAAGGAATACTTCACACTCAAGGGTGGGATTACCGCGGGAATCCAGGATCTCCCGTGCATAGATATCAACGATTTCGCTCATGACTGCCTCCTCAGGAAATTAAATCAAAACCTGTTCTTTATAGCAACTGGGCCGGGAAAAGAAAAGTATCAATGCAGCTCGGCCGCCAGTTCATCGTAGACCCCCAGTGATTTAATGGTGGTGCTGATGGTGACGCCGAGGAGTTCAAAGTTCTTCAGCTTGGTGTTGAACTGCTCGGTCTGGCTCTTCAGCGCGCTGGTGCTTTCGGTCAGAAAGCCCTTGTCATGGTGGGCAGGTTCTTTTTTGAAGACCCCCTTGACCTTGTTCAGGTATTCATCTCCGGTTGTCAGATAGCTGTTCAACCCCACCAGAAATGCCTGGGCGCCGGATGACAGCTCGGCAATGCCCTTTAACTGCCGGCTGGCCTCTCCCATGCTGGTAAGCAACGTTCCCTCGGCCGTAGCGTGCAACTCTGCCAGCGCCTTGGGGTCGGGATTGGTGCCATCGAGCTGGCTCGCCTGTGTAATGATCTGCTGCGAGGTTTTCAGATAGAGGTCAAGCGCCTTGGAGGTGCTGCCCAGGCTTTGACTGAACTGGGCCATGAATTTTGAGAACAGGGCTGCCTGGCCGGCATAGGGGATCGGCAGGAACTTGGTTACGGCCGCAGCGGCGGAACCGGCCTGGATATAGCGGTTGTAGGCGGCCAGGTTGTTGTTCATCCAGGCGGCGTAACGCTCAAAATCAGCGATCAGTGCCCGTTGGGTCCTGACCGTGTCCATGGCCTGGTGAAACTTGGCCAGTTTGCGCTGTTGCAGTACGCCACGGGACAGGCAGGGGCGGGCTTCGCACTGCTGCAGCTTGATGAGCAGCTCGTTTGGTGAGAGCACGCAGACCGCGGCCTTGTCCGCAACAGGGACGGCAGTCTCCGCTGCTGCTACGGTGTTGGCAAAGTTGAGGGAATATACGCAAAGGCACAGGCAGACCAGACACCGGCAGATCATCTGGTCTGCCTTGTGCTTGGCTGCTCATGCTTGCCCGACCCCAGGTAGTCAGCCAGAAAGGCCTGCTTGTAGGCCATAAACCGGTTATCGGCAATGGCTTGGCGGATCTCGGCCATCATCTGTAGATAGAAGCTGACATTGTGGATGGCCGAGAGTACGGCCGAGAGTACCTCATTGGCGGCAAACAGGTGGTGCAGATAGGCCCTGGTAAAGCTCTGGCAGGTGTAACAGTTACAGGACGGGTCCACCGGGTAAAAATCACGCTTGTAGTTCTTGTTGGTGATCCTGATCTTTCCTCGCCGGGTGAACAGGGTGGCACTGCGGGCATAGCGGGTCGGGATCACGCAGTCAAACATATCCATACCCCGCTCGACGCTCTCCAGGATATCCTCCGGCAACCCAACCCCCATCAGGTAGCGCGGCTTGTCCTCCGGCAGGTGCGGTGCGGTCCAGCCCACCACCTTTTTCAGCAGCTCCAGTCCCTCACCCACGCTGACTCCACCGATGGCATAGCCGGGCAGGTCCAGTTTGCGCATCTCTCGGGCGCACATGATCCGCAGGTCTTCAAAGACCGAGCCCTGCACAATCCCGAACAGGGCCTGGGTCTCGCGGTTGGTCCAGGCCTTTTGGCATTCCTTCAACCAGCGGATGGTCTTGTGAGTGGACTGGGCCGCGTAGGACTTGTCGCAGGGATAGGGGATGCACTCGTCAAAGGCCATCATGATGTCCGAGCCCAGCTCCTGCTGGATGGCAATGGCCCGGGCCGGATCAAGGTAGATCTCCTCACCGGTGATCTCATGCTTGAAAAAGACCCCATCCTCGGTGATCCGCTTCTTGGGCAGGGAAAAGACCTGAAACCCGCCTGAATCGGTCAGGATCGGCTTGTCCCAGGCCATGAATTTGTGCAGGCCGCCCGCCTTTTTCACCAACCCCTCGCCGGGCTGCAGGTGCAGGTGGTAGGTGTTGGAGAGGATGATCTGGGCCCCGGTTTCGTGGATCTGGGCCGGGGTGAGCGGTTTCATGGCACCGTGGGTGGCCACCGGCATGAAGATCGGGGTCTGGATCTCGCCGCGGCTGGTTTGCAGCACACCAAGGCGTGCAGCAGAATGGGCATCTTTTTTCAAAAGGGTGAAGTTCACGGAACAATCCTAACGTAGTGGATGTGCTGATGTTGCTTAACGGGAAAATATTTCTTGAGAAAAGTGACAGGCCGCCGCATGGCCCGGTTGCTTGTCCTCAAGCGGCGGGGCCTGGCTGCTGCAGAGCGCTTGGGCATAAGGACAACGCGGATGAAAGCGGCAGCCGGTGGGCAGATTACTGGCCGAAGGCAGCTCGGCTGAGCGTAGGGGCGGTGCCGCAGAGACCCTGTCCCGGTGGATGCGCGGGATCGCCGCCAGCAGCGCCTGGGTATAGGGATGGCAACAGCGGGTGAACAGCGCTTGGGCCGGTGCCAGTTCCACAATACTGCCCAGGTACATCACCGCAATCCGGTCGCTGACATGCCGCAACACCCCCAGGTCGTGGCTGACCATCAGCATGGTCAGGCCGCGCTTTTGTCTCAGCTCCTGCAATAGGTTGATGATCTGGGCCTGGATGGAGATATCCAACGATGAAACCGGTTCATCGGCCACCAGTACCTGCGGGCTGGCAGCCAGGGCCCGGGCAATACCGATCCGCTGGCGTTGACCGCCGGAGAACTCATGAGGAAAACGATCGTACTGGTCCGCAGCCAACCCGACCTGATCCATCAGGCTCAAGGTTGCTGTGCGGAGAGCACTCTGCTCGCACAGGCCATGGATGACAAGCGGTTCTGCAATGGCATCGCCGATCCGCATGCGGGGATTGAGGGATGAAAACGGGTCTTGAAACACCATCTGCACGTTGCGGCGGAATTCCTGCAAGGCTGGGCGATCCAGTCTGTCCAATGAGGTGTCCATAAAGGCCACCGTGCCGCGATCCGGTTTGAGCAGGCCGCTTATCAGCTTGGCTACGGTTGACTTGCCGCAGCCGGATTCACCGGCAAGCCCCAGGGTTTCACCGCGGTACAGGGTAAGGGAAACCTGGTCAACCGCCTTCAACATGGTCTTGGGCTGGCCCGGTTTGCTCTGCTTCAGGGCAAAGCTCTTGTCGGCTGCAGTGAGCGCAAGCATTGGAGTCATGGCAGAAAATTCCAACATTTTACCAGGTGATGATTGCCCATGTCTCGTTCCTGCGGCATGGTGGCGCAACATGACCTGGCATCGGGACAACGTTCTCTGAACGGGCAGCCGGTCAGCGCCTCGGTCAGGCGGGGAGGGTGGCCGGCAATGGTCTTTAACGGCTGGCCCGGCCGGCTGTTTTCCGGCAGCGAGGCCAGGAGTCCCTTGGTGTAGGGGTGCAGCGGATTCGCCAGCAGCTCGTCTGTTGCGGCGGATTCCACCACCCTGCCGGCATACATGACATGCACCCGGTCGGCCCGCTGTGCCACGATCCCCAGGTCATGGGTGATGAGCAGCAGCGCCAGTCCCTTGTCCTGACGCAACTGGTCGATCAGGGAGAGGATCTGGGCCTGGATGGTAACATCCAGGGCCGTGGTCGGTTCGTCGGCGATCAGCAGTTCAGGGTCGCAGGCCAGGGCCATGGCGATCATGACCCGCTGGCGCTGGCCGCCGGACAACTGGTGGGGGTAATCGTGCAGACGCTCTTCCGCTGCGGGAATACCGACCTGTTGCAGCAGCTCAAGCGCATGGGCCTTGGCCGTTGCCTTGTCCAGGCGACGGTGCAGCAGGAGCGGTTCGCACAGCTGGTCGCCGATCCGCAGCACCGGGTTGAGCGAGGTCATCGGCTCCTGGAAGATCATGGCGATCCGGTTGCCGCGCAACAGGCGCAGTTCCTCTTCCGGGATGCCGACCAGCTCCCGGCCGTCGAAGCGGATGGAACCACTGCTGATCCTGCCCGGGGCCGGTATCAACCCCATGATGGAACGGGCGGTCATACTCTTGCCTGAACCTGATTCACCAACCAGGGCAACGGTCTGGCCGCGTTCCAACTGCAGTGAGGCGCCGTTGACGGCATGGACCGTGGCCTCGGGCGTTGGAATTATGGTTGTAAGATTGCTGATTTCAAGCAGTGCCATGGTTGCGCAGTGTACCCCGTGGCTGGCCTGCCTGTCAAACCTCGAAACGATCTGCTTCAGACCGGGAAACTGTTTGACACTGGTCCGGCTTTATGGTTGTATCTCACACTTCCGGATTCATTCATGAAAAAATTGTGTATTCTCATACTGCTGCTCTTCTGCAGCGTGATCGGCGGCCCCACTGGTCAGGTGGCGGCGTATGACTTCCCCGTAACCAATGACCTGATTCGTGTAGCCATCCTGAAGGGACTCGATACGGTTACCCTTGATGGTGACGGTATCCTTGCCGCCACTGAAACCGGCAAGGCGGTTATGCTGACCTATCCGGCCTCGATCAGTAGCGAGCATGGCATGATCCTGTTCGGGGGCGGTTCAAGCAGGCTGTTGCGGTTTTCCGGCGCCGGTTTGCTACGGGTGAACGGCAAGTCCTACCGCGGTGTGATCGAGCTGATCCCACAGGGGAATAAGCTGCTGGTGATAAATGATCTGCCGCTGGAACAGTATCTGGTCGGGGTGATCAACAGCGAGATATCCTCAACCTGGCCGATGGAGGCGATCAAGGTCCAGGCCGTGATTGCCCGCACCTTTGCCGTGGCCAAGCGCAAGGAGCGCAGCAAGGCACTGTATCACTTGGAGTCCACGGTTATGGATCAGGCCTATGAAGGCAGTGACGAGGAAGATAGCCGGGCTGCTCGCGGGGTCCATGAGACCGAAGGGGAGGTGCTGACCTACCACGGCACGATCATCCAGGCCTTTTATCATGCCAACTGTGGCGGCAGCACCGAGTCGTCGAAAAATGTATGGGGCGTTGATTTGCCCTATCTGCGTGGTGTTGAATGTCAATACGGCCTGACGTCAGACACCAGCAGATGGGAGTTGTCCTTGCCGCTGTCAAAGATTGAGGCCTCGTTGCGAGCATTTAAGGTGTCGGGGGTGAGCGACATCAAGGCTGGCCCGCTCAACAATCGTGGGCGTCTCAAGACCGTACAGCTGACAACGAGCCATGGTCCGGTCACGATTCCTGCCACCAAATTTCGCATGGCGGTGGGCTCAACCGTGATCAAGAGTACCAACTTCAGTGTCAGGGTGGAGAATGGTTCAGCCTTCTTCAAAGGTCTCGGTTATGGTCATGGGGTCGGTTTGTGTCAGTACGGCGCCAAGCAACGCGCCCTGGACGGTTTCAGCTATGGTGAGATCCTCAGTTACTATTATCCGGGAACAAAGCTGGTCAAACTTACGGAGCTTAAGTAGCTGCTTATATGCTGGTCAGTGATTTTTCCTTTGAACTGCCTGATGAGCTGATTGCCCGCTACCCCGCAGCAGAGCGGGATCACTCGCGGCTGCTGGTGCTCGACCGACAGGAACGCTCCCGCACCGAAACGGTCTTTCACCGAATTGGTGCATGGCTACGTCCCGGTGACCTGCTGGTGCTGAACGACACCCGCGTCATACCGGCCCGCTTGTTCGGCCAAAAGGAGAGCGGCGGCAGGGTTGAGATCTTTCTGGTGGCGCAGGATCAAGAGGAAACGGTCTGGCGCTGTCTGTTGCGTGCCTCAAAGCCGTGCCGCCTGGGTCAGCTTGTCAGGCTGGCCGATGGCGTCAGCGCAGAGGTGCTGGAACGTCGCGCAGAACAGGAATGGCTGGTGCGTTTTCACGGCACCGTTGACTTTACCCAGTGGCTGCAGCAGGCTGGCCAGATGCCGATCCCTCCTTACCTGAACCGGGAGAGCGAAGAGCTTGACCGCAGTCGTTACCAGACCGTTTATGCCGGCGAGCCCGGTGCTGTGGCCGCGCCAACCGCAGGTCTGCATTTCACCCCGCACCTGCTGGCAGCGCTGCAGGCTGCCGGTATTGGAGTGGCGCAGGTGACCCTGCATGTTGGTTTGGGTACCTTCCAGCCGGTCAGGGTTGCGCGGGTTCAGGAGCATGTCATCCATTGCGAGCGTTATCGGATTCCGGTTGAGACCGCTGCTGCCGTGGCAGCAACCAAGCAGCAAGGCGGCCGGGTAATCGCGGTGGGTACCACCGCCTGCCGCACCCTTGAATATGCCGCTGCCGGGGATGGTCAGGTCAGGGCCGGCCAGGGGGAGGCGGACATCTTTATCTATCCCGGTTATCGTTTCAAGGTGGTTAATGCGCTTCTGACCAACTTCCACCTGCCGGAATCCACCCTGTTGATGCTGGTCTCGGCCTTTGCCGGCCGGGAGTTTACCCTGGAGGCCTACGCCGCGGCAGTGCGGGACAAATTCAGATTTTACAGTTATGGCGATGCCATGCTGATCGTTTAGGAGTAGCAGTGCCCGCCCATTTTCAGGTACTTCATCAGGATTGCGGTTGCCGTGCCCGCACCGGCCAACTGACCACTTCCCACGGGAAGATCAGCACGCCGATCTTTATGCCGGTGGGAACCAACGCCTCGGTCAAGGCGATGCGGCCCGAGAACCTGCAGGAGGCCGGGGCCCAGATCATCCTGGCCAATACCTACCACCTCTACCTGCGGCCCGGACACCGTCTGGTGGAACAGTTGGGCGGCCTGCACCGTTTCATGGCCTGGGATGGCCCGATCCTGACTGATTCCGGTGGTTTTCAGGTCTACAGCCTGACAGAACTGCGCAAAATCACTGAAGAAGGGGTCAAATTCCGCTCCCATATCGATGGCTCGATGCACCTGCTGACCCCGGAACTGTCGATCAAGATCCAGGAGTCTCTGGGGGCAGACATCATCATGTGCTTTGACGAATGCCCGCCTGCCGAGGCAGAACGCGGTTACGTGGAGCGTTCGCTGGCCATGACCACCCGCTGGGCCAAGCGCTGCAAGGATGCCCATGCTCGTCCTGATCAGCACCTGTTCGGGATCGTGCAGGGGGGGCGTTTTGCCGACCTGCGGCAGCGGAGCCTGCAGGAACTGCAGCAGATCGGTTTTGACGGCTACGCCCTGGGCGGCCTGTCGGTCGGTGAGGAAAAGCCGGTCATGCATGAGGTAATGGATGCCTGCAGTGAACTGCTGCCGGCTGATCATCCCCGTTACATCATGGGGATCGGCACCCCAGAGGATCTGGTGGAGGCGGTCTGGCGCGGCTACGATATGTTCGACTGCGTCATGCCGACCCGCAATGCCAGAAACGGGATGCTCTTTACCAGCCAGGGCCGACTCAATATCAAGCGCAAGCAGTACGAGGATGACCAGGGGCCCCTTGACCCGAACTGCGGCTGCTACGTCTGCCGCACCTACAGCCGGGCCTACCTGCGGCATCTGTTTCGCTCTGGCGAGATTTTGTCATCCATGTTAAACACACATCATAACATTGCCTGGTACCTGAACCTGATGGCGCAGATGCGTGCGGCAATCAGCCAGGACCGTTTCGAGGCCTTCCGCAAGGAATTTTATCAGCAACAACAGACTGATTCTGCACAACACAAGGAGGAGTAACCAATGATGAACATGCTCGGTATTGCATTTGCGATGGGAGCACCGGCAGGTGGCGCAGCACCGCAGGGTGGTGCGGCAGCATTTATGAACTTTGTACCGCTGATCTTCATGTTTGCGATTTTCTATTTCCTGTTGATCCGTCCCCAGCAGAAAAAGGCCAAGGAACACCGGGCCATGCTGGATTCCCTCAAGGTTGGCGACAGCGTCAAGACCGCTGCCGGTATCCATGGCAAGGTTGCTGCGCTGGAAGACCAGGTAGTGACCCTGGAGATCGCCACCGGGGTGAAGATCAAGATTGACAAGCCGTTTGTCACCACTGTGGAAAAATAAGCAGTCTCCAACTTCATCTGTAAAGGAGCCGTACCAATGCCTAAGGGAGCCGGATGGCGCATCGCCCTGATCATTGCCTTTATTGCCCTTTCCTGCATCTATCTGGTGCCGACGCTGGCGCCAAAGCTACCGGACTGGTGGAAAGGGATGCTTCCCAAAGATAAGATCCACTTAGGTCTTGACCTGCAAGGTGGAACGCACCTGGTGCTCGAGGTGGAGACCCAGAAAGCGGTCGAGGGTACCCTGGACTTGGTGGCAACCGATCTTGAAGATAGCCTGAGCGCCAAGAACCTGCGCTATAAGCGGATCAGCCGTACCGGCAGCGACAAGGTCTCGATTGTGCTGTATGAAAAGGATACAGCCAATGCGGTACAGAAGCTGCTCAAGGACAAGTACCGTGATTACGAGATCGTTCCCGAGATTGAAGAAGGGGGCATGGTTGGCATTGCCCTGCGGATGAAGGAACAGGATATCCAGGACCGCAAAGACAAGGCCGTGGCTCAGGCCCTGGAAACCATCCGCAACCGGATTGACCAGTTCGGTGTCTCCGAGCCGGTGATCGCCCGACAGGGCCTGAACCAGATCGTGGTGCAGCTGCCCGGCATCAAGGATCCCCAGCGGGCCATTGACCTGATCGGCCGCACTGCCCGCCTGGAGTTCAAGATGGTCAAGGAGGGGATATCACCCACCGGCGGTGCTGTGCCCGATGATGCCGAAGTGCTGTATGAAAAGCATACCGATCCCACCACCGGCGCCACGACCGAGCAACCGCTGGTGGTACAGAAAAAGGCGCTCATCACCGGCGACCTCTTAACCGACGCCCAAGTGCGGATCGACTCCCAGTTCAACCAACCCTATGTTGCGATCGAGTTCAACTCGCTGGGCGCCCGTCTGTTTGACCAGATCACGGCCGCCAACGTGAACAAGCGTTTTGCCATTGTGCTGGACAACAACGTCTACTCCGCCCCGGTCATTCGTGAACGGATCTCGGGTGGTTCAGCCCAGATATCCGGCAACTTTACTGAAAAGACCGCCTCTGACCTGGCCATTGTCCTGCGGGCTGGCGCCCTGCCAGCTCCGGTCAAGATCATCCAGAATGTGACCGTCGGCGCCTCATTGGGCAAGGACTCCATCGATAAGGGCTTGATGGCTGGCGCCATTGGTGTGGCCCTGGTGATTGGCTTCATGGCAATCTACTACAAGTTGTCCGGCATGGTGGCCAACCTGGGTATGGTACTGAACATCCTGTATCTGATGGGCGCGATGTCCGCGCTGGGTGCAACCCTGACCCTGCCCGGCATTGCCGCAATTGTGTTGCTGGTGGGGATGTCGGTTGACTCCAACGTCATCATCTTTGAACGGATCAGGGAAGAGCTGCGACTGGGCAAATCGCCCAAGTCTGCCCTTGAGGCTGGCTATGACAAGGCCTTCCTGACCATCATGGACTCCCACGTCACGGCCCTGATTACCGCGGCTGTTCTGTTCCAGTTCGGTACCGGTCCGGTCAAGGGCTTTGCCGTTTCCCTGAGCCTGGGTATCATCATCAACCTCTTTACGGCGTTGCTGGGTACCAAGGTGATCTTTGATCTGTTCCTGCATAAAGGGAACGTCAAAAAGATGAGCATATAAGGGGGACATGGCCATGATGGAACTACTGGGAAAAACCACTATCGACTTTATCGGCAAGCGTAACATCTCGTTTATCATCTCAACGGTCATCTCGATCGTCGGCATCATTGCGATTATCCAAATGGCCCGTGGTGCGGCCAATATGGGGATCGATTTCACCGGCGGTACCTCGATCCAGCTCAAATTTGACAAGCCGGTTGCCCTGGCCGATGCCCGCAAGGCGCTGCATGGCGGCGGTGTGACTGAGTTTGAACTGCAGGAGGTCAAGGAGGGCAACAAGCTTCTGGTCAAGTTGCCCCGTAAGAGTGCATTGGCCGTTGGCAAGGCCGCCGAAATCGTCCCGGCTGCCTTCACAAAGTCGCTGCCAGGATTGCAGGTGTCGGTTGAAAGCACCACCGAGATCGGTCCCTCCATCGGCGACAAACTGCGCAAGGACACCATCATTGCGGTGGCTATCTCCATGCTGGGGATCATCTGCTACATTGCCTGGCGGTTTGACTTCAAGTTCGGCGTCGGTGCCGTAATTGCCACCCTGCATGACGTTCTGGCCATGTTTGCCGCCTACTATCTGACCGGGCGGGAGTTTAACCTGCTGTTCATCACCGCAGTACTGACCATTGCCGGTTACTCCCTGACTGACACCGTGGTCATCTTTGACCGGATCCGGGAGAACCTGCACAAGGATCTGAAGGGCTCACTGCACAAGATCTTTAACTCCAGTATTAACGAGACATTGTCACGGAGTATCATTACCTCCCTGACCACCTTCCTGGCTGCTATTTCCTTGTTTGTCTGGGGGGGGGAGGTGATCCACGACTTTTCCTTTGCCCTGCTGGTCGGCATTGCGGTGGGTACCTACTCATCGGTCTTTGTTGCCAGCCCGGTGGTGCTGCTGCTTGAACAGCGGGCGCTGAACAAAGGAGAAGGCAGTCACGCGCAGCCTGCCAAGGCCTAAGGAGACACGCATGAACAAGGAAACCACGGTTATCGGCGTTGCCGGTCTGATCATCGGTTTTTTGCTCGGCATTTTGGTGGGAGGCAAGCTGATGGGCGGTGCCCATAGCACCTCCGGTTCTGTGGGTTCTCAGCAAGCAGGTGCGCCGATGACCAGCCCCGGGCAGGCAGCTGCCCGGGCGGCCGAGCTTGAGCAAATACTTGCCAAGGATCCCAAGAACCTGCAAGCCTGGATCGCCCTTGGTAATGATTATTTTGATTCCAACCAGCCCCAGAAGGCGGTGCAGGCCTACACCAAGGCCCTGGAGCTGGACCCCAACAATCCGAACGTCCTGACCGACCAGGGGGTGATGTTCCGGGCACTGGGGTTCTATGACCGGGCGCTTGCCAACTTTGAAAAGGCGCTCAAGGTCGACCCCAAGCACCTGCAAAGCCAGTTCAATATCGGCATTGTCTATGCGACTGACCTGAAACAAAACGCCAAGGCTCGGGCCACCTTCGAGGCCTTGTTACAGAAGGACCAGACCAGCGACCTGGCCCGACAGGCCAGGGAGATGCTAAAACAGCTGCCTGAAAAATAAGAGAGGTTTGAGATCCCCCGCTAGCCGGGGGATTTCTTTTGAAGGATATGCAGAAACGATGGCTCCTCAAACAGACTGACCCGCAGGCCGTGGCCCAACTGGTCGAGACCTGCGGGGTTACCGTGGTAACCGCCGCAATCATGGCCACCCGCGGGCTTACCGTGCCGGATCATGCCAGCGCCTTTCTGACCCCCAGCCTTGCCAACATGCTTGACCCACTACTACTGGCCGGGATGGAACAGGCAGTACAACGCTTGCTGTCAGCCCGCTGCAACCAGGAGCGGATCTGCATCTATGGCGATTACGATGTGGATGGTATCTCTTCCACGGCCTTGCTGGTCTCGGCGTTGGGTCAGATGGGTTTTGTGGTGGGTTACTTCATTCCCAACCGGATGGATGACGGTTATGGGCTGAATGGCGATAGCCTCAGCACCATCCGTGCACAGGGCTACCAGCTGGTGGTCAGCGTGGATTGCGGCGTTACTGCCGTGGCAGAGGCCCGCCTGTGCCGTGAGATCGGCCTGGACCTGATCATTACGGATCACCATCAACCATTGGAACAACTGCCAGAGGCCGTGGCCGTAATCAATCCCCACCGTCAGGATTGCGCCTATCCGTTCAAAGGCTTGGCCGGAGTAGGGGTGTCCTTTAACCTGCTGGTTGCCCTGCGCAGCCGCCTGCGCGAGCAGGGTGTCTGGGGGAATAACGGCCCGGACCTGCGCCAATGGCTTGATCTGGTGGCCTTGGGCACCGTGGCCGACCTGGTACCGCTGGTGGAACAGAACCGTATGCTGGTGGCAGCCGGGCTGGCACGAATGGGGCAGGGCTGCCGTACAGGCCTGGCGGCCCTGAAACAGGTGGCTGGTGTCAAAGGCAACGTCAGCAGTGGTCAGGTCGGGTTCCAACTGGCGCCACGCCTGAATGCCGCCGGTCGCCTGGAAAGTGCTGTGCCGGGAGTGGAACTGCTGCTCAGTAGCTCCTTTGATCAGGCCCTGGTGCTTGCCCAAGAGCTGGATGCAGCCAATCTTGAGCGGCGTGAACTGGAACAGCGCATGTTCGAACAGGCCGTGGCCATGGTGGAGGCTTCCGGAGGAGTGGCACAGTGCCACAGCCTGGTGCTCTCTTCGCCGGACTGGCACCAGGGGGTAGTGGGGATCGTGGCTTCCCGTCTGGTTGAGCGCTATTACCGGCCCACCATCCTGATAGCAGAGTTTGCAGACGGATCAGGCAAGGGCTCAGGCCGCAGTATAGCCGGTTTTCACCTGTTGGAGGCGTTGCATGCCTCGGCTGACCAGCTTGAGCGGTATGGCGGGCACCGGGCCGCTGCTGGCGTGACCGTGGCGAGCGGCGGGATTGCCGCCTTCAGAGAGGCCTTTGAACAGGCTGCTGCAGCCCGGCTTTCCGATACAGACCTGATACCTGAACTGGCTGTCGATGCCGAAGTTACCGCAGCCGAGATCAACCTGTCGCTGGTGCG
>CAZUSH010000006.1:59388-104724 GCA_964622705.1 uncultured Geobacter sp. | reverse complement strand
GCATTGAAGTTGAACAGACCGTGAAACTCGTTCTCAAAGGCCATGGCGGGCAGGGCAGTCACGGCGGTCAGGGCGCCGGCTGCGGCGATGGTCAACATCTGCTTTTGAAACTTGGTCATAATGTGTACTCCTCCTTCTGTGGTGTATGTGCTGCCAAAATTGAATTCAATATTAATACGTTAAGCATTAGCTGCATTCCTATCTAATTTTTTCGAGTACGGCGGGCACCTCCTTTCCTTGTTTTTGACAATAATTTTAGACGATTACATTCTTCATTCAAATATTCAGCTAGTTATATGTTCTAGTAATTGCGGCTCATAATACAATAAATCAAACAACTGTCAAGCGTAATTCTGCATAAAACCTGCGAAAGGCCGTGTGCCTGCGGCTCAATGCCCGCCTTGACAGAGTTCCGTTAAAACACCGTTACTACTTTTTGGGTGCACAAAGGCAATTTGGGTACCATGGGCCCCCTGGCGGGGCTGTTCATCGATCATCCGCGCCCCTTCCTGCAGCATGTGCGCGATCGCAGCCTCGATATCCGACACTTCGTAGGCGATATGGTGGATACCCGGCCCATTTTTTTCCAGGAACTTGGCGATCGGACTCTCGGGGCTGGTTGGTTCGAGCAGCTCAATCTTGGCCTCGCCAATCCCCAGCATGGCCACCCGCACCTTTTGCTCGGCAACCTCTTCGGTTCCCTTGAACGGCATGCCGAGCTGATCGCGATAAAACGGTAAGGTAGCATCCAATGATTGCACGGCTATGCCGATATGGTTAATTTTTTGTAACATCAGGTCACCTCTCGTTAGCGTCGAAAGAGGTCCAGCAGCCTGCGCGAGGCGGCCGACGGCGTGGTGATGCCGCCGGAAACCGCTTCTTCAACCTGCTGAAACACCCCTTTGACATTCTTATGCTGCATAAACAGTTCTTTCAGATCTTCCATCACCAACGACCACATCCAGTCAACGGATTGCCGCTTGCGTGTCTCCCCAAACTCACCCGACTGCTGCATGGCTTGCCGGAACTGCACCAGCATCTGCCAGACCGCTTCAATGCCCAGCTGTTTCAGCGCACTGGTTGTCAGGACCGGAACCGACCAATTTTGACTCTTGGGCCGCAGGATATGCAAGGCATTTTCATACTGACGCCGTGCCAGCTCGGTCTTCTGCGGATCCAACTCCGCCTTGTTGATGATAATCGCATCGGCCAGCTCCATGACCCCCTTCTTGATCCCCTGTAGTTCATCGCCGGCCGTGGCCAGCTGCAACAGCAGAAAGAAGTCGACCATAGAGGCCACGGTGGTTTCGGATTGGCCAACTCCCACTGTCTCGACAATCACCACATCATAGCCGGCTGCCTCGCACAGCAGCATGGTCTCGCGGGTGCGACGGGCCACCCCCCCCAGAGTATTGCCGGCCGGCGAAGGCCGGATAAAGGCGTTGGGGTTGCGGGACAGCTCCTCCATGCGGGTCTTGTCCCCAAGAATGCTGCCCCCGGTGATCTGGGATGACGGGTCCACCGCCAGCACCGCCACCTTATGCCCCAAGGTGGTCAGATAGCTGCCGAACGCCTCGATAAAGGTGCTCTTGCCCACACCGGGCACGCCGGTAATGCCGATCCGCAGACTGTTGCCAGCAAACGGCAGCAGTATATCCAGCAGCTGCATGGCCTTTTGCGCATGCTCCGGCTTCTTGCTTTCGAGCAGGGTGATACCCTTGCCGATGGCGCGGATATTCCCGGCACGAACCTTTTCAGCAAGTTGTTTCAGTTCCATGCGCTGCTACTTGGCCTGCTTGATTGCGTCCAGGGTCTCGCGGGCCGACTTGGTGATCGGGGTACCCGGTCCAAAGATGCAGGCCGCGCCGGCGGCATACAGCTCCTCGTAATCCTGACGGGGGATGACCCCGCCGCAGACCACCACGATATCGTCGGCCCCCAGCTTCTTCAGCTCGGCCACCAGTTGCGGAACCAGGGTCTTGTGGCCGGCGGCCAGACTTGAGACGCCAATGGCATGCACATCGTTTTCCACCGCCATCTTGGCGGTCTCCTCCGGGGTCTGGAACAGTGGTCCCATATCCACGTCATAGCCCACATCAGCAAAGGCGGTGGCAATCACCTTGGCGCCACGGTCATGACCATCCTGACCCATCTTGGCTATCAGTATCCGGGGACGACGGCCTTCGGCCTCGGCAAAGTCGTCCACCTCTTTCTTCAGGGACGCAAACTCTTCATTCGCTTCGAACACCTTGCCGTATACCCCCGATACCAGTTTGATCTCCGCCTTGTGGCGGCCGAATACCTTTTCCATGGCGTCAGAAATCTCGCCCACCGAGGCCCGCTTGCGGGCAGCCTCAACGCAGGCCTCCAGCAGATTGCCCTGGCCAGACTCCGCCACCTTGGTAATGGTAGCCAAGGCAGCCTGGCAGTCAGATTCATTCCGCTCGCTGCGCAGCTTCTGCAGACGAGCGATCTGAGCCTCCCGCACTGCGGTATTGTCGATATCCAGAACCTCGATCTGGGTCTCATCCTTCAACGTGTACTTGTTGACCCCCACGATCACGTCCAGGCCGCGGTCAATGCGGGCCTGCTTGCGGGCCGCCGACTCCTCTATCTTCAGCTTGGGCATGCCGGACTCGATCGCCTTGGTCATGCCGCCCAGGCTATCGATCTCGGCGATCAGCTTGCGCCCTTCCTCGATCAGTGCGGCGGTCAACGATTCAACGTAGTAGGAACCGGCCAGCGGGTCCACCACCTTGGTGATGCCGGTCTCCTCCTGAATCACCAGCTGGGTGTTACGGGCAATACGGGCCGAGTGGTCGGTGGGGAGGGCGATCGCCTCGTCCAGGGCGTTGGTGTGCAACGACTGGGTGCCGCCCAGCACGGCGGCCATTGCCTCAATGGTGGTACGGATCACGTTGTTGTACGGATCCTGCTCGGTCAGGCTCCAGCCGGAGGTCTGGCAGTGGGTCCGCAACGCCAGCGAGAGCGGGTTCTTGGGGTTGAACTGCGACATCAGCTCGGCCCACAGGAAGCGGGCTGCCCGCAGCTTGGCGACCTCCATGAAGAAGTTCATGCCGATGGCAAAGAAGAAGGACAGCCGCGGCGCAAACTGGTCCACCTCCAGCCCTTTGGCCAGGGCGGCCTTGACGTACTCGATGCCATCAGCCAGGGTGAAGGCCAGCTCCTGCACGTTGTTGGCCCCGGCCTCCTGAATATGGTAGCCGCTGATCGAGATCGAGTTAAACTTGGGCATGTACTTGCTGGTGTACTCGATGATGTCGGCGATGATCCGCATCGAGGGGGCCGGCGGGTAGATGTAGGTGTTGCGGACCATGAACTCCTTCAGGATGTCGTTCTGGATGGTGCCTGCCAGCTTGTCCTGAGGAACCCCCTGTTCCTCGGCTGCCACGATATAGAGCGCCATGATCGGCAGCACCGCGCCGTTCATGGTCATGGAAACGGAGACATCACCCAGCGGGATATCCTTGAACAGGATCTCCATATCCAGGATCGAGTCAATCGCCACACCGGCCTTGCCGACATCGCCCACCACCCGCGGATGATCGGAGTCGTAGCCGCGGTGGGTGGCCAGGTCAAAGGCTACCGAGAGACCCTGCTGACCGGCAGCCAGGTTGCGGCGGTAGAAGGCGTTGGACTCTTCAGCAGTGGAGAAACCGGCATACTGGCGCACGGTCCAGGGGCGGCCGGCATACATGGTGGCCTTGGGGCCACGTAAAAACGGCGCAAAGCCGGGCATGGTATCGATGGTTTCCAGCTTTTCCAGATCGGCCAGGGTGTAGAGCGGCTTGACCTGGATCCCTTCCGGGGTATCCCACAAAAGCGGCGCCGTGGTCTCTTTCTTGATCTCCTTGGCAGCCAGCTTATCCCAATCCTGCGTTGTCTTCTTTTCAAATGTCGCCATGGCAGTTACCTCGATTCATTCATGCGTCATCGGCTATACGAGTGATAAAGGCTCCAGACATGCCGTCTGGAGCCTTTGCGGGACTGTCTCTACCAGAGCGGCTCTCCTACAAGACCGCCTTAAGATAGTCGTTGGTGCGCTCCTTGCGCTCTTTTGCAATCAGGGCCGGATCAACCTCAACGAATTTTTCATCCGGCGTGATCTTGAAGAGCGGCTGGCCTTTGGAAACAATCGAGCCATCGCCCCCCTCCATCACGATCTTGTCGATGGTGCCGGAGAACGGCGCCCGGATCGTGTTGAACATCTTCATAACCTCGATGATGTAGAGCGGCTGATCCTTTTCAAAGTGCATGCCTTCGTAGACAAAGGGAGGCATACCGGGCGCTTCCTGACCATAGTACATACCGCCGCAGACAGCCACAATCTCGTCGGCCTTGGTGGCCGGGGGCGGTACCAGCACCTTCTTCATACGGGCCTGCAGATCGGGATCGGTCAGGTAGTCGGGGATCACGACCTCCAGGTCGTCCAGCACCTTCATATCCCAAAACTTGGTCCGCTCCCCGATCAGGAACAGCATGCCCAGCAGTTCGAGCCCGACTTCAAACCCATAGTGGGCAGAACGGATCTGCTCCCACATCTCCTGATCAAAGCCGCCTTGGGGCTTGTCCTTGTGCAGGATCTCGTTCAGCTTGTCGTACTCGTCACGATGCAGGCCAAAGTGTTCGCGGATCTTGCGGGAGAAATCAAGCCCCTGCATCAACAACTCGTTGTCATGGTCCCAGATGATCTCGGCCGCCGGCTTGTGGGGACGGTAATCCATATGCAGGTAGTCGTAGGTCTCCTTCAGGACTCCCAGCGGGTTACGCAGCCAGACCACCCGGCCATTTTCAATCTTGAAGTTCTTGGTATTGATAGAAAGCCAGCCGGAAAGCAGATGGGGATCATCCAGCAGGCGCTCCATGGGACGGGTGATCAGGGTTCCTTTGCGATCAAGGAGGCTCGACATGTTTTTCAGCTCCTTGGCCAGCAGGTCGGGTTGATCGGCGAGCTGCTCCGTCACCTTCTTGGCATAGTGTTTCTTCATCTGGAAGAAGGCATGCACCACGTCCAGCTTGTTGGCCTCTTCCTTCAGGGTACCCACCAGGGTCAGGTAAGGCACCACAAAACGGGTCGTGGGCTTGGCCATCACGTTCCGTCCCAGGAACCAGTTGACCAGGCCGTAGTGGAACTCCAGGTTGGTTGCCAGGGCGCTGCCGCGCAAGGTGGTGCTGCGCAGCACCGTGGAGAGATGCTCGTAGCTGTCGAAGCGGTTCTCGCCCTTGGTCAGCAGCAGTGCGATGTTGGAGTCGTAGGCGCCGGCCACCTTGTACTTCATGAACAGGCCGGTATCTGGGTTCAGCATGCTGATCCCCTGGTCGTCACGCACCTCGCCCTCAATCGGTTTGGACCAGTAGCGGATCATGCCGCCGGCATGGGGGGACAGCGAGGCATCGGTGGCGTTGAGACGGGCCTCGACCGAAGCGTTGAAACGAACGATCCGCTCCGGTTTGGGCAGCCGTTCTTTATGACGGGCCAAGAGCGCCATGGCCTCAACCAGTGACTCAACCACGAAGAAATCGTTCTTGTCTTTGGGGTTGGTGAACTTGAGCGAGTAGCACAGCTCGGTGACCCGGTGTTCCACCTGGATACGGGTGTTGACCTCCATAAAATAATGGCGGTCGCGGTCGACGATGCACTCAAAGGTGGAGGCGGAATCAAGCCCGACAGCCTGTCCGAAACGGGCCGCCTCCTCTTCCATCCGCTGCAGCACCTTCAGGTCGGACTCCAGCGCCTTGACCTCGGCCTTTTTGCCCTCGTCCTTGGCCCGTGCAATGGCTGCCAGCAATCCTTCCTGGGTAACAGAGACCTCCAGCAATTTTTGTTCATGCATCTGCAGCGAACAATCGCGCCCCCCCAGGGCCACGCACCAGTCGCCGTTGCCCAGCAGCTGAATTTCATTGTGGCGGGTCTGCTCAATGTTCAGCTCGATCAGCACGTTCTTGTTGTCGCCAACCCCGTTGGCCTTGACCTCGTTCAGCACCTCACGCACCATGGCAGGCGCCTCGGCAGCTGCCTTGACAATCTGGGGCTCATCGGCCTTTTTGGCCCCCAGCAGGGAGGCCCCCAGGATACGCTGTCCCTTACCGCCACCGCCGCCGATCGCCTTGAGGCGGAAGCGGCTGCCGGGGTGCTTGCGGAACAGCTCAGCCACCTCAAGCTCAACTTGGGCGCACAGCTCTTCAATGCTGAACAGATCGATCCCCTTGGCATAGGAAGCCATCAGGATATGGTCGGCCAGGGCCTCAAGCGGCAGCTTGGTGTCTTTCAACAGTTTGGCATCGCACTCGAGCCCTTCGGCCTTGACCAGGGCCAACAGTTTTTCACGGCTGTCATGCTTCTTGAGCAGGGTGCGGGCCGTGACGTTATCAATACCGGGGGTAACACTGACATTGACCTGCAGGGCGGTCCGCTTGGCCTCGTCCTTCTTGCCGGCGCGCCCCTGGGTGGCGGCGCAGGGACCGATGAAGCTGAGGCCCGCCTTCTCAATGGCGGCAACGAACTCCTCATCCTCGGCCATAAAACCGTAGCCGGCAAAGATGGAGTCATAGCCGTTATCCTTGGCAATGCTGATGATCTGGTTGATCCGCTCAACCCGCTCTTCCTTGCTGGCGCCGGTATAGTCAGGCACGCGGTGGACCCGGTTGGAGTCGGTCAGCTGACGCAGTTCCGGGGCCAGGGCGTTGGCGTAGACGATCGAGTCCTTCTCGGACAGCAGGATCCCGTAGTGGCTGATGCCCATCTCCTGGTAGATATCCATGGCCTCCTTGCGGATCGGGCCACGGCAGACGATCAACGGCTTCAGGTCTTCGCAGGCAAAGGAACGGACCCACTCGGACGGCGAGGCGCTTAAACGACGATCCCGGTGAATCAGGGGGTTATGCTTGTAGTAATCAATCTGTGACATAGCTCTCTATCTCCAATGGGCAAAGTGGTGTGTTTTAGTGGAATTCGCGCTGGACAGCCTGCATCGGACCCGGTTTGTAGTGCCGCAGCAGGAAGTTCATGTTTTCTCCCAGCACCTTGCGCAGGTCGGTGGGCATGACCAGCGATGAGATAGAGCCAAGTGCCAGACCTTCCTTCGGGTTCATCAATTCCTTCTCGTAACGCTGATTCAGGGCGGTTTCTTCCAGACGCAGCCAGTCTGCCACATCCTTCTCGGCATCCTTGGCCGCCTCGCCGGGGGTCATGCCGGCAGCGACCCGGTCCTGGGTACCCTGCTTGACCCGTTCCTTGACCGAACCGCGCAGCTTGCGCAGCTCATCCTTGTAGACAAACTCCTTACCGGCCGGTCCCATCACCGCCAGGCGGGTGGTGGGCAGCGCCAGAACCAGGTCGGCGCCGGTGGGATAGTTGTTGTAGGAGGCATAGGCGCCACCAAAGGCGTTGCGCAGGATCAGCAGAATCCGCGGGGTGCGGATATCGACGATCGAATCCAGCATGGCCCGTCCGGCCTGGACGATCCCGCGGGACTCCTGCTCACGGCCGGGCAGGAAGCCGGTGGTATCCTCCATGAAGATGATCGGAATGTTGTAGACGTTGCAGAAGCGGTTGAAACGGGCGATCTTGTAGGCGGAATCCACCGAGATCTGACCGGAGTTGACGGCCGAGTTGTTGGCCACGAAGCCGACCACGTTGCCGCCCAAGCGGCCAAAGGCGGTCACGGCCTCGCGGGCGCGATCCGGCTGGATCTCGAAATAGTCTCCGTGGTCGCAGATCTGCTGGATCAGGATCGAGACATCAAAGGGGGTGTTGAAACCAGTCGGCGAGTTGAAGGCCTTTTTCAACAGGGTGTTGATCTCCCAGGTCTTGCGGTCCAGCGGATCGCTGGTCTGCTGGAACGGGGCAAACTCGCCGTTGTTGTTGGGAATGTAACTGAGTAACTGGATGGCGGCCCGCAGCGCGCCGACTTCATCCTCTACGGTCAGATCAGCCACACCGGAGGAACCGTGGACCTTGGGTCCGCCCAACTCCTCCGGGGTAACGTCTTCTCCCAGCACCGATTTGACCACGCCGGGGCCGGTCAGACCGAAGAAGGTATCCTTGGGCTGGATCACGAAGCTGCCCTGGCGAGGAAGATAGGAACCGCCGCCGGCATTGAAGCCGAACATGCACATGATGGAGGGGACCACGCCGCTGATCTTGCGCAGGGCGGTAAAGGCCTCGGCATACCCGTCCAGGCCGCCCACACCGGCCGGCACAAAGGCGCCGGCGGAGTCGTTCATACCGATGACCGGAATCCCTTTTTCGCCGGCCATCTGGAACAAAAGCGCCAGTTTGCGGCCGTTGGTGGCGTCGATCGAACCGGCGCGCACCGTGAAGTCATGGCCGTAGAGCGCCACATCGCGGCCGCCGATATTGAGGATACAGGTGACCAGCGAGGCGCCGTCCAGGTTCTTGCCCCAGTTCTGGTACAGCACGTTCGGCTCCCGCTCCGTCAGAACCTTGATCCGCTCCCAGACCGTCATCCGTTTTTTGAAGTGCTGTTTCTCTATCTGGGCAATACTGACCGACTTGATCGGACGCTGGATCAGGTCGTGGCCTTCCTTCATCGCCTCTTCATAGCCGCCCTTCTTGCCGGGAATCTCGCCCGGAATGGTAAACTCAACGGTTTCAGGCGGTGCAAACGGGTTCTTCAATGAGGGTTTGATCGCTTTCTTGGACATCTGAACCATCCTTCCTCTGCAAAAGGTAATAAAACAGCCTAAGCTAGCAACAAAACGTCATGTTTTCGTGATTAACGAGCGACAACAGCCAGGACCTGTACCTCGGAGCCATCCTTGGACAACAGACGATGACGCAGGGATGAATCAAAATAGACACAATCTCCTTCGGTCAGCTCAAAACGCTGATCTTCCAACACCAGTTCGGCAGTGCCCCGCATAATGAACAGGAACTCTTCGCCATCGTGGCTATAGGTATTTTCTTCAGCCGGTTTCTCGATCACGGTCAGGAGAAACGGCTCCATCTTTTTATTCTGCTTGCGCCAGGAGAGCGATTCGTAGGTATAGCCCTGACTGGTACCGGCACGGGAGATAACCCGCGGCATCAGCTTGCGTTCGTCGGCACGAACGATCTCGTAACGGCACTCTTCCTCTTCTTCAGCAAAGAAGTGGCCGATTTTCACATCAAAGAAACGGGCTATCTTGGAGAGGGTGGCAATGGGGGGAGAGACGTTATTGTTCTCGATCTGGGAAATCAGCGCAGGCGAGAAACCGGTCTCCCGGGCAACCGCCTGGAGCGTCAGTTTTTTCGCCAATCGAAGTTTCTTGATTTTTGCGCCAATATTATATTCGCTGCTCATTTACCCAATCCGCCGGAATATAAACCTGTTTTGGTCGGGCGTTTGTATACAAAACCAGTTATATTGTCAATAAAATAGTTTTAATCGCAACAAAGCTGCTATAGCCGCGCTATATCAATTTTAATTACAGTAAATTTTATACTACTCGCCCAACAACTGCCGCGCCAGCAACTCAACCGTGTGCACCACCTCAACAGTAGAACCATGTTGTTTGAGACCGTCATCCAGTTGCATCATACAGCCGGGACAGCCGGTGGCCACGGCAGCGGCCCCGGTAGCCATGATCGCCTCGCTCTTGGCATCATTAATCGCCATGGATGAGCCATAGTGATAGACATTGAAGGTCCCCCCCAGGCCACAGCAGCGGTCGGCCCCCTCCATCTCCACCAGTTCCAGGCCAGGGGTGGCCTTGATCAGGTCACGTGGCTGGCTGGTCAGTTTGCGGGTCCGCAAATGGCAGGGGTCGTGATAGGTAACCCTGCCCGAGGCACCGGCGCCGGTCTCCTCAGGTTTGAGGCCGAGCTGCTGGAGCAACTGGGCGGCATCGACCGTCTTGTGGGCAAGGCGTTCAAGACGCTCCTTCAGTTCGGGGTTGCGCTTGCCGACCACCAGGGGATACAGGCGGTGCAGGGCGCCGCCGCAGGTGGCGCAGGCGCTCATGACATAATCGGCCTCGTAGCGTTCCAGGGCGGCCAGGTTACGTTCCGCCAGGTCACGCACGGTGGCGATATCGCCGCCGGACATGCCGGGCAGGCCGCAACACTGTTGATCCTTGGGGATAATGACCGTGCAGCCCAGGTGCTGAAACAGCTTGACCGTGGCAACCCCGATGCGGGGATAGACAAAGTTGGTCATACAGCCCACAAAGAAGAGAATTCGCGGTTTGCCCGGCTGCCCTTCGATCACCTCGGGGTAGCGCTCCATGAACGGCGTCTTGGCGATGGCCGGGATATAGCGTTTATTGCCGATAAACGGCAGGGGGAACCGCAGGCGCAGACCGGAATTTTCCGGCACCTTCTTGAAAAACAGCGGCCCCAGGATGGCAGCGGCCTTGGCCCCCAGCTTCATGCGGGTGCGATTCTGGATGACCTGGCCAACGGCCTTGTGGAAGGTGGTCAGTCCCCGCTTTTGCGCCAAGGCCTCACGGGCAGCGATCACGATCTCATCGGTCGGCACATCATTGGGGCAACGCTCCACGCAGCTGCCGCACAACAGACACTTGGACATGGCCAGATAGGTCTGGTCATCCAGGTCAATGTCATCTTTCAACAGGTGCTGCACCAGGGTCAGCTTGCCGCGGGCCGTGGCGGGCTCACGCTGGAAGGCGGTAAAGGCGGGGCAATTTGAGCGGCAGGTACCACATTTGACGCATTTTTTCAGCTGTTCTTCAATCCGTGCAAGGGTGTCCTGGGTCATATCGGACATTGCAAAGGCCTTTCCTGCTTATGCAGCGTTGGAGCAATTAGCCGGACAAACAATTGGAGAATAACACACAACATGATAAACAAACTTACCACTCAAATACAATCATTTTGGTCAGTTTATCGCCGCAAAAATGTCACTTTTGCTGATCTGCCAGCTCCAGGACAGGCAGCCATCCCTCCAGGGATGCAAGGGCACGCTCAGCCAGCAGCAGCTTGCGATCCTTTTTCTTGACCCGGCTTTCCGGGACGGGAAACAGACCATAGTTAACATTCATCGGCTGGAAATGCTTCGGCTCTACATCGGTAATATGATGGATCAGGGCACCCAAGGCGGTTTCGCGGGGGGCCTGGGGCGGCTCCTTGCCGGCACGCAGGGCCGCCAGCGTCAGCCCGGCCAGAAAACCGGAGGCTGCCGACTCCACATACCCTTCCACCCCGGTAATCTGACCGGCAAACAGGATGCGGGGATCGGCTTTGAGCTGCTGGGTCGGCAACAGCAGGCTGGGCGCATTGATAAAGGTGTTGCGGTGCATGGCACCCAAACGGGCAAAGTCGGCCTGTTCCAGGCCGGGGATCAGCCGCAGTACCCGGCGCTGTTCCGGCCAGGTCATCTTGGTCTGGAACCCCACCAGGTTATAGAGGGTCTTTTCCCGGTTCTCTGCCCGCAACTGCACCACCGCATACGGGTCCCGCCCGGTCGTGGGGTTGGGCAGCCCCACCGGCTTCATCGGGCCAAAGCGCAGGGTATCATCCCCCCGCGCCGCCAGCTCCTCAATCGGCATGCACCCCTCAAAGTGCACCACCTTTTCAAAGCCGCGGGGTTCTACCTTTTCCGCAGAGCGCAGCGCATCAAGGAACACGGTGTACTGCTCCCGTTCCAGGGGACAGTTGAGGTAATCATCGCCATCCCCCTTGCCATAACGGGAGGCGGCGTAGATCTTGGACATGTCAAGGGACTCGGCAGTCACGATCGGCGCAATGGCGTCATAGAAGTAGAGTCGCTCCCCCACCAGGCGTGCCAGTTGCTCAGCCAGGGCATCGCTGGTCAGGGGACCGGAGGCGATCACCACCACCCCTTCAGCAGGCAGTTCGGTCAGTTCTTCACGGATCAGAGTGATATTGGGGTGGGAGGAGATTTTTTCGGTTATCCAAGCCGAAAACAGATCACGATCAACCGCCAGGGCACCACCTGCCGGCACCTTGGTGGCATCGGCAGCCCGCATGACCAATGAGCCGCAGCGCCGCAGTTCCTCTTTCAACAGGCCAACAGCATTGCCTAGATCAGCCCCCCGTAGAGAATTGGAGCAGACCAGCTCCGCCAGCCCCTCCGACTGGTGGGCCGGGGAAAAACGGTGCGGCTTCATCTCGTACAACCTTACGGCACAGCCGCGCTGTGCAGCCTGCCAGGCCGCCTCACAGCCGGCCAGACCGGCGCCTATGATGGTAATTTGCCTATTCATGCACCTATCCACAAAGCAATAAAAGTGTACCTGCACAGAGAAAAGTCCGGTTTCAACGGAATACGGCACCACGTTGAAACCGGACTGGTTACTGTCGAATGTGATACGTCTCGCGGAAAAGCACTACGCGGATGTCCAGTCGCAGCCCTCTTTCGGACACTTGAGGAACTCACCCTTTTTCTTGTAGACCTTCTTGACCAATACCGGGAAGCCGCACTTGGGGCAGGGCTGCGTAACCGGCGGATCCCAGAGGGCAAACTTGCAGTCCGGGTAGCGGTTACAGGAGTAGAACAGTTTACCGTAACGCGACTTCTTCTCGGTCAGTTCTCCCTGTTTGCATTCCGGACAGGTCACCCCGGTGCCTTTGGGTTTGTTGAGCGGCTGGATGTTTTTACAGGCCGGATAGCCGGAGCAGGCCAGGTACTTGCCGTAACGGCCCGACTTGATCAGCATCGGCTGGCCGCACTTGTCGCATTTTTCATCCGACAGCTCCGGCTCCGGCGCTTCTTCGGCGGTGCTGTTCTCCAGGTTGCGGGTGTACTTGCAGCCTTCCTTAAAGCCGGTGCAGGCCACAAACTTGCCCCGCTTGCCCAACTTGATGGCCAACGGCTTACCGCACTCCGGGCAGGTCTCGTCCAGGGTCTCGGTGGTCAGGTCGTCTTTTTTGACCTCCCCCTCTTTCTGTTTCAGCAGACTGATGAACGGTTCCCAAAACTCTCGCAGGAGCGGTTTCCACTGTTTTTCACCACGGGATACCTGGTCGAGCTGTTCCTCCAGACCGGCGGTGAAGTTGTAGTCCACATATTGCGGGAAGTGAGCGGTCAGCAGATCATTGACCACCATCCCCACATCCTCGGGGAAGAAACGTTTCTTGTCCAGGCGGCAGTACTTACGCTCCACCAGGGTGTTGAGGATACTGGCATAGGTGGAAGGACGACCGATGCCGTACTCTTCCAGGGTCTTGACCAGGGTCGCCTCGGTGTAACGAGGCGGCGGTTGGGTGAAGTGCTGTTCCGGCAGCACCTCCAGCAGCTTGAGCGCCTCCCCCTGCTCCAGCGGCGGCAGCGTGCCTTCCTTCTCCTCGTCCTCGTCATCCACCCCTTCAATGTACAGCTTCATGAAGCCGGGGAAACGCAGCACCGAGCCGGTGGCCCGCAGGGTGTAGTTTTCTTTCTTCTCACCACTGACATCAATATCCACCGAGGTCTGATCCAAGAGCGCCTCGGCCATCTGACAGGCAATGGTTCGTTTCCAGATCAGCTCGTACAGCCTGAACAGATCCGGGGTCAGAAACTTTTTCAGCTCTGCCGGGGTCTTGTCCAGGTACGTGGGACGGATCGCTTCGTGGGCTTCCTGCGCATTTTTGGACTTGTTCTTGTAGTGGCGCGGCTTGGCCAGGGCATACTCCTTGCCGTAGGCCACGCTGATCAGGTCGTGGGCCTCTTTGAGCGCCTGGACCGAGAGGTTGACGCTGTCGGTACGCATATAGGTGATCAGACCCACGGTGCCGCCATCGCCGATCGCCACCCCTTCGTACAGCTTCTGGGCGGTGGACATGGTCTTCTTGGCGGAGAAGCCCAGCTTGCGGGAGGCCTCTTGCTGAAGGGTGGACGTGGTGAAGGGAGGCGCCGGGGTGCGCTTGGTCTCCTTGCGGATCACCGAAGCGACCGTGGCGCTCCCTTTGGCAATGCCCTGCTTCAGCGTCTCGGCGCTCTTCTGATCCGGGATAGCAAACTTGTCCAGCTTCTTGCCATCCACCGCCACCAGACCGGCCTTGAACTGGACGCCGCCCTGTTTTTGCAGCTTGGTGGCAATGGTCCAGTACTCCTGTTCCGTAAAGGCCTGGATCTCTTTTTCCCGCTCGCAGACCAGCCGCAGGGCAACGGACTGCACCCGCCCGGCTGACAGGCCGTAGCGGATCTTCTTCCAGAGAAAGGGGGAGAGGTTGAAGCCAACCAGATAATCGAGGATCGAGCGGGCCTGCTGGGCGTCGACCAGCTCAATGGCAATATCGCGGGGGTTGTTAACCGCGTGCAGGATGGCATCCTTGGTGATCTCATGGAACACCACCCGCTGGATCGGCAGCTTGGGCTTCTTATCCAGCCCCAGGGCAGCCAGCAGGTGCCAGGAGATCGCCTCGCCCTCGCGGTCGGGGTCAGTTGCCAGCAGCAGCCGGTCTGCCTCCTTCAGCTCTTTCTTGAGGGCATCGATATGTTTTTTGCTTTCCGGCAAGACATGGTACTTGGGCTCGAAATCATTGGCCGTATCGACCGACCCCTGTTTGCTGGGCAGGGCGCGCACATGGCCGAAGGAGGCCATTACCCGATAGCCGGGACCCAAGAACTTTTCGATGGTCTTGGCCTTGGCCGGAGACTCGACAATAACCAGTTGATGCGCCATATCGTAACAATCCTTACGGGAGTGAATAGTATGAGCCGGGCAGTTGCTGCACGATTCCTTTGAGTTCAAGGCCAAGCACCATAGCCGAAACCTCGGCGGCCGTCAATTCCAGAGCCTGGGTGATCTCGTCCAGATGGCGTGGCCCCTGGGCAACCAGTTCGTAGACCGCGACCTCACGCGGGGCAAGGTCTGGCCGCCTGGGCAGCGGGACGGTATCGCTCGCCAAGGCGCGCACGGCAGGCGGCGCGATCCTGCTTGCAGCCAGGATATCCTCAACCGAGTCAACCAGCTGCGCCCCCTCCTTGATCAAGCGGTTGCTGCCGCGACAGGAGGCGACACTGATCGGCCCCGGTACGGCCATGACCTCGCGCCCCTGATCCAGGGCGTACCGGGCCGTGATCAGGGAGCCGCTCTTTTCAGCCGCCTCAACCACCAGCACCCCGCGCGTCAGGCCGCTGATAATCCGGTTGCGCCGGGGAAAATGTTCGGCCAGCGGCTGGGTGCCGAGGGGAAACTCGGAAATAATGCAGCCATTTGCCGCAATCCGATCCCGCAGTTCCCTATTTTCCGGCGGATAGGCAAGGTCGACACCACAGCCGAGCACTGCCACGGTGCTGCCGCCACCGGCCAGCGCCCCGGTATGGGCTGCCGTGTCGATGCCTCTGGCAAGCCCGGAAACAACCAAAACCCCGTGAGCTGCCAGCTCCTCTGCCAGATGTTTTGCCGCCTTCAGGCCTTCCCGGGTGGCACGGCGGGAGCCAACCAGGGCAATGGCCGGGTCCCAGGACGGTAGTTCCCCCCGTAGATACAACAAGGGGGGCGGGTTGCCGATCTGGAACAGCCTACGGGGGTAGTCGGCCTCAAGAAAGCTCAACAGACGTACCCCGCTTTGCTCGACCCTACGGCATTCCGCCTCGGCAAATCGCCGGCAGGTGCTGCCGCCAAGCGCCGCAGCAATCTGGGGCGTCATCCCCTTGACCGTACTCAAGGCCGCAACAGGAGCGGCAAGCACCGCAGCCGGACTCTCAAAACGTTCCAGCAGACGCCGGAACATGACCGGGCCAACCCCCTCAACCGCCTGCAGCGCTATCCAGGAAAATACATCCATATCCCGCACCGGAAAAAAACAAAGGCCGGCTCGCTGGCCGGCCTTATGCCGTTGTAACAAACCTGCTTAATGGGGGGCGCTGACCACCTCATTGCCCTTGAAAACAGCATCAATACTCTTGACCACAATTGCCGTCGAGGTCCGATTGGCGGTCTCAACCACCACCACGGCACCGACCACTTCACTGGGCAGTTGCCCCACGTACCGATCAACCAGCATCTTTTCCACATGCACCTGGCGGATGATATAGAGCAGATTTCCCACTTCGACCCCCTGGTTCTTTCCCAGGTCAAGGTAGACCACATCCCCTGCGGCGAGGGACTGATCGCCGGTGGCACTCTCCACAATGTAGCCCTTCAGCGGCTTGTCCGTCATCTTCAGCGCTACTTTTTTACGTTTGAGCGGCGCATAGGGGATCAGCAGGTCACCCGGTTCGATTTCCTTGAAAGAGCTGGTAATCATGCCGCGGGAGTTCAATTCCGTCACTTGTGTCAGTTGAACGGTCCCCAGCGGAAGAACCTTGTACCCGAGACTGTCACCGGTAATGGGGTGTTCTACTTCTGCCAGCTTACGCAGAATCGTGTATTTATTGCCATCGGCACCACCATGTTTGGTACCGATATCGGTAAATACGATATCCTCTTCCCCCAGGACCAGACGCCCGTGCTGGCCGGCAATGATCCTGCCGGTCGGCGCCAGTTCCTTATCCATCAGCCGGCCTTCGTTCCCACGTACGGAGAAACTCTTTTCCTCGGCGACCTCAGGTTCTGCAGCCGTTACCGGCTTGTTTGCAGCTGCCTTCTGTCCTCCTGACACCTCTGCAGCAGGAACGATCTCAAGCTGTCCATCCTTAAAACGCACGGTCTGCCCGGGATAGATAAAGTGCGGGTTCGTTACCTGAGGATTCTTGGCCCACAGGTTCGGCCAGTAGTGCGGATCGTTCAAAAACCGAGCAGAAAGCCCCCAGAGAGTATCACCCTTCTGAATGACATACTCGGTCGGCTCTTCTGCGGCCAAGGCGAGACAGGGCAGCACAAGCAGCACAACCCCAAGGAGAAGCATCATCTGAATACGAGATTTCATGGTCACCTCATTTCAGTACTGGGCAGAGGCCAGTTATTCAGGCGCTCGCGGGCCTTAATCGCTGCCGGGCTGCCGGGATAATTGCGAATAAGCTGTTCAAAGGCGGCCTTGGCCTTATCCTGCTGTTTCAGGGCAGCTCGGCTGTAACCGATCTTCAACAGGGCATCGGCAGCCTTGGGGTGGCGCGGCCAGCTATCCAGCACTTTTTGAAATGCCGGCAACGCCTGCTGCAGATCCGACATGCTGTAATAGCATTCGCCAATCCAGTAGTGGGCATTGGGCACGTATTCGCTTTTCGGCTGTTCCTTGACGAAGGCCTGGAAAGCAGCCACTGCCTCGCTGAAACTGTTCGTGCTGTACAGGCCGAACGCCTTCACGTAACTCTGGGGCGGCCCACCATCCTTGACCTTCTGGTTCGGTTCGGGGTTTACCACTTCTATTTTAGGGCTTGCCGCAACGGGGGCATGCTGCAGCTTCGACTCCAACGCCCGGTTCGACTCCTTCAGTTCACGCAGGCTTGCCTGTAGTTCCTGGAAAAGCTTGCCCCGCTGCGCCTCCTGCTCCTCCAGCGTCATAAGCCGTCCGGACAGCTCGTTATAGCGGGCCTCAAGCCCGCCGGTAACCTGATAGAGGTGCTCCAGCTTGGTTTCAGCTTCAGTCTGGCGCTTGACCATCAGATCATTGGCAGCACAGCCGGCAAGCAGAACCATCGCAATGCTGGCGACACCCAGCGCCCGTAGATTATTCATGAAACACTCCGGTTTTTCATGGGGTTTGCTGCTATTAAAGCCAGAAAAACCGCTTTGTCAAGTGAAAGTCAGGATTTGCCCGTTTGCATTTTACAGAGGCCTGTCTGCTGTGTTAGCATTGAAAACTATTTGTTATGCCACCCGTAAAAGTGATAAAAGCCGTGAAAAAACCAGAATTATTAGCGCCAGCCGGCACCATGGAAAAACTGAGATGCGCCGTGCACTACGGTGCAGATGCCGTCTACATGGGCGGTCCCGACTTCGGTCTGCGCAACATGGCCGGCAACTTCAGCCTTACAGAGATGCCGGAGGCCCTTGCCTTTGCCCACCAGCATGGCGTGCGCTGCTTTCTGACCATCAACAGCTACACCCCGGACCATGATCTGACCAAGCTGGAACAGTACCTCGAACAGCTGGCACCACTTGCGTTCGATGCCTATATCATCAGCGACCCCGGCGTGCTACGGCTGGTTCGCCGGATATCTCCCGAACGGGAATTGCACCTCTCCACCCAGGCCAACACCATTAACCGCCAAAGCGCCTTATTCTGGCAAGACCTGGGGATCAGCCGCGTCAACCTGGCACGGGAAATGACCCTCGACAACATCCGCGCCACAACCGCTGCCACTTCCCTGACCTGTGAAGTCTTTGTCCACGGCGCCCTCTGCATCGCCTATTCAGGGCGCTGTCTGCTCTCCAGCGCCATTACCGGCCGAAGCGCCAACCAGGGCGAATGCACGCAGCCCTGCCGCTGGAAGTATGCCCTGGTCGAAGAAAGCCGTCCCGGTCAGTATCTGCCGATCGAAGAGGATACGAACGGCACCTTTGTGTTTAACTCCCGCGACCTCTGCCTGCTTGAATACCTGCCGGACCTGATCCGGGCCGGCGTGGGCTCACTTAAAATCGAAGGCCGCATGAAGGGCATTCACTATCTTGCAGCGGTCCTGCGGGTCTACCGTGCCGCCATTGACCGTTTTTGTGCCGATCCGGACCACTACACCCTCGACCAGTCCTGGCTGGACGAACTTGCCACCATCAGCCACCGCGGGTACACCACCGGCTTCCTGCTGGGCGATCCCCGTGATGTTGGCCAATCCTACACGTCCGGGTATCTGCGCAGCCACCAACTGGTCGGCGTAATCGAGGAGCTGGTTGCACCTGGGCAGGCGCTTGTGCAGGTCAGAAACCGTTTTCAGCAGGGGGATCGGTTGCTGCTGATGGGGCCCGCCATGAAATCTGCCGCCTTTTCAGCGGAATGCTTGCAGGCGATGACAGCAGAGGGAGCGCTGGAGCAGCGCGATAGTGTCCACCCGAATATGCGTGTCGTGATGCCGGTACCGGCCGCGGCTGCGGTGGGCGACCTGATTCGTCTGCCGGGCGCGACCAGGGAATTCGATTCATGAGCCGTCTGTATGAACAGCTTAATACTCCCACCAAAGAGCGGGGCGGGCGGGATCTCATCCTGCTGGCGCTGCTGTTCGGGTTCCTGTTTTTCGGCAGCCTGGGGAGTGCCCCGCTGATTGATCCCGATGAGGGCCGTTATGCCGAGATCCCCCGTGAGATGCTGGAACAACGGGATTTTGTCACCCCAACCCTGAACTACGTCAAATACTTTGAAAAACCGCCTCTGCTCTATTGGCTGAACGCCGGTTCCATGTCGCTGTTCGGAAAGAATGAATTTGCTGCAAGATTTCCATCCGCTTTGGCGGGCCTGTGCACCATTTTACTGACCTACGCCACAGGCCGCAGGATCTTCAACCGCAGGACCGCCATGATTGCAGCCCTGATTCTTGGCACCAGCACCGGATTTTTCCTCCAATCGCGCATTATCCTGACCGACATGCTGCTGACCTTCTGCCTCAGTGCTGCCCTTTTCAGCTTTCTGAAGGCCAGTGGGGGCAAGGGGCCCGCCAGCCGCCGCTCGTACTGGCTTTTTTTTCTGTGCTGCGGCCTGGCAATGCTGACCAAAGGCCTGATCGGCATCGTGTTGCCGGCGGGGATTATCTTCTGGTTTGTCCTGTTGGGGAAGCGCTGGCAGCTTTTACGCGAGATCCCCTGGGGCAGCGGCCTACTGTGCTTTGCCGCGATCACCGTCCCCTGGTTTATGCTGGTCTCGCGCGCCAATCCCGAATTCCCCTATTTTTTCTTTATTCATGAGCACTTTCAGCGCTACACCAGTACTGTTCACCACCGCAGCCAGCCGTTCTGGTTTTTTGTGCCGATCCTGCTTTTGTGCCTCTTTCCCTGGTCCCTGTTTCTGTGGGGAAGCCTGAAACGCGCCTGGCAACAACACTATCGCGGCAAAAACGACGCCCCGCTCTTCCTCCTGGTGTGGCCAATCGTCATTTTGCTTTTCTTTTCCTTTTCCAGCTCCAAACTGATTCCCTATATCCTGCCCACCTTGCCGCCCCTGGCCCTGCTGATCGCGCACCGCCTTGCCATTCCCCGGCATGCCCCCCGGTCTGAGGCAAGCCTGGCGCATTACACCCTGGCACTCCTGCTGCTCGTGGTCGGTACGGCCTTGGCGCTTCTCCCGCTCATGACATGGCTCCCCCCCCTCCTGCATCAAAGCGGCCAGACCGGCCGTGAGCTGGCTGCCATGCTGACCGGACCGGACCCGATCATCACCCTGCACCAGACCATGCCGCCCGGTACCGTCATGCTCGTTATCGGTCTGTTGCTGCTCTGGACCGCTCGCATCCGCTCAAACACGCTCATGCTGGGCCTGCTCTGCTGTTTCGGTATCCTCCTTGAGCTGGCGGCAGCATGGGGCTTCAGCCAGTATGCCGCCGGACGCCTCTCGACACGTGCCCTGGCAGAAGTGGCACTACGCCACCTGCGGCCCGACACCGTCTTGGTCCAGAGCGGACCGCGCCAGAGCATGAATTTCTATACCGGCAAAAGGCTGATAACCACCGGCGACCCGGACGAGTTGAGCTTCGGCAGCAAGCAGGGAGATCAGCGTGACTGGTTCATCGACCAGGCCCAGTTTGTGGAGCTCTGGCGCTCGCCGCGCCACGTCCTCTTTGTTATGCCGCGTCACGAAATCAAACGCTACGACACGGTCATCCCTGGTTTTTCCAACCATCTTCTAGCCGATACCGGCTCGTTGGTGCTGCTGTCAAACCGCTCAACCCCTTAAGGAGTACTTTTCCATGCGTTCGACTTTTCTGCCTTTCTCGACACCTTCGCTTGGTGACGAGGAGATCAATGAGGTTGTTGATTCGCTCCGATCCGGCTGGATCACGACCGGCCCCAAGGTCAAGCGTTTCGAGGATGCCTTCAAGGCCTATGTTCAGGCGCCTTTTGCCGTACCGCTCAGCTCCGCAACGGCAGGCCTGCACCTGGTGCTGTTGGCCCTCAAGATCAAGGAAGGGGATGAGATCATCACCACCCCGATGACCTTCGCCTCCACCGTCAGTATGATCATTCTGGCCGGCGGCACACCGGTGCTGGCCGACATCGAGCCGGGCACACTCAATCTCGATGTGGCCAAGGTTGCACAGAAGATCACCCCCCGGACCCGCGCCATCATTCCGGTGCACTTTGCCGGGCAATCCTGCGATCTTGATCCGCTGTTCGAGCTGGCCGGCCAACACAACCTGGCCATCATCGAGGATGCCGCCCATGCCGCGGGCACGGAATACAAGGGCAAACGGATCGGGAGCTTCGACTCCATCTCCATCTTCTCGTTCCATCCCAACAAAAACATCACCACCGGCGAAGGGGGTATGGTCTGCACCCCGGATGAGACCCTGGCCGAAGAGGTATCGCTGCTGAAATTCCACGGCATGAGCCGGGAGGCCTGGAAGCGTTTCGCCGCCAGCGGCACACCCAACTACGACATCATGTTGCCGGGTTACAAATACAACATGATGGACATCCAGGCAGCCATCGGTCTGCACCAGCTGCCTCGGCTGGACGGCTTCATTGAACGGCGCACCGCGATTGCGGCGCGGTACCATGCCGCCTTTTCGCCGCTAGCGGAGCTGGCAGTACCGGCCTATGCCCCCTACGAGCAACGTCACGCCTGGCACCTCTATACACCATTGATCCGTACCGAGATGCTGACCATTGACCGGGACCGCTTCATGGCCGAGCTGAAGGCGCGCAACATCGGCAGTGGCCTGCATTACAAGGCTATCCACCACCATGCCTGGTATCGCGAGAATCTCCCGGTGCCCGACGCAGAACTGCCCAATGCCAGTTACGCCTCCACCAGGATACTCTCGCTGCCGCTGTTTCCCGCCATGAGCGACACGGATGTTGCTGACGTTATCGAGGCGGTGACCGACGTTATCCGCTGTTTCAGGAGTTAGTCATGTCGCATGACCATCTGCACAAACTCCCACCCCAGAGCCTCGAGGCCGAGATGTCCATCCTGGGGGGCATCCTGATCGACAACGATGCCATCAACCGGGTGCTGGAGATCCTGCAGCCGGAGGACTTTTACCGGGAGGCGCACCGTAAGCTGTTTGACGCCATGCTCGAACTGTCGGACCGGCGTGAGCCGTGTGACCTGATCACCCTGACGGAGACCCTGAAACGGCGCGGCGACCTCGACGCCTGCGGCGGCGCGGCCTATCTGGCAACCCTGGTCGACTACGTCCCCACGGCCGCCAACATCGCCTACTATTGCAAGATTGTGAAGGAAAAGGCGCTCAACCGCCGCTTGATCACCGTGGCCACCGAGATCATCACCAAGGGGTACGACGGCCAGGAAAACGTCAACGAGATGCTGGACGGCGCCCAGAAGGCACTCTTTGATCTGGCGGAGAACAAGCTACGGCCCCAGTACTACCCGGTCAAGGATGTCATCAAAGACACCTTCAAGATGCTGCAGACCTTGTATGAAAAGAAGGAGCAGATCACCGGCGTCCCCACCGGCTACATCGATCTGGACCACATGACCGCCGGTTTACAACCGGGTGACCTGGTCATCGTTGCCGCCCGCCCCTCCATGGGCAAGACCACCCTGGCGCTCAATATTGCCAGCCATGCCAGCGCCGAGGCCAAGGAGCGGGTCGGCTCGGCCATCTTCTCACTGGAAATGGGCAAGGAGCAGCTGGTGATGCGCTTTCTCTCGTCGCTGGCCCGGGTGGACGCCGGCAGGATGCGGACCGGCCACTTCCTCGACAGCGACTGGCCAAAGCTGCAACGCGCCGCTGCCACCCTGCATAATGCCAACATCTTTATCGACGACACGCCAGCCATTAGTGTGCTCGAACTGCGCTCCAAGGCCCGCCGGCTCAAATCGGAGCACAACATCGGCCTGATCATCATCGACTACCTGCAGCTCATGCGCGGCGGCCCCAGTGTGGAATCTCGCCAGCAGGAGATCTCGGAGATATCCCGTTCTCTAAAGGCCCTGGCCAAGGAGCTGAGCGTGCCAGTGGTGGCGCTGTCGCAGCTTAACCGCAGCCTGGAGAACCGCGGCGACAAGCGCCCCATGATGAGTGACCTGCGGGAATCGGGAGCAATCGAACAGGATGCCGACGTAATCATGTTCGTCTACCGCGAAGCGGTCTACTGCGAACACTGTCGCAAAAAGGACGGCAGTTGCACCGCCAATCACGAGCGCAACGCCGAGGTGATCATCGGCAAGCAGCGGAACGGGCCGATCGGCACCGTGGAGCTTGCCTTCATGGGCGAGCATACCAGGTTTGAAAACATGAGTAACCGTGGTGATGCATAAAACACGAACGGGCCTGCACCAGAAAGTGCAGGCCCGTTCGCATAGCAGGCGTGTAATCGGATGGACTACAGGTAATCAAGCAGCGACATCTGACTGATTTTTGCCGTTGCCGACAGGGTTGCCTGAAAAGAGGTCTGCTGCTGCTGCAGCTCCACTGCCAGCTTTGCATAATCAATGTTCTGAACATTTGAATAAACAGTTTCTAAAGAGTTTTTCGTGTTGGCCTGCATGGTGCTCATGATATCAAGCCGCTTGATCCGGGTTGCGTTGGTGACTTGAGCATTCTGGATCTGAGAGGCCCCACTCTCAAGCTCGTTGGCCCGGGCCTGAATGGTGGTCAAATCAGAGGGGTTGTTTTTCAGGGTAGAGATCAGGCTGTCAAGGGACCACAACACATTCGCATCCGGGCCGGTCAACACGCTGCTGCCTGGAAGGTTCAGCTTTTCAGTCGCCCCGGCATCAATCTCCACATTATTGACCTGGTCATTGCCGCTGTAATAGGTGGTATCCAGAGGAGCGGGCTGCGTTGCCGGCGGCGAGCTGTTGACGGTACGATCAAACGGCTTGACCGTGGTGTTGGTACCGGCAAAGACATACTGATTGTCAACCTGGGTATTGCCAAGATCAGCCAATTGCTCACGCAGGGCCGTCAGTTGTGAGATGGCGTTCGTCATGGTGGTACTGTCAGCGGAGCCTCCTGATACCGTGGAGGTCACATTCTTGACCAGATCCATGGTCTTATTCATACTGGTAAGGGCCGTATCCGTCATCTTTAACCAGTTGTTGGCCTTGGTGATGTTACTGTCATACTGGCTGTTGGCCCGCAGTTTGTCGGCAATACCGGTCAGCAAACGGGCGGCAACCGGGTCATCACTGGGCCGGTTATAGTTCATTTCAGAGGCAAGCTTTTCCTGGATGCTGTCCAGCTGGGAACGTGACTTTTGAATGTTATAAAGCGAGTTCTGGGCTGTTATGTTGGGCGTAATTCGCATGGTGCTCTCCTGCGCTACCGGATCATATTAATGACGGTATCCATCATGTCACTGGCTGTCGAGATCAGCTTGGCAGAGGCCTGATAAGATCGCTGGTATTTGATCAGATCGGTCAACTCCTCATCCAGCGAAACCCCGGAATTTGAGTCCCGCAAGGTGGTAAGCTGCTTCAAAAAGGCATCGTCATTACTGGCTGTTGATTTAGCAGAATTAACATCAACCCCAACCTGGGAGACTAACGCATTGTAGCCGTTACTCACACTGGCGTTACCCAAAGTGCTGTAGGTCTTGTTTTGAAGTTGTGCGAGCAAGACGGCATTCGAGTTATCACCGGCAACAGTGGCGCTACCCGATGCGGCAATCTTTGAGGCTGTCAGGTTCGTATTCAGGGCAATCGAGGCAGCCTCACTGCCTGCTGTAACGGTAAAAAACGCCAAGCCCGCAGTACCGTTTACGTCAAAACCGGCCTGATGCTGGGCATTGATACCGTTGCTGGTGCCATCACCATTAATCATGGTATTGGCCAAGGTATTAACCTGATCAAGATAGCCCTGCAGCGTCACGTCACGAGCAACAATTGTCGCTCCCAACTCACCGGTTACCGGGGCGATAATTGCAGTGTTTCTGCCGCCAGCAGCGGCAATCTGTACATCATACCGAGGGGTGGTACCATCCGGCAACAAAGTCCCCTTGGCTACCGCTGCAAACGTCGCAGCAGGTGGTGTCCCATAGGGATCGACCAAGCTGTAGCTACCAGTTGAATCGGTGTAGTTGACCGATGTTGTGCCATCGCTGTTTTCCGTATAGTTGATCGCCATACTTCCAGCCAGCTGCCGCACCAGATAGTCCCGCTGGTCCCTCATCTCGTTGGCATTGCCGCTCACCAGTTCAGTGCTCCTGATCTGGCTGTTCAACTGGGCGATATTTTCCAAGGTGGTGTTGATGGAATCCAGCTGTGAGGGCAGTGATTCATTCTGGGCAACCATGGCGTCATTCAGCGTACCTGAGACATTATGAAACTGGTCAGCCATGATCTGTGCTTTGGACAAAACGGCCTGGCGCTCCGACGCGCCAGTTGGATTCAGGCTCAGGTCCTGCCACGAACTGTAAAAATCAGAGATAGCCGCACCCAATCCATCTTGGGCCACCTCGTTAAAGGTCGGCTCGATCTGCTGCAGGACGTCTGACTTTTTACTGTCATAACCCGAGGTAGTGCCGGCATTGACCAGTTGTTTCTGCAGCAGCGCATCGTAATAGCGCTCGACGGTTGCAATCTTGACTCCGGTCCCCAGTGGGAAACCGTTCGCCGTTGAAGGTGGGGCGGTTTCCAAAATGACTCGCTGGCGAGAATACCCCGGGGTATTGACGTTGGCAACATTCTCGCTCACCACCTCCGTGGCTACCTGGTAAATCTTGAGCCCGGTCTTTCCTATTTCAAGTGCCGCAGAGAGACCCATCTTACGCCTCCTTGCTCACCATCACCGCCCCGGCCTGGACGCTAGAAAGATAGGTACCCCGCACGCCATAGGTATTCGAGGTATTCAGGATACGCAGGATATAGCCGAGTGAGTCGTTGACCACCCCCAGAAAACGCTCCAGCATCCCTCTGTTCTGGTTTGCCAGCACGGAAACGGCAGAACCGGCCTGTTTGGCAGCCTGCTGCAACGGCTCCAGCTCAACCTTCATCGCCTGCGGCATTTTCGTTATGATATCGGTTAGTGTTGCTGAGGGAGACAATCCAAACTGCACGGCGGTTTCCGTCAATCCTTGCCGTAGCTGTTCGGCAATTGCACGCTGCCGGGCAACCAGCAGTTCCTTCTGCCCGTTCAGCAGTTCCATTGAAGCGGTATCAAGACCGCTGATCGCCTTTTGTTCTTCCTGCAGCACCAGCTGCAATTCACGCATTACCGTCAACTGTTCCTTCAATATCTCGACCAAGCGATTTGCTGCTGCCATGTCGGTATCCCTCATTTGTTCGTATCAGTTGTCTTGCGGAGCGGGACTGTGTATTGCTTTAACAACTCTCTTTCAACTAGTGCGGCCAAACTGTTCGCGCCGCCCCGTTGTGCTGCCAGATTAGCGTATTCCTGATCAAGCAGATAACGATAGGTCTCTTCAGCCTTGCCTCCGCCGGTCAATTTATCTTCAGCAACGGTGGCACGCATCGACTTCAGCATCATACCGGTAAAAACAGACTCAAAATCCTGGGCAATCTTTTTAAACTTCTTCCGCTCGGCCTCAGTCAACTGCTTACCTGTTGCCTTGGCCTGGTTGCCCAACTGTTCGGCCCTGTGATCCTGCACCAGCAGTTCCGGTGCTATTGTGAGTGTACTATCCATTATGCTTATCCTATCGGTAATCGGCGCAGGTTCCTGAACCCTAGATGATCACCAATTCAGCCTGTAGCGCACCCGCTGCCTTGATTGCCTGCAGGATCGAAATCAGGTCACGCGGGGTGACACCCAGCAGATTCAGCCCACGCACTACATCACCAATGGTGTTGCCTTCCGGCAGTAAAGAAAGACGCTTCTGTTCCTCCTGCACCTTCAGCTCTGTCCGGGGTACCACCTTGGTGTCACCCTTGCCGAGGGGATTCGGCTGAACGACCTTGGGGTTTTCCTTGATGGTCAGGCTCAGGTTGCCATGGGAGACAGCCACAGCCGCGATCTGCACCTTATCGCCCATCACGATCGTACCGGTCCGTTCATTCACCACCACGCGGGCAGGCTGGTCCTGTACCACCTCAAGATTTTCCAGCTGCGCAATAAACTCAACCGTCCGACCGGCATACTCATCCGGGAGTTGTACCAACACCGAGCCGCCGTCATTGCTGTGGGCCACCCCTTGGAATTTTTTGTTGATCACCCTGACAATCCGTGCGGCCGTCGTAAAATCCGCTTGCGCCAGATTCAGGCGTAATTGCGATTTGCCGGAAAGCACGTTCGGCAGCTCCCGCTCCACCAAGGCACCTTCGGGAACCCTGCCGGCGGTCGGGTGGTTTTTTGTGGCTGAAGCGCCCTGGCCGCCGAAGGCGAACGAATTGGTCAGGATCGATCCCTGGGCCACGGCATAAATCTGGTTATCGGCACCCTTCAGGGGGGTCATGATCAAAGTGCCACCGGCAATGGTCTTGGCATCCCCCAGCGAAGAGACCAAAACATCCAGCTTTGTGCCCTGTTTTGCAAATGGCGGCAAGGTGGCAGTCACCATCACGGCCGCGACGTTCTTAACCTTGACATCGCTCCGGTTGATGGTAACGCCCATCCGTTCAAGCATGTTTACCAACGATTGTACCGGGAACTTGGTCTGGTCGCTGTCCCCTGAGCCGTTCAGGCCCACTACGAGCCCGTATCCCACCAACTGGTTGTCGCGCACCCCGTCAAAGGCAGCGATATCCTTGATTCTGGTCGCATGAGACGACACCGGCAGCACAAACAGTAAGAAACCAACAAATAACAAGAAACGTTTCATGGCAGCACCTTAAAATGGCCAGAGTTTATCAACAAGATTCATCAGCCACCCCGGCTTTTGCCGGTCTGAAATAACTCCCTCGCCAGAATAGGTAATCTGAGCATCAGCTATATAGCTTGAATTAATGGTATTATCCGGAGAAATATCCCGCTGCCTTATAGTTCCACGCACCGTAACGATCTGATCCTCGCTATTAACTTTGACATTGCGCTTCCCCTCGATCTTAAGGTTGCCGCTTGGCAGCACATCAATAATCTTTGCGGTAATTGTTGCGGTAAGTGATTCTTTTCGAGAGGTTGAACCGCTACCATCAAACTTTGACGATGCACTTGCATCAATCAACTTGGAGAGATCGCCAAGATTATTCGTCAAGACCCCAGCTCCTTGCAGTCCCATAAATGCGGGAATACCTGCGCTCAGCTCACTGCTACGGCCAGTTGCCGTGGCTGCTTGTTTGCTGGCGCTGGCGGTTTCAGTAATGATAATCGTCACAATATCACCGATCCTGCGCGCCTTGCCGTCCTCCGTCAGTGCCACAGAGGAGGCCTGCCAGATCGAACCGTTGCTGTAGCTGGGGGTTGCCGCTTTCAGTTGCTGATCAAAGCTGGGGGTTACCACCTCGGTCTGCTGCACCGCACAACCGGCCAACAGAGTCAGCGCCAGAAACAGCAACGCCTGCCGTACCATACCGTTCTCCTTCATATCAGAACCCCACTTCCACAGTTGAGGCATCCAGCACCCTGGCAGGGATTTCCTTGTTGGACATCAGGTTTTGCACCCGCACCAGATCACCGATGCCGCCGGAGCTCTTGGCCCTGCCGGAAACCGTAATCCTGACTCCGCTGCTCTCAGCAATGATCGTCACCAACTGGCCGCTTACAACAACCGGCACCTCGGCAAGCTGGTTGCTGCGCAATGGTGCGCCTTCCCGCACCGTCATGCGCAGTTTCTTGCCGACCGCATCGGCAATGGTTTTGACCGGCAGCCCACCGGCGCGCTTCAGATCCTGCTTCTGCAACTCCAGATCGTCTGGCGTCAGGACGGTGCCAGCCAGCAGTTGCCGTTTTGCCGTCACCATCTCGGTGCGCGCATCCAGCAACAGCCGCAGGGACAGATTCTTTTCAACCACCCCGTTTACCCTTACCACCAGGGCGATGCTAACCGGCTCCCAGCCCTGCCAGCCCGCCGGGGGAAGCAGTTCCAAGTCGCGCTCCCCGTTGGAGGTAAGAATACCTTTTGGCAGGGATAGCTGCCGGATAGAGACGTCCCAGCCCCGGCCTGCAAGTTTTTCTGCGAGCAGGCGCTCCACAGCGCTTCTGATCTCTTTTTCCTGTAGAGGCACCTGTGCAGAAGCTGCCTGCGCTGCTGTGCCAACAACGCACAACAGGCACAGCATACCCAGCACACAAATCAGACGGTTCAACCAACGCATCACACTACCGCTTTAAGTTATTGGCCAACTGCAGCATCTCATCCGATGTTGTAATGGCCTTTGAGTTGGCTTCATAGGCACGCTGACCGATGATCATGTTGACCATCTCTTCTGCAACGTTGACGTTACTCATCTCAAGAAAGCCCTGGCTGATGGTTCCCAAGCCGTTCTGTCCCGGCGTACCGGTGGTGGCATTACCGGAGGCGTCGGTCTGCTGGTACAGGTTGCGCCCCATGGAGGAGAGCCCGGTCGGGTTGGTGAAGTTGGCAAGCTGGATGTTGCCGACTGTGGAAGCGGCGCTCTGGCCCGCCTGCACCACCGAAACCGTACCGTCGGTGCCGATGGTGATCTTGGTCGAGTTATTGGGGATGACAATCTCGGGCAAGAGCGGATACCCCTCCGGCGTTACCACCCGGCCATTGCTGTCCATCTTCAGCGCACCGGCCCTACTGTAGGCCGTGCTGCCGTCGGGCAGCTGAATCTGGAAAAAGCCGTCCCCTTCGATGGCCATATCCAACTGGCCACCGGTATTCTGGAAGTCGCCGGGGGTAAACTGTTTGGAAACATCAGCCAGTCTAGCGCCCATACCGAACTGAATACCGGCTGGAATCTGTGCCGCATTGGTGGAGGGGGAGCCGGGATTCTGTACGGTCTGGTACATCAGATCCTGAAAATCGGGGCGGCTCTTCTTGAAACCGGTTGTATTAACGTTGGCCAGGTTGTTGGCAATCACGTTGATATTCTGGCTCTGGGTATTCATGCCGGACGCTGCGGTCCATAGCGATCTCATCATGGCTGGTTACTCCTTCGTGTGGTTAAACCCGCGCAAGGTCGGTGGTTGCCTTGGCGGCCATATCATCAAAGCTGCGTACGACCTTCTGACAGGTTTCAAAATATCGGCTGGCCTCAACCATCTGCACCATCTCGGCCACCGTATTGACGTTGGACTGTTCAAGTGCCCCCTGGCTGACTGTTGTCAGACTGCTTGCCGCCTGCGGACGTGCCCCAGCCTCGGGCATGAACAGGGTACCAGCACGCTTGGTCAGCTGATACGGCTTGGGGAAATCATAGATGGCCAGCGTCGCAACCGGCTCGCCATTCAGGGTGACATTACCCTGGCTGTCCACAACCGGTTTACCGCCGTTTTCCTGGCCGGCAACATTTATCCGGATCGGCTGCCCGTCTTCAGGGCGGTCACCCAGTTTTGACAACACCTGATAGCCCTCTGAAGTCACCAGGGTACCATCGGCGGCCAGACGGAAATTGCCTTGCCTGGTATAGGCAACCCCCTCCGCGGTTCTGACGGTAAAAAAACCGTCTCCCTGCAGGGCGACATCCAGGGTATTACCGGTCTGGATCAGAGAACCGGCCGAATAGTCAGTCACCAACCGTCCCTGCAGCAAAACCGGGTCAGCCGTTTGTCCCGGCGGCACTGCCGGTGGGTTCTGGTTACCGGCCAAAACGCTTTCAAAGGCGATCCGGTCCTGCTTGAAACCTGCTGTTGAAGCGTTGGCAAGATTTGAGGTGATAATATCAAGCCGCTGCATCGCAGCCAGATTGCCTGATAAGGCAGAGTACATACCGCTGTTCATTGCAACCTCCTTGTACCACTCCGGCAGTATCGACTGTGCGCTACCGCCGATCGGCTCCGCATCCGTACGCTCACGGACGATGCGGCTTCATCTTTCCCTTCAGGCGGACCATGGCCTGGCTCAGTATCTGGCAGATGCGCGATTCCGTCAGTTCCAGCACCGCCCCGATCTCCTTGAGGTTCATCTCTTCGTAGTAATACAGGGTCACCGCCAGACGTTCCTTTTCGGGCAGGGAGTCAATCGCGCTTCCAAGCGCCTTGGCAACCTGGCTTGACACCACCTGGTTATGGGGGCTTTTCTGTTCGTCGTCACCCAAGATATCCGAGAGATTCAGCCCATGCCCCTCATCATCATCCCAACTGTCATCAAGGCTGATGAAACTGAACTCATGGATGTCATCCATCAGATTGTAATAGTCCTCAAGGCTCATCTGTAGCGCTTCGGCCATCTCCTCACTGCTGGGGTTGCGCCCCAGACGGTGCTCCTGCAGCTGCATTTCCCGCTCCACCATCTTGCAGCGATCGCGCATGGTGCGGCTCAGATTGTCGCACGCACGCAGTTCATCAAGAATCGCCCCCCGAATGTGCTGCTCGGCAAAGGTCTTGAACTGCACCCCCCGGCTCGGATCAAAACGATCGGCAGCATGAATCAGGCCGATCACCGCCGCACTGGCAAGGTCTTGCGGATCAAGGTGCGGCGGCAATTGTGCAACGAACCGGTTGACCAGATAACGCACCAGCGGCAGATGCGAGGTGATCATACTCTCCCGCAGTTGCGGCCCCCGATCCCCGGCCTGCTCTTCATAGGCCCGCAAGCGGCTCATGGAGTTCCCCCCCCGGCCCCTTCCAGATAGCGACGGAAAAAGAACTGGATATTTCCCTTCAGCCTGGTCTGGCGTGAGTTCTCGATCACCCGTTTTGAAAGCGTGGTAAAGCAGTTCGCCGCATCGGAGTCAGGATAGAGTTCGTAGACCGCCTTTTGCTTCTTGACCGAATCAATCAGGCGTTCGTCACGCACCACACAGCCGAGATAATCGAGGGAAATATCAAGAAAGCGCCCAGCCACGTTGGCCAGCTTGCGAAACACCTCCAGTGCATCTTCACTATCGCGCGCCATATTGACCAACACCTTGAAATGGTGCTCGGAATAGCGGGTTGCCAAGAGCTTGATCAAGGCATAGACATCCGTGATAGAGGTTGGCTCCGGCGTGACCACCACCAGGATTTCTTGCGCCGCCACCGTGAAATAGGTGACGTTCTCAGAGATCCCGGCCTCGGTGTCAATAATCATTAGATCGAACTCTTCTTCCAGCATATCCAGCTCATCCAGCAGCTTCAGCTTCTCGTGCTGGCCAAGGCTGGTGTATTCCTGCACCCCGGAACCGGCCGGAATCAATTTAATACTCGGAGAGACCTCGACGATTATCTCCGGCAGGCTTTTTTCACCGGAGAGGACATGGTTAAGGTTGTACTGCGGGGAAAGCCCCAATAATACGTCAAGATTGCCGACCCCCAAATCTGCATCGATGATCAGGACCCTCTTACCCTGTGCTGCCAGGGCCATGGCCAGGTTAGCCACCACATTACTCTTGCCGACTCCACCCTTGCCGCTGGTAACGGAGATGACCCGGATACCTTGCTGGCTGGTCATCTGCCCCTGTGACGTGTTATTCTGGCTGGCCTGCTTGGCAGTCCGCGCCATCTGACGAAGGGTATCGGCCTGATCACCGGTTCCGCGCACCGCACTCATTGCGCTCCCTCCTTCAAGACCAGCTCAGCCAATTTTTCTGATGTTGCAACCTCAATGTCCTCCGGCACCCGCTGTCCCGTCGTAAAGTAGGCTATCTGCAGATTCGCCTTTAACAAGAGGTTAACGATGCAACCCACACTCTCCGACTCATCAAGCTTTGTAAACACCACTTTACTGATCGGAAAGATACTGAAGCGGTTAAGGATTACTTCCAGTTCACGGTCCTTTGTCGTAGCCGAGAGACACAGGTAGATATCAGCTTGAATTGTGTGTTCCAGGAACCCTTTCATCTCCTCAAGCTTGTCGGAATCCTTGTGGCTCCGCCCAGCCGTATCAATCAGAATCAGGTCACAGTCGCCGTGCCGCTCAACAGCTCGCTCCAACTCCTTCGGGGTCGAGGCGACCTCAAGCGGTATACCCATAATCTTGGTGTAGGTCTTCAGCTGTTCAACTGCGCCAACCCTGAAAATATCCATGGTGATCAACGCAACCTTATTACCTTTGTTCAACGCATACATGGCAGCCAGCTTGGCCGTGGTGGTTGTCTTACCAACACCGGTGGGGCCGACGAGGGCAATAATGCGAGGTGCATTCTTTTTCATACGCAGGTTGCCGGCAAACCGGATCAGGCGCCCAAACGCTTCTCCCAACCGCCCTTTGAGAGACATCTCGCCCTGGTTGGCCGGCAAGGTGCTGATGGTCTCCAGTATCTTGCCCTGCAGGTCCGGCTCCACGCCCTGGCGCTGCAGTTCTCTCAAGATAGGTGACTTTGCCGGCTCCGCCTCGGACGCGGGCTTGTTCTGTTGCGTCAAGGATTGCGCATCGGGCCACTGTACTGTTTTCACGCCGCTTTCATGGTTTTTGACCAACGTATTGAGGAGCAGCTTTTTGATCTCCTCCAGATCATGGCGGGGAATGTTGTTCAAGTTGATGCCACCATCGCCCGCAACGGCATGGTGCGTCTCCTGTGTGTGCGCCTGTTCGACCTGCCGCTGCCGAAGCTCCTCTTCGCGTTTGGCCATTATTTCTACTTTTTCCCGCAGATCACGCAGTTCCCGGGCCAGGGGCGCCAGCATCGAGCTTTCAAACTCTTCTTTTGCCGTCTTTTCCCGTTCCGGCCGCTCCCGCACCGGTGGCGGCGGCGGTGGTCGATGCGGATCAATGGCCGCCGTCACCTTGACCACCTGTTTGCTGAAGAAGCCCAGGATGCCTCCCTGCTTCTCTTTTTTTGTGGACAGAATCATTGCGTCCGGTCCCAGCTCTGCCTTCACCAGACGCAACGCCTCTGCCATGGTGGGCGCTTGAAAGGTCTTAACCAACATGGAAAGTCACCACCCCTAATGACTGAATTTTGACATTTTGCGGAATCTCGTTATGGGACAATACGGTTACATGAGGCAGAAAACGCTCAATCAGTTTTTTGACATGACGGCGGATCGAAGGTGAGGCCAACACAACTGGCTGTGCCCCATACATGCCGAAACGATCAACCATATTGCGTATCGACGCGATGATCTCCTGGGCGGCGGCCGGCTCGATGGCAAGAAAACTGCCCTGGTCAGATGGCTGAATTGCCTCGGCCACCGCATCCTCTACACTGCGGTCAAGGGTAACCAGGTATAACGCGTCATCCTCCATCTTGAACTGGTCCACAATGAAGCGCCCAAGTCCCTGACGGACAAACTCGGTCAGGACATCGGGGTCCTTGGTAAGGCCGGCGTAGTCCGCCAGTGTCTCCAGAATCGTGCGCAGATCCCTGATGGAGACCCCTTCCTTCAACAGATTTTTGACAACACGCAGCACCACCCCGAGCCCCAACTGGCCAGGAATCAGCTCATCCACCACCTTGGGCGCGCTCACCGCCACATTTTCCAGAAGCTGCTGCAGTTCCTGACGCCCAACAAGATCCTGGGCATATCGTTTGATCGTCTCACTGATATGGGTGGCAATAACCGTGGTGCTGTCCACTACCGTGTAACCGTTGACCTGGGCCTGTTCACGGTCTTCACTACGAATCCAGACCGCTGGCAGACCAAAGACCGGTTCCTTGGTTGACGGCCCCGGCAGTTGGGCCATCACTGCACCCGAATCCATTGCCAGGTACTGGCCGGTCATTTCACTGCCGCCAACACGGGCACCCCTGATCAGGATATTGTACTCATACGGCTTGAGTTGCAGGTTGTCGTGAATATGAATAGGTGGCACGACAAACCCCATTTTCTGTGCAAACTGCCGCCGGATGGAACGAATCCGCTCAAGCAACTCACCATCCTGCGAGGCATCAACCATCGGCACCAGACCGTAGCCGACCTCCAGCTCAAGCGTATCAAGAGGCCGAATGGCGGTGGCCTGGTCCTGCGCCTCCTCTTCCCCGGCAGCCTCGGCCGCCGCAGCTTCTTCTTCAACAACCTGGGCCATTTCCCGTGACATCTTACCAACCAGCCAGGAGATGCCCGACAACAAAAAGAAGGCAAAATGCGGCAATCCCGGGATCAATCCAAAAAGAAACATCACACCGGAAACCACATAAAATGCCTTGGGATAGTTGAGAAACTGGCCGGTCAGCTCCTGACCGAAGTTGTTTTCATCGGCTGTCCTGGTAACAATCACACCGGCGGCGGTGGAGATGATCAGAGCCGGTATCTGAGCCACCAGGCCTTCACCGATGGTCAACAATGTGTAGTTGGCCAGCGCCACATCGAGAGCCAAACCTTGCTGCCAGACGCCAATGATCAAACCACCGAAGATATTGACCAGCATAATCAGAATGCCGGCCACCGCATCGCCACGCACAAACTTGCTGGCACCGTCCATGGCACCGTAAAAATCCGCCTCGCGACGAACCTTTTCCCGCCGCTTGCGAGCTTCCTTCTCTGTCAAAAAACCGGCAGACAGGTCGGCATCAATCGCCATCTGCTTGCCCGGCATCGCGTCCAGGGTAAAGCGTGCCGAGACTTCGGCAACCCGGCCGGCACCCTTGGTGATAACGACAAAATTGATGATAACCAGGATCAGGAACATCACGGCGCCGACCACATAGTTACCGCCGACGACAAATGAGCCAAAGGCCTTGATGACGGCTCCGGCCGCTTCTGCCCCTTCCCGCCCGTGCATCAAGATCAGGCGGGTGGAGGCAACGTTCAGGGCAAGACGAAATAGAGTGGTAACCAGCAGGACAGACGGGAAGACGGAAAAGTCGAGAGGATGCAGGGTATACAGGCAGACCAGCAGGATAGCGAGTGCGATGGTAATATTGGCTGCCAGAAAGATGTCGAGCACAAAGGAAGGCAGGGGGACAATCATCAGCGCCAGGACACCAATCAAGGCCAAGGCCATGTAAATGTCCGAGTTTTTTCGGAAGTTTGTCAATTCAAGCGCTTGTACCGATGATCTGTTGGCCATGTGTCAGGTACTACCTCTGCCGGATTCTTGATTTTTGAGACTTTTCGCCTCCAGCAGTTATGCACGTTTCATGCCGTCAAAATTCGGTCATTGCGCAAGTATCTCTCGCCACCCCCTACCATAACCAGCTGATTTCACGTATCATCGAAAGACGCTGCCACTCTTGCGCCACTTCCCGCCGTGTCATAATATTGACCAAGTCTGATTTATGACACTGTCGGAATCACAGCGCTCCCTTCAGGCGGTAGACATAGGCCAACACCTCGGCCACTGCCGCATACAGCGACTCAGGGATCTCATGATTCTCGGCAACCTGCTCGTACAGTTCACGAGCCAGAAAGCGGTTTTCAACCAACGTCACCTTGTGTTCCTTGGCCAACTCCTTGATGGCCAGGGCCATTTCGTCAGCCCCCTTGGCAATCACCATTGGTGCCGCCATTTTGCTGCGATCGTATTTGAGGGCAACGGCAAAGTGGGTCGGGTTGGTAATAACCACATCGGCCGTAGGAATAATCTTGGTCATACGCCTGCGGGCCGACTGATATTGCAATTTTTTGATTTTCCCCTTGACCTCCGGGTTACCTTCAAGGTCCTTTTGCTCGTCCTTGACCTCCTGTTTGGTCATTTTCAGGTTTTCGAGATAGCGCCATTTGACGTATGCCATGTCAAGTATGGCGATAATAAGCATGATCCCACAGGTATGGGTAACGATCTTGAAGGCAACATGGCCGGTATAGGCAAGGATTCCGTGAACGTCAGCCTCTGCCAACACCGTGATATTCTGCAGCTCGTCACGCAACACCTGGTAGGCAATCCAGCCGATCACAAAGATCTTGAGCATCGACTTGATGATCTCAACCAGGGCTTCTTTGTTGAACAAACGGCCAAAGCCATTGAGAAAATTCAGCTTGGTAAGGTCAAAGCCGATCCTCCCCCATTGAAACTCGAGACGACCATTATCCTGCACAATCTGCGATAAGATGCCGGTCGCCATGACAACCAACACGATTGGCGCCAGCAACATCAGGATCACGCCGAACATGCGGAGCATCAGGGTATAGACATTGCGCTCAGTCAGTTCAAAGGAACCGATCTGCCCGTAGACCTGGACCGTTACGTTTTGCAAACCGTGCATCAGATAGCCGCCCAGCAGATAGAGGGCAACAATACCGGCCAACAAGGTGAAGCTTTGGGTCATCATCTGTGATGACGGCGGGGCGCCCTTCTCACGCGCCTTTTCGAGCCTTCGTCCTGTCGGCTGTTCTGTTTTTGAATGTTTATCCTCGTCTGCCAGAGACTATCCCCCCTTTCCCATCAACCTGAAGAGCGTTATCGTTTGGGTTGTGAGGTTACCGAAAGCAAGTTCCAGCACGTGAAAAAAGAGCAGGAGCGTCATCCCCAGCACCAGGAAGCCCAGTCCTATATTCAGGGGGAAACTGACCATAAAGACGTTCATCTGCGGGAAGGCTCGCGCCATGATCCCCAATACCACGCTGGTAAGCAGCAGGGTAACCATAACCGGAGCTGCCAAGCGTATCCCCAGTACAAAGACATCTGTGGTGACCTGCAGCAGAAAGCGCAGCAACGCCTCGTTCATCTGCCAGCCCCCCAGCGGAATAATGCGGAAACTGTCGATGATGGCACGAATGAAGGCATGATGGATGTTCAGCGAGAGAAACAGAAGTGTTGCCAGCAGACTTTGCAGAACCGACATGATCTGGGTCTGGTTGCCCATATTCGGGTCAATGACCGACGAGATGCTGAACCCCATTTGCAAACCGAGGATCTGCCCGCTGAACTCGACTGCCGCAAAGATAACCTGGGTCAGATAGGCCAGGGTCAGCCCGATCAGAATCTCGCGCAGGATGAGCAACGCCATATCCAAGGAGTTCTGTGACAAGGGAGGCGGAGGCAACTTGAGTACCGGTAGGCAGACCATGGTAATGGCAAGCACCGCCACCACCTTGATCCGGTTAGGCAAACGCCGCCCCCCAAACAGCGGCAAGGCAGCAAACAGCCCTGCGATCCGGCAGAGCACCAAGGCGAACAGGAAGATGTCAGAGGGACTGGGTAGCGGTGAAGTAAAGGGGAACATGACGCATTAGCGCCGCATCATGGCGATCAGGGCATAAATCTCACGGGTAAAATCGCTCATGTAACTCATCATCCAGGGGAAAAAGATAATGATCGCAATCATAACGGCAACAATCTTCGGTGCAAAGGCCAGTGTGGCCTCATTAATGGAGGTAACCGCCTGAAAGACGCTAATGGCAAGACCAACCACAAGGCTGAATAGCAACAGCGGCGCCGACAACAGTAAGGTGGTTTCAAACGTGCGACGGGCCAGTTGCACAACAAGTTCGGGAGTCATTGGCAACCCTTTCTATCCAAAACTCTTCACCAACGAGCCGATGACCAACCCCCAGCCATCGACCAGCACGAACAACAGGATCTTGAATGGCAACGAAATCATGACAGGCGGCAGCATCATCATACCCATGGACATCAGGACAGAGGCAACCACCATATCAACCACAATAAACGGAATATAGATCAGAAAACCGATTTGAAAGGCGGTCCGTAACTCCGAGATCATAAACGCAGGGATGATGGTCACAGTGGGGATATCATCGGCGTTTTTGGGCCGAGCCTGCTTGGAAAGGCTTACAAACAAGGCCAAATCCTTTTCACGGGTTTGGGACAGCATGAACTTCCTGACCGGCTGGACTGCCTTGTCAAAGGCCTGCTCCTGCGACAAGGTACCGGCCTTGTAGGGCTGATAGGCCTCGCGGTTTACCTGCTGCCAGACCGGTGTCATGATAAAGAACGTCAGAAAAAGCGAGAGCGCCAGGATAATCTGGTTCGAAGGGGCTTGTTGCGTCCCCATGGCGGTGCGCAGAAAGGAGAGCACCACCACGATCCTGGTAAAGGATGTCGTCATGATCAAGAGACTCGGGGCAACCGACAAAATGGTGAGAATCAGAAAGATCTGAATCGTGGTGGCAACTTCCGCCGGCTTCGTCGCTGCTCCTACCCCAATATTCAAGGCCGGCAACGGGGTTGGCGCCGCAAGTGCAACCGTGGCCAGCGCCCCGAAAAGTAGCGCGAGAACCAGGGTAATCCCCCAAAAGCGTTTGCGAGTGTACGATGTCATACAGGTTATCCGTCCCGGAGTGGGAATTACCATCTCAGGCCCGTCCGAGCGTCCGTTTCAAAATTGCACGGAACGACTGCTGATCGGGGGTGTCATTTAAGACTTCAATCTCTTCAAGCATGTTAATTTGCTTAATAAAGGTAAGATGTTCGCCGCTATTGGCCAGCAGGAGATATTCACCACCGACCTCCACCAGAATCAACGACTTGCGGGGCGCAATTGCCCGTACCTCCACCACGCGTATCTGGCGGTTTGCCAGAGAGAGGGCCGGCATCTTGCGCAACAGGCGCGTTGAGGCATAGTAGGTAAGCAGGATCAAGCCAACAACCAGCAACAACGCAGCGCACATTTGTAAAAAACTGGAGATAAAGCTGAAACCGGATGCCTGGGGCTGTCCTTCCCCCCCGGCAGCATGACACGGAGCAGCCCAAAACAGCAAGAGGCAGCCCGCAAGCAGATTGTTCACAAAATCTTCTCCACCCGCTCATTCGGACTGACGATATCCACCAGGCGGACACCGAATTTTTCGTTAACGACCACCGCCTCTCCTCTGGCAACCAGCTTGGAGTTTACAAAGATATCAAGAGGTTCTCCTGCAAGCTTGGTCAGTTCAACAACAGCGCCCTGATTCAATTGGAGAATATCCTTAACCAGCAGCTTTGTGCGACCGAGTTCGACGGTCACCTGCAAGGGGATGTCGAGGATGAATTCAAGGTTTTTGCGTTCAGCATCAGTTTCTACCATTTCAGGCTTGTCGTTCACGCATGCCCCCTCTATTCATTATGATCTCGCTAATCTGCAGTGCCTTATTGCCATGGCGGACACCCGGCACTCCCTGATACTTCGGGACACTCTCAACTTTTACCAAGAGCGGATTGGTACACGGTTTGTCCAGCATGATGGTATCGCCAACCTGCAGGTCCAACAGCTCCCGTAATGTAATGGTGGAATTACCCAATTCAACGGACAGTTCCAAAGGAGCATCAAGGATTTCTGATGACAAACGGTACGACCACTGCGGGTCGATCGCCATCAGGTCAAACTGCATTCCTTCCTTGAGTTTGTCCCGAATCGGCTCGATGGTCATGATCGGCACAACGAAAACCATGGTGCCGACCGTTTCCTCAATATGTACCTTCACGGTCATGGTCACCACCTGGTACTCAGGTGGTACAATGGTGACCAGACGGGGGTTCATCTCCATCCGCAGCAGATTCAATTTTACCGGATACAGCGGTGTCCAGGCCTTTTCGAGGTCTGCCAGCACGTCGTTAAGCACCATTTCAACCAAACGCAACTCAAGGTTGGTAAAAAGCCGGTTGAGGGTCAATGCATTTCTGCTGCTCCCCCCCAGGACACTATCGACGATGGCAAAGGCCATAGCGCTGTCCATGGCCACCAGGGCAGCCCCTTTCAGCGGGTCAAGTTTGAATATCCCCATGCAGACCGGCGACGGCAGCGTCTGGAGAAAATCGTCAAATTTGTACGAGCGTGCCCCAACCTTTTTGATCTCGACAACCTTGCGCAGGCGGTTTGAAAGGGTGATACGGTTAAAGCGGATATACCCATCATAAACAATATCAAGGTTGGGAACAAAGCCGCGATATGCCTCAGTATTGAAGAGATCATAGCTGACAGCAGTCCCCTCAGTCTTTGAGAGTTCCTTTTCCGGCTCGATCCTGCCGTCGAAGACGGCATTCAGCAGCGCCTCTACTTCAGCTTTTGTTAGGATCTTCTCCATTGCCATCAGGCGACTCCGCTGTTACTGCACGACAAAATCGGTGAAATAGACCTTGCTGACCTTGCCTTGCGCCACGATTTTGCTGATAGCGGTCAATATTTCATCGCGCAGCTGGTTTTTACCTTGTACATCCATGACGTCCTGCAGCGTTTTGGTGGTAAGCACAACCAGAATGGCGTCGCGAATAGCTGCCAGTTGCCCATCGAGGTCTACCTTCACGGCAGGGCTCGCCATCTGAAGCTCAATCTTGACCTTGAGGTAGCGTAAATCCTGACCATCATAAATATTTACAATAAAGGGCTCAAGTGAATAGACCATTGTAGCACCCGCTGCGGCTGCACCGCCGCCGTGTCCACCCTCAGCAGCCGGCGCCGCACCACCGTGCCCACCTTCAGCAGCAGCCGGAGCAGCCTGCCCTTCAGCTCCGGCCTTCTTTTTATCGCCTTTACCCAACAGCATAAATGCCACAACAGCACCGATCACAACCACCAATGCTGCTGCACCAATAATGATAATCAGCTTCTTCTTGCCGCCTTCTTCTGCCGGGGCTTCGGCTGCCTGATCATCTTTTGCCATACGCTCCCTCCGGTGCTTTTCTTCATGGGTTAGCTTGTATCCTGCATATGTAAAACGAAAACCGGCATTTTGCAACCAGATGTAACCGGTCTTCGCGGTTTCCCCAAAACAAGCATGCCCCCGTCTACCGAGAAAGTTTCCCAGGCAAACGGGGGCGTACCGTGTTATGCCGCGTCAGAAACGCCTATCGTTTGAGATTCAGCACCTCTTGCGTCATCTCATCCGCCGTGGTGATCGTCTTTGAATTGGCTGAATAAGCACGTTGGGTCAGGATCATCTTGACGAACTGAGCAGCCATATCGACGTTACTCAGCTCTAAAGAGTTTGAGAATACTTTTTCACTACTGCCATTCAACGAGTTGTTCAGCAATGAAAACTGTTGAGCCGGGATGCCGGAATCAACCGTTGCTTTAAAGAGTGTCCCGCCATTCTTTTCAAGCGCATTCGCATTGGGCACAGAAATAACTGCCAACCGTTGGACGCTCAGGGCATTTTCTTTTGTGGCATCAACGCCGACCTGGCCGGAGATATTATAGTAATTTGTCGTGGTACCATCCTTACCAATATAGGTTATCAAGCCATTTGATCCTATGCTTGATATTTTATCAAACGCCTTACCAAGCTGAGAAGACAAGGTAGCAACTGCCGGTGCAACGGAATCAGCAGCTGCTTGAGTGGCTGCTATACTTCCTGTCAGTGTTGTATAAGCCGTGACAACTGAGGCGGTCTGAAAGGATGTTGTATTAATCAAGTTGTTGGTATCGGACAAGGTGCTTAAAGCGTTATTCGCAAGCGTGGTGCTTTGAGGTGTTGATATTGCGTTTCCTACTGCAGTCAGGGCAGCGGTAGTTGCCGTTTTCAGTGTATTAGCGTTAGTCTGGTCGGTCAGCGCCACCTTGAGCGGGTTTACTTGCGTATTGTAGGTACTCGAGAGCGTTGATATTGTAGGAGTATTGTCAAGGCTCGTCTTTAAGTTATTATATGCTGTATCTACACCTGTAGTAGTAAATGATGCACTAGCACTGTTAATAAGGGTGCTTAGATTGCTCAGCGAGGTCAACGCTGCAGCCCCCAGGGTGGGATCTTTGGGAGTTGCTACTGCGGCCAGGGCAGCCTTATTGGCAGCGGTTGCTGCTATTTGAATATTGGAGGCAAGTAATTGTTCTGAAGCAGTGCCGCTTGCTGCTGCTGTAACAAGGGCATCTGCATTACTTAACAGATCTGTTGCTTTAGCACTTATATCATTCAGAGACGTCGTATAAGCCCCTGCACTTGCAGCATTATTAACCGCCGTATCTGCAGCCGTAACGAGATTGCTGGCGTTGGTATCCAAGGTGTTCACTGCTGTTTGCAACGTCGTGAGCAGCGGAGACAAGGCGGCAACCGCCGTGGCAATGCCGGTTGCATTGTTGTTGAATTTAATCGGATTGCCCTGGGTATCCAGCACCTGATAACCATCCGCATTCACCAGATACAGGTCTGCATCGGTGCGGAAGGCTCCTGCACGCGTGACATACGCTTGATTCTGGGTGACCGGCGCAGCGTCTCCCGGCGCCTTCAGGGCAAAGAAACTATTACCCTGAATAGCCAAATCAGTTACACTCTCGGTGCTCTCGAAAGAGCCTTGGCTAAAAACATTGTCAACCTTTTGGATTTGTGTTCCACGCCCTATCTGTGAGCCATTTCCAATGTTTGCCGACAGCATGTCGGAAAACAGCATCCTGCTCGACTTAAAGCCTATTGTGTTGGTGTTTGACAGGTTGTTACCAATGACATTTATGCCTTCAGCATTCGCTAAAAGGCCCGAAACGCCCGTGAACATCGCCGATGTAATACTCATGTGGTTTGCCTCCCGTTCTTTAGAGATACGTCAATCGGTCAGTATCTCTGGGGCTTCCTCAAGAGGGCCAGCCCTGTGTTTAAGGTCATATGACGACAGCTGAATCTATGTTGGTAAAAACGTTTCCCTTCATCTGGCTGCGATCCATGGCAGTCACAACCGTACGATTCTTGACACTGACCACCAAGGCGGCATCCCCCAACATCACCAGAGAGTCCTTACCGCCCTTTTGCGCAACCCGGTTTACGGCACCTTCCAATTGCTGCAACTCTTCTGCACTGAAAGAGATATTACGAGACTTCAGCCGTTCTTGTGCATGCTGTGAGAACTTTACTCCCTGTGTTTGGTCAAGTACCTTGGCAAAAGTACTCTCGCTGGTCGCCTTGGTCGAGCGTTGCCCTGGCGTTTGCGAAGGACGGCTCGAAGGTTGGACCGGATTCGGGAAATATAGTTGTTCTATCGAGCTCATTAGCCATGCACCGATGTGATGTCTGAGTACAGCACCGAAATGGGGCCGATCGTAATGTAGGCTGCACCATCCTCAAATTTCACACCATCAGCCACACCGGTCGTGTAGGTGGTTGCTGTTTGGGTTCCCCCACTTGCATCAGTACCCGACACCGTAAAACTGTACTTGCCTGCAGGGAGTTTATTGCCCTGTCCATCAGTTCCGTCCCAGGTATAGGTTCCCGAGCCTGTGGGCAAGGCGCCAAGGTCAACGGTGCGTACCGTATTTCCGGATGCATCTAAGACAGAAAGTGTACCGCTGGTTGTTGCAGCAGGCATGGAGTACTTCAATGATGTTGCGTTGGTACCATCAAAATAATTCTCCGAGCCTGCAGCGGTGATCGTACCACCAATGAGTGAAACGGCTGACATGGCGGCGGTATTGTTCTGGGCCGTTAAAAGGTTATTTAACGCGGTAACAGTATTGTACGATTGTTCAACCTGCGTCAGCTGAGCAAGCTGGCTCATCATCTGTGTGGGATCAGATGGGTTAAGCGGATCCTGATACTGCAGCTGTGCAATAAATAATTTTAAAAAGCCGTTGGAATCCATCCCCAACTCGCTTTTCATCTTGCTTGATGCACTTGTAGTGCTACTCGTACTGCTTGTTGTGCTGCCAACAGCTGTTGTCATGAAAAAGCCTCCTTTCTTTAGAATCGCACATCAAGAGTTGATTGATATTGTGGCGCAAAATAGCGAATCTGGTGCTCAACTGCTCCAACTGCTGCTGAACTTCGCGCTGAAGAGACCTGCAGTGGCAGGGACTGACGCTGGTTCGATTCAGCTTGACGCCACTGTTGCGACTGTTGCGGCAGACTGCCATAATTACCCGTAGAAACATCAAAAGAATCCATTCGGATATTTTGCTTTGCCAGAGTTTCCCGCAGGCTGTCCGCCTGTTGCAGCAGCGCGTCACGGACGCTGCGGTGCTCAGCCACGATTTCCAATTTCAGGCTTTGCTCGTCCATACGAAGATTCAGTTGTAAATTGCCCAAATGTTCCGGAGATAGCTTGAGCGATATTTGATCACTCCCTTGCTTCAGGTCGTGGCTGGTAAGACGCTCAGCAACCTGCCGGGCAACCTGCTGGGTACCATGCGCGGGGGCCTGCTCCGCTACATTAACTGACGCAACCTCTTGCGTGTGCTGCTGCCCACCCTGCAATGGGGTCACATGATGCAGGCTATTGGGCTGCGTCACGCTGGAAGCGTTTTCAACATCATCCTGCAGTGTTGACGAATCTTGACGTGCAACCAGTTTTGCCAGTTGTCCCCTGGCCTGACTACCTGCCTGCCCTAAATCGCTGTCGCTTGGCTGTTGGAAACTTTCAGCTGCCTCTTGTACGATATCCGGACGTTCTGCAAAACGCACCTGCGGCGGCGCTACAACTGACGTTGTTTTAGCTTCGTTTGTCAGCAATCCCGGGCTTGCATCCCGCGTTGCCAGCTCGTTCACCTTAGTGGCTTCCGGGTTCACCTTAGTGGCTTCCGGGTTCACCTTAGTGGCTTCCGGGTTCACCTTAGCGGCTTCCGGGTTCACCTTAGCGGCTTCCGGGTTCATCTTAGTGGCTTCCGGGTTCATCTTAGTGGCTTCCGGGTTCACCTTAGTGGCTTCCGGGTTCACCTTAGCGGCTTCC
>CAZUSH010000006.1:0-59288 GCA_964622705.1 uncultured Geobacter sp. | reverse complement strand
TCCGGGTTCACCTTAGTGGCTTCCGGGTTCACCTTAGCGGCTTCCGGGTTCACCTGAGCGGTTTCCGAGACTGCCGCAGCGGTTTCACTACCATACTCACCAAATTGAACCAGCTGGTTCAACACCTGTTCGCTCCGTGGCTTGGAATCTACTGCGGCATGCTTACCGACGGCAGTGTCTTCCCCCTGCGCCAACACAGGTTTTTCAGCGATATGTTCCACAGTTCTATTTTTCGCTGCTTGCAATGTTTGGGTGTTGATTTCCGTCAGTACTTCAGCGTTCTGCTGCTTGGTTGACAGTACCGGCACGGCAACGGTTTCCGCTGCTGCTGCCCTTGATTTGTCCACGCCACCCACGGCATTGGTTTCAGGCACTTCTGCCACCCCTGCTGCAGCGGAACCCGGCTGTGCCTGTTGCACCAGCTGAGGCTGAGCAAGCATAAATTGTGCGTATACTGCCGCCATCTGCCCGACAGCCAGGCTGACTGCCTCGACTTCTTCCCCGTCAGAAGTATCCGTAACCGGAACCTGCTTCGGCAACTGCGCCGAAACCTCTCCTTGCGGTGATTGCGGCTCTGGTGCCTGCATAGCGGTTCTCGACACACCAAGACCTGTTGCCAAACCAAGCAGGTGCTGACCAAACAGGTTGCCAAACGGACTGTCCGACGCTTCAACTGACGGTGAGCTTACGGCGCTGCCCGCCGACATGACGCTGACAGATGGCGCCACCATGGTCGATGGTGTTGCGATAATCTGAGCTGCATCCAATCCGTTTCACCTCCCTTCCTGCATAGACTCGGCACGAAGCCCGTATCTATTCTATCGGCAGAAAGAAAGGGAGGTTGACTACTTTCCACCACGGAGTTGCAGATTTTCATTTACCCAGCGGATAGTCCTGGGCTGATTCAGGTTAGGCACCAACTTAGCCACGGTTTTGACATCAAGCCGGTCCAGTAGCAGTTTCACCTCGGACTCCTCCATCTTGTCCAATAATGTCGCAGACTGAGCAGGTTTCAAGGTTTTAAACAACTTCACCATCTTGGTAATACGTTCGCCCTGGGCCTGCTTTTGTCGTTGTTCCTCTGCCTTGGTAGTCTCATCGAATTTTTTGCGAGATTCTTCGAGCGCCTTGACTTGGGCATCCAGCTTGGCCCCCAGTTTTTTGAGCTCTTCTTCTTTGGCAGCCAGGGCTGCCTCTTTCTCGGCCAACTGTTGACGCCGGGCCTCCTGGATAGCCCGTTCCTCCCGGGCAGCCTTGGTAACAGGGATGCCATCAGGACCGCCGCCGGCTGAAGCCGTTGTTTGCGCCGAACTCAGAGGCCCTTGTGAGGCGGTTAACGCCACCGTTGCTATGGTACCCAGACTGCATGCCAGAGCAACGATCGACAACCAGCGCTTATTCATTGTTCTGTCTCTCCTGACCCTTCTTCTGGGTGGCTATCTCATCCAACAGCAACCCTTCCTTATGCGCCTGTTCCTTGCGGAAAGCAGCATCCTGTCTTTCCTTCAACCGCTCCATTGCCTTCTTTTCTTTTGTGGCATGCAGCAGCTCTTGGCGCCTGTCCTCCAATATGCGATCGAGGTTCTCCACTCGCTCCTGCTGGCACTTGAGTTCATCCCGCTTACGTGAAAAGAATGCCGCATACATCTGCATCTCAACGATCGAATCGATCTGTTGTTGACGCTCACTGAATTCCTCTGCAAGCCGTTCCGTCTCCAGTTTTTGCCGTGCAAACTCTTCCGCCGCGCTATCTAAATCCCGCTTTGCCGTCGCAAACTCCTGTTTACAGAGTTTCTCAAGCTCCTTACGGTAGTTCAGGACCTGATGCATATCGAATTTTTTCTTCACCGCCATGACAGCTTACCCCGCAAACAGCTGCTGCAGGCCCTCAATGGACTCAGCCAGCGTGACTTGATGGGCAATGGCCTGTTTCTGGTATGCGACCATGCCTTCGATCTTGCGGATCGCCTGGTCGATAGCGGGATTACTGCCGGCCTTGTAGGCACCGATGTTGATCAGATCTTCAGACTGACGATACGTTGCCAGTGTTTCCTTGAACTGTCCGGCCAGTTTGCGGTGCCGTTCATCCGTCACGTCCCCCATGACCCTGCTGGCGCTGGCGAGCACATCAATGGGCGGATAGATATTCCTGGCTGCAAGATCCCGCGAAAGCACAATATGGCCGTCCAAGATGCTGCGCATGGCATCTGAAATAGGCTCGTTAAAATCGTCCCCTTCAACCAGTACGGTATACAGGCCGGTAATACTCCCTTCGGGAAAATTGCCGGTACGTTCAAGTAATTTTGGCAGGGCGGCAAAAACAGAGGGGGTGTAGCCCTTGGTGGTCGGCGGTTCGCCGATGGCAAGGCCGACCTCCCGCATTGCCATGGCAAAGCGGGTGGCAGAGTCCATCATCAGCAGAACTTTTTTACCTTGATCCTTAAAATATTCCGCAATCGTTGTGGCCAGGTAGGCGCCACGCATCCTGACCAGGGGAGGCTGATCAGAGGTGGCAACCACCACCACGGATTTATGCAGTCCCTGTTCCTGCAGGTCTTTTTCGACGAACTCCCGCAGTTCGCGACCGCGTTCACCAATCAGGGCGATCACGTTGACATCCGCCTCGGTGTAGCGTGCAATCATACCCAGCAAGGTGGACTTACCAACCCCGGAACCTGCCATGATACCAACCCGTTGCCCCTGGCCGCAGGTCAACAGTCCGTTGATGGATCGGATCCCCAGGTCAAGCGGCTTTCTGATCGGCGGGCGTTTCATCGGATTCACCGGGGCCGCGTAGATCGGGTATTCCTCCTCCAGACGCAGGGGGCCCTTGTCGTCGATCGGATTGCCCAGACCATCGATGACACGACCGAGCAGCCCTGGCCCAACCTGCAAGGTAGCCTTGTCGCGCCGCACGGCAATCAAGCTGTCGAGCCCGACCCCACGCAGATCGCCAAGCGGCATCAGCAGGGTCTTATTATCCCTGAAGCCAACCACTTCCGCCGGGATCGCCTCACCATCTTTGGGACGGATTTCGCAGATCGCCCCCACCGATGTCTCGGGACAATACCCCTCGATAACCAATCCCACCACCTGAGTCACCTTGCCGTTCAGGCGGATCGGGTTATGCGCCTCAAGAATACGCGCATATCTCCCCATAGTAATGCCGCTCCCCGCCATAACGCTACGACTCCGTCAGCTCTTCAGGTTCTTCTGCGCGAACCTCAAGCAGCCGGCGATAGACCTCATCCAGCTGCGCCTCAAAACCGGCGTCCACCGTGCCGCGCTCCGTTTCAATCAGACAACTGCCGATTTCAACGGTCGGATCGGGCTTGAGAGAGAAAGAAATGCCGGTCAACTCGGCTTGGACCGCCTGGTTTTGGCTGGTTGTCAAAAGTGCATGGTCATCAGGGTGAACGCGGATGATCAGATCGTCTTGCTCATGCAGGTTGTTGAGCGCAGCACGAATCAGTCTCACAACGGTTCGGCGGTCTTGCGCAACCTCACGGGCAATAACCTTGCGGCAGATGGTCATGGTCAGCAACAGCAGGTCGTCTTCGGCATCACGCAGAACCTTGTCACGCAACTGCACCACATCCTCCGCAGCTGTCCGCAGGCTCTTAAAGACATTCAAAAGGCCTCGTTCAGCCAGGTTTTTGCCATCCTGCAGACCACGTTGATAGCTTTCTTCCTGATAGCGCTCCAGGTCTTCGTCGGTTATGAATCTGCCAGGGGGAGGAGGCGGAGGGGGAGGTTCTTCGGTTTCTTCCGGACGGGGGGCAAACGAGCTTTTGTCTTTTAATTCAGAGGGGTCAAATAAGGCCATCGGCGTAAAGCCGTTGATCGTCCCCTCCACGCGCGGCGTAGGGACGCTTCCAGTCTTGAAAACGGCGGTGAAGCTGAAGTCACTGACCTGCTGCTGCTCATTACCGGTCTTAATAACCTTAGACGAGGACATCTTCGCTGCCCCGTCCGCCAAGCACGATCTTGCCCTCCTCCTCCATCTTGCGCACGATCTTGATGATTTCGGACTGTGCCTTCTCCACATCCGAGAGTCGCACCGGCCCCATAACTTCGAGGTCTTCCTTGATCATCTCGGCTGCACGGCTGGAGATATTCTTGAAAATCTTATTCTTGACGTCATCCGTAGAGGTCTTCATGGCCAATGTCAGGGTATCATTGGAGACTTCGCGCATCACAGCCTGAATGGAACGATCGTCCATGGCAAAGACATCCTCGAAGGTAAAGAGATGTTTCCTGATCACCTCGGCCAGCGGGGGACTGAGCACATCCAATTTTTCCAGGATCTGTTTTTCCTTGCTGCGATCAAAGTGGTTGAACATGTCGACAACCTTCTCAACACCGCCGACCTTATAACGCTGTACCCCGCCCATCGACTTGATCTCCCGTTTCATGACCTCGTCGATTTCCTGCAGGATCTCGGGGGACACCTGTTCGACATCCGCGATGCGCAACACGACCTCAGCCTGTAACTCCACCGGCAGGGCAGAGACAATTTCGCTGGTCTGCTTCGATTTGAGCTTGGCGAGGATAACGGCAATGGCCTGCGGGTGTTCTTGCGACAGAAAGTTGGCAATACTTTTCGGGTCCATTGCAGAAAGGATATCAACCAGATCGCCATAGCTGGAGGCCTGGAGTTCTTCCATCAGCATCTGGGCCTTGGCCGGGCCAAGCGCCTTTTCAAGCACCTTGCGCACAAACTCATCCCCCTGCGCAAAAATACCCGATTCCGGTGAGATGACCTCGTTAAATTCCTCGACAACCTCACCAATGGTCTGGCGGTTCACATGGCCCAACGCGGCCATGCTCTTTGAGATTTTTTTGATCTCTTCGTCCTCCATATGCTCGTACACCTTGGCAGTCACATCTGCACCAAGGTACAGCAACAGGATTGCCGCCTTATCAGCTCCGGTCATAGAGTATCGCGTCCTCGCCTCAGGATTCTTCGCCTAACCAGTTTTGCAGAATCTGTGCTACCTGGTACGGGTTTGACTTGGCTTTTTCCATCAGTTCTTGCTGCTCTGCCATGTGGTGAGCCAGTTGCGCACGTTCACTGGCTGTCATTTTCTCTTGGGTTTCGGGTGCAATACTTTCAAGGATGTCAAGCCGTGGCGGCCGGGCAGACTTGAGCGTATTCAACATCGGCTTGACCACAAACAACATCAACACCAGGAAACCAAGCGCGATCAACAGGTTTTTAAACAGAGTGAGAAAGAAAGGATTCATCCACCACTTGACGGCCTCGGTCGCTCCAGCCCCTTCCCCGGCATCTTGGAACGGAATATTCTGGATACTGATCTGGTCGCCCCGTTGGGCATCGAAACCAACAGCGCCTTTTACCAGCGCCTCTATCTTTTGCAGTTCGTCGGGAGAGCGTGGAACATATTTAGGCTTTGCCTCTTTACCATCCTTCGCAGCGGCAACCTCATCATATTTTCCGTCAACTAAAATGGCCACGGAAACCTTACTCAGCGTACCCACCGGTTCTATGGTACGGGAGGTCGAGCGGCTCACCTCGTAGTTAAGCGTTTCATCATTCTTGCTGCCGCCGCCGGTAGCCCCACCGGTGCCTGCCGCGGTTCTGCCCAGGTTCGTCTGAACCCCGGGGACCCCCACGGAAGCATTGCTGCCACCTGATTTTTCCTCGCTCCGCTGTTCACTGCGCACCGCAATGGTTTCGGGATCAAACTTTTCCTCAACCCGCTCGACCTGTTTGAAATCAAAGGTCGCCGTCACCCGTGCCACTGACTTGCCGCCACCGACCACCTTGTCGAGCAAGGTCTGCAGGCGATCCTCCATGTTCTTTTCGTAGTTTCTTTGCGTTTCCTGCATCGCGGTCGTCGCTTTGGCACTGGCATCCGCTGTGCCGGCATCACCCTTGCTCAAGATCTTGCCGCGGCTATCCAGAACCGTTACGTTATCGGCGTTCATACCCTCGACAGAGGAGGCGACCAGGTGCACAACCCCTTGGACTTCCCCATCCTTCAAGGTCTTGCCCCCCTTCATCTTCATGACCACGGAGGCGGTTGGCGGCTTTTCCGCTTCCTTGAACAACGTTTTTTCCGGAATAACCAGATGTACGCGCACCTGCTCCACTCCGCTGATCTGCGAGATGGTCCGCGCTAATTCTCCTTGCAGAGCCCGCTGATAATTGAGTTTCTGTACAAACTCGGTCATACCGAAATTTTTGCGGTCAAATATCTCGAAACCGACACCGCCTCCCTGGGGCAGCCCTTCCGACGCAAGCGACAGCCGCAACTCGTAGACACGATCGGCTGGCACCATGATGCCTTTCCCATCAGGCGTAATCTGGTACGGCGTTTTGGCTTCCTTCAGTTTTTTTACAATCTCACCGGCATCTTCGCTTGCCAGGTTGGTAAACAGAGGACGGTACTCGGTCCTGTTTGCAAGCATGATCAATAGCGCAAACGCAAGCACACAGGCAGCAACCACCCCCCCGACCAGCAGACGTTTGCCGGGTGACAGGGCAAGAAACGGCTCTATGATGCGTCTTAATCCTTCTGGCATGGTTTAGTGGCTCCTAGCACCAAGGCAACTCCAGCACCTACACCGTCATGCGCATGACTTCCTGATACGCATCAAGAGCTTTGTTCCTTATCTGCGACATGAACAGGAAGGACACACTCGCCTTTTCGACCGCGATCATGGTACCGTGCAAGTCTCGGTTTTCGCCGGTAGCCAGTTTTTGGACCGCCTGATCCGACTGCTGGGACAAATCATTGACCTTCCCAATCAACTCCTTGAAGAATTTTCCTGCGCCATCGAGTGTTGTCTCAGAGGATGCGGCCTTCTCAAGCGGAAACGCCGCTGACATGCCAATCCCGCCAATACCCTTGATTTCCATGCGCTACTCCTATTTCCCGATTTCCAGCGTTTTAAGCGCCATGTTCTTGGCCGCCTGTACCGTCATGACGTTTGCTTCGTACACCCTGCTCGCCGTGATCATGTCTGCCATTTCCTCAACCACATTCACGTTCGGCATGGCGACATAACCTTGCTGGTTGGCATCTGGGTGACCTGGATCATACTGCATACGCGGCTGGCTTTTGTCCTCGACGATTTCATTCACCTGCACGCTGTTGACCTGTTTGTCGGCGGCGCTCCCCAGAGCCCGTCCAAAACTGTCAGCTGCCGGCACGGCTGCAAAGACCGCATCCTTGCGACGATAGGGCCCCCCTTCGGCAGTCCGAGTCGTATTCACATTGGCAAGGTTGCTGGAAATCAGATTCATACGCGTCCGCTCAGCGGAAAGCGCCGACGAACCGACATTCATTGCGGTAAAAAGATCCATTATTTACCCTCTCTCAGAGCCGTGCGGAGCTCGGAAAACTGCCGTGCCAACAACTGCACCGAGGCATTAAACAGCACCTGATTTTGCATCATCTTGCTCATCTCGTTTTCCAATTCGACCGAGTTGCCGTCGCGCCCCGGTGTCTTTGCAGGAGTTTCAACCACCTGTCCCTGCACCTGCTCAATCCGCTCCGCACTATCATGCAACGGTATATGGCGCGGATTCGTCACAGACCTGTTCCCTGCACTGCCAGACACAGTCGCATTTTTGACGGCCGCCTGCAATTGACCTTCGAATTCAAGACTTTTCGGCGTATACCCAGGCGTTTCAGCATTGGCGATATTGGAAGATATCAGATTTTGATTGCGGGCACGCAGGTCTATGTTTTTCCCCAGCACCTCAATGGTTGTGTTAAACAGTCCACCGATGGGCATACCCTCTCCTTTTCCTTTAAAGGCAAAACTCGCCAAGACCGATTTGCAATTTTTGTACCACCGCCGCAAAACCGGCTAACACACAGAAAACACGGAATATTCAACATAAACCAGCAGGGCGCGTCAAGAACAACGCAGGTCATAATATTGACAAAAACAAAATATTGACTCTACTTTTTCTTTGACGTTGGGGGGGAGGTGACGTCTAAGTCGGCGAGGGACAAGCGTGCAAGCCGTTGCCAATCGGGGTCTTTTCCATCTTTAACGAGCTGTTCAAAATATTGTCTAGCCAGGGACGTCCGCCCATCCTGCATGGCGAGTTCTCCCAGCTTGTAAACGAGTTGATCGCGGTGTCCCTTGACGAGCTTCACACCTTGTTCGAGCAGCATAACCGCTTTTTTGCGGTTTCCCTGATTTTGCAACGCAGACGCGGCGACATAGTAGGCGTCAAGAACCAAGGGCGGCTGATCTTTGACCCCGGTAACCGCTGCAAGATACAACTCCATCGCAAGAGCCGCGCGCGGATACTCTTTTGACGCCCAGAGCGCACGGCCGAGGTAATAATAACTTGGCGGGAAAAGCGCATGTTCATTTTTATTCAAAAGCCATACCAGGTTATTCCGGACCTCGGACAGCTCCTTGGCCGCATACTGGAGTGCCGCCAGGCGTTCGCGAGCCCAGCGGGCCTGTGCGTGGGCCGGGTACTTCAACAGGAAGCCCTGCAGCACACGACGCGTCATGAGTGCGTCACCCAACACCTCAGCCTGATCCGCCACCTGCAGTGTTACGTAGGCATTCGAATCATCATTCAACCAAGGGCGCTCCAAAAGCCCGCTATATAACGCAATCAGATCAAGCGGCCTACCGGCCTTCTCAAAGGCTGCCGTCACCTCGGGCAGAAAACCGGCACTATTCACAGTACGCGCAAGATAGTCCTGGTTGTCTGTGGCCAGCCGGATCAGGCCGGCCGGGTCCTTATCCCACTTTTGCCCCTGGTAGGTAAGCGCCACAAGATCTTCGCGCATATCATGTACGACCGTACCATAGACACCCTTGGGAAACCGTTTCTGATACTTGAGCACCAGGTCGAGCGCCGTATCCACTGGTCCGTTGATCGATTCAAGCAGGGCCTGTTTGAAGGTGGCTTCTTCGCGCAAATCAAAATCCGAAGCCTGCATGGCTATTTTTCCATACTCAGCGCTGAGCGGCTGGTAGGTATCCGGTGTGGCAGCCAGAAAGGCGTGATCAGCAAGTTTTAACGAAGCCAGCTGCTGAGCCTTGTTGTGAGCAAATGCATTGGCAACGGTCGTATAAATTGCCATGGCGCTGCCATCGCTCCCTTGTCGCTCCAACACGTCAGCCAGCCGGACCAGCAGTATCGGGGCATAGACCTTATCGGCATGATTCACAATCAAGCGTGCCAGCAGCTGCCGCCCGCCGGGGAGATCGCCGTTACGGGCAATGCTGTCGCCAAAATAAAACATTGCTGAAGGATTAAAGGTTAAAAAATCCTGCCACAGCCGGGCCGCTTCGCGAAAGGAATCCAGAGCCTGACGGTATTTTTGCAGTCGATACTGTGCCTCGGCAAGCCGATACAACGCAAGCGGTCGAATCTGACTTTCCTTGGCGGCAAACTGCGAAAAAGCCTCCTCGGCAACCGTCAACTTGTCTTTGTACAACGCACCTTCAGCCGCAAGAAAGAGCTTCTGTTCCTCATCGCTCAAAAGGTTTTTCAAGACCCTGCGATCAGTCGGTACAAATGGTATTTCAGGCTTCATCGGAGGATCAAAGTCTTTCAGCAGCTTTTCGGCGCCGCTCCTGATCCGTTCGCGTCCAGGAAGCGGCTGCGGTTGTGCAGCAGCAGACTTGAACATAGGGCCGACATCAAACGCCAGGGACGGCAAACCATCAAGAAAAACGGTCCTGACACCGACACGGCCCGCAGCTGTGGCAAAGGTAAGGACCATATCACTGCCATGGGGCGCCAGCAGCAGCCCGCCAATGTTGGTGTCGGAATAGCGGCGTAGCCCCTTGAACAGCCGCCCACCCGTGCCTTCAAGTTGCACCCTGATGCGCCCACCGGAGAGTTGAGACACCCTAAAAACCGGTGGAGCTTCAAAGGCAATGGCAATCCGGGTGAAGTTCTGTTTTTTGTGAATAGCAATACGCTGAATCTGGTTCGGGATGGATGCCTCGGCCGTAACGACAGCAAAGAGCAACAGAAATACGAGGAACATCCCCAGGCGAGACGCCTGGACAATTCTGCCGGAGCCAGAAGGCCCGGTTAACGGATTCCGGCGGTCCACGCCAGATATCAGGCGGCGGACAAACGACACAAACGCCTCACCTTGTTGGCGACCTCGTCTGGATCGCACGGCTTGATGACAATATCGCGCGCGCCATACTTGAGCGCCTTGAGCACGGCAGTACGAGTCCAACGTTGAGCACACATGATGATCGGCACCGGCTGATCCTGTCGCAAGGCGTTGATCTTGATACAGATCGCCAGCTCACGATCATCGGCATCCTGGGAGCCGATCAGCACCAAGCGAACGTTCCCCTGGCTGAAGACATCCTTGACGTCAGCATTGAGCGTCGCCTCAACCAGCTTAAAACCGGTAAACTCCAAGGAGTTAAGCAGCTGTCGCCGTTCATCGTCATCATTTTCAAAGACCGCGATCATGTCGGTACCGGTTGTACCGGCAACGGCAGCTGTTCTGAGCGGCTGCTCCTCATCACCAAGTTCAAGCGGACCGCCACTTGGCCGGGTTTCTTCAGACATATCTCCGGGAGCCCCAGCGGCTTCCGGAGAAGGCTCAGCTGCTTCGGCAGGCTCCGGGGCTTCTGCCGGGGGATCATACTGATTGCCCAATGCAATCGGAATCAGCACATCCAGGTAATGCATCTCATGCCCTTCCATTTCAAGGCGGGCGCGAAACATGAGATAATCACCGTTGGGGAGCGGTTCATCATCACTGAGAGGATCAATTTCAGGCACGTATTTCTTAGATCCCTGCAGCTTCAGGTGAGCCTTGCCGGAAAGGCTGGACTGAAAAACGGTGTTTATGGCACCGTTGATCATGTTGCCTATCTCACCAAAGGCATCTATGTCGTCAGGTTCAATAATCGAAAGGCGTTGCTTTTCCTTGATGCGCTGGGCCGGTATACCCAACAGCAAGCTACTCATCAAGATGGCATCGCGCAGGTTAAAGACCAGATAGAACTGCCCCTGATACTCTTCCCGTGAGTCTACGGAAAGCACAAAAACACCGTCATCAAGATCACCAAAATAAGCGGTCTTGCTGAAAGTTATCGAGTCCGTCAGGGTCGCAGACAACCCTTGTCCCAGCAACATGCCGGCTTCTTCACCGGCCTGACGCAGGGCAGACTCAAGCATTTCATGCAGTTTTATATAGCCTTCCATCGGAACTCACGGGAAAGGGAAATGGACTACCGGGGGGGCTGTAACAGTCCCCCCGTATCTGATTTATCGGGGGATTACTCTTCTTTCTTGAGGGTCAGGCCAACCAGGAAGCGATCGCTTGCATCAACATTGAAGGGAATAACGACACAATCAATGTCGGATAAGGAGTTAACCGTATAATCTTCACCGGCGATCACTGTCGGGATGGAAAGTTTGACATCAAGGCCCCCCTTGGAAAGGATCATCTTGACGCTGCCACCCAGCATGTTGGCAATCTCACCAATCGCATCGTTCAGGTCTTCACCGCCATCTTCAACTTCACTTTCATCCATGCCCAGCATGGCACTCGTTATCCTTTTGGCCAAGAGAATCGGACAATGGATGGAAATAACCCCGGAATAGGTACCGGCAAACCCGACCATACCGGTGATACTGCATTTAAAATGAGTGATCGGCTCCTTGAGCGGAAAATCATCGGCCGGTTCCATCATCACCATCGTGGAAAAGACCTCACGGGTGGCGTTAATGATGTACTCGGAAAGCTGTTGCTCAGAAAACTTGAGACTCTCAGCTATCTCGGCGTTCAGACTCATAGAAGGCCCCCCAGCTTTTCATTCAGCTGTTCAGGTGTAAACGGCTTCTTGATGCTGTCCTTTGCGCCGCTGGCAATGGCTTCTGCAATGACGTCTTCACCACCCTCGGTCGTGATCATCACGATCGGCATGGAAAAGCCGTTGGCGCGGACCGCCTTGACAAACTCCAGGCCGTCCATATTGGGCATATTGATATCGGAGAGGATCAGGTCAACCGCCTTACCGGAGGTCTGCAGCACATTCAGCCCCTCAATACCGTCACCACCTTCGAGGATCTCGTCAATCGGCAGACCGGCCTGACGGAGCGAGCGGGAAATGATTTTACGCATCGTGGAAGAATCATCAACAATCAGAATGTTTGCCATACTGTCCTCCTGTACACGCTTGAAGCGTCACTTTGTATATTGAGTTGTTAGCATACGCTAGTTCGCTGCATTTTTATCATACAACCAGCAACAATTTCAAACTTTGAATTTCCCCATCAGTCGTTGCAATTCATCGGCAAGCCGGGCCAGTTCTTCCGCCGACAGGGCCGATTGTTGGGCCTTGTCGGTGCTCTCCTGCACGACATCCGTAATTTGACGGATGTTTTGGCTGATGGTATTGGTTGTGGCACTCTGTTCCTCAGCCGCAGTTGCAATCTGGCTCATCTGCTGCGTAACATTCTGTATTTCCTGAGTAATCACCCCCAGGGCCTCGCCGGAACGGCTGGCCTCACGGGTGCCGTTTTCAACCTCAGCCACGCCGAATTCGATTGCCTTGACCGCCCCTCCGGTCTCCTGCTGGATCATCCTGATCATATCGCCAATCTCTTTGGTTGCCTTGGTAGTCCGCTCGGATAAGGCCCTGACCTCGTCGGCCACAACGGCAAATCCCCGACCCATTTCGCCTGCCCGTGCTGCCTCAATCGCTGCGTTCAGGGCCAGCATATTGGTCTGATCGGCAATATCCTCAATGGTGCCGACGATGGCACCGATCTGATTGGACTTCGCGCCCAAGGCCTCTACATTTGACGCTGCTTCACGGACGCGATCCGCAATACGCTCCATCCCGGCTATGGTTTCCTGAATCACCTGGACACCGGTTTCGGTGGCCTGATCAGCCTCGGATGCACTTGCAGCCGAACGGGTACAGGAATTGGCAATCTCGTAGGCCGTTGCCGACATTTCCTCGGCAGCCACGGCGACAGAGGCTGCCTGGGCGGACATCTCCTCGGAGCTGGATACCATGGCGGATGAATTGTTGCGCACGCTCTCCGCCACCATGGTCACCTGCCGTGCGTTGGCGGCAACCTGGCTGATAATCGCTGCCAGGTTGCCTACAAAGGTGTTAAACCAGTTGGCGGTCTCGCCGATCTCGTCGTTGCTGCGCACCTCAATCCGTTTGGTCAGATCCCCCTCACCGGTGGCAATATCCTTCAGCCGCTCCGTCATGGCAGAAATCGAACGCAAGACCGGCAACACGATAAAGAGAAGAATCACCACCTGCGCTATGGCCGCACCGATTGAAACCGCCAGCATAATGGCACGCCCTTTTGAAATCGTACTGTCCAGTTCCTCATTGGCCTTTTTATGTAATTCAGCGGCGATCTTGGGGATATACGCCTCTAACTGCGGTTCAAACTCATTGATGACGTCACGCAACTCTTCGCGCCCCTCGATTACGTCGCCGCCGTTTTTGAAAGTCTCCACCAGCTGCTTCATCTGGGCAACGTAGTTTTTACCCAGCTCTCTCGCGCGCGCGCTATGTTCCTTGATTTTTTTATCGGTATTGACCTTGTCCAGCTGGTCAAGCACCTTGTAGACTGTATCAACCTCTTGTTCAAGTCGCCCAACCCATTTGTCATCCTTGCGGGTAAAGAACTCCCCTTCGTATTCACGGGCCTTCAGCATATGAATCGAACCTTGCATGGCCGCGGTCCGGATCTGGTTAATGCGCTCAAGCTTGTCAAGCGAGGTGTTGATCTTCACAAACGTAAACAGCATCAGGACGGTAACCGCCGTTGCCACAACTGCGACAAAAACTATTAATGCCGTCATCTTCTGTTTTATGGTAAATCCCATAATCAAAGCCCCTTTGCAAAAGTTTTCACCGTCCACTGTACCTAGCACAAATCGCAGGTATGTCAATCAGCAAAACAGGCCTTTGGAGATTCTCTATGCTGCAACGACAGATCACCCTGGGTGTCAGCTGCTGCCTCCTCGGCGAGCAGGTTCGCTACGATGGCGGCCACAAACGACACCACTATCTCACCGACCAGTTGGCCCCGCATGTTCGCTTTGTGTCGGTCTGTCCGGAGGTCGAGTGCGGTCTGCCGACCCCGCGTGAGCCGATGCGCTTACACGGGGATGTGGCAAAACCTCAACTGGTCACCATACGCAGCGGGCATGATCTGACCGAACAGTTGCAGTCCTGGTGCCTGCACAAAACAAACGAACTTGCCGCGCTGTCATTGCGCGGCTTCATTTTCAAAAAAAACTCTCCCAGTTGCGGCCTGCATCGGGTCAAGATCTATCAGGACAAAGGTCCTCCGCTCACCAGCGGCAGAGGGCTGTTTGCAGAGCTGCTGACCAGCGCCTTCCCGCTCATGCCGGTGGAGGAAGAGGGACGCCTGGCAGACGCCCGACTGCGCGAAAACTTTATTGAGCAGGTCTACTGCTATGATCGTCTGTTGCAGCTGCTTGCCGCACAGCCGGACCGTGCGGCACTGATACGCTTCCACACGGCGCACAAGCTGCTTCTGATGGCACACTCTGTTGAACATTACCGCGCAACCGGCAGCCTGGTGGCCAGCCAACAGCCGTTTGACCAGCTGCTTCGCGAGTACAGTCGGCTCTTCATGGCAGGGCTGCGTCTTTTGGCGACCCCGGCAAAACAGACCAATGTACTGCTGCACTGTCTGGGATACTTCAAAAGGCAGCTGGAAGCGTGGGAAAAACACGAGCTGCTGGCCTTGATCCAACGCTACCGCGCCGGCCAGCTGCCGCTGATTGTTCCCGTCACCCTGTTCACCCACTACATCCGCCGTTTCAATCAATCCTACCTGGCGGAGCAGCTCTATTTTGCCCCCCACCCGGATGAGCTGATGCTGCGCAATCACGCCTGAAAGGATGCGGACATTTGCACAGTTACTGACTTCTCTGCTATAGTGCGCAGAGAGATGCACCGGGCGCACGGAGGTACGGGATGGCAAAAATCCTGATTGTAGATGATTCACTGGTGGCCAGAATGAGCCTCAAGTCATGTCTGCCCAAAGATGCCGGGCATGAGATTCAGGAAGGCGGTGACGGTATACACGGCATCGCCCTGTACCAATCGTTTAGACCCGATGTGACCTTTATGGACCTGACCATGCCGCAGATGGACGGCATGACCGCCCTGAGCGAGATCAGAAAACTTGATCCAACTGCCCGTATCATCATCCTCACCGCCGACATCCAGCGCAGAACCATCGAACGAGTGACCGAACTGGGGGCCTGCGCCGTTGTCAAGAAACCGCCGGTCAAGGAGGTGGTCCTGGCAGAGCTTGAAAAGGTACTGGCATTGGGGGCGGCAACATGAGCGGCGAACAACAGCTGAGCGAGCTTGAAAAGGATGCCTTGCAGGAGATCATGAACATCGGCTTTGGCCGTGCTGCCGCCGATCTGTCGGAAATCATCAACATGCACGTCATCCTCTCGGTGCCCTATATCGCCGTGCTCAAGACCGATGAGGTGATCAGCTTCATTCACGCCGAAATCCCCGACACAACCGATATGAGCATGATCACCCAGTTTTTCAGCGGCCGTTTTAACGGCGGCAGTTTTCTGGTGTTTCCGCACGGCGAGGGGCACAAGCTGCTGCGCATCTTTGAGAGCGACATGGCCCAGCTTGAAGCGGAATACGCCAGCGAGCTTTTAGAAAAGGAAACCCTGATCGAAGTCGGCAACATCATCATCGGCGCCTGCGTCGGCAAGATCGCCGAGATGCTTGGCGATGCCGTCACCTATGCGCCACCCAGCTTTTATTCCCAGGAGCAGATTCATCGCACCCTGGAAAGCATCCTGCACTCCCCCGACTCCTTTGCAATCCTGTTTAAAACCGTTTTCAACTTCGAGCACGACAACATCAGCGGCTACCTGTTTCTGGTCAGCCAGCACAGCATCATGCCCTGGATGAAACAGGCCATTGCCGATTTTATCGGGGTGTACGAATAGTACCCTGATGTATTGTGAGGGGGCCCGGTTAACGTCAACCCGCCTGTCCATCACCACAGCGCACCGTATGAGCGAGCCATGACCGATGAATTTGCAGAAATACGCCAAGCCTACGCCCTGGAATCGGCTGAAATGCTTGCCGAACTGGAAGGTGCCCTGCTGGCGCTTGAAAACCTTCCGGTTGTAGGAGACGACTTCAACCGCCTCTTCAGGGCAGTACATACCATCAAGGGTTCCTCAAGCATCGTCTCCGCCGATCATGTCGAGTCATTCTGCCATGCCCTCGAACACCTGCTGGTCAAAGTACGTGAAGATCAGCTGCCGCTTTCGCGGGAGCTGATCAGCCTGTTGCTGCACTGCCATGACCATATCCGCACCCTGATCGCCGCCTTTGAGGCCGACAGCACGGAACTGCCCCCCCACCACACCCAGATCCTGGCTAGCATCACCAATTGGCAGCCCCCCCCTGAGGAGCCCTGTCGGAAGCCCGCTGACGAGGGTTTGCCGTTCCTCCCGGAAGACACCTTCAGCGAATCACCAAGTACGGCGCAGAAGGTCGTGCGGGTTGATGCCCTGAAACTCGACCAGTTGATCAATCTGGTGGTTGAGCTGGTTACGGCAAGTTCGGAGCTTGAATCCCACGTCAAACGGCTCGGCGACAGCGCCTCCCTTGAATCGGCTTCAACCGTCTCGCTGCTGGTCAAAAAGATCCAGGAGCGCACCATGGTGTTCCGCATGGTCCCGGTTGGGGACCTGTTCCGGCGTTTTCAACGCCTGACTCATGATCTGTCCGCTTCGACCGGCAAACAGATCCAGCTCAGCACCTCCGGCCAGGAAACGGAACTGGACAAGGTCATGGCTGAACGGTTGCGGGAACCGCTGGTGCATCTGGTCAGAAACGCGATCGACCACGGCATAGAACTGCCCCACGAGCGCCAGGCAGCCGGCAAACCGGCCACCGGCACCGTCAGCCTGCACGCCTTTCAGGAAACCGGCTGCATCGTGATTGAGGTGCGGGACGACGGCCGCGGCATCAATCGCGAACAGGTTTTGCGCCATGCTGTCGAGCGTGGCCTCATCAGCCACCAGGAGGCTGCCGAGCGTGATCCGCTGGAGCTGATTTTTGAAGCGGGGTTTTCCACGCTGGACGAGGCCACCCTGCTGTCCGGGCGTGGCGTGGGGATGGACGTTGTCAGACGTACCATCGAGGAGTTACGCGGCAAGATTGTCGTCAGCAGCACGCCGGGCGTCGGCAGCACCTTTCAGTTGCGGCTGCCGCTCTCCTTGGCACTGATTGACGGTTTCATGGTCATGCTGGGTGAAGACGCCTATATCATGCCGATGGAGCTGGTCGATGAGACCATTGATCTGCCGCCGCACGCACGCCGCGAACTCGCCCAGCGGGGATACCTGAATATCCGGGGTGAAGCTCTGCCCTGCCTTGACTTGCAACGGCTGCTGCAGCCCGGCCATATCGGGCAGGAGGGGCATTTTGCCGTAGTTGTACGCCTGGATGGGCGGCGGGTTGGGCTGACCGTTGACCGGCTGGTAGGGGAGGTCAAGGCTGTTATCAAGCCGTTGGGGCGTATCTATCGCAATGCCCGGCTCATCTCCGGCGCGACCATCCTCGGCGACGGCACCATTGCCCTCATCCTCGACCTGCCCGAGCTCGTGCGGCTGTACGGCAGCCAAAGCCCTGCCTGACCGCATGGCCGGGCTGGGAAAGGTATCCGCCGCTACAGTGACTTGCGGAAACGCACCAACAGATATAGGGCTCCGACGCCGCTGACCAGAAATCCCAGCTCCATCAGCCAGCTGAACGGCTTATCCAGCCCCAGCGTCATCATCGGATACAGCACGACCGAGATCAATCCATTCACGCAGACCAGATTCAAAAGCCATTTCATAGCCGTTTATACCCCGGTAATCTGACGTGCCCCGCGCAGCAGGGTCTCAACCATGGCTGCATCATTTGCCTCGCTGTACAGACGCAGGACCGGCTCCGTGCCTGACGGGCGGATCAGCAGCCAGTCGCCGTTTTCAAACACAAACTTAAAGCCGTCACTGAAGTTGGTGGAGGCGACCGTGCGGCCGGCAATCTGCTGGGGCGGGTCCTGTTGCAGGCGTATCAACAAGGCAGCCTTGTCCTCCTGGTTGATGTGGGTATCGATGCGGCGGTAGAAGAAATGACCGATTCGATCCATGATCTCATCCAACTGTTGACGCAGCCCCTTGCCGGTCACCGCCATGGTCTCAAGCAGTAAAAGCCCCATCAGGACTCCATCTCGCTCCGGGATGTGGCCGATCACTCCCAGCCCGCCCGACTCTTCCCCCCCCATCAGCACCGTGCGCTGCAGCATCAGTTCGCAGATATGCTTGAATCCGATCGGTGTCTCATGCAGGGGCAGCTCGTATTGCTGTGCCAAAAGGTCAATCATGCGGGTCGAAGAGACGGTTTTGACCACCTCGCCCGTCAGTCCCTTACGCTCCTTAAGGTGCTGCAGCAACAGGGTGAAGATGGCGTGGGAAGAGAAGAACTCGCCGTGTTCGTCAACGGCCCCGATCCGATCGGCATCACCATCCAACGCCAGACCGACACGATACCGTCCGCTTGCCACCAGACCGCACAACTCTTGCAGGTTTTCACCGATCGGCTCCGGTGGACGGCCGCCAAAGGCGGGATTGGGTTCGTCATGAATCTCATCAATCCCCAAAAGTCGCCGGAAGAAACCGCTGCCGGCCCCGAACATCGGATCGGCGACTGCGGGGATCGCCGCCTTCCGGATCGCCTCGATATCCACCATCCTGCCCAACTGACGCAGATAGCCGGCGGCGGCATCAAACTGTTCCACATCACCGTGGTGCAGGGCTTCTTCAAACGGCTTTGCACGCACCGGTCGCTTTTCGGCGCAGTTATAGGCAACGATCTGTTCCAGCAGCTTGGTGGTCTCGGGCCGGGCAGAGCCGCCGTAGCCTTCCTTGATCTTAAAACCATTGTAGATTGGCGGGTTATGGCTGGCGGTAATCATAATACCGGCACCGCACCCACGCTCTTTAACCGCCCAGGAAACCGCCGGCGTAGGGGTGCTTTCACTGCTTAACAAGACCTTGATGCCGTTACCGGCAGCCACCTCCACCACCCGGCGGGCAAATTCAGCAGACAAGAAACGGCGATCGTATCCCACCACCACCCCCTGGTCAGCCAGCCCCTCACGGACCATCCAGTCCATGGTCGCCTGGGCAACCAGCGAAAGATTGTCAAAGGTGAATTCACGGGCAATTACGCCCCGCCAGCCGTCAGTGCCGAACTTTATTTCCATCACGGTCCTTTCTTACCCTCCATGCTATACAACCATACCAACAACTCTGCGACTGCCCGGTATAACTCGGGCGGGATATGCTCATCCAGGTCCACCTGCATCAAAAGCGTCACCAGCTCGGGCGACTCATGCACGTAGACGCCGGCCTCCTTGGCGCAGGCGATGATCGCCTCAGCCATGACCCCTTTGCCCTTGGCGACAACCACCGGCGCGTAGAAGCCCTGTTTATAGGAAAGGGCGGCGGCCATCCGCTGCGCACGGCTCTGATATTCAGGCGACATGTCTGATCACCAGGTTTGACGGTTCAAGGCCCGCTGCCAGCAACTGTTCCTGCAGATCGCCGCGACCGGTCTCCAAAAAGGCCGCTGTTTCCTCGCCACGCGCATTGACCTGGATATCGAGTTTCGCGCCGCTCAGACTCAGGGCAACCTGCACCCTGCCAAGCCTCGGCAGCTCAAGCGCCAAGGTGGTCTCCCAAGGGCGTGCCTGTTCTGCGCCACCCTGCCTGCCCCTGCCTTCCCGCTCCCTGACGCGCCATTCCATCGGCTGACCGGGGAACAGTTCCCCCTGAAACAGCACTTGGCCCGTCTGCAAGGCCGCCAGCTGTTCCTTGACCATCGTCATGGTTCGCGGATCACTGCCCTCCTGGCCTTGTACTGCCTCCGCACCAGACTTGGCAAGCAACGCCGTCGCACCGGTTTGCGGGGACAGACGCCCCTGCGGTTCCTGGAGCAGACTCTCAAGTGGATACGAGCCGTTGAACCAGCGGGCCAGATGCGACTCGTAGAACAGCCCGCTTTCCTTCAGGCCCTGTTTCAGCAGTTGTTCCAGCTGGGCCGGGTCGGCGGGGGCGGCATGCAGCAAGGTCCGCAGGATGCCGAGCCCTTCCTGCAACGGTGCCGACTGATTCTGCATCCCCAGCAGGGTACTGACCCAGCGGCCGGTCTGGCTGACCAGTGCATCACCACCTCTTCCGTACCGCACCAGCAAAAAGGTGGGAGGCTCATCGCCAACAAAGAACAGGTTCAGACCATCACCGGGCTTGATCCCCTTGGGCAGCAGCACCGACATGGCCTGTTCGCCGATCTGCACCAGAAATCTACCGCCGCCAAGGGTCTGCAACACCTCGCCCCGCAGTTGTTGGCCGGGTTGCAACCCTGTGAGGCTTTCGGCAGCTATCTGCGGTTCGAGCAAGGCCAGCCTGTTCCCCTGCATCAGGGACTGTAAGAGCTTCAAGACACTCTCGTCCGGTCGATCCGGTGTAGCCATAGCCCGGTTTTGCAGGGAGCGGGCAGAAAGTGCGGCCGAGGCGCCGTAGGTCATCGCATCATCCATAATGGCCGCCAGGGCGGAAGAACCGGGCGGAAGACTGCTGATCACCTCCTGCAGACGCGCCATGACCGTCCGCTGCACCTCGGACTTTTCGCTATCCTGAGCCGTGAGCGTGCTGAGCCAACGGCTGGCCTCGCTGACACTGCTGGGCTGGTCATGCACCGGTTGCCCCTGCAGGGCAAAGACCAGTTTTGGCTGCTGGGTCACCAGGGTCAGACGCAGAATCTCACCCTGTACCACCGGCCGCGGCAGTTGTAGTTCCAGCGACTCGCCAGCCAGCTGCACCAGGACCCGCCCTCCGGGAAGTTGGCCCTGCACCAGCGCATTGGCCTCATCTCCCGGCTTGAGCGGCAGCGGTGCCAACGGCTGGTTGGCCACCTCGACCAGGGTCAAGCGTGCGCGCTGAGCTAGATTCAGCAGGAGCTTCGAGGCGGTATCTTCAAAACTGTTCGGTGCCGGCCTGGGCTGGCCAGCCAGACCACCCGGCGTCTGCTGCCCTTCCTGACCGACCTGTTGCTGCGGCTGTTCCAGCAGACCGCCCGGCGGCACCACCACCGCACGCCCATCGGTTCGATAGGTCAGAAAATCATCGAGGAAGCCTGCCAGCACACTGGAATCACCACTGGCCTGACGCAACAGTTCACTGATGCTCTGCAGCGAGGAGCGCTGGCGGGGGTCCATGAACTGTTCGTTGGAGACCAGCAGGGACAAAAGGCGTGATGCGTCGGAGAGGCTGACCGGCGGTGCACTGACACCGGGACGCGCCAGGGCAAAGGTTGGGCGCGGGTCGTTGCCGACAAAGGTCAACTCAAGATTCTGCCCGGTCCGGACCGCCATCTGCAGATCAAGCTGCATCTGCTGTTGGCCGATCTGAACCGGAATCCTGCCTGCCTGTGACTGCCCGATCACCTCGGCAGTCACGCGCTGGCCCGGCGCAAATGCGAGGGCCTGCCGGGTCGCATCGACGGTTGCGTCTACCGGTTCCGCCGCTACGATCGACAGGTTGGAGCTGCGCGACAGCAGATCATAGACCTGCTGCTGTATTTCAGTTGCTAGGGCCATACATTACGTATATCGGCACAATGGCCGGATACTGAAAAGCGGTGTTTCCGCTAAAAATCGGCTAGCGCATCGGCTGCAGGGAAAAGGCCGCTTTCAACCCCAAATCAGATAGCCTGGCTCATAGATCTGGCCCAGTTCGACGTGACGCGGCATGATCCGGACCAGGAAGGCGTATCGCCCGCAGAAGCGGCATTCCAGCTCACCGCTGAAGCGGTAGTGACCGCTGCCGAGGGCTTCGACCGTCTTCAGCGGCACCAACTCACCGCCTCTGATGACCCCTTGGTTGTCAAGCACGCCAAAGTACCCTTCAACCGCGACTTCTTCGGGCTTGAGTGAGCCCAGGCGGGTCACCACGCTGACCGGCAGGCTGCTCCCCACTGCCACGGAATCGCTGAGCTTGGCATCAATGGTTTCGATGCCGACCTGTCCCCAATTGCCGAAGACACGTTTTTTCCAGGCTGCCAGTTCCTTGGCCAGCGCCAGGTCGTCCGCCTCGATACGGGCCCACTGACGATAGGACGGGACATAGGACAGCTGGGCATACTCCTCCACCATCCGGTCCGTTGAGAAGACTGGGCAAAGTGACTGCATCGAGGCCTTCATCATGGCAATCCAGTCCCGCGGCAGATTGTCGTTGCCCCGCTGGTAGTACAGCGGCACCACCTCTTTTTCCAGCAGGTCGTACAAGGCGCCGCTTTCAACCAGATTCTGGTATTCCAGATCGGCATACACCTCGCCCTTGCCGATGGCCCAGCCGTTATTGCCCTGGTAGCCTTCACACCACCAGCCATCAAGGATGGAGAGGTTCAGGCCCGCATTGAAGGCCACCTTCATGCCGCTGGTGCCACTAGCCTCCATGGGACGCCGGGGGGTATTCAACCAGACATCCACCCCCTGAACCAGATGACGGGCAACCTCGATGTCGTAGTCCTCGATAAAGACGATCCGATGGCGGAAGCGTTCCTGATGAGACACCTGCACGATCTGACGGATCAGCTCCTTGCCTTCGGTATCGTGCGGGTGAGCCTTGCCGGCAAAGATGATCTGCACCGGCCGCTCCGGGTTATTGAGAATCCGGTCCAGGCGATCGAGATCACGCAACAGCAGCGTCCCTCGTTTATAGGTGGCAAAACGCCGGGCAAACCCGATGGTCAGCACCTCGGGGTCCAGCACCTCATCGGCCGTCGCAATCTCCTTGGCTGTGGCACCTACCTTCTTCAACTGCAGCTTGAGCCGGCAGCGGGCAAAATCCACCAGACGTTCTCGGGTGCTCTGGTGAGTCCGCCAAAGTTCGGCATCCGGTATGCGGGCGATCCTGCGCCAGACACCGTGTTCCGTCGGGTCATCGAGCCAGCGGGTGCCCAGATAGCGGATCAGCAGACTGCTCATCTCGCGGGACATCCAGGTGCGGGTATGCACTCCGTTGGTGATTGAGGAGAGCGGCAGCTGTTCCTCCGGCAGTTCCGGCCAGAGGTTCTTCCACATGGCGCGTGAAACCTCGCCATGCAGCTGGCTGACACCGTTTGCATGCCCCGCCAGCTTGAGCGCCAGCACCGCCATGCAGAAGCTTTCGTACTGGTCTGCGGCGTTCTGCCGCCCCAGGCCCAGGAACTCATCACGGGAAAGCCCGAATGACCTGATATATTTGCTGAAATATTTATCAAGCAGATCGGTGGGAAAGTGATCGATACCGGCCTCGACCGGGGTATGGGTAGTGAAGACGTTGCCGGCGCGAGTGACCTCCAGCGCCTCGTTAAAGCTGATCTTGCGCTTTTCCATGATCAGCCTGATCCGCTCCAGGGCCTGGAAGGCCGCATGCCCTTCGTTCATGTGACAGACATTGGGGATCACACGCAGTGCACGCAAAGCCCGTACACCACCAATGCCCAGCAGGATCTCCTGCAGGATGCGCATCTCCTGGTTGCCACCGTACAGTTGCGACGTGATCAGGCGATCTTCGGGGTTGTTTTCCTCCAGATTCGTATCCAGCAGATAGAGCGGCACCCGCCCGACCTGCACCCGCCAGATATGGGCCTTAAAATGACGCGGGCCGAATTCAAGCTCTATTTCAAGCGGCTTTCCGGCCTGGTCACGCTCCAGAACCAGCGGCAGGTTGTAAAAATCGTTCTCGGGGTAGATCTCCTGCTGCCAGCCCTCATTGTTCAGGTATTGCCGGAAATACCCCTGACGGTACAGAAGGCCCACCCCTGCCAGGGGCAGGCCCAGGTCGCTGGCAGACTTGAGGTGGTCGCCAGCCAGGATGCCGAGCCCCCCGGAGTAGACGGCCAACGATTCGTGCAGCCCGAACTCCATGGAAAAATAGGCGATCTTCAACTCGGATGAGCCGTTGTACTCCTTCTGGAACCAGAATTTTTCCGACAGATAGGCGGTCAGTTTTTCGTCCACCATCTGCAGGTGTGCCATGAACCCCTCGTCCTGTTTCAGCGACTCCAGGGTGGTCTGCTGCAGGATTCCCAACATCTCCACCGGGTTGTGGCGGGTGGAGGCCCAGAGGTCAGGATCAAGCCGCCGGAACAACGCAATGGCATCCGGGTCCCACGACCACCACAGATTGTAGGCGATCCGCTGTAAGGGGGCCAGTTCATCAGACAGGGAGGGAACAACCGTAAACTTGTGCAGCATCTTGGAGAAATCCATGGGGCACCTCGGGGACAGGACAGCATCGTAATCAGGAAACGAGGACTTTCTTGTTCCAGGTACGGCTACCCAGGGGCGACAGCGGCAGCGTACCAAGCAGTACGTTGCGCATGCCGCCCCGCAGGTTGGCGTGGCTGGGTGAGAAAAGGCCGTTTCTACAACATCATCTCACCATTGAATACTTCCGTGGCCGGCCCGGTCATAAACACCGGACCGTTTTCGAGCCATTCCAGTTCCAGATCACCACCGGCCAGGTGGTTCAGGATCTTGCGATCTGTCACGTTATTCAGCACGCCGGCCACGCAGACGGCACTTGCGCCGGTCCCGCAGGCCAGGGTTTCACCGGCTCCGCGCTCCCAGGTGCGCTGCTTCACCTCGCTGCGTGAGATGATCTGGATGAACTCGACATTGGTACGGCGGGGAAACAGCTGATGGTTTTCAATCAGCGGGCCGTAGGTAGCCACCGGGAAGTTGTCCACGTCATCCACGTAGATGATGCAGTGGGGGTTCCCCATGGAGACACAGGTGATCTTGAAGGTCGTGTCCAGCACGGTCAGTTCTTCGGCCACCACCTGCGGCACGGAAGCGCCGTTCATGGGGATCTCTTCCCGCGCCAGCCGCGGCGGCCCCATATTGACCCGCACCCGCTCAATCTTGTTCCCCGCATTGGGGAACAGCTGCAGCGTCAGGATACCGGCGCCGGTCTCGGCAGTAATCTCGGTCTTGCCGACAATGCCGTGGTCATAGGCGTATTTGGCCACGCAGCGGATACCGTTACCACACATCTCCGATTCGGAGCCGTCGCTGTTGAACATCCGCATCCGCACATCGGCCGTATCGGACGGCATGATCAGGATCAGGCCATCGGAACCGATCCCGAAGTTCCGGTTGGAGACCTTGATTGCAACCTCGGCCGGATTGGCAACCGTCTCTTCAAAGCAGTTCACATACACATAATCATTGCCGGCACCATGCATCTTGGTGAATTTCATTGACATCCTCCGTCAGGTTCAATATCTGGAATAGTCAAAATACCAGAATCAACCCGGGGCAACAAGTCGAAACAGACCGCTGGCCTTCGACCAGCTCCCCGGCCTTTTCCCAACCAGTAAACTCACTTTTCAAGGATGCACGCATGATCAAACCGTTTAAGGGTATGACCCCTCAGATCGACCCAAGCGCCTTTATTGCTGAAACCGCCGCCATCATCGGCGATGTCGTGGTGGGGCCGGAAGCAAGCCTTTGGTACAACGTCGTGGCACGTGGCGACGTCAACAGCATCAGAATCGGGGCCCGCAGCAATATCCAGGATCTGAGCATGCTGCATGTCACGCATAAAAAACATGCCGACGACCCCGGGGCACCCTTGATCATCGGCGATGACGTCACGGTCGGACACAGCGTCACCCTGCACGGCTGCACCCTGGAAAACGGCTGTTTCATCGGCATGCAGGCCATGGTGATGGACAAGGCGGTGGTGGGTGAAGGAGCCCTGGTTGGGGCACGGGCGCTGGTTACCGAGGGGACCATCATCCCGCCCCACACGCTCTGGATCGGCGCGCCTGCAAAATACAAGCGCGACCTGACACCGGACGAAATCGCCTGGCTGCAAAAATCAGCGGTCAATTATGTCCGCTATTCCCGTGAGTTTCTGGAGGACGGCCTGGGAGAACGTCTGACTCAGGAAGCCGCGTAAAAATTAGATTTAGAAAATCTTGCGTTGTGCCGAAGTAACTAAGTAAGCACCTGAGACTTTTACAAGGGTTGACACTATGGCACAGGCAGAAACTCGTTCAGACAAGATATGCATCGACGAACTCTTTCTGTCGGAGTATCTGGGTGCTTTGCTGAAGTCGGCCCCTCCCCTAAACCTTGATCTGCCGCCTGCTTGGGCCACGGAGCAGGAGCCGGCTACATTTTCCTCCCGTTTTTCCGGCCGTATGCCCGCCGCACAGGAAAGCGATCAAGCCGCCCTGATCGAGGCCTTGCGCCGGGAAAATGAACAGCTGAAATTCAACGCCGAGTTGGCCAAGATTGATGTCGAGGTGCTGCGCGGCGAGAACCAGAAGCTCACGTGCGAACTGGCAACCGTCAAAACGACACTCGATTCAACCCAGACGGCCCTGAAGGATGTGCGGGAACGCAACAAAACCCTGGCCAACGAAATTTCCCCGCTGCAGCAGCAGGTCAAGTCACTCTCAGAGGATCTGCTGGTCGCCAAGTTACTTCAGTTGGAAAAGGACCTCTCCATTGCTGCTAATACGACAGAACAGCCAGCCGCTGGGGATGCTAGCGCTGCCACGTCAACTGCTGCGCCGGCATCGGAGATTACAGCACCGCCCTCCCTCTCGTCGCTGACACCCGAGCCGCACACTGCCGGTCACCTGCCCCCTGGCGAATGCAGCACGACCATCTCTGTTGAAACCGTTGCTGTGACGGCGCCTCGTGTCACTCAGGCGCCGGAACCTGCCCCTGACAAGCAGGCCGCTTCCAGGGCCGAGGCAAAGCGCAAGCTGCTCATGATTGTCGAAAATGCGGTAAGTTCCCCCCAAAAACGGCCGTTTGCATCAAACTCACGGGTTATCAGGCCGCTGCAAAGTCAGATTGAGGTGGAACTCAAAGAATCGGCACACCCCCAGCCGGAGACCATAACCGCACCATCAAGTACTCCCCAGGCACCTACTGTTGTCTGCACCGCACCGCCTCAGCCGCTGGCCGCCCAACTGGAGCCGGAAGCAGCCGATACTGCGGCAGAGTCACCGACCAAGACCGCGCTAAACACCGATGAGATCAAGCTGGAGGACGTACCGCCGACCAAGACCATGAAGCAGAAGAATGCCGACAATTACCTGCAGGTCCAGCATGACGCAACCGAAACCATCACCGCTGCCGGCTACAGCATTACCGTGAAGTAAATTTGACATAATCAAACATTACCCCTGAAAAACAAAACAGTTGACGGACTGAAGCAGTCTTTTTATGATATGACCCTATTCAGCAAAGGCTGTGATGAGGAGTAGTAACAGAGGTAGGTCCTTGAGAGAGCCGGTGGGTGGTGCGAACCGGTGGGCTGAACCTGTGAACTCGCCTCGGAGCCGTTCCGGTGAACAAGCAGTAGTCGGAGCCGTTTAGTCCACGTAACGGATCAATGAAGGTTTGCCCTAGGGCAAACGAAGATGGGTGGTACCGCGAGGCATGCAACGCCTTCGCCCCATTGTCGAGGGCGGAGGCGTTTTTTATTTCAGGATACCACACAGGAGGTGGAGCATGGCAAAGGCCAAGCAGGCAGTAAAAGAAGAAACCAGGGTAATCAAAATTTTTGACACCACGTTGCGGGACGGAGAGCAGGCTCCCGGCAACAGCATGAATATTGAGGAAAAGCTACGTTTTGCCAAGCAACTGCAGAAATTGAACGTTGATGTCATCGAGGCAGGTTTTCCCATCGCCTCTGAAGGAGACTTTGAGGCGGTCAAAAAGGTGGCCCAAACCATCAAAGGACCTGAAATTGCCGGCCTGTGCCGTTCCAACTTGAAGGATATCGACCGGGCCTGGGAAGCGTTGAAGTATGCTGGTGAAAAGGGACGGATTCACACCTTTATCGCCACCTCGGATATCCATATGAAGTACAAGCTGCAGATGGAACCGGCCCAAGTTTTGGAGTCCGCAGTTAAAGCGGTCAAGCGGGCAGCAGGCTACACCCCCAACGTTGAGTTTTCCTGTGAGGATGCGGTACGGACCCAGTTACCGTTCCTGGCCCAGGTGGTGGAGGCGGTGATCGCTGCCGGTGCCACCACGGTTAACATCCCGGACACAGTGGGCTACACAGTGCCGTTTGAGTACTTCAATATCATCAAGTACCTGAAAGATAACGTGCCTAACATAGAAAAGGCGGTCATCTCGGTACACTGCCACAATGACCTGGGTCTGTCGGTGGCCAACTCCGTTGCAGCGATACAGGCTGGTGCCGGACAGGTGGAATGCACCATTAACGGCATTGGCGAGCGGGCCGGCAACTGCTCGCTGGAAGAGTTTGTCATGATCCTGCGTACCCGCCGTGACATCCTGCCATTTGTCACCGGCATCGCCACGGAACAATTGACCCCGGCCAGCCGCCTGTTGACGAACATCACCGGCATTGCAGTGCAGCCCAACAAATCAGTGGTTGGCGCCAACGCCTTTGCCCATGAGGCTGGCATTCACCAGCACGGCATGCTGATGGATAAATCGACCTACGAGATCATGACCCCCGAGTCGGTTGGCCTGAATGCAAGCGCCCTGGTGCTGGGCAAACACTCCGGTCGCCATGCCTTCAAGAAACGCCTGGAGGAGTTGGGCCATGACCTTGATGATGAGATGTTGAACCGGGCCTTTGAGCGCTTTAAGGCCTTGGCAGACTTAAAGAAAGAGGTCTTTGACGAGGATCTGGATGCTATTGTCACCGATGAATCACGGGGCGAAGACCAGTACAAGTTGGAGCATATCACCGTGACCTGCGGTTCCTTTGCCGTAGCCACCGCCACGGTGCAGATGGAGATCGCCGGCAAGACGGTTCGCACGGCTGAGCTGGGTGATGGCCCGGTTGACTCGGCCTTCAAGGCCATCAAGAAGCTGACCAAATCAAAGGCCAAACTGACTCAATACAACGTCGGTTCCATCACCGGCGGTACCGATGCGCAGGGTGAGGTAACGGTGCGGGTTGAGGAGGGGGGACAGACCGTGGTGGGCAAAGGTTCTTCCACCGACATCATTGTTGCTTCCGCCAAGGCCTACATCCATGCCCTGAATCGTTTGCACAGCAAGCAGAAACGGCTGACTGACGCAGTGTAAAGCCCTGCAGGTGGGCCTGATCGGCTCTTGCCGACCAGGCCCACCTGCAGGTTTAATCCTGCATCAGCAGACGTGCAATGTAGGCCATGATCAGCAAGTTGCCGATGGAAAACACCAGGATGACTACGATCACCACAAAGAGGTAATCAAGCCATTTAAGGGAAGTAGGCAGCTCCACCGCCGCCTTAGCGCCATTTTCCTTCACGGTGGTCAGCAACAGATTGGAAGACACTGCCTGCTGGCTGCCGCTATCGGCAATGGCGGCCTTGATCTCAAGCAACTGGTCAGCAACGCTCCCCCCTGAACCGGCCGTGCCATAGGCCGCCTTGACGATATCCATGACTTCCTGCAGCATACGCTGGTTTACTGCATGATTCTCCGCTATGCCGCTGACAACAGCGGCATTGTCGTACAGCGCCCTGCGGATCTCATCAGTTGCCCTGCTGTTGGCCTGAATGGCGCTGGTTAATTCATGGAGTACGTACTGTAAGGTGTCAAGCCGTTGCATGACCTGCGACTGCTCGTTGCCATCAGCCGCGGCAGCCTGCACTATTACCGCCTGTTCAGCTGCTGCCGGAGCTTCCTGCTGGATCGGTGGAGGAGGTGGCGCAACAAAAGGCACGACTTCTGGCGGATTTTCCGGTTCTAACGGCACCATTGGCTGGGCCGGCTGGGTTTCAGCCACGGCTTTGACTTCTTCTGCCGCTCCCACCTGCTGCCCGCAGACCGGGCAGGCCTCCACATCAGCCACAATGACGCTTTGACAGGCACTGCAGCGCATGGTCTCATCATCGTCGAAGGGATAGCCGCACTCGGGGCAACTGGCGGCTTCAAGCGGCACCATGCTGCGGCATTCGATACAGATTTTTTGCTTTGCGTCGCCCGACATGGTTACCACCAAAAGGTCTCGTCCAGCATAAGTTTACGGTAGCGGTCATATTTGGCTGAGCAATAGGCCAGCAGCTGGATGGCCAGCAACCCCAACAACGCAGCCACCTGCACCGGGGTGATGCAGAAGACAATCCCGGCGATCAGGAACAGTTGCAGTGCCATAAGCAGGCCGCCTTTGCGCCAGACGCCATGGATAAGGTAATAGTAGGGCCCCAGCAGCAGGGCCAGGTTGGAGCTGATCCGGTTCGCCGTGTTCAGGGAGCCAAAATAACGCAACTCCGGTTCATCGGAGGCATAGCGTCTGACACCCAGCATCACTGAGGCTGGCGACGAAGTAGCCAGTTTGGCAAAAACCCCCTTCAGGCTGCTGTCGATCTCAAGCTCCTCAATCTGGACAAGCAGGGCAAGAGGAGCAGGTGAGCCCTCACCAGGTGCCTGGGGTTGCGTCGACGGGGCATGCGTGGGCTGCGCAGCCTGTTGAAGCGGTTTGACCGTTTCTGCATCACAAAGATTACAGGTATAGCCACCATCGCTGCCGCCATATTCGCATTCCGCGCAGTTTTTCGTCTTGGGAACAACCGGCTCTTGAGCAACCCGGACAATATTGGGGCACCCGCACTTCGGACAGAGCTGTGCCCTGGTTGAAATCCTGTTTCCACAAAGCTTGCAGCTGATCAATGCCATAGAGATACCAAAAGATTATTGGGGAGCAACCAGCAGCGCCCCTTGCGCATCCTTCCAGCGTACCCAGCCGAGCTGGACCATTTTCGTCCGTACCAGCAACCATTGCTCCACCACGTTTTCAACCTGCAGTGTGTCCTGTGGCGTCAAGGTCTGCAACACCTGCTTCTCATCGGCGTCGTACACGCGGTAGCTCTCCTTGGGCAAACCGGCCCGCATCAGCACCTGTTTTCCCTTGAGATACTCTTTCCAGGGTTGAAACTTCAGGCTCTTGGTGATTTCAAGCCATGCCTCTGCAGGTTGTGCAGCGCAGGCAAGTTTGGCCCAATTACCCTGGATATCCAGCACAATCAGCGGCTTATGGTCAGACGAGGTAGCCGATTTTCCTGTGGACAGCGTGAGCGGACGGCACGTCGGCAGCTGATTTGAAGACCTGTTCGGTTGCGCATAGAACGACTCCGCAGCCGGGGTGCCTGCCCTCAGCAGCACCCCGACACCTGAAGACATCGGCGTCATTGCCATATCCGCTTCAGGCGGCTGCGCAGCAGGTTGGGAAGTGGGCGCTGTTGACACCTCCTGCCGTGTCGGCAGCATCGGCACCTGGCTGGCGTCATCCAGAATGCCGGCCGCATTCTTCAACAGGATATTGCGCAGCACGTTATCGTACAAGGCGTTGCGATAATCCCGCTGGGCAACGGCATAGGCCTGCTCGGCATTCAGCACATCAATCGCGCTACGGGTACCGATGGACCGTCCCTTTTTAACGGCGGTCAGCTGTAGTTCTGCCGATGCCAGTTTCTGTTCAAGCGATTTCACCAATGAAACGTTGTAGACCAGATTATAGTAGGACTGTTTCAGGTTCTCGCTGCGCTGCTTGCGAATATCCTCCAACAACCCGCGCCGCTCTGTCTGGTTCGCAACCGCCCGCTGCACCTTTGCGGTTGTCTCGCCACCTGAATAGATCGGGATCGTAACAGACGCCCCCACGTACCATTGCCGTGTTTCAACCTCGGGCAGAAAGACACTGCCTTTACTCGACACATAGCCGCCTGAGGCCTGGACATAGGGAAGATGTTCAAATTTTACCGACTTAAGATCGCTTGATGAGCGTTCCACTCCTTCAAAGGCCTGCTGTATCTGCGGATCGTTCTTTTCCATCTTATCCAGCCACCAATCAAGGTTTTCCGGCTGGGCCGACATGACCACCAGCGGGGCATAGTCCTGCACCTCGGTGACCGGCTTGCCGACAAGTGTTGACAGCTTCTGCTCCGCGATGCGCAGATTGCCTTCCGAACGATTCAGATCGGCAAGGACGCTATCGATCCGCGCCTGGGCCTCATAGACGGCAATGACGTCACCCATCCCCGCCTTCAGGAACATCTGGCTCTGCTCATGGGCCTGCTTGACCCGCTCCAACTCCTTCTGCGTGATCTGGTAATCCTGCCGGGCCTTCAATAGCCCAAGGTAGGCATCCGCAAACCGTACCACCAGATCCTGACGTGCTCCGCGCACTGCCGATTCTTCAGCCCTGATACTGGCATTTGTACCCTTAAGATTCATGAGTGTCGGCAGATGCAAGAGGTTCATGCGGGCTGTAACGCCATAGGTATAGCCAACAACCGATCCTTTTTGCGTACCGGACTGGTATCCCTCAATGGTCTGATCAATGTAATTCATCCCGACATTGCCATCCAGGCGGGGATACAGGTTGGAAAGCACGATATCGGAATCAGCTGTTACTGACGACAATCGGGCTTCAGCGCGCATGACAGCCGTGTCATGTTTCTTGGCCAGTTGAAAGAGCTCAAAATAGCTATCAGCTCCCTGGGCAGGAGCTGATAGGAATGCATTCACGGATAATAGGCCGACCGACAGAGCAATGAGCTTATTTCGCATGTATCGCCTTTCTCATACTTACCAGAAGTGGCTCAAAGATATAACTGTAGGCGGTCCGGGGTTTGACCGCAATTGCAACCATGGCGGTCATGCCCGGCATAACCTGAATTTCATTGACCTTATGCCGATACTCTTCATCAATCTTGATGGTGGCGGCAAAATAGGGTGCTTGCTGTCCCTGCCCCGGTTGCGGCATGATTCTGTCAGCCGAGATATAGGTAATCTTACCCATGAAAGGGGGAATCGTACGCCGATCAAGGCCTGAAATCGTAATCTCGGCAGGTTGACCGATCTTCACCTGGTTGACATCCTCAACTCTGATCCTGGCCTCAACGATCAACTCATCGTTTTGTGGCGCAATCTCCATCAGGGTATCCCGCGGCATAATCACCCCGCCAACCGTTGTAACCTTGAGCCCCACCACTTTGCCGGCAACCGGCGCCTTGATAACTTGCCGGTCCAAGGTATCTTTCACCGGCCTGATCCGCTCCTGCAGATCTATCCTGCGCAAGGAAGACTGTTTCAGTTCCGTGGTGGCTCCTTGAACGCGATCAGCCCCCATGGTGGTGATCCGCTGCTCCAGCTCATGGATTCTCTGGCGTTCGCTCGCCAAAGATGCTGCCATGCTGTTCTTTTGTCCATTCTTTTCTGCAAGCTGCCGCTGAATTTCCAACACGGTCGAGCGGGGAATATAGCCATCCGCCTGTAATGCCGTAGTCGCAGAAAGCTGCTCGGAAATCAGGGCTATCTCCTGACGTTTTGACTTCAGGCTCTCCTCCAGCCCCTTGATGTTTTCCCGTATCTCCGCCATTTGGTGTCGAATCAGCTGCACCTGGCTGCCGTACGACATCTGGCGGGCAGCAAAGAGCCGGTTTTCATGCTCAATGATTTTCTTGATCTCCGGGTTGGAGAGCTGGGCCAGCAGGGTTTTGGGGTATGGGATAGACGAAAGCCCCCGGCTTTCCGCTTCAAGCCGGGCCGCCTGGGCCAACTCGGCTGCATCCTGCTGTTCCAGCATCTGCACCATCGGCTCCACCTGGCTCTCTTCCAGCTCTATCAGGGGCTGGCCGACCTTGACAATATCGCCATCCTTCACAAGGATCGCCTTAACGATGCCACCTTCAAGGTGTTGCACGGTCTGACGCTTCCCCTGGAAAACCACCTCACCCTGGGCGTGGATGGCGGCCCCCATCGGCACCAACACGATCCAGGCAATCACCGCCAGCAGGAACAGGGCGAGGACGCCGAGGCCAAACTTGACGGTAGAGGTTGATGAGGTAGGCGGCAGCATCAGTTCGTGCTGGGCCGCCACCTCGACACTGGGAAGGCCGGGCTGCTTATAGAGTTGGGGAAGGGAGTTGTCGGATTGCATGCTCAATCGCAACGACTATTGTCGTTTGGGTAGTGAAGTAACCTTGTCGTCAGCAGCATCGCTCGATGCCGTGACTTCCTGCACATTATTGCCCTGACGCGCTTTTTTCAGACGCGCCAGCACCCACTCTTTTGGCCCGAAAGCGGCCAGGCTACCGTATTGCAGCACCAGCAGTTTTTCGACCTTATTGAGATAATTGGCATTATGCGTCACCACAATCGTGGTTACGCCTGCCTGTTTCAGTGCGTCGATGGTGGCCATCAGGGCAGCCTCGCCCTCGGTGTCCAGGTTGGAGTTCGGCTCATCCAACACGACAATGCGAGGATTACCGTACAGGGTTCGCGCCAGACCGATCCGCTGGCGCTGGCCACCCGACAGGAAGGTTCCCCCCTCGCCAATCTGGGTATCATAGCCATTGGGCAGGTGCAGAATCAAGTCGTGCAGACCTGCCAGCCGTGCCGCCGTAATGACCCGCTCGGAGTCCGGCTGTTCAAGCCGGGCAATATTCTCGGCAACGGTCCCGGAAAACAGCTCTATATCCTGCGGCAGATATCCCAGATATTTCCCCAACCGTTCCGGAGGCCAATTATTGATATCAGCGCCATCCAATCTGATGGTCCCCTGCAACGGCTTCCACACGCCGACCAGCAGGCGGGAAAGCGTCGACTTGCCCGATGCGCTGGGGCCAATGACCCCCAGGATATCTCCGGGCTCCAGGCTGAACGAGATATCGCGCAGGATCACCTTGTTCAGCGACCTGATGCCGAACGTCACATGCTCCAATGTAATCTGTCCGGTTGGCGGAGGCAGTTCCATATAGGTCTGTTGTTGCTTGGCGGCCCGCTCCATAAAACGCTCCAGGCGCCTATAGGCGGTCCGGGCCTCTGTCATGCCTTTCCAGCCCGAGATGACAAACTCCAGAGGTCCGAGCGCCTTACCATAGATGATGCCGCCCGCAATCATCATCCCCATGGAAAAGGTTGGGTCCTTCAGCATGATATACGTACCGGTGCCCATTGCCAGGGCTTGAAACAGCTGGCGCAGAGCCTTACTGACACCACTGATGGTGCCCGACTTGACCCCGGCCTGCGTTTGCAGCCAAAGGACATGGTTATTGAGCGACAACCAGCGTTTGACGATGCTGTCGATCATCCCCATCGAGCCGACCACTTCCGAATTACGCAGACTCAAATCCACAAAACGCGAAGCCATCCGGCTCGACGCACCGGCCGTGGCCAACGGACGTTTGGTCACATATTCAGTTGCCAGGGTAAGTCCGAACATCAGGGCTGACCCCACAATCATGATAAAAAACAGCAACGGATTCATAAAATACAGCAGGAAGGCATAGAGCGGCAGCCAAGGGGCATCAAACAGGTTGGCAACACTCGCCCCCGTCAGAAAAGAGCGTACCGTTTGCAGATCAGACAGCAGATACCCTTGCCGCTCATCTTCGTCTCCACTGGCCGACTCCAGCATTTTCCGCAGCAGATACGGGGCATAGATAACGTCGATGGCGTTGTTCGCGGTTACCAGAATACGCGACCGCACCACCTCCATAACCCCGACAACGACCAAGGCAACGCAGAGCAGGCCGGTCAGCAGCCAGAGCGTTTCCTCGCTCTTTGCGGCAATCACCCTGTCCTGCAACTGCAGCATGTAGACAGTTGGGGTGAGCAGCAAAACGTTGATCGCCAGGCTGAAAATTGCAACCGGCAGAAAAAACCGTTTTATGAAGAAAAATTTATCCATAGATTTTAGGTTACTAACGGATTTTACTGCTTACTTTGTCATCATAACACAAGTATTTTTTTGCCATTTACTTTTTTATCGGATACATTTTAGGCTCATTGAGAAGAATAGCAAACATTTTTTAATTTCAACCAGTTGCATGCACACCACTTCCAACTTCATATCGAGAGACAGGTCTATGAAAGTCGTTATATTGGCAGGCGGGTTTGGCACGCGTATCAGTGAGGAGTCGCACTTAAAGCCGAAGCCGATGATCGAGATTGGCGAGCGTCCGATTTTGTGGCACATCATGAAGATTTACTCGCATTACGGCTTCAACGACTTTGTGATATGCCTTGGCTACAAAGGGTACTGCATCAAAGAGTATTTTGCCCACTACTTCCTGCATGAGTCGGACATCACCTTTGACTTTCGCAACCAGAACGAACAGGTCATCCACCAGCACTCCGCCGAGCCGTGGACCGTCACCCTGGTAAACACCGGGATCGAGACCATGACCGGTGGCCGGGTCAAACGGATTCAGCGTCATATTGGCAACGAGCCCTTCCTGCTCACCTACGGTGACGGCGTAGCCGACGTCGACATCCGTGCCCTGGTTGACTACCACCGTACCCACGGCAAACTGGCCACCGTCACCTCCATCCAGCCGGTTGGCAGATTTGGAGCGCTTGACCTTTCGGACAGCAACCAGGTTTCCGGCTTCCAGGAAAAGCCCAAAGGTGATGGCGCCTGGATCAACGGCGGCTTCTTCGTCCTTCAGCCGGAGGTCTTCGACTACATTGCGGGAGACGACACCGTCTTTGAGAAGACCCCCTTGGAAAGCCTGGCCCACGCCAAGCAACTGATGGCCTACAAACACACCGGTTTCTGGCAGCCGATGGACACCCTGCGTGACCGTCTGCACCTTGAAGACCTCTGGAAAAGCGGGCAGGCCCCCTGGAAGCTCTGGTAATGGAACGCACCTTCTGGCACGGCAAACGCATCTTCATCACCGGCCACACCGGCTTCAAAGGCGCCTGGCTCTGCCTGTGGCTCTCGCAGTTGGGTGCCGACATCCGGGGTTACGCCCTTGAACCGCCCACAAACCCGAGCCTGTTTGAGCTTGCCCGGATTGCCGAACTGGTTGACTCCCGTACCGGCGACATCCGCGATGCCGCCACCCTCAGCCGCTGCCTGGCCGAGCACCAGCCCGAGATCGTCCTCCACCTGGCCGCCCAACCGCTGGTACGGGACTCCTACCGCCTGCCGGTCGAAACCTACGCCACCAACGTCATGGGCACCGTCAACCTGCTGGAGGCGGTCCGCGCGTGTGACTCCGTCAAGGCCGTCGTCAACGTCACCACCGACAAATGCTACGAGAACAAAGAATGGTACTGGGGCTACCGCGAACATGAGCCGCTGGGTGGCTTCGACCCCTACTCCAGTAGCAAGGCCTGCGCAGAACTGGTCACCGCCGCCTACCGCCAATCCTACTTCAGCAGTAACGCGGCCAAGCGGCCGGTAGCACTGGCAACCGCCCGGGCCGGCAACGTCATCGGCGGCGGCGACTGGGCCACCGACCGGCTGGTACCCGACATCCTGCGGGCCATACTGGCAGACAAACCGGTACAGATTCGCAACCCCCACGCCATCCGGCCCTGGCAGCACGTACTGGAACCGCTATCCGGCTACCTGCTGCTGGCGCAACGCCTGTACGAGGCAGGTGCGACCTACGCCGGCGCCTGGAACTTCGGTCCCAACGACAGCGACGCCCGGCCGGTTCGCTGGATCGTCGAACAGCTCTGCAGCCAGTGGCATGCCGGCGCCCGCTATGAAATCGACAGCGGCGACCATCCCCACGAAGCGCACCACCTCAAGCTCGACATCTCAAAAGCCAAGATAGAGCTTGACTGGCATCCACGCTGGTCCCTGGAACAAGCCCTGACCAGCATCATACACTGGACCGAACAGTATGCCGCAGGCAACGACCTGCGCGCGCTCTGCCTGCAACAGATTACCGCCTACGAGGACACACCATGACCGCTACCGCTGCGCGCGAACGGGAACTGCGCGAACAGGCCATTGCCGCTGCCGTCGCCTACTATCGCCACGCCCATGCGCCCCAAACCGCCTTCAGCCCCGGTGACCGGATCCCCTACGCCGGCCGGGTATTCGACGAGCGCGAGATCGCCAGCCTGATCGACGCCTCGCTCGACTTCTGGCTCACCACCGGCCGGTATGCCGAACGTTTCGAACAGGAATTCGCCAGCTTCCTGGGTGTCCAGCACTGCTCACTCACCAACTCCGGCTCATCCGCCAACCTGCTGGCCTTCATGGCGCTCACCTCCCCCAAACTGGGCGAACGACGCATAGCGCGCGGCGACGAAATCATCACCGTCGCGGCCGGTTTCCCCACCACCGTTGCGCCGATCATCCAATACGGTGCCGTACCGGTCTTCGTCGATGTCAGCCTGCCCACCTACAACATCGACGTCACCCAGCTCGAAGCCGCCCTTTCGCCAGCCACCAAAGCGGTCATGGTCGCCCATACCCTGGGCAACCCCTTTGACCTGACTGCGGTCAAGGCCTTCTGCGACCGGCACCAGCTCTGGCTGATCGAAGACAACTGCGATGCCCTGGGCAGCCGTTACCAGCTCCACGGCAAATGGCACTACACCGGCACCGTGGGGCACATCGGCACCTCCAGCTTCTACCCGCCCCATCACATGACCATGGGCGAAGGGGGGGCGGTCTACACCAACGACACCCAGCTTAGGCGCCTGATCGAATCGTTCCGCGATTGGGGCCGGGACTGCTGGTGCCCCTCCGGCCGGGACAACACCTGCAAAAACCGCTTTGGCCAGCAGTTCGGCGAACTGCCCTTTGGGTACGACCACAAATACGTCTACTCCCACTTCGGCTACAACCTCAAGGTCACCGACCTGCAGGCTGCCATCGGCTGTGCCCAGCTGGAAAAGCTGCCCGCCTTCATCGAGGCCCGCCAGCAGAATTGGCACACCCTGCGTCAGGGCTTGGCCGGGCTGGAAGAATTCTTTATCCTGCCCGAGGCTACCCCGGACAGTGTCCCCTCCTGGTTCGGCTTTCTGCTCACCGTGCGGGACAATCGCGGTTTAAGCCGCGACCGGGTCGTGGCGCACCTGGAGAAAAGCGGCATCCAGACCCGCATGCTGTTTGCCGGCAACCTGATCAAACACCCCTGCTTCGATGAACTGCGGGCCACCGGTCAGGGCTACCGGGTCATCGGCACCCTTGAGCAGACCGAACGGATCATGCGAGACACCTTCTGGGTCGGCGTCTACCCCGGCATGACGGACAAGGCGCTCGCCTACATCATCGAAACCCTCACCGCACTTTGCGGCAACTGCTGAAACAGACGAGGAAGAGAGCATGCGCAGACGGCTTGCAACAGCAACCGACAACCTGATCGGACAACCGATGTTCAAGGTCCTGGCCAAGGTCCAGGAGCAAGAGCGCTCCGGCCGGGACATGGTCCACTTTGAGATCGGCGACCCCGACTTCGGCACCCCCACCAACATCATCGAAGCGGCCTGCAGCGCCCTGCGCAACGGCGACACCCACTACACCAGCTCCATGGGGCTGCACGACTTCCGCGAAACGGTCCGCCAGACCACCGCCAGAACGCGCGGCTTCACCCCGGACCTGGATCAGGTACTGGTCACCCCCAGTGCCAACATCATCATCTACTACGCCATCCGCTGCCTGGTTGAACCGGGCGAAGAGATCATCGTACCCGATCCCGGCTTCCCGTCCTACTATGCGGCCATTCGTTTTTGCGGCGCCACCGCGGTGCCGGTGCCGCTGCGGGAAGAAAACGAATTCCGGATGCACCCCGACGATGTCCGGCGGGCCATCACCCCCAAGACCCGGCTGATCATCCTGAACTCCCCCCACAATCCGACCGGATCGGTCATGACGCCGGAAGAGATCGACGCCATTGCCGCCATTGCCGAAGAGCACGAACTGTTTCTCTACAGCGACGAAGTCTATGCGCGCATGATCTTCGACGATGCCACCCCGTTCCACAGCCCCTCCAAACGGGACCGCTGCCGGGAGCGCACCATCGTTGCCAACGGCTTCAGCAAGGCCTTTGCCATGACCGGCTGGCGGCTGGGGGTTGCCATCGGCCCCAGCGACGTCATCGAAAAGATGGGGCTATTGCTGCAGACCACCTCATCCTGTGTGGCCCCGTTCATCCAGCGGGCCGGGATTGAGGCGATCATCGGCGACCAGACCCAGGTCAATGCCATGATGACCGAATACCGCCTGCGGCGCGATCTGCTGGTGGACGGCCTCAACAAAATTCCCGGCATCAGCTGCCTGAAGCCGGGCGGCGCCATCTACGTCTTCCCCAGCATTGCCGGCACCGGTCTCACCAGCGACCAGTTTGCCGACCTGATGCTGGAACAGGCCGGTGTGGCAGTATTGCCGGGCAACAACTTCGGCGCCGCCGGCGAGGGCTTCGTGCGGCTGTGCTACGCCGTATCGCGGGAACGGATCACAGAAGGATTGAAACGGATCGAACAGACCTTGCAAGCGCGTTGAGGGGAGAGACCGACAGATGATGCGTGTAGCTGATTACATTGCCAACTATATCCACGAACTCGGTGTACGGGATGTCTTCATGGTTTCGGGCGGGGGGATGATGTTTCTGTCCGACGGCCTGGTGCAGCATCCCGAGCTAGCGGTCACCTGCACGCACCATGAGCAGGCCGCTGCCATGGCTGCCGTCGGCTATGCCAAGTACCAGCAAGGGTTCGGGGTTGCCTACGTCACCACCGGCTGCGGCGGCACCAACGCCATCACCGGCCTGCTGGACGCCTGGCAGGATAGTGTCCCCTGCCTGTTCATCTCGGGCCAGTGCAAGCGCAAGGAAACCGTGCGCACCATCGGACTCAAGCTGCGTCAGGTTGGGGTCCAGGAGGCCGACATCATCGCCGTGGTGGAGTCGCTCACCAAGTATGCCGTCATGGTCAGCGAGCCCGAACAGATTGCCTGGCATCTCGACAAGGCGGTACACCTGGCCCGCAGCGGCCGTCCCGGACCGGTCTGGCTCGACATCCCGATGGATGTGCAGGGGGCGCTGATCGACGAGACCACGCTGCCGCGCTTCTCGGGCGAGCAGGAGCCGGCAGACTACCGCAGCGAGCCGAGCGTTGCCGAGTTGCAGAGCCTGGCAGAGTTGCTTGCCGCTGCCAAACGGCCGGTCATCATTGCCGGCCAGGGGATCCGGCTTGCCGGTGCAGTGCCGGCCTTCAGGCAGCTGATTGAACAGTACCGCATACCGGTGGTCGCCTCCCGCCTGGGGATCGACCTGCTCCCCAGCGACCATCCGCTCTTTATCGGCAGGATCGGCAACAAAGGGGACCGGGCCGGTAACTTTGCCGTGCAGAACGCCGACCTGGTCCTGGCGCTGGGCAGCCGTTTAAGCGTCAGCTCCACCGGCCACGAGTATGCCACCTTCGCCCGGGAGGCCACCATTGTCGTGGTGGATATCGATCCGGTTGAGCACCGGAAAAATACCGTGCGGATCGATCACTTCATCAACGCCGATGTCGCTGTCCTGCTGGCACGCCTGAAGCCGGCTTCCCCGCCCGACACCGCCCGCTGGTGCGAGACCTGCCTGCGCTGGAAAAACCAGTGGCCGGTCTGTCTCCCTGAATACGCCGGAAGCGACCGGGTAAACCTGTATTACTTCACCGATCGGCTGACCCGCATGATGGCAGGGGACGCGGTGGTCGTCTCGGATGCCGGATCGGCCTTTTACGTGGTGGCGCAGGCGGGTCAGTTCGCCGAGGGACAACGCTGGGTCACCTCAGGTGGCCAGGCGGACATGGGCTACACCCTGCCGGCGGCCGTGGGGGTCAGTGTGGCCCGCAACAAGGGGGAGGTGCTGGCCATCACTGGCGACGGTTCCTTTCAGATGAATATCCAGGAGTTGCAGACCGTTGTGCACAATCAGCTGCCGGTGAAGCTGTTTGTCTGGAACAACGACGGCTACCTCTCCATCAGGGCCACCCAGTCGAAGTTCTTCGAGCGCCGCTTCATCGGCACCGACAGCGGCTCGGGGGTGTCGTTTCCGGATACCGAAAAGATTGCCGGGGCCTATGGCCTGCCGTTCTTCAGGATAACAAGCAGCAGTGAACTTGAGAGCATCCTGGCAGCGGTGCTGGCGCACCCGGGGCCGGTTGTGTGCGAGGTGATGTGCATCAGGGATCAGGAGATCGTGCCGACCGTGGCGTCCTACCGCAAGGAGGACGGCACCATGGTTTCGCGCCCGATTGAGGATATGTACCCCTTCCTCGACCGGCAAACCTTCAGGCAGGAAATGATCGTTACACCCCTGCAGGAGTAAGCACACCATGCCTATCGCACTACTGGGGGCAACAAGCCATATCGCCAAGGGGCTGCTGGACTGCTGGGCGCGGGAAGGCGGGCATCAGCTGTATCTCTACGCGCGCAGCCCCGAGCGGGTCGCTGCATTTCTGCAGACCATCCCCGCCTGTGATGCCAAACTGTTTGAGTTGGAGGCTTTTGGCAGACATGACTGTGAGGTCGTGATCAACTGTATCGGCTTCGGTTCCCCGCAACGGCTGCAGCACCATATCGGCGACATCTTCACCATCACGAGCTGTTTCGACGATCGCATCATTGCCTATCTGCAGCAGCACCCCCGGGCGCGCTACATAAACCTGAGCAGCGGCGCAGCACTCGGCCCCGATTTCTCGCAACCGGCCACCGAATTGAGCGAGGCCCGTTTTCCCGCAAATCAGCTGACAACCGAGTCATTTTACGGCATTGCCAAGCTGCACGCCGAAGCCAGACATCGTGCGCTGCCCCACCTGGCGATCATCGACCTGCGCGTGTTTGGTTACTTCAGTCGTTTTATCGACCCGAACGACAGCTTTCTGCTCTGCGAGATCACCGCCTGCCTGCGTTCCGGTACGCCCTTTATCACCAATGCGACCGACATTGTACGTGATTTCGGGCACCCACACGACCTGCACCACCTGATCAGCTGCTGCCTGACACAGCAGCATCACAACCAGGTTTATGACCTCTACAGCCGTAAACCGGTCAGCAAGTTTGAGCTACTTACGTTTTGTGCCGAGCATTTTGGCTTGCAGTATGAGGTGCAGGAGGCGTTTGTCCCCCCAAGCGTTACCGGTTCAAAATCGCACTACTATTCACTCAATCATGCAGCGCAACGGATCGGCTACCAGCCTGCCTACAGCGCCCTGGAAGGAGTAGCGCTCGAACTTGAGCACCTGCTGATGCGCTAGCCCCTGTCTGCCTCCGCGTCGTCCAGCACCTCGCTGCCGTGCAGGGCCTGGTCCCCTTTCCCCATATTAAAGATATTCACAAAGCGGAATTTTTTCAGGTGTTCACGGTGGATACCAACCGTATCGGTGCCAAACATGCAGTTGTTGACATCGAACTCGTCAAAGCGCTCGATGCGCACCTCACTGCCGTTGGCGGCTAGGTGCAGGATGCCCATGTAGAGGTAGAACTGGTCCATGGCAAAGGGCTGTTCATGCTTCAGTATCGCCTGACCGAGATTTTGCTGGATAAAAGCGGCAAACAAGCGGCTGTTGGCGGTTGGGTAAACCAGCTGCAGGCTGTTGATGTAGGTGCTTGAAAGGTGAGTGCCGAACGACTTGTTGACCACCAAGTCGCACCCTTTCGTCCTGTCCAGCAACTCCGCAACACCCTTCTGCAGGATGGTGTCCATGCCTGACAAAAACATCGGGATGCCGAACAGGTCGGTGAAGATCCGCAGATGCAGCAACCCGACCGAGGCGTAGTAGCTGATCGGGAGCGTCACCGGATAGGCGTCATCCTCCTTGATGTCGGCATGGGTATAGATGCGGTAGGTATCGGGAAGATCACGGAAACCGTCAGTGCAGAAGATCAGCCGCTCATCCCTGACGCCCAGCATGCGCGCAGCCTGTTCAGCCGTATCCCAGGCGCCGGTGGCACAGATGAACACCAGGGCACTGCAGTCGCAATTCTGCAGCATTGATTTGGCATAATGCAGGGCGCATCGTTCGAAATAGAGCTTGGAACCGGCGGTAAAAAACCCCACCTGCACCCCACGGGATCTGATCATCTCCTGGATCTGCCCTGTTGTCAGCGGATTACCCCAGGCATCGGCAAAACGCATCTCCGGCAGCTCCGGCACCGCCTGGGGCGGGCCAAAAATGGCTTCAAGATTTACCTCGCCCAGCGAGAGGCGATAAAACTTATCAAAGCGTGCCAAGGCATCGTGTTTGGCCGGGGCTGCCATAGCATCAGGGCTGGGCACGGCGGCAAGCAGGCGCGCGGCAAGCTGCAGGCGCCCGGCAGTGATCTCGCCGGCAAAAATGCACCCTAGGGCAGCATGAATATTCTGCAAGCGCCAGGCTTGGTGCAGCAGCTGGTCATAGGGGTGCTCAAAAAGCTCCACCCTGGCGGACAGCTCATCCTCATACCGGGCTTCCTCGTGGGCTTTGGTAGCCCGATCCTGTAACTGGCCGTGCTCAGCCTGAAGCAGCTCCTGCAAAAACCGGCTGTATTGCTGGATCTTGTCCGGTGCCCCCAGCACGCTGCTGATGGACAGCGCTGTTTCAATGAACGGCCGGTTCTGCGGTACAACCTTCAACATCAGTTCAGTAAGCGCAAGCGCCTCAGGCAATCTTGTTTCACTGACGAGCCGGTTATGGAGCGTGACCGCATCAACGAGCAACTGGCGAGTTGTTTCTAGCAGCTCCCCCTGCTGCTTACCCGGCAACGGTCCGGCCCCGAGCAAACGCACCAGCAAACCGAGGGCCGCTTCGGCTTCCCCCAGACAACGCAGCCCCTTGACGGCAAAAAAGAGCGCAAGGACATCATCAGGCTTGCCCAAAAGCAGATACCGACAGAGTGAGACAACCTCGCGGTAGCGCCCCTGCTGCAGCATTTCCTCCAGCAAACTGCAGAAATCTACAACAAGGTCTTCATGTGCTGGATTGCTCTCTGTCATCTTGTCGTTTGTCATAGCTAGTCGATTGGCTCCATGGTTAGCTCTGCGTGTCGTACAACGGGCGGCTACTTATACTCTTCCTGAATACGCGACGGCTTTACGGCCTGCAGGGCGAACTGTAATGAGTCGTTATCCTCGTTCAGATAGGCCACCGTAAAATCGGCCTTGTAGATGTAGCGGAAGTCAGACATCGCGGTTTTGCCAATCTGCGCCGTGTACTGGGTCTGATCCAGAAAAACGAAGCTTTCCTTTTGGATCACCCTGGTATGGGAGGGATCCCCCAAGGCCCACCGGCTGTTATACATCGGGCAGGTGGCGATCAACAGGCCGTTTGGCTTCAGGATGCGCCAGAAGTCGGAGAACTGTGCAAAGAAGAAGGTGTAATCTCCCTGGCGGCCCGTATGTTCCAAGACCTCATAGGCGTGAATTTCGTCGAATGAATTATCTGTAAACGGCAACGGCAGGTTGTTGAGATCCCAGACCACATCAGGCTTGTGATCGCCATTTATGTCAAGGGTAGTAAGATGATGCCATTGCTGTCTGTTTGGAAAAAACAGCAGCTTAATCCGCCTGCTGCCGCAGCCGATGAGCAGCTCGCTGTACTGCTGGGTGTCGTCCATGCCTCGGTCCTTTGCTGTAACGGTAGTGAACTGCTGTCCTTGCTGCTTCTCCAACCGCCCCCCCATGGTCAGCCTACAAATAGCGCGGTAACAGGTCGGTATTTGAGCGGCGGTCGTATTCCCTGAGCAGGTGGTAGCTCAGGTCGTAGAGGTGATACACGTCATGACAAATCAGCGCCAAGCGCACCAACTGCTCGGTTGAGAGCTGCTCCAGATCGACAAGCCCGCGCATGTACAGCGCATCGGACCAGAGCAGCTGACTGCCGCCGTTGTTGACGTTGCCGCCAAACGCCAAGGGGCGAATCGGCCCTGAGCGCATGTTGATGAACTTGACAAGGCTTAAGCCCTGCTTGCGCATGAACTGATCCACATCGGAAAAAAGCGGCTGTCCTTCGTACATCGCAACAAACTCAACCTCGGTATGCACCACCAGCGTATGCTGCAGGATCTTTTGAGCCCCCTCAAAAACGTCCAGCTCACCACCCTGCACGTCAATCTTGATATAATCAACGATCTCGTCACCCAAAAGCTGATCAAGGGCAACCGTATTGACCTGGTGTTCGGCCACCGGGACCATGGTCTCCATCAGCCCCGTAAAGGTCTCGCCGACCTTCCGGTTGGGACGGAATAACGAGCCGGTATGAAAACTGGTGGTCTCGAAAAAGGTGGCAGCCCCGCCCCGCCCTACAAATGCGGGATAGAACTGGTGCGGCGGGGTGTAGATCTGCCGCAGTTTTTCGCACTCGGCCTCGTTCGGCTCGAACCCGATAATGCGGGCCAGGTTGTTCTTAACCAAGGTATCGTACGGCGGCGGCTCAAGATAGCTGGCACCTATGTCGGCAATGCACAGCAGCTTTTCAGGCAGCAACAGCTCGGCAAATGATTGTAGCATCTCCATTTTCCCCACGATTAAGAATGGCTGCCAGGCAAGGCTGCAAAGGATCGCTCGCCTGGCGAGCGGCCCTACGCCAGCCTGGTGTCCCGCTTTCTTGCCCTTTGCTCAAAACAGGCACGATACGCCGCCAGCCGGTCTCCAAGCGGCGTCAGCAGATTCAGCTCGTGGTCGAGATCCATAGCCACCTCAAGGTACTCGTCCAGGTTCGACAGATCCGGCTGATGACGCTGGCCGGCCAGATACTCGTCCCACATCTGCTGATACAGCGCATCCAGACTTCTCACCAGCAACGGCATGTCGAACAGGACGCAACTGCTTTTCTGCTCGGCCAGTTTAGCCTTGAGCCCGGCAATGCGGGCCTTGTCCGTACCGGCTTCAAGGGCCGTCAGCACATACTCCTCCGCAGTTGTGGCGACCAGTTCCGGTATCCCCGCGGCGGAGACCAGGCTGCCGCAGACCCGGGCGGCAAAACCGTGCCCCGCCAAGGTGACGACCGGCACCCCCATCCAGAGGGCGTCAGAGGCGGTGGTATGTGCCCCATAGGGGAAGGTATCGAGAAACAGGTCTGCCAGCTGGTAGCGCTGCAGATGCTCATGGTTGGGTTTGCGTTCGGCAAAGACAAGCCGGGCCGGATCAACCCCCTGATCTGATGCAACTGTCCGCAGGCGCTCATTGACCGGCTCCTGATCGGATAGCAACCAGAGCACGCTCCCGCGGACGCCCCGCAAGATCTCCATCCAGAGTTTGAAGATGGTCTCCGTGATTTTCTGGCTTCCGTTAAAACAGCAAAAGACCACGGCCTCATCCGGCAGACCGCAGTCCTGGCGGGACAGGGATTGGCTGGCGACAATCCGCTGGCGGTCATTGGGCTGATAACAGGGCAGCCGCATCACCTTTTCGGAATAGAACCGTTCATACCCGGGCGGCACGATGAAATTGTCCGCAATAATGTAATGATGGTATGGCGAACCCATGGTGCCGGGGAAGCCCAGCCAGTTGACCATGATTGGAGCCGGTTCCAGCGCCAGGATGGAGGTCCGGGCGTTCATGGAATGGCCGTTGACATCCACCAGGATATCGATCTCGTCGTCGGCAATCCGTTGGGCCGCCTGGCAGTCGTCCATGGCATTGATATCAACCCAATGGTCAACACCGTCCCTGATCCTTTTTTGAAAGTGGTCGTTACGGTCAGGCCCGTAATAATAAGCCGTTATCGCGACTTTATCACGGTCGTGCAGGCCAAAGATATCGGACATTAACGAGCCGATCGCGTGACTGTACAGGTCTGATGAAAGATAGCCGATGCGCAGCCGTTTTTTGCTGTGCCCCGCTGCCGGCCTCTCATGCTGAGCCCGGATCTGGCGCGCTGTTTTCTTTATGTTTTTGGCGCTATATGCAGAGGAGACCGCCAACTGCAGCAACGGGTCATTGCTATAAGCGGCCGCGGTAAGTGGCGCCATGTTTCGGAGGAACTCACTCCTGGGAATATCCGTTTGCATCTCAAGCACCGGCCATTTGCACTGCTTGAGGCGTTGATCAAAGACATGCATCAGGATATCAGGCTGTTGCCGCTGGATGGCCAGGCTTTCCAGCAGGTTTTTCTCCGCTGCATCGGCAGCCCCCTGGGCAATCTGAATACGGCCCAGTTGTACCAGCGACATAGCCTTCAGCTTGATTGTTTCCAGTGAAACCAAGGCCAACTGCCGTTGCAGCTCTTCATGGATCTGCACGGCAAGATCGTTACGATTGAGCTTTTCATAGGCTGAAGCAAGGTTGACATAGGCGGCAAAGAGTTGCTTGTTGCGATTGATGGCATCAATATATGCCTTGCAGGCCTCCAGATGCTGGTTGGCCTGTGCGAGCGCAATCCCCTGATTAAACAGAATCACCGGTATCAGCGGATCTTCCTGATGGTGCTCCAGCCAGACGTTGTAGAGCGCGAGCACGACATCGGCACCGAGCTGTTCTGCCTGGGGCACTGCTGTCATCAACTCCAGCGCCCCCATCTCCTTCCCACGCGCACGCTCCACCAATTCAACGGCTATCTGGTCCATGACTATTCCCTCATACGGAAGCTGATTGCAAATAGGCGGCAGCATCAAAGCGCTCGGGATCTGCTTGCAGCTGTTCAATAATGGCAAGCCGCCGCTCATGACTCATACCGGTCACATGGGCGGCAAAATCTCCGGGCCTCCACAACAGCTCGCAGGCAAGGTTTCTGTCCCGCACAAATGACTGCGTCTGACGATAGGGGATTACATCAACCCAGCTGTTATCTATGTACAACCAGAGGGCGTTAAAGGCATCCTGCTCCCAGCAGGCTTCCTGGCGTTTGCCGATCGTGTCGCACATATTCCAGATGAGCTGAAGCCGCTGATGCGCCTGTTCCAGATTCCTGACAAAGACCACCCCGGTGTTCATGGGGGTCTGAGGCAGGACATCGGCCGATACCATGAAGGCGGTTTTGCCGTGCCGGAAATTTTCGGTTATAAAACCTTCGAGCGGTGTCGCACTGTTGGTGATCAGGATATCGTCATCAAACCAGACGCAGATATCGTACAGCGGCAACAACCGCTGGAGCAGCAGGATCTTGCTCCAGGCAATGTGCCGGGTTGCGTCAAGGGTATGCGACGCCAGATGCAGGTCATATCCCCACTTCTGCGCATAGGCTGTCAAGGCGGGATAGGTCTTGCTGCTCAGTTCAGGCCGGTCTGAAAGGGAGCAGATGCAGATAGCGATCTCCGAGATGCGCGGCATGCCTACTCGCTCCAGAGCTTGTTGATGAGGAGATCGGCGACGCGGTCCCAGGTAAAATGTTGCTGTACCTGTTCCAAGGCGGCGGCCGTGGATGCCGTACGCCACTCGGCATCATCCATAACCTTGCACATCAGTTCGCACAGGTGCTCCTGATTCGGCACCAGCATCTCACCGACCGAGTCATCCTGACGTATTGCCTGTGTACTGCTCTCAATCCGCAGTCCACTGTCATCCCTGACAAAGTCATCGGTCGAGCCGCCTTTGGTGCAGATCACCGGCAGGCCGCTGGCCATCGCCTCCAATACCGGCATATTGAAGCCTTCCGCCATATAGGGTGAGACGTAGGCATCGGCTGCGCGGTAGATATCGGCCATATCGGGCATTGACACCGCATTGCCGATATAGCGGCAACGGCTGTAGACCAGTTCCTGCTCCGCCACCGTCAGTTCCGCCAGCTGTTCCTTGAGCAGATTCTGGGAGGGATAGAGGCTGTCGGACCCTTTCAGCAGCAGCACCGCCTCCGGCCGCTTTTCCGCAACCGCGGCAAACCCTTTCAACAGGTAGCTGATCCCCTTGTTTCTGGTCATGGCGCCGTTATGCAGGAACACGAACCCGTTTAATCCCAATCGTTCGCGGATCTCTTGACGCTGTGCCTGACCGGCCTTGCTGAAAAGCGTCGTATCAACGCCATGGGGTACAACGAGCACCTGTTCCCGGGGGCAGCCGTAGCGGTAAAAACCATCGGCAGACCAGGTGGACGGCGTGACGATCTTGACCTGCGGATTGCCGACATTAGCGGTAAAATCGGCAAAATCACGAAACTGACTCGGTATCAGGATCTTATACTCCGAGGTGATGAACACGGCGGTCCTGTTCTGGATCGCCTTGAAGTGGTAGGGAAAACTTATGCGGTAGACCAGATCGCAATCGGTGGGTTCGCCCCGCAACAGGCCGGCAAAATAGGCTTCCTGGTCCGGATTGAAGAGACCGCCAAGCGCACGCCAGTTCGGATCATAGACCGCTACCGGATTAAAAAAAGTCTGCACCTCCGGCTTGTTCCGCAATGCCAGGAGTTGCCATTGATTGACCACCGCATAGGAGTGGCAGATGGAGAGCCAGCCTTCAACCAGCAGTTTTTTGGGCAGGCTGTTCAACCGTTAACCTCCGGCGATTGTTGCTGGCAGCGCCTCCACATGGCCAGGTAGAGATCCTCAAGGTTGCGGCAATAGCGTACCGTATCATACAGAGGTGTCGTCTTTAGGTTTTCCTGCAGTTTTGCCCGAAGCCCCTGCAGCTTTTCCGGGTTACGGGCCAGTTCAAGTGCCAGGCGTTCATAGGCTATCAGGTTGTCGGTGATCAGTTCAGGCAGACCAACAACAGTCAGCAGACCAGCGGCGACCCGGCCTGCAAAGGCCTTACCACGGCAGGTCAGGACCGGCAGCCCGGCCCGCAGGACGTCACTGGTGGTTGTATGGGCGTTATAGGGGCTCGTGTCCAGGAACAGGTCGGCAATCCGATAGCGTGCCAGGTGATCCTCTACCTTGGGCACCCTGGTGGCAAAGATAATCCGTTCGGCGCTGACACCACGCCGTTCCGCCTCCTTGCGCAGGTTTCTTTCCGCCGACTCGTTCAACTTCATCAGCCAGAGCACGCTGTTGGGCACCTGCTTGAGCAGGCGCATCCAGATATCGAATACCGGTGGGTTGATCTTGTAATCATGGTTGAACGAGCAAAACACAAAACCGTCAGCCGGCAGACCATGTTCCTGTCGGCTCGGAGTCCGCTCCGCTATCTGCAACGAGCCGTCCGTGGGCAGATAGGTGTCCGGCATGTACACGACTTCTTCACTGTAGCAGTGCTTGTATTCTTCCGGGATGATCTGTTGGTCGGCAATGATGTAATCAAAATAATCGGTGCCAAGGGTACTTGAGTACCCCAGGAAGTTCACCTGCACCGGTGCCGGGCGGTAGGAAAAGAGGTCGGTACGGGAGTCCGCGGTGTAGCCGGCAAGATCGACGGCAATGTCGATCTCCATCTCGCGCATCATCTGGGCGATCTCCAGCGAACGCATCTGGCGCACATCGATGAAGCGGTCAAAGGCCTTGACCATACGCTGCCGCAGCGCACTGTCATCGTCCAGTCCCAGTGAGATGGCGATCAGTTCAAAGCGTTGCTTATCGTGTTGTTCAAAGATGCCGGCAGTCAGGTGTCCTACCGGATGTTCCCTGAAATCGGGTGAGACATAGGCGATCCTGATCCGGTCATGCTGGTAGCGTTCTCCTTGCCAAACAGGCGGCTGGGCAGGGAAATACTGTTGTGCAAAAATTCTGGCACATTGCAGGTGTTCCTCGGGCTCTGCCGACATGGCGAGAAAGGCCTGAGACTTACAGACCCGTTTGCCGTTGCGCACCCCCTCGATCACCTTGTTGCTGTACTCCTCCAGTCGGCTCCACTCACAGGAATGCAGTTTCGCAAAGGTCAGCAATCCCAAGGCATATTCATACTCGGGATCAACCCGCAGGAGATGTTCATAGGTCTGGATAGCCAGATCAAACATCTTGAAATCAGACAGCAGAATGCCCCGGTTATTCAAGGCCCTGACATTGTTCGGGTCGATCTTGAGCAGCTCTTCATAGTTCAGCAGGGCATCACGGTGGCGTTTCATCTCTGCCAGCACGGCACCTTTATTGACCAAGGCTTCACTGTAGCGGGGATTCAGTGCCAGTGCACGGTCGAAACTCGCCAGTGCCTCCTCATGGCGTTTGAGCGACTGCAGCACGACTCCGCGGCTATACCAGATCGGGGCATAGTCGGGCCGGGCTGCTGCACCTTGTTCAAAATAGTCAAGTGCCAGATCCGGCCTGCCCCGCTGTTGCTCAATAGCCCCCATGGAGTAGAGCGCCAAGATGTTACCGGGCTCTTCGAACAATATCTGCCGAAAAAGCGCCTCGGCTTCATCGGCCCGTTGCTGCGACTGCAGTTCGATCGCCCGGTTGATCGCAGCAGCATGTTCACCATAATAACCTGAAAGTTCCTGGCTGCTGTTCTGCTGCATGCCATTCTGCAACAGTTCCAGCTGCTTGCGTGCTGGTTCATAAGAGCCGTCAAGCTGCACCGCATGCTGCAGACAGGCAATCGCCTCTGGCATCCGGGAAAGCTTCAGGTGTGTCAGGCCAAGGTTAAAATGCAGCGGCACAAAGGCAGCGTTCAGCTTGCGTGCCCGCGTAAAAAACGAGAGCGCTCCTTCGTAGTCCTCCCGTTGATAGCGGATCACTCCCATGGTGTACAACGCAACGAAGTTTGCCGGGCTGGCACGCAATATCCGGCTAAACAGGGCCGCGGCCTCGTCGTTTTTGCCTGCCTCGTGCAGCTTGATCGCCTGTGACACCAGTTTATCCGTCTTCACCCAGTGTGCTCCTTTTCCAGCTCGGATTCGCCGACAGAGTACTACTATTTGTGGCCAAAATAAAGAGAATGCCGAGCCCCTGTGGGGACCCGGCATGCTCTTGTTACACGGTGCTGCGTATGCTGCTGTTACTAACCAAGCAGCAGGATGTCTTTGTGGTTGTGATGAATGAGGCCTGGTATCTCCACCTGTGTTGTTGTGTCAGTTGTCGTTGCGGTTGCAGCCGGATCGTGATGGTGTGCCGCAGTGCCCGGATCCATGGCCTGGACCGCAACATGGTGATCATGCAGCGCAGTCAGTGTCGGATCAGCCGTTACCGCCGCCGTGACGATGTCGTGGTGGGCAAGGTAACTGTGGTCCGTCAGGACCGCATCCAGTGACTGGCTCTGCAGCACACGGGCATGGGAGTCACTGATGGTATTGAGCTGCATCTGGGAAAGGGCCGTATCTTTACCCAGGTTATGCAGGGCCGCGATATCGTCATGCGTCAAGGCGTGGACCTGATCCTTGGACAGGGCTGCTAGGTCATGGGACGACAGTGCAGCGATCTGATCCGTCGTCATGGCGGCTATGTCAGCCGTTGAGAAGGCATGGATCTGATCCGTTGTCAAGATTGCGATATCGGTGACTGACAGTGCCGAGATCTGGGTAGTGCTCATGGCTGAGATCTCAAGCGTCGAAAGCGCGGCGACCTGGGCGGTGGTCAGCACCGCTATATCGGCAGAGGACAGAGCCGCTATTTGTGCCGTGCTCATGGCCGCCATCTCAGCCGTGGTCAACAGGACCACTTGGTCAGTTGTAAGGGCTGCGATATCGGTGGTTGAGACAGCCGCCATTATTGCCGAGGCATTGTCATCCGTTACCTGGAAGGCGACGTCGGCCATTTCATGGGTGGTGCCGTCGGCGCTCGTGTAGCTGGACTCCAGGAACACCATGTTGCCGTTGTTGCTGTCAAAGGTCAGGTGGGCATTCACGTTCAGACCGGTAATACCCAACTGGCTGAGGCTATGCAGCTCGCCGGCCTGGGTGATGCCGTCGCTGTTGCCGTCAACCCAGACACCAAGTTCATTGAAGGCTGCATCGCTGTTGTTGATGATACCATCATGGTTGGTATCGAGTTGCGCCAGGGCCTCGTAGCCGTTGCTTGCATGCGTTCCATTGGCCAGGACCGTACCGACACCGAACAGTTCCGTGCCGTTGTTGATGACACTGTCATGGTTGAGATCCCGCACCAGCAAGCCATCATGCGAGCCAACCCAGCCAACGTTCTGAGCAATACCGCTGCCGGTCAGGTCATAGTGCACCCCGGCCGTTACACTCAAGGTCTGGATACCGTTGCCATCCAGGTCAAGCACCAGCGGTGTGGCAAGCGCGGCACTCTGCAAGGTACTGAGGGCAGCAATCTGCGTGGTCGTGAGGTAGCTAGCATGACCTGCATCATGGATCGCCTGGAGATCAGCAACTTCGAGGGCCACAACCTGAGTGGTGGTCAGGGCGCCGACTTCCGTGCTTGTCAGGGCCACAACCTGGGTCGTGGTCAGGGCACGGATCTGCGCCGTGCTCATATTATCCAGATCAGCCGTTTCAATCTTGGTGATCTGGGTCGTGGTAAGTGCTGCTACCTGAGCCGTGGTCAACTCAACAATCTGGGTTGAGGTCAGGTCGACAATCTGCGTTGTGGTCAATGCCTGCACCTGCATCGAGGTTAACGCATGGATCTGCGTGGTGGTGATGGCTTGCAGCTGGGCCTGATCCAGCATGACCAGATCCGTTGTTTCAAATCTGCTGAACTGCGCCGTCGTAAAGTCGGTGATCTGAGTGGTGGTCAGGGCATGCACCTGATCCGTGGTCAGGGCCAGTATCTGGGCCGTGGTCAAGGCCTGCAGTTGCGTATGGTCCAGTATCTGGATGTCACTGGTCTGCATGCTGGCGATCTGCGTATCTGCCAGTTTTGCCAGCTGGGTTACGGTCAGGTCATGAACCTGAGTGGTGGTCAGGGCAGCAATCTGATCTCCTGAGAGTCCTCTGACCTGAGCCGTGGTCAGGGCTTGAATCTGAGTGTGATCAAATTGGGTCAGGTCCGTGGTTTCCATGCTGAATAGCTGGGCCGTGGTCAGCGCCTGAATCTGCGTTGTGCTCAGATCCTGTACCTGCGTGGTGGTCAGGGCCACAACCTGATCCGTGGTCAGAGCCCTGACCTGGGCAGTTGAGAAGGTCTCGATCTGGGTGGTGGTCAGCTTGGCCAGATCGGTCGTCTCGATGGCTGCGACTTGGGCCGTGGTCAGCGCCTGAATCTGCGTGCTGGTCAACGATGCGGACTGATCAGTGGTCAGGGCCTGGATCTGAGCGGTGGTCAGCGCCTTGAGTTGGACGGTTGTCAGTTCCTGCAGATCGGTGGTTTGGATCGCCGCCACCTGCGTATTACTCAAGACCTTGATCTGAGCGGTGGTCAGCTCACTGATCTGGGTTGAGGTCAGGTTCTGAATCTGGGTGGTGGTGAAGGCTTGTACCTCTGCCGTCGTCAAGGCATTGAGCTGCGTGCTCGTCAAGGCTTGAATCTGAGTATCCGCCAGTTTCTGCAGATCGGTGGTTTCCAGCTTGGAAACCTGGAGCGTTGTCAGCGCTTGAATCTGCGTCGTATCCAGGGTCGCTATTTGTGTCGTGGTCAGAGCCTGGATCTGTGCCGTGGTCAAGGCCTGGATCTGGGTATCTGCAAACGCGGCCAGATCCGTGGTTTCAAGCGCCGCCACCTGAGTGGTCGTCAGCTTGGACACTTGTGTTGTACTCAAGACGTCTATCTGGGTTGTGGTGAGCGCCTGCACCTGTGTCGTGGTCAAGGCAGCAACCTGGGCCGTTGTGAAGGCCTCCAGATCAGTGGTTTCAAGGGCTACTACCTGCGTTGTCGTCAGCTGCACCACCTGGGCCGTGGTCAGGGCCTGAATCTGGGTCTCAGTCAGATCCTGGACCTGAGTGGTGGTCAGAGCCTGGACTTGAGCGGTGGTCAAGGCACGGACCTGAGCCGTTGAGAACTCCTGGATCTGGGTATCTGCAAATTTCTGCAGATCGGTCGTTTCGAGCGCGGCCACCTGCCCCGTTGTCAGGGCCTGGATCTGGGTCGTGGTCAGGACCTGCACCTGCGTGCTGGTCAGGGCCTGAATCTGATCCGTGGTCAATCCCCTGATCTGTCCGGATGTCAATTCTTGCAGATCAGTAGTTTCTATGGCGGCAACCTGCGTAGTGGTCAATTTCCCGACCTGAGCGGTTGTCAACTCGGCAATCTGGGTGCTGGTCAGATCCGCCACCTGAGTCGTGGTCAGGGCCTGCACCTGATCGGTGGTCAGGGCCTGCACCTGGGTGCTGACAAGTGCTTGAATCTGAGTATCCGCCAGTTTCTGCAGATCGGTGGTCTCAAGTTTCGAAATCTGGAGCGTTGTCAGATCCTGTACCTGGGTTGTGGTCAGACCGGCCACCTGCTCCGTTGTCAAGGCGGTAATCTGGGCTGTGGTCAAGGCCTGCAGCTTGCTGCCGGTGATAGCATTTATCTGGGTGACATCAAGCTGTACCAAGTCGGTGGTTTCCAACTTGGCAACCTGGGTTTCAGTCAAGGACCCAATCTGGGTGGTGCTGAGCCCCGACACTTGGTCGGTTGTCAGCGCTGCCACCTGTGCTGTCGTCAGAGCAGCCACCTGGGTCGTGGTCAATACGTCTGTCTGCTCAGTTACCAAGGCCTGAATCTGAGCGGTTGTCAGCGCCTGGATCTGCGTCGTGGTCATAGCCACAAGGTCTGTGGTTTCAATATTTGCCAACTGGGTTACCGTCAGCCGGGTAACCTGGGTTGCCGTCAGTTCCTGAACCTGGGTGCTGGTCAGCCACTGCACCTGATCCGTGGTCAAGGCCTGGATCTGTACCGTCGTCAGAGCCTGCAATTGGGTATCGGCAAGCGTCGTGATCTGGGTTGAATTAAGGGCCATCAGATCCGTGGTCTCAATCTTGGAAATCTGCGTTTCGCTTAACTGCTGCAGCTGCGTCGTGGTCAGCACAGCCACTTGATCCGACGTCAGGGCACCGATCTGGGCCGTGGTCAAGGCACCGACCTGGGTGGTAGTCAGGCTGGAGACCTGCTGCTCGGCCAAGGCCTGGACCTGGTTCGTGGTCAGCGACTGGATCTGGGTCGTCGTCATCACAATCAGATCGGTCGTCTCAAGCGCCGCTACCTGGCCCGTCGTGAGTTTTGCCACCTGGCTTATCGTCAGGTTCGAAACCTGGGTACTGCTCAGGTTGGCTATCTGCTCATTGGTCATCGATTGCAACTGCGCTGTCGTCAGAGCCTGCAACTGGGTCGTCGTCAGAGCCTGAACCTGGACATCGTTCAGCTGGGTCAGATCCGTCGTCTCCAACTTGGCGATCTGGGTCGTCGTCAGTGTCTCGATCTGGGTCGTGTTCAGACCGGAGACCTGATCCACCGTCAGCGCCTGGATCTGGGCCGTTGTCAGGGCCTGCAGCTGCGTGTCGCCAAGGGCGTTCAACTGGACTGCATCAAGTTTCGCTATATCCGTCGTTTCAAGTGCGGCTATCTGATCGGTCTTCAGTTCACCGATCTGGGTCGTGGTCAGGGCCTGAATCTGATCAGTGCTCAGGGCCTGCAATTGGGCACTGCTCAATCCCTGCAGCTGGGTACTGGTCAGCTGGCTGATCTGATCCTGCGTCAAGGCCTGAATCTGACTGCTGCTCAGCGCCTGAATCTGGGTAGTCGTCATCTCTACCAGGTCACTGGTTTCAATAGCGCCAATCTGGGTGGTGGACAGATGGCTCACCGTGGCCGCACTCAGGTTTGAAACCTGGGTACTGCTCAGGTTGGCTATCTGATCATTGGTCATCGATTGCAGCTGCGCTGTCGTCAGAGCCTGCAACTGGGTCGTCGTCAGAGCCTGAACCTGGACATCGTTCAGCTGGGTCAGATCCGTCGTCTCCAACTTGGCGATCTGGGTCGTCGTCAGTGTCTCGATCTGGGTCGTGTTCAGACCTGAGATCTGATCCACCGTCAGCGCCTGGATCTGGGCTGTGGTCAGGGCCTGCAGCTGCGTATCGCCAAGGGCGTTCAACTGGACTGCATCAAGACGTGCAATGTCTCCCAGCTCTATCTTGCTTATCTGGCCAACAGACAGCGTCTGCAGCTGAGTGGTGGTCAGTGCGGCAACCTGATCACCCGTCAACGCTTGAATCTGAATCGTTGACAAACCCTGGATCTGGGTGGTGGTCAATTGCGCAACCTGTTCTTGAGTCAGCGCGGCAAGTTGGCTCGTTGTCAAGGCTTGCAATTGCGTCGTGCTCAACGCTGTCAGGTCATTTGTATCCAGATTTGCTATTTGCGTTGTCGTAAACTTCGCTATCTGTGCCGCAGTCAGCTGTTGAACCTGGGTACTGTCCATGCCTACCAACTGATCGGTTGTCAGTGCTTGCAGTTGTGCGGACGTCAATGCTTGCAGCTGTGTTGAGGTCAGTGCGTTCAATTGAGCGGCAGCAAGCTTTGTCAGGTCAGTGGTTTCAAGAGCCGCGATTTGATTGGTTTTCAGCTCCACAAGTTGTGTGGTTGTGAGCGCGCCGACCTGATCAGTGGTCAGTGCCTGCACCTGGGCCGTTGTAAGCCCTTGAATCTGAGTCGTCGTTATTGCAGCGATCTGGTCCTGCGTAAGTGCTGCCACTTGGCTTCCGGTCAGAGTCTGCAGTTGAGTAGTGGTCAGTTTTGCCAGGTCACCATTTTCAATTGCGGCAATCTGATCCGTTGTTAGCTTGCCAAGTTGCACACTGGTCAGCCCTTGAATCTGTGTACTGGTCAAAGCCGCGATCTGGTCAGTGGTAAGCGCCTGCAGCTCTGCAGTAGTCAAGGCCTGCAGCTGGGTAGTGGTCAGGGCGGCAATCTGGTCGTTACCCAGCTTGGCAAGATCCGTGGTCTCCAGTTTGGCAATCTGTACCGTCGTCAGCGCTTGCACCTGGGTAGTACTGAGCGATGCAGCCTGATCGGTCGTCAAGGCCTGGATTTGATCGGTGCTCAAGGCCTGAATCTGCGTGGTGGTAAACGCGTTGAGCTGCTCGTTATTCAGTGCAACCAAGTCGGTAGTTTCAAGTTTCGCCACCTGAACCGTACTCAACGCCCGGAGTTGGTCACTGCCCAACACCTGGACCTGATCGCTTGTCAGAGCCTGCACCTGGGCCGTGGTCAGGGCTGCAACCTGAGTGGTCGTCAGCGCTTGCACCTGCTCACTCGCCAAGGTTGCAAGGTCGCTAGTTTCAAGCTTTGCAATTTGCGTCGTGGTCAGGGCCTGAATCTGGTTGTTCGACAAGCCCACCACCTGGCTGGTCTGCAATGCTTGAATTTGAACCGTCGTCAAGGCTGCCACCTGTGTTGTTGTCAGCAACTGCAGCTGCTCGGTAGTCAGCGATTGAATCTGGGTGGTGCTCAAGGCCTGAATCTGGGTGGTACTCATGGTCGGGATGACCGCATCCAGATTCAGGGCCTGCAACTGCGATTGAGACAGCGCCTGGATTTGCGTGGCGGTCAGGGCCGCAGCCTGGTCAGAGGTCAGGGCATGCAACTGATCCGTCGTGAGGGCCTTGACCTGCGTGGTGCTCAAGGCTGTTACCTGATCGTTGCTCAACTTCTCAACGTCAGTCGTTTCAATATTCGACACCTGGGCGGTACTCAGGGCACCGAGCTGGGTGGTGGTCAAGGCCGCTACCTGATCGCTCGTCAGGGCCTGGATCTGATCCGTGGTCAGTACGGCCACCTGGGTGGTGGTCAACGCCTGCACCTGGTCATTGC